>CAVPVX010000008.1:0-13767 GCA_963709345.1 uncultured Actinomycetes bacterium
TGAGCTCCGCCAGCCGGTCGCGGTCGATGATCGCGGTCATGTGGTCACCTCCGTGACGATCCTATCCGAGCCGGCGCGCGTGCGGCTCATGCGAGCCCTGCGTGCCGTTTGAAGCGCTGCACGCAATTGATCGGCAGATCCAGCAGTTCGGCGATCCTGAACTTCGCCTCCATGGCGCTCGACTGGGTGGGGTAGCTGATCTCAAAGGTCGTGATGCGCCCGAGCTGCCGCTCCCTTCGCACGTCCTCCATGGCGATGGGATCGGAGAGGTCGAAGGGGCTGACCCCGAGCCGCTCCGCAACGTAGGCCTTAGCCTCACGGATCCGCATTCCCCGAGTGATCTGCATGCGCGCCACCAGATCTCCAGCAGCGCGCATCCCGCACATCCCCGAGGCGGTCGCGTGAGCACACGGCATCCCGAGAGGGTCGCCGCCGCCGACCTACAAGCCGTCCAGCCGCAGAATGTCGACGGTGGCGCGCGAGGCGCGCGCCACGGCGTCCAGCGGCAGGTAGCTGGTGGTGGGGACGGCGCCGACGCCCATGCCGATGTTCATGTGCACGGGGATCTCGGCCACCTCCATGCACGGCTTGACGATCGTCAGCGCGCGCGCGATGTTCCACGCCCCCGTGCGGCGGGTGTTGACGGTGATCGCCGGGCCGTAGATCGTCGCCCCGGCCCGGCGCACGAGCTCCATCTGTCCGCGCGGCCAGAGACCGGCCAGGCGCACCCCGTCGTACTCGAGCCGGCCGTGCATGCCGAGCACGAACTCGCCGGCCATGCCGACCTGGATGCCCATGTCGGGATGGGCCGCGCGGATGCGCTCGATCGCGAGTAGGGTGGCCAGGAAGTCGCCGTCGCCGGCCGCGCCGGCGGTGTCGAAGTCGATGCCGTCGGCGCCCGCCTCCCACAGCGCGTCGGCGGTCTTCACCATGTCTTCGACGGCGTACCCGACCGCGTCCTCCTGGGCCGCTCGCGCCTCGTCCACTCGCGCCAGCGGCAGCAACTCCGACCAGTTGGGCGCCGGCCCGTCGGGCTTTGAGTACAGGCCCAGATTGGGCATCGCCCCGTACATCAGCGGCACCGTGAGAACCGCCTGTGCATCTTTCATGCTCTGCGCCTCGAACGGCAGGATGGTCCGGATGGCCTTGAACGAGTAGTCGACGTGCCCGAGCTCGACGGAGTCGGCTCCGAACATCTGCTCGTAGATGAGCAGGTCCTGGGTGCGCGTGCCGACCGTCTTTGACCCCGAGCCGTCGTAGGTGAGCACGACTTCGTCGCCGATGTCGACGGCGGAGAACTTGGCCGGCGACGCCCAGATCTCAAGCAGGTGGTCGAGCTCGTCCGCGGACAGCGGCGGCACCTTGGCCCGGCTCGCCGCCGCCAAGGTGCCCTCTTCGAGCTCCGCGCGCAGCTCGCTGCGCGTCAAGCGGGTCAGCGAGCCGTCACCCATGCGGGTCGGGAACTGCGTCTCCATCTTCCGGTGCTCCTTGTTCAGTGGCCGCCCGCGCCACGCGCGTACCGCTCGAACGCGGCGCGCGCCTCGCGGCGGGCATCGTCGGGGATGGGGGTCGGCACGTGCGCGGCGAGCACTGCTTCAGCGCGCGCCAGCGCGTCGCTCACCAGGGAACGCCCCGCATACGCGGATGGGGCCTCACGCTGGAACACGGATGCGCGCCAGATCTCACCGCGGCGAGAGTTCACGCGAGAGCTGCGCCGCGCGAGGAACTGACCGCCCGGGCCGACCGCGGCGATGTCGTCGATCAGGGTCGACGCGTCGTCCACGGTGTCGGGCAGCTCGAGCAGGCGCTTGACCGACCCGATGAGGTCGCAGTCGAGGATGGTCTTGGCGGTGGATACCGCCTCGTCGACGACCCCGGCCCCGACGAGCAGATCGGCGCCGCACAGCACGGAGGTCGCCGCCGTCAGTGCACCCTCCGAGCCGGCCTGGAAGTTGGCGGCCTTGGCATCCGAGCTCATGCCGGCGCTCATGCTCGGCAGGCCGTACCGACGGGTCATGGCCAGGCTCGCCATGTCGATCAGCGCGACCTCGGGCGTGCCGCTGAGATACCCGCCGGTGCGCAGATGCGTGGAGCCGCCGATGGCGACCACCATGAGAGGGCAGCCCGGCGCCGCCAGCTGGAAGATGGTGACGGCGGCCAGGATCTCCGCGAGCGTGATGACGGTCGTGCCCAGGACGCTCAGAGGAGCCGTGGTACCCATCAGCGGCAGGGGATGGACGAGGATCGGTACCCCGTGGCGCGCGAGCTCGATTGAGGCCTCGAGCTTGTCGCCCTCGAACCGCAGCGGCGACACGGGGCAGTGCAGCGAGGAGTAGATCGGCCGCTCGTGCATCGGCGCCCCCGCGATCGCCTCCAACATCTCCAGAAGGGGCGGCACCTGCTCCGGCGAGTGCGCCACGACGCTCTGCACGTGCTTGGAGGTGGACTCCAGGGCGATGAGATCGGTCTCGAGGCCCACCGTCGGCGCATCGAGCTCACCCAACGTCAGCGAGGTCCAGATGAAGTCGAGGTCGTCAAGAGCGTCGAAGAGGCCGTAGAAGTAGGCGAGGTCGTCGCGCGTAGCGTCACGCACCGCGTCGGTCACGTCGTCCAGGACCGTCATCACCATGCCGTCCGTGCAGCAGGCCAGCGGCGAGCCGGCGCCGACGAGCAGGTCGTGAGCCGCGTCGCGGGCCGCGAGCCGCACGCTCCCGGGAGCCTTCTCCAGACAGCTCTCGACCAGCTCTGGGGGCAGGGTCGCGGTGCGGCGCTCCCTGTCGACGTGGGCGCCCGCGTCGGCGAGGAGGTCCAGGGCGACGGTGGACTCCACGCCGATGCCCACGTGCTCGAGCACGTACAGGACGCGCTGGTGCAGCGCGTCCTTCTCGGCGGCCGAAAGGCACCCGAACTTCAGGTGCATTGTGGACTCCCTACTGCCGCAGCGGCGTCGGCCGCGTCCACGATCTCGCGGATCTCGCGCACGACGTCGTCGGGCAGCGGCTCCGGCACGTGCGTCGCGAGGATGCGGCGCGCCTCCTCCAGCGCGCGCTGATGCAGGTCCTTGCCGCCGGCGGCGGCCCAGTCCTCCCGCACCCTGCGGTCGATCAGCTTCGGCTGGGACTGGCTGCGCATGAACTTGAGTGTGGAGTCCAGGCTGAGGAAGTCCCCGAAGGGGCCCACCTGCGCGATGTCGTCCACGCCGAGCCGCTCGTCGTCCACCGGGACACCCATGACCGCGTGCTTGATCATCCGGGCGAACTCGTTGTCCATGACGAGCTGGCCGAAATCGAACGCGACACCCGACTCGATCATCCCCGCGCCGTAGATCAGGTTGGCACCTGCCAACGCCGGCAGCAGCGCGGTCAGCGTCTTCTCGTGACCGGTCTGAGCGTCGAAGAGCTTGGAGTCGCCCTACAACCCGGCCACGTAGCTGGGCAGGCGATACCGTCGCGCGATGGCGGCTGCGGCGGCGCTGATGACGCCACACTCCGGCGAGCCGACGGAGGCCGCCGCGAGGCGCAGGTCCATGGCCGTCGTCGAGCTGCCGTAGAGCATCGGCGTGCCTGGGCTCGTGAGCTGCGCCAGCGTGATTCCGGCGAGCACCTCAGCGTTGTGGACGACGAGTGTACCGGCGAGATTGACGGGGGCCGAGCCACCGGCCATCGCCATCGAGAGCACCAGACAGGGGACGCCGGCGCGCGCGGCCGAGACGATCGCCTCCGAGCACTCCTTGGGGAGCTTCAGCGGACTCACCGGACATACTCCGATCATCACCATCGGACGCCGCCGCAGAGCCTCCCGGTCACCCACGACGGCGGCGGCGATGTCGAGTATCGTCTCGGCCTCCCAGCGGGAGAGGGGGCCGGCGCAGATGTGCTTACTGGTGTTGAGCAGCGCCGCCTCGTAGCTGTGGATGGTCGCCGTCGCGGTCGGCATGTCGTGAGCTCCGACGGCGATCTCGTACGTGTCCAGTTCGTCCAGGTAGTCGGCGACTCGCGCGGTGTCGGCGACGTCCTGCTTGGTCGGCTCGCGCATCTCGCCGGTCTCGGGGTCGACGATGCTGATGCCCTCGCCGAACGTCGTGAAGCCGACGCGCCCGGCATCGAGCATGATGTCGTCCTTGGGGCTGCGACCGGCGGCCAGGATGCGCTCCGGCGACGAGTCGATCGCCGCCTCGACGAGCCGCGGCGGAATCCTCACGACCCCGGTCGCACGATCGACGATCGCGCCGCCGGACTCGAAGATGTCCAGCGCCTCGGGGTCGTCGGTGAAGACGCCAGTCTGCTCGAGGACCTCCAGAGTCGCGACGTGGAGGTCCCTGAACTCGTCGTCGGTGAAGGCATTCAGGCTGAAGCCTCCGCTGCGCGTACGTCCCGCGTGGGCACGTCGTTTCAATGGACCCACCTCCCCCGATAGTTTCGCTATCTATACATATAGCAAGCCAGTCTGGTCTGCGTCAAGAACTCCATGGTACGCTGCGACGCGATGGACCGAGCGCACTCCACAGAGCAGCCCGCAAGGAGCCTGCAGCCGCAACAGAACAGACGTCAGCTCAGCGCGGCCGCGTCAAGAGACAGGCTCATCGAGGCGACGATCCTGTGCATGGCCAACTACGGCCCCGCAGGCGTTTCCATCGAGAGGATCACCGACGCCGCCGGGGTGTCTCGCGGCCTGGTGCGGCACCACTTCGGCAGCAAGCGTCGGCTCCTCCTCGAGGCGTTCCGGCGCCTCGCGGACGGGCAGCGGGCGGCGTTCACAGCCGGCCCGGCGGAGGACGACGATCCGGTGGCGACGCTACGCGCGATCGTCGCCACGGACTTCCGTGAGGAGCTGGCCGCGCCTGAACGGGCTCACGCCTGGTTCGGGTTCTGGCAGGCAGCCCTCGGCGACCCGGACCTCAAGGAGATCAACGAGCGTGTGTACGCCGACGAGCGCGAGCGGTACAGCGAGCTCTTCCGCGAGGCGGCGCGGCGACAGGGCCTGGACATCGATCCCCGCAAGGCCGGGATCGGGCTCGTGGCCCTCGCGGACGGAGCCTGGATCGAATTGCTGATGGCGGCGACGGACTTCAGTGTCGACGATGCGCTCGCGCTCTGCGACGACTACATCGACATGGTCCTGGAGCGGGGCCGCTCCGGTCGCGGGAGAGCCGGAGGCAGCTGAGCCGTCACGGCGCGGCCCCTCGCGAACGCCCTCGCGGGGGGCCCCGCTTGGCCGGTCAGCCCCCCGGCCGCCGGGCCTCGACGTCCGCAAGGATCCGGTCGAGGCCCGCCGTCACGTCATCCGGCAGCGCGAAGGCGCGCGGCTCGGAGCGCAGCTCCGCGACTCGCGCCCGCAGGCGGTCGAGCAGCGTCTTTGACCCGTCCGCCTCCCAGGCGTCGTGCCGCGTCGTGTCCAGGAAGTCGCTCTGCCAGATCTTGCGGAAGTGCTTGCGCGTGTAGGGCCGGGCCAGGTGGTTGCCGCCCGGCCCCACCGCCTCGATCTCGTCCAGCGCCAGCGCCTCGTCGTCCACAGGTAGCGGCGCCATGAACGCCTTCGCCCAGCCGAGCAGGTGGTCGCCGAAGACGATCGACTCGTAGCTGCTCTGCAACCCGCACTCGAGGTAACCGACGTCGTGCAGCAGCGTCCCGCGGCTGAGCTTGCCGAGGATCGCCGTCAAAGCCGCCTCCGCGCTCCACTGCTCGTCCAGCAGCTTGCTGTCGGTGTGCGCCGCGTAGGCGAAGCTCGGCAGGTCGTACCAGCGCGCCAGGTCGGTCTGCGCCTGGTGGCCGCGGAAGACGTCGGCGGACGAATACACTTCGTTCATCGTCCGCATGTTCATGGCGCCGACCCCGACGCCCCAGACGAACGGCGCACCGGGTTTGACCGCCTGGCTCAGAACGAGGCCGGCGAGGACCTCGGCGTTGGCGACCACGATGACGGCGGCCACGCTGGCCGGCGCCGTGGTGCCGGCGTTCGGCGCCGGCGCCCAGACGAGCGGGATGCCGAGCTCGGCGCAGGCGATCACCTTGCTGGCGCCGTCCTCGTCAAGAAGGAGCGGCGGCACGGGCATGGCGTAGATGGCGAAGCTGCCCGCCTCGCCGGCGAGCGCCGCCATCTCCCGCATCCTCGGGAGGATGTGCCCATCGCGGGGCGCCACGATGAGCGGCTTGCGCGTGCCCCGCAGCATGGCGTCCACCTGCACGAGGTCGTCGATCGCCTGCGGAGCATCTTCCGGCAGGCCCATGCTCATGACGAAGTCGATGTTGGGCAGCTTCTCGCAGAGAGCCGCCATGCCCTCGACGTCGGCGCGGCGGACGCGGCGGCGCTCACGGGTGTCCGGGTCGCAGACGTACAGGATGTCCGACCCAGTGCCGCAGTAGGTGTGGCCGGCGTCGAGCACGAGCGGCTCGGTCTCGCCGCCGCGCGACTTGATGGTCCAGTCGCGCGACGCGCTCTTGAGCGCCGCACCGACAAGCTCAGCGGGGATGCGCACCCGCGCCCCGTCCACCTGTGCACCGGCCCCGGCGAGGATCTCGACGGCCGGCGCGTAGTGCACGTCGATCCCCGTCTCGGAGAGCACCTGCAGCGTCGCCTCATGCACACGCCGACAGGCGGCCGCGTCCCAGATTGTCAGATGCGCCTCGTTCATACCGCCTCCTCATTCACGCCCGGCACCACCAAGCTCCGTGAATCGAGCAGGTGCGAGCACATGCCTCGACAGGGCCGGCGGGTCCCGGCCCGGACGAGTCTACCTCGGCCGCGCCGTATCCCCGCTCAGAGAATCTCATTGGCATCTGATCCATCCCCCCGAGAGAATCGCATCTGTTTGGTCGGTGGCCTCCCCCGATGTAGGCCCTCTCGAGCACGGATCACCGGTGGTGATCCGTGCCGGTTCTGAGGTGGACCGAGATGAAGCCTACCTGCGAATCTACCCGCGACTGGGGAATCGGCGGGCAGGAGCACGGCCCTGGGGGCGCTCCATGCATCTGACCGTCGGGCAAGCCGCCCGGACGCTCGGCGTGACGCCGAACACCGTCCGCCGCTGGACGGCGACGGGGTTTCTCCCGTGCGAGCACGCTGCCGGCGGCCACCGGCGCATCGCACGGGACGACATCGATGAGTTGAGAAGAGCCATCGGGGAAAGCGGCCGGCTTCAGGCGCAACTGGCACGCGAGCGGGAAGTCGACACACTGGCGCAAGTGCTCATCGACCTGGCCGGCATGCTCGACCGGCAGGAGCTCCTCGCGACGATCGCCCGTCACGTCACGCGCCTCTGCGACTGCAGTACGTGTGCGATCAGCGGCTACGATGCGGCCGCCGGAAGTGTGCACGTCCTCGCGGAGTACGACGCGAGCGGGCAGCGCCTGCCGTCGACCACGGCCGTCGACATCGAGGACTACCCGCTCACGCGCCGTGTGCTGGAAAGGGGGGAGACCGTCGTCGTCAATGTGGATGACCGCGACGCCGACCCCGCCGAGGTCCGACTGCTGCGCCGCTACGAGGATCAGAGCGTGCTCATCGTGCCGCTTGTCGTCGGCGATGATGCGATCGGCATTCTGGAGGCAGTCGACTCGGACCGGCCTCGCTTCTACTCCCCGCAGGAGTTGCGCCTCATGAGAGCGCTGGCCGGCAGCGCCGCGGTCGCCATACGCAACGTTGAGATGTACCGCGACGCGATGCGCGCCGGCGACGCAGCTGTCGTTCTTCCGACGCGGCTGAAAGACCTCGCCGACCGCATCGCCGACCCCGGCGACCTGCGCGAGCAGGCGGATTGGCCGGGCCCCGTCGCGCGACTCGCCTGCGACCTCTTCGCGGCGCACTCATGCCTCATCGTCCGCGACAGCCAGGTCGTCGGCGCCGCCGTCGCAGCGGTATCGGCCGGCGAGCGAGGGGTGAGCCCGGCGTCCGACGGGCGTGACGCCGCGAGCGTGCTGACGAGCGCTCGCACCGGGCCGGTCGGGGCATACGCACTGACCGTCACCCTGCTTCGTCCCGCCGAGCCCGGCGAGGGAGAGCTCCTCGACTTGCTCGCCGCGTTCGCCGCCGGGCTGGGCTGACGGCCGACCACATTCGCCTGCAGCGCAACCCGGCCGATTTCTCCACGACGCGGATCCACCCGTGGCAGGGTAGTCCTTACGTCGTCCGCGGATCGATTGTCCACCAGGCGCGTGTGCACCCGGACGCGCGAGGCTGCAGGCTTCACAGCGCCGCTCGACCCCACAAAGAGGAGCCCACATATCCAGAGCCGCCGACTCCGGCACCGAAGGCCGCACGGGCCACCCCGTCCTCGCTCGGCTACCGCATGCCGGCCGAATGGGAGCCGCACGAGCGCTACATCATGGGCTGGCCCACCCGGATCCGCATCCGCTCCGTCTGGGGCGAGCACTACGTGCGGGCGATGGCGAACCACGCGGCCGCGACATCGAGGTCGTCTAGATGCCGATCGACGACTCGTGGCTCCGCGACAGCTGGCCGATCTTCGTCACGCGCCCTGACGGCACGCTCGCCGTCAGCGACTACGCCTTCAACTCCCGGGGCGAGAAGTGCCCACCCTACGACAACGATGCCGCCGTCGGCCGCCGGCTCGCCGAGCACTTCGGCGTGGAGCGCTTCGCCGCCCCGATGGTCCTCGGGGAGGCGGCATCACCATCGACGGCGAGAGCACGCTGGTCACCACTGGGAGCTGCCTGCTGCATCCTTCGCGCAACCCCGGGCCAACCGAGGATGAGATGACGCGGATACTCAAGGACTACCTCGGTGCGGAGAAGGTCATCTGGCTCATCTCAGGACTGGGCCTTGACAAGGACCCCGACACCGACTGGCATGTGGACGGCGTGGGCGCGTTCGTCGGCCCCGGCAGGGTGCTGCTTCACAGGGTTCGTGACCCGCAGCACCCCGACTTCGAGAACCCGGCGGAGAACCGCCGCCGGCTGCATATCGCCGACGCCCGCGGCCGGGACCTCGAGGTGACCGGGTTCGCCCGGCGGAGCGCGCCGGTGCTCATCGGCGACATGCCGATCGTCGAGACCTACCTCGACTCGTACTTCGCCAACGGCGCGCTGATCGTGCCCTTCGACGGCAACGGGGACGACGACCTCGCCGCCTCAGACGCCCTGCGTGAGATCGTGCCCGGGCACGAGGTCGTCGGCGTGCCGTGCCCGGTCATCGGCTACAGCCGCCTCCCCGTCCGATCCGCCGAGATCAGTCCATCTCATCCCGGCGCCACAGCGTGACGCCCTTCGGCATCGAGATACCGAGGCAGCGCCGCAGCGCGCGCGAGACCGGGTCGGGCCTGCGACCCTCGTCCTCCATCACCTCACAGCGCTCGATGGCGCTGCGCACCGCGCGCGCGCCGACCGAGCGGATGGGCTCCGGCGGCAGGTAGGTCGGCGGCTCCGAGACCAGCGGCGACTGCGCGAAGTCGTCGTCGAGCCCCAGGACGACCGAGGCCAGGGTGCGGCCGATGAGGTTGGAGGCTGAGACGCCGTTGCCGGAGTAGCCCAGGCCATAGTGGACGTTGCGGTACGCGCCCAGGGTGCCGACCCAGGGAATGCCGTGCTGAGTGCGCTCGAGGGGCCCGCCCCAGCGCCACTCGACCGCGAGGTCGCGAGTGGCCGGCAGCATCCCGCGCATGTCCGCGACGACGCCCTCTATCTCGCGGAGATCGTGGAAGTGGGCGGGGATGATGCGGCCGCCGTAGCCGAGGCGGCCGCCACCGCGGCCGAAGACGACGCGGTCGTCGGCCGTGCGCTGGGCGTAGTGCACGGCGGTGCGCCCGTCCGAGAAGGGACGGCCATGCACCCAGCCCAGGCGGTCCAGAGCCTCCTGCGAGCTCGCCGTCGCGACCACGTGCGAGGGGATGATGAAGATGGTTCGGCGCAGCTCCGGCACCAGGCCGAGCCGGGCGCCGGAGGCGAGGACCACCCTGTCGGCGGTAACGCTCCCGGACGGGGTCTTGACGACGGCGGGCAGCGTGCGCTGCAGGCCGGCCATCGGCGTTGCCTCGTAGACGCGCACGCCGGCCGCGACGACCAGCCGGCGCAGGCCCTGCACCAGCAACGCCGGCTGGACGCTGCCGGCCTGCAGGATCAGCGCCCCGGCCTCGGCCGCCGGCGACCCCGACAAGGCACGGGCCTCGTCCCCGTCGAGGACGCGGAAGAGGTCGTCGCGACCGAGCTTGCGGGCCAGAAGAGCAGGCTCGAGGATGCCGTCGACCTGGGCCGGGGAAAGCGCCACGGTCAGGCCGCCCGTGAACGAGAGGTCGCAGTCGATGTCGCCGTCCCGTACCGTCTCGCGGATGTCGTCGAGGCTGCGCCGGGAGGCGTCGACCAGCCACAGCCCGGCGTCGCGGCCGAACCGTGAGATGAGCGCGGGCATGATGTCGTCCCAGCCGTTCACCCAACCGCCGTTGCGCCCGCTGGCGCCGGCTCCGCAGTACTCGCGCTCGATGAGCACGACATCCGTCCCGGGTGAGAGTCGCTTCACGGACAGGGCGGTCCACAGGCCGGTGAACCCGCCGCCGACGATGCACACGTCGGCGCGTTCGGTGGTCGTCAGCGGCAAGATGTCGACCGTATTCCAGCGCGGGTCGCCACCTTGCCAGAAGACTGCAGCGCGTGTCGCGTCGCCGTTCCACGCCCTCGCCTGGCTCATCCGGTCCACCATCTTCGCTCCCTCCTTCGGCCGCCTCGCAGGTCGTCGCCGCGCTAGACCCAGAACCCGGGCGGCTCGGCGAGTTCGGGATGCTCCCGCTCGAAGGCGAGAGCCGCCTCGAGCGTCCGCACCCAGTCGTAGTAGACGCCCTTGCAGTGGACGAGCTCGACGCCGAGATCGCGCAGGCGGGCGAGGCCGTAGGCCTGCGCGCCCGCCGGCGTGAAAACGGCGTCGGCGGCCACCACGACGCGATAGCCGGCCTCTGCGAGGCCGGCGGCTGAGTGCGTCACGCAGACGTCGGTCTCGAAGCCGCAGAGGACGGCCGTCCGGCGGCCGGTAGCCTTGATCGCCGCCCTGATGTCCGGGCAAGCGGCAAGATCGAAGACCGGCTTGGTGAACACCGGCGCCCTGCGGCCGACGGCGAGCAGCACGCCCCCCGCCGTCGGCCCGTTGCGCGCAGGGTCCTCCTCGGTCAGCACAGCCGGCACGCCCAGGGCGATCGCCGTCCCCGCCAGCCACGAGGCACGAGCGGCCGCCACACCGACCTGCGCCGCGTCAGCCTTGTCCAGCCTGTCGTTCCAGAACTCGGGCTGCAGATCGATGACGATGAGGATGGAATCGTCGCGTTCGATCAGCGGCATGGTCGCCTCCGGTGACGTGGACGGGTCTGCCGGCGGCCGGAATCGCCCGCCGGCGGCTGCCCGCACGATACCACCACCCGCCAAGATCCCGAACGACCACAAGTTGGGCGAACTTCGCACCATCGCCGAGCCGCCAGAGACGGATTGCTCGGCGAAGTTGGGCGTGCGAGCCATTGACGCTTTACTCGCGGGCTCCCCGCCCTTACGCTCGAGATCTGCGAGCGGCGGGACGCTCCAGCGACCACGCCTGCGGAGGGCCGGGCGGCCCTACGTCTGTCCGCCTCACCCGCCGTCTCGTCACCTACAGACGCTTGTGGCAGCGGAGGTTCTCCAGTGAAGCGAAATCTGCACGCCGGGCGCCCCAGCTCCGGTGGGCTCAGCCTGAAGGTGTTCACGGAGGCCGAGCTCGACGACATCCATCTGGGCTCGCTCGAGGTCCTCGAACGCACGGGGATGTGGGTCGAGGCCGACGATGCGCTCGACATCTACAGCGATGGCGGCTGCCTCGTCGACCGCGAGACGCGTATGGTGCGCATCCCGCCTTATCTTGTGGAGGATGCGCTCCGCTCCTGCCCGCCCAAGAGCTATCTCTGTGGCCGCGACCCGGAGCAGGACATCGTCCTCGAGGGCGGCCGTGTCTACGTCTCCAACTTCGACGAAGGCATCATGCTCGTCGACACGCGCACCGGCGAGTACCGCCACCCGGTGTTACAGGACGTGCACGAGGCCGCACGGCTGGTCGACGCGCTGAGCGACATCGACACCTACGAGTCCGCCGTGCACCCGGGCGACGTCCCGGAGGCGACGGCGAGCCTCCACAAGTGGGAGGCGGCCATCCTGAACACCGGGAAGCCGGTGGGCACCGAGGCGACCAGCGCCTACGACTGCCGCAAGCTCATCGAGATGGCCACGGTGGTCGCGGGCGGCGAGGACGCGTTCCGCCACCGCCCGCTCATCGGCTTCGGCGTCTGCCCAGTGAGCCCGCTCAAGCTGCCGCGTGACGCCAGCGAGGTGATCATCGAGTCGGCGCGCGCCTGGTGCCCGGACACGATCCTCAGCATGGCGATGTCCGGAGGATCCTCCCCGGTCACCCTCGCCGGCACGCTCGTGCTGCACAACGCCGAGGTCCTCGCGGGCATCGTCCTCGCGCAGCTGGTCGAGCGCCGGCTGCCCCGTCACGTACGGCTCGTCGACTACGGCGATCGACCTGAAGCTGGCGGCGGCGTGCGTGGGCTCGCCCGAGCTCGCCCTGTTCAGCGCCGCCTGCGCCCAGATCGCTCGCCGCTACCTGCTTCCGAGCTTCGTGGCCGGGTTGTAGGCGGATTCCAAGCTCGGTGACGCGCAGACCGGTCACGAGAAGACCCTCACCGGACTCCTTCCTGCGTTGGCAGGCGCCAACCCGAATCTACGGGGCGGGGATGGTCGATCAGGGCGTCACCTTCGACCTTGGCCAACTGGTCATGGACAACGAGATCGCGCGGATGATCAAGTTCGTCGTCGCCGGCATCTCGGTCACAGACGAGACCATGGCGGTAGACGACATCGCCAAGGTCGGCGCGTTCGGCGACTTCCTCTCGCTCGACGCCACGCTCAAGCACATGCGCGAGCTCAGCCAGCCGGAGGTCCTCGACCGGCGCGTGCGCGAGGACTGGGAGAGCAGGGGCGCGACAGACCTCGCCGCGCGGACGCGCGCCCGGGCGCTGGAGCTTGTGGAGTCGCACCAGCCCCTGCCCATCGACCCCGACGTCGCCGAGCAGGTGCACCGCATCATTGAAGCTGCCGACCGTGAGAAAGGCGTGGCATGAACGACCAGCTCAAGCAGGCCATCATCGCCGGCGACGCCGATGTGGCCACCGCACTCACCACGGCGCTCCTCGCCACCGGGGCCACGGCGCGGGAGATCCTCGACTCCGCCCTGCTCCCCGGCATGGAGGTCGTCGGCACGCGCATGCGTGACGGCGAGTGCTTCATCCCCGAGGTGCTGCTCTCCGCCCGCGTCATGCAGGCCTGCCTCGACCTGCTGCGCCCGCACATGGCCGCCGGCGACGAGGCCGGCGGCGGCGTGGTCGTGATCGGCACCGTCGAGGGCGACCTGCACGACATCGGCAAGAACCTCGTCGGCATGCTCCTGCAGGGGGCCGGGTTCACGGTCGTCAACCTCGGCACCGGGGTGACGGCGGCCGACTTCGTCGCCGCCGTCAAGGAGCACTCGCCGAAGATCATCGGCATGAGCGCCCTGCTCACGACCACCCTGCCGCACATGGCCGAGACGATCGCCGCGCTCAAGGCCGAGAGCCTGCGCGACTCCGTCAAGGTGATGGTCGGCGGCGCCCCGGTGACCGCCGCCTACGCCGACGAGATCGGCGCCGACGGCTACGGCGCCAACGCCGGCATGGCGGTGGAGCGGGCGAAGGAGCTGGTGGGGTAAGCTGGGGGAAGCGGCCCGGAGGTGCCCATGACGACCATAGACCGCGACCGCCTCGCGGCGCTC
>CAVPVX010000009.1:0-34657 GCA_963709345.1 uncultured Actinomycetes bacterium
GGAGCGCGTCCAGCTCGGCCAGGGCCTCGCGCGTTCGGCATCGCCGCACTCGACCACAAAACCGCTGCACCGTGCGGCAACCCGCGACGTTTTGTCGCGCGCGAGGCCGGTGATAGACTCCGGCCGTGCCTACCGCTTCCTCAATCAGCATAAGCACGATCAACCGCGCCTGCGGTCTGTAGGCCCTCCGTCCCCCCGGACGGGCCCCTTTGTGTGTCGCCGCGACGCCCGCCCGCTGACCGACTCATCGTCCTGACCTGTCGTCGGACTCCAGCGAGGTTGCCGCAATGACCACCCGCATCAACCCCATTGCCCCCCGTCTCTGGTGGGACGTGCTCAATCCCAGCGAGCTCGAGCGCATCCACGAGGCGACGCTCGACGTGATGGAGAGCGTAGGCATCCGCTTCCCCAGCGAGAAGGCGCTCGACATCCTCGAAGAGAACGGCTGCGAGGTCGACCGCGCCACCCAGGTCGCCAGGCTGCCCCGCGCGGTCGTCATGGAGGCCGTCTCGCAGGTGCCGGACAGTTACGTGCTCGCCGGCCGCGACCCCGACTGCGACATGCTCATCGACGGCAAGCACTGCTATCTGAGCAACGACGGCTCGGGCGTCTTCGTCTTCGATCACGAGACGGGCGAGAAGCGCCCCAGCACCAAGGCGGATGCGGCGACCAGCGCCCGCTTCGTCGACGCGCTACCGAACATCAGCTACTACTGGGGCCCCGTCGTCACCAGCCGGGACGTGCCGCCGGCGACCAAGGCGCTGCACGACGCCGAGGCCGTGTTCACCAACACGAGCAAGCACTTCCAGACGGTGACGACCGTCGGCGAGAAGCCCGCGCGCTACCTCGTCGAGATGGCGGCCGCCATCGTCGGCGGTACCGACAAGCTGCGCGAGCGGCCGATCCTCAGCTTCATGCAGTGCGCCGTCGACCCGCTCGGCCACGACGGCCCCAACCTCGAGGCCAACCTGGTGGCCGCCGAGCACGGGCTGGCCAGCGGCTTCATGCCCATGCCTCTCGCGGCCGGCACCGGCCCGGCGACGCTGGCGGGCAACCTCGTCGTCCAGAACGCCGAGGCGCTCAGCGGCGTCGTGCTGCTTGAGCTGGCGTTCCCCGGCGTGCCCGCCTTCTTCGCCGGCGCTCCCAGCGTCATCGACCTCAAGACCGGCGGGTACACCGGCGGCTCGCCGGAGGACTACCTGCTCGCCGGCGCGTCCACCCAGCTCGCCCACTTCTACGGCGTGCCGATGGCTGTGGGCACCATGGCCACCGGGGCCAAGGAGCCCGACTGGCAGGCCGCCATCGACGACTCTCTCAGCACCTTCGCCGGCGTGATGACCAACGCCGACATGATGAACGGCGCCGGGCTGCTGAACGGCTCCAAGATCCTCAGCTACCCGCACATGGTCATGGAGACCGAGATCTACGGGATCATCCAGAAGGTCGCCGACGGGATCGTCGTGGACGACGAGACGCTGGCGCTCGACGTGATCAAGAAGGTGGGACCGAACGGTACCTACCTCTCCGAGAAGCACACGCGCCGGCACATGAAGGAGATCTGGCGCCCGAGCGTCTGGGATCGTACCCCGTACGACACTTGGCTGCGTGAGGGCAAGAATGGCGCCCTGGAGAAGGCGACGGAGATCGCCGCCGACATCCTTGCGAACTACCGGCCCGAACCGCTGCCGGACGATGTGATCAGAGAGCTGCGCGCGATCGTCGATCGCGCCGACAAGGAGTTGGTGGTCTCCTGATGCCCGCCATCGGTAGCCGCTGATGCCCGCCGCCCGCCTCATCGTGTGGGACGATGCCGCCTGCTGGCGCGTCCACGAGGCGACGCTCGCGCTGCTGGAAGAGACCGGCGTCGAGGTGCGCCACCCCGGCGCTCGCGAGCTGCTGGCGGAGGCGGGCGCGCGCCTCGAAGGCACGCGCGCCCGCATCCCGGCCGCGATGGTCGATGCCGCCCTGCAGAGCGCGCCACGACGCTTCACGATCCAGGAACGCGGCGCCTCCGCGGGGGGCGGCGGCCACGCCCGTCGCGGAGAGTTCGGCGGCCTCGACCTCAGGGACGGCAACAGCTATTTCGGCACGGGGTCGGACTGCGTCTACGTCACCGACCCCGACTCCGGGGAGCGCCGGCAGAGCACGACCGTCGATGTCGAGGGCATGGCGGCCCTGGCCGAGAAGCTGCCCAACCTCGACTTCGTCATGAGCATGGGGCTCCCGGGCGACGTGCCCGCCGCGGTCGGCGATCTGGCGCAGTTCGCGGCGATGCTGGCCGGCACGCGCAAACCGTTGCTGACCACGGCGCACGACGCGGTCTCCCTGCGCCGCATGCGTGACATGGCGGCCGTGTGCGGCGAAGCACGCAGCTTCGGCTGCTACGCGATGCCCAACCCGCCGCTGGTGCACAGCGAGGACGCCCTCGACAAGGTCCGCGGCTGTGCCGAACTGGAGATCCCCCTCATCTACGCGCCGGCCCCGGCGGCGGGCACCACGGCGCCCGCATCTCTGACCGCGACCATCGTGGTCGGCAACGCGGAGACGCTGAGCGGGCTCGTGGTTCATCAGCTGGTGAAGGCCGGCGCACCGTTCGTGTACGGCGTCGGCTGCGGCGCCTTCGACATGCGTACCGCCGTGGACGTCTACGGCGCTCCCGAGCACTTCCTCGGCAACGCTGCGGCGACCGACCTCGCCAGGTTCTACGGCCTGCCGAGCTTCGCGTACGCGGCCGTGTCCGACGCCAAGTCGTTCGACGAGCAGTGGGCCGCCGAAGCCGGCATCACCGCGGTGCTTGGCGCCCTCAGCCGCGCCACGCTGCTGCACGACGTCGGGTATCTCGAGAGCGGGCTGCAGAGCAGCTACGAGACGATCGTGCTCGGCGACGAGCTGGTCGGCTACGCTCGCGCCCTGCTCGTCGAGGTCGGCGTCGACGACGAAGCGCTGGCGCTGAACGAGATCGACGCGGTCGGCCCCGGCGGCAGTCACCTGGGACGGGGCTACACACGGATCCACCACCGCGACGCGTGGGCTCCGGCGTTGCTCGACAGGGCTGCGCACGACCGGTGGGCGGCAGCCGGCGCGACCACGCTCAGGGAGCGCGTCTTCGCCACGACCGAGGCTCTGCGGGCTGAGCCGCGCGCGTTCGCCCTGGAGGAATCGGTTCGCGAGCGGCTGAGCGCCGTGCTCGCCGAGGCGGAAGGGAGCGGCTCGTGAGCGATCCGACCATGGCGGGCGGAGCGGTGGCGCCGCACCCGATCATGACGTCACCGGCGCGGCTCGCGCTGCGTGTGCTCGGTGACGACGACGTGGTGCGCCTTCACGCGGCCGCGCTCGAGCTTCTCGGCGCCGAGGCCGCCGCAGCTGAGGCCGCGGCTGTGTCGGCGCCGAGCAGCTTTGTCCTGGCCGGCCGCGTCCCCGAGCACGACCTGACCGTCGGCGACGGCCGCGTCTGGCTGGCGGCCGGTGTCGCCACGGCCGGACCGGGCGGCGTCCCCGCCCGCGTGCGGCCCCTCGTCGGTGGCGATCCGGTACAGGCCACTGCCGCCGACCTCGACGTCGCCTGCCGCCTGGCCGACGCACTGCCCGAGGTCGCCGTCGTCGCCGGTCCGCCCGTGCGCGCTGTCGGCGAGACGCCGCTCGGGGAGCTGGCACGCTGCTTCGCCGGCACGAGCAAGCACGTGCTGTGCGGGACGCTGACTACCGCCGGTCAGGCGGAGGCGGCTCTCGCCATGGCCGCTGCGGTCGCCGGCTCCGAGGCCGAGCGCCGCCGCCGCCCGCCTCTGTCGCTCTGCGCCGTCGCCGATGGTCTGGATGCGGCGCTCGTCTTCGCGCACGCCGGCCTGCCGGTGGCGCTGATCGTGCCGCCGGCCGTCGCCGCGCGGGCGCCCTCAGTGCCCGCAACGGCAGGCACGCCCGTCTCGGCGGCGGGTGCGCCGTCGGGTCTCGCCGCCGCTCTTGTGCGGCACCACGCCGGCGCGCTGGCCGGCTGCGCGGCGGTGCAGGCGGCGGCTCCCGGCGCGCGGTTCCTGTATCCTGCCGATCCGGCAGCCTTCGGCCTGCCCGCGGCCGGTCCGGTGGCGGCGCTGTTCCAGCTCGGGGCGGCCCAGCTGGCCGCCCACGTCGGTCTCCCGCTCGTCGCCGCCGGCATGCGCACGGCCAGTCACGAGCCCGACTGGCAGGCGTCCACGCAGGATGCCTTCGCCTCGTTCTGCACGACCGCCGCGGGGGTCGCCGTCACCGCCGGCGCCGGCACCCTCAGCGCCGGCACCGCCTTCAGTCCGCAGCAACTGGCCATGGACGCGGAGGTCTTCAGCTGGAACGCGAGGATCTCCCTCGGCATCGACGTCCAAGATGAGAGCATCGCGTTGGATACGATCAAGCAGGTGGGCATCGGGGGCAACTACCTCGGCCAGCGCCACACACGCAGGCACATGAAGGACGTCTGGCGACCGCGCCTGCTCGACCGTAGCATGTGGGATGCGTGGATCGCCTCCGGTAAGGAAGGCGCCTACGAAAAGGCCACCGGCATCGTGGATGGGCTGCTCGCCGGGCACGAGGTCGTGCCGCTCGGCGACGAGGTCAGCGGCATGCTCGAGCGTATCGCCGCCGAAGCCGGGCTCTAGAGACCCGGCATCACACCGCTTGCGCGGCGGGTCTACGGCCCGCCGCTACCACCAGGACCAGGGACCGTGGGACGCAGGGGCCCCGCGAGAAGGAGACGGACAGTGATCAGAGACCGCAAGGACATACCGCTCTTCCGAGATGTGAGCGACGCCGACTGGAGCGACTACCGCTGGCAGCTCCGCAACCGGCTGAACACCACCGACGACTTCGCGCAGGTGCTCGATCTCGACGACAAGCAGCGCGCCGACCTCGACGCCTGCATGGGCAAGTTCCGCGTCAGCGTGACCCCGTACTACGCTTCCCTCATGGATCCGGACGACCCGACCTGTCCGGTGCGCATGCAGGGCGTGGCGACGACCGCTGAGCTTGTCATCCGTACGGAGGACGTCAAGGATGCCATCTCCGAGGACTTCGACTCACCGACGCCGCGCATCACGCACCGCTACCCGGACCGTGTGCTCTTCCTGGTCACGGACATGTGCAGCATGTACTGCCGGCACTGTACGCGCAGGCGTCTGGTGGGTGGCTCCGAGGATATCGTCGCCAAGACGGAGATCGACAACGCGATCAAGTACATCGAGCGCGCCACCGAGGTCCGCGACGTGCTCATCAGCGGCGGTGACCCGCTCACGCTGTCGGACGACAAGCTGGAGGACATCATCCGGCGCGTGCGCGCGATCGACCACGTCGAGATCATCCGCATCGGCTCGCGCATGCCCGTCGTCTGCCCGCAGCGCGTCACGCCGGAGCTCGTCGCCATGCTGAGCAAGTATCACCCCCTGTACTTCAACACCCACTTCAACCACCCGAAGGAATTCACGCCCGAGAGCAAGCTCGCCTGCGACCGGCTGAACGACGCCGGCATCCCGATGGGCAACCAGACCGTCCTCATGCGCGGCATCAACGACTGCGCCAAGGTGATGAAGAAGCTCTCGCACAGGCTGCTCGAGTACCGCGTCAAGCCGTACTACTACTACCAGTGCGACCTCGCCGAAGGCACGGCCCACTTCCGTACCAGCGTGGCTAAGGGCATCGAGATCTACGAGAGTCTACGCGGCCACACCACGGGTTTCGGCGTGCCGACCTACATCATCGACGCCATCGGCGGTGGCGGGAAGACGCCGGTGTACCCCAACTACGTGATCAGCCAGGCGCCCGGCCAGATCATCCTGCGCAACTACGAGGGTGTGATCAGCAAGTACACGGAACCCGACGACTACGTCGAAGGCCAGTGTCACTGCCCGGACTGCGAGGATGAGCGAACGCGCCTCGGCGTGGCCGGCATGTTCGACGAGGGCCACGGCCCCACGCTGAACGAGGTGTGGGATGCCCGGATGCAGAAGGTCGTCGACCGCAAGAACCGTATGGCCGACATCTTCGGGCCGACCGGGGTCTGAGGGAGGACGGACCGGGGTACGACCGGAAGGTATCGCGTCGCGGCGTGAGCCGGCGGCGCGTCGGGCCGGCCGGCCGGGCTGCTCGACGAACTCTCGTCATCCGCCCTGAGTCCTAAGGAGAGAACGTGCCAAAGGTATTCGTCGAGCCCATCGGGCTGACTCTGGAAGTGAGCGAGGAGGAGAACCTCCTCGACTGTCTCGTGCGCGCGTCCATCGACATCCCCACCGACTGCGCGGGGCGCGGCACCTGCGGGAAGTGCCTGGTGCGGCTCGGCTCGGGCGAGCTCACGGAGCCGACAGAGCGCGAGCTCAAGCGCATACCCGAGAAGCTGCGCGCCGAGGGCTGGCGCCTGGCTTGCCAGGCGTACCCCCGCTCGGCGCGCGTCAGCATCGAGGTGCGGGGCACGGCCGGGCAACGACGGATCCTGACGACGTCCAAGATCCATCACGGAGCCGCGCACCCCGCGGTCGTGACCGAGACCCTGGAGCTTGAGCCGCCGACGCTCGAGGACAAGCGCTCCGACCTGGAGCGCTTCGACGAGGCTCTCGGCGGTGTCGAGGTCCCGCTCTCGGTGCTCGAGTGCCTGCCGTCGACCTTGCGTGAGGGCAGGTGGAAGGTCACCGCGACGCTCTACGGCAAACGCGTCCTCGACGTGCGCGCCGGCGCCACCGAACAGGATCTCTACGGGGTGGCCGTCGATATCGGCACCTCCAAGGTCATCGCCTATCTCTTCGACCTTCGCAGCGGCGTTCTCATCGACCAGGAGGCCATCGAGAACCCGCAGATGCGGTACGGCGAGGACGTGATCAGCCGGATCGCCCAGGCCGGGCAGTGCGACAAGAGCGCGTCCCTGGCTCACGCGGTCCGCGAAGGGATCAACGTGGACCTCGCGGCGCTGTACGAGCGCCAGGACATCGACCCCAGGGACGTCTACGACATGACGGTGGTCGGCAACACTGCGATGCACCATCTCGCGCTCGGTCTTTCGCCCGTCGGGCTGGGTCAGGCGCCGTTCGCGCCGGCGGCGGCCGAGCCGCTCACGCTGCGCGCGAGTGAGCTCGGCATCAACATCAACCCGGGCGGCGGCGTCCACTTCCCGCCGCCGATCGCCGGTTTTGTCGGCTCGGATGCCCTGGCGGTGATCGCCGCCACGCGACTCGCCGGCAAGAAGCGGCCCTCGATGGCGATCGACATCGGCACCAACACCGAGATCGCCCTCGCCCACGACGGCCGCGTGACGGTGACGAGCTGCGCCTCCGGCCCCGCCTTCGAGGGCTACCAGATCCGCAACGGGATGAAGGCCGTGGCCGGCGCCATCGAGCGCGTCAAAATCACCCGCAAGGGCGAGCCGACCGACATCCAGACGATCGCTGCCGCCGATCCCATCGGGATCTGCGGTTCGGGGGTGGTCGACCTGCTCGCGGGTCTCGTCCACGCCGGCGTCGTCGACAAGAGCGGGCGCATGCAGGAGCACCCGCGCGTGCGCAGAGGCGAAGAGGGTCTTGAGTACCTGCTCGCGGAGGGGCGGCACGGCGACATCGTCTTCACCCAGCACGATGTGCGCAGCCTTCAGCTCGCAAAGGGCGCCATCCACAGTGGCTGGGAACTGCTGCTCGAGACCCTGAACGTGCCGATCGAGGAGCTTGATCGCGTCTACATCGCCGGCGCGTTCGGCAACTACCTCGACCTCGGCGCCGCCCAGTATCTCGGCCTCTTCCCGCCGGTCCCGACGAAGCGCGTCGGGTTCGTCGGCAACGCCGCCGGCGTGGGCGCCCAGATGGCTCTCATCGACGTGCGCGCGAGGAAGCGGATGGCGCGCCTCCGGGAGCGCATCGAGTTCCTCGACCTGGCCACCGACAAGCGTTTCCTGGATGTCTTCGCCGGCCGCCTCGGCTTCGCCGGCGACTGACCGGCGCAGCGAACCCGGCGAGGGGGGCGCCGCGGGCGCACCCCTCAGTGGACCTCACGGCGGACCCGGCGCGGGCGGCGCGGGCCCCGCGCCTGATCGCCGGGTCCGCGGCTACACAGAGATCGCCGTCGCATCGCTGATCCTGGGCACATCCGCGACGCTGATCCAGATTGCGACGATGCCGTCCAGCCTGCTGGTCGTGCTGCGCATGGCGCTGGCCGGCGTCGTCCTCGGAGCGCTGTTTCTCAAGACCGGCGGTATCGACGAGGTGCGCCGCTCGGGTCACTTCCGCCGCATGGTGCTCGTGGGCTTCGTGGTTGCTCTCGAGCTCATCTTCTACTTCACATCCATCCGCATGGCCAACGTGACCGTGGCCGTCTCGCTCGAGTACACGGCGCCGGTGTTCGTCGCGCTGCTGGCGCCGTGGGTGCTGCGCACGCGGCGCCAGACCGTCGACATGGTCGCCGTCGGGGTGGCCGTGGGCGGTATGGCCCTCCTGGTGCTGCCGGGGCTGGCGCTCGGAGAGGGCCGTACGAGCATCCCCGGCGTCGTGTTCGGTCTTCTCGCCGGGCTCATGTTCGCGACCGCGATGATGCTCATCAAGAGCATGGGCACGGAGGTGCGGGGCTCCACCTTCGCGCTGTCCTTCTGCCTCGGCAGCGTCATCCTGCTGACGCCGCTGGCGGTGTGGCAGACGATCACCACGGGTTACCAGCTCACGTGGACGGACACGTGGATCGTGATCGTCAGCGGGCTGATCTACACGGCCCTGTGCTTCAGCCTCTTCACCGACGGCATCCGCTACGTTCGCGTCGAGCACGCCGGCATCCTGGGGTACATTGAGCCGGTGACGTCGCCGCTGTGGGCGTTCCTGCTCATCGGTGAGAGCCCGCCGTGGACGACGTTCGCCGGTGGAGCGCTGATCGTTATTGCCGGGATCCTCGTCATCGTCTTCGGCAAGGGTGCGGCCGAGCCGCTGATCGAGCCCATCACATGAGCGGCGGGGGCCCAGCGCCCGCCGCCGGTGTCGTCGCCCCGGGCGCCCAGCCTACCGAGCGCCTCCGGGGCTACGTCGAGGTCGGTCTCGCCAGCCTGGCGAACGGGTCCATCGGCGTCATGGTCACCTACGCCGACATGCCGGCCACGATGCTCCTCTGCCTGCGCATGGTCATCGCCGCCGCCGTCCTCGGCGTCGTCGTCCTCGCCGGCGGCAGCTGGCGTGATCTGCGCACGCCGGGCGCGCCCCTTCGCGTGCTCGGCATCAGCATCGCGCTGTCGCTGAACCTCATCTCCTACTTCCTCGCCATCCGCTACACGGGCGTCGCCGTCGCGATCTTCCTGAGCTACCTGGCGCCGGTGTACCTGGCGTTCGTCGCGCCGCTGATCCTCAAGGAACGGACGGAGCGCGTGGTCTTCGTCGCGCTCGCGATCGGTCTGGCCGGCATGGCCCTCATCCTCGTGCCGGGCCTCGTGCTGGAGGGCGTCGAGCTCTCGGCCAAGGGCCTCTTCTTCGGCTGGCTGTCGGGAGCCGCCTACGCCGTCTACCTGCTCTTCGCCAAGAGTCTGCGCGGCCTGAACGTGCGCAGCACGGCGGTGGTGTTCACGCAGAGCGCCTTCACCGCCGCCGTGATGCTCGTTCCCGGCCTCCTCGCCGTGAGCGCGGCGCAGTACGAGTACACGGGGGTGGACCTCCTCATGGCGGCGCTTCTCGGGCTCGTAACGACCGCCTTCAGCTTCAGTCTCTTCATGGACGGCCTGCACTACATCCGCGTGCAGCACGCCAGCATCATGGCGTACATCGAGCCGGTGAGCGCTCCGCTGTACGCGCTCGCCTTTCTCGGCCAGGTGCCGAGCGGATGGACGATCGCCGGCGGGGCGCTGATCGTCGCCGCGGGCATCCTCGTGGTGCTGTACGCTCGTGGAGAGCCCGAGCTGGAGCCGCTCGGATGAGCGGCGACCGGCGGACCGGCGGCTCTCAGGCTCGAGGCGGAGCCGCTTCACCCGGCGCGGCCCAGCGCCGCGACCCGCTCGGCTACGGCCTCGTCGTCGGCGCGTATCTGCTCTTCGGTATCAGCGCGACGCTGGTCACCTGGGCCGACGCCCCCGAGAGCATCCTCCTCGTCATCCGCTTCGCGCTCGCGGCGGTCCTGCTTCTACTCGTCTTCTCCCGCCGCCGGCCACTCCGGGGCATGCTGCGGCCCGGCCGGTGGCAGCGGCTCCTCCTCATGGGCGCTCTCGACGCGTTCACGATGATCGCCTACTTCTTCGCCGTGCGTACCATCGGCGTGGCCATCGCCACCTTCTTCCTCTTCCTGCAGCCGGTGTGGGTGGCGTTCATCGCCCCCCGCTTTCTGCACGCGTCGACCGAGCGCATCGTCTACGTGGCGCTGGCGATCGCCGTGGGCGGCATGGCCATCATCCTCTGGCCCACGTTCACCGGCGACGCGGTGGGTCTCTCCGTGCTCGGGCTCGCGGCAGGGCTCGCGGCGGGGTGGGCTTTCGCCTTCTTCCAGATGATCGTCAAGGGGCTGACGCGCGAGGTCTCGAGCATCACGATGGTCACTGCTGAGTGCGCGCTCGACGCCCTGTTCATCCTGCCGCTCGCCCTCTGGCAGCTTGCCGGCTGGGGACAGGGCCTCACCGCGCGAGATTGGGTCGCCGCCGTGGTCATGGGCCTGGTGGCCACGGCGCTTGGTTACACGATGTGGATGGAAGGCGTGGCGCGGATCCGCGTGCAGCACAGCTCGATCCTCGGACTGCTCACGCCGGTCGCCGCGCCGGTCTACGCACTCGTCTTCCTCGGACAGGGCATCGGCCCGTGGACGGTCGTCGGCGGGGCGCTGATCCTGTTTGCCGGCGCGCTGGTCGTCGTGTTCGGCGCCGGCGACGCGGAGCTTGAGGCGCCGCTGTGAGCGGCGGCCGGCAGAGCGCCGCCGCCGCGCCGCCGGCTACCCGGGGCCAGGTCGTGACCGGACGTCGGCGTCGCGACCCTCTCGGGTACGTCATCGTCCTGATCTCGTACCTGGGCATGGCCGGCAGCGCCCCGTTGGTCGCCTGGGCGGACGCGCCCGAGGCGATCATCCTCTGCCTGCGCATGGCGTTCGCGGCGCTCGCCCTCGGCGCCGTGTTCCTGCGGCGCCCGATGATCGCCGACTGGCGCCGCCCGGGCGCCGCCTGGCGTCTCGTCCTCATGGTGGCGATGTCGTCGGTCACGCTGCTGCTCTTCTTCTACGCCGTGCGCCACACCAGCGTCGCCATCGCCATGTTCCTCCTCTTCCTCATGCCGGTCTGGGTAGCGCTCGCGGCGCCTCGGATCTTCAAGTCGCCGCGCGAGCCTGTCGTGTGGCCGGCGCTCGGCCTTGCCCTGGCCGGCCTTGCGGTCATCCTCCTCCCCGACCTGCTCGGCGAGGGCATCGAGCTCTCGGTCGCCGGCCTGCTCGCGGCGCTGTTCACCGGCTTCGGCTATGCGACCTATGCGGTCTCGGTGAAGGGGCTGACGAAGATCGTCGCGCCGTCGACGATCTCGACGGCCGAGGCCGCCGGCGACACCCTCCTGGTGCTCCCGCTCGCGATCTGGCAGTTCACGAGCACCGGATATCAGCTCGACCAGCGCGCCTGGGTGGCCGCCATCATCATGGGCGTCCTCTGCACGGCGATCCCGTACACTCTCTGGATCGAGGGCACGCGCCGCGTCCGCGTGGAGCACGTCACGATCCTCGGCTACGTCGAGCCAGTGGCCGGGCCTCTGTACGCGGTGTTCCTCGTCGGGCAGCTGCCCGGGCTCTGGACGTGGGTCGGCGGAGCGATGATCCTCGGCGCCGGGCTCCTCGTCGTCGTGTTCGGCCGAGGCGAGGGCGAAGCCTCGGTCGCCGCGGCCGCCGAGCCGGGCCCGCTGTGATGGCGGCTGCCCTCTCGCTTGAGGCCGCTCCATGAGCCGCGCCACTCGCGGCTACCTCCTGGTCGCCGGGTCGTTCCTCATCATGGGCCTTATCGGTGCGCTCGTGGAGTGGGCGACGGCGCCGGAGAGCGCGCTGCTCGTGCTCCGCTTCGCGACGGCGGGGCTCGTACTCGGCGTGGTCTTCGCGCGCCGCCGGCCGCTGGCGGGAGCGGCCCGGCGCTCCGTCTGGCCGCGCCTCCTCCTGATGGCGGCCGTCGACGCCTTGACGCTCCTGCTCTTCTTCGTCGCCATACGCGGCACGAGCGTCGCGATCGGCATGTTCCTGCAGTTCCTCGCGCCGGTCTGGGTGGCGCTCATCGCGCCGCGCATCTTCCGCGTCCGGACCGAGGCCATCGTGTACCCGGCGCTCGCGGTCGCCCTCGCCGGGCTCGCCGTGATCCTGGCGCCGTCGCTGCTCGGCGAGGGCGTCAAACTCTCGCCGTGGGGGGTGACGGCGGGTCTGCTCGCAGGCCTCGGCTACGCGGCGTTCCAGCTCGTGGTCAAGGACCTGACCAAGCGCGTCTCGGCCGTGACGATCGTCTTCACCGAGGCTTGGCTCGACGCCCTCATCTTGCTGCCGCTGGCGCTCTGGCAGACGGTCGGCGCCGGCTACCACCTGACCACGCGCGACCTCGTCTCCGGGCTCGTCCTCGGCGTGCTCTGCACGGCGCTCGCCTACCTCATGTGGACCTACGGGGTGGGGATGATCAAGGTGCAGCACAGTTCCATCCTCGGCTACCTCGAGCCGGTCTCCGCGCCGCTGTACGCGCTGCTTCTGCTCGGCCAGGGCATCTCCGTGTGGACGGTGCTCGGCGGGGCCCTGATCGTGGTCGCCGGCCTGCTGGTGGTGCTGCTCGGCGAGCACGAGGAGGAGGGCGTGACGTCCTTGGAGCCGGCGCCGTGAGTGGACACTCGCAGCGCCTCAGGGGCTACGCCATGGTCGGCGGCTCGGCCGTCATGTTCGGCGCCACGGGGGCGTGGGTCGGCATGACCGACCTCCCGGCCAGCACGGTGCTCTGCATGCGCATGGCGCTGGCCGCCGTCATGGTCGCGCTTCTCGGCGGGGCGAGGCGGTGGGTGCGGCAGTCGCGCCGCCCCGGCGTGTCGCGTCGCCTGCTCGCGCTCGGTCTCGTCGACGCCCTGCAGCTCTACACGTTCATGCTTGCGCTGCGCCATCTCGACGTGGCGCTGGCGGTGTTCCTCTCGTACATGTCGCCCATCTACATCGCGCTGGTCGCACCGCGCCTGCTCAGGCAGCGCACCGAGTCGGTCGTCGCCGTCGCGCTGGTGCTTGCCGTGTCGGGCATCGTCGTCATGGTGGCTCCCGGGCTCATGGACCCCTCGTTGCGCGTGTCGACCCTCGGGGTGGCGCTGGGCCTGGCTTCCGGGCTGCTCCTCGCGGTCTTCTTCCTGATCGCCAAGACGCTCAGCGCGGACGTCGACGGCAGCACCATGCTCATCTCGAACGGTGTGATCGTGGCTGCCGTCATGCTGCCGGTCGGTCTGATCCAGTGGGCCGGAGTCGGCTTCGCGTTCGCGCTGACGGACTTCTGGGCGGTGCTGGCGCTGGCCGTCTTCAGCACCGCTCTGGGCGGCACCGTCTTCCTGCACGGCATGCGGTACATCCCGGTGCAACACACCTCCATCGTCGGGCTCCTCGAGCCGGCGAGTGCACCGGTCTTCGCGCTCGTCCTCCTGGCCGAGAAGCCGGTGTTCTGGACGTTGCTGGGTGGCGCCCTGATCCTCGGCGGCGCCGTGCTGGTGGTGCTGTTCGGCGCCACCGAGGAGGGTCTTGCCGGATCACCGGAGGAAGTGGTGGGCGAGGCGGGGGCCTCTCGGTGAGTCGCCACCGGCGCGGCATCGGGAGGCCGGCGGCGTCAGGGAGTCCGGACTGGACATCGTGGCGAGCCGCCGGGCGCAACTCTTCCTCCGCGTGCACGCGCGCGGGGTGCCAAGACGCGGCGTATCCGATACGCTCTTGACGCGGCCGGGGGCGTGTGCCGTCGCCGGCTCGCGGGCTCGAGACGACCGTCTTGGCGAGCCCGCCCGGCTCTGGAGGGAGCCCGGCATGACCATCCTCCTCATCTACAGCCGACTCTGGCCGGACCCGGGTTGAGACCGGGACGCGGCATCCGCCTACTGTGAATCCTCAGGGGGGGCGATCCCGGACCGCCGCCCTCCTCGCCTCATCTGGCCGAAAGGAGCTCCGATGACCAAACCCGTTCAGAGCGCTCCCAAGCTCGATCTCACCAAGTCCATGAGCATGCTCGAGGATGCTCAGCGCCTCACTCCCGGCGGCGTCGGCGGCATCCGCCGGGCCTACAACTTCGTGGTCGGCGAGTACCCCGTGTTCCTCACTCATGGCCACGGCGGCCACATCATCGATGTCGACGGCAACGAGTACATCGACATGCTTTGCGCTTACGGGCCGATCATCCTCGGCTACGTCGAGGACGAGATCAACGACGCCGCAAAGGCGCAGATGGACAAGGGCTTCTGCTTCAGCCTTGTGCAGCCGCTGCAGAACGAGCTCGAGCAGCGGCTTGCCGACATCATGCCGTGCGGCGAGCAAACGATCCTCGTCAAGACCGGCTCGGACGCGACCAACGCGGCCGTCCGCGCGATGCGCGCCTACACCGGCCGCGACAAGATCGCCCGCTGCGGCTACCACGGCTGGGGGGACTGGTGCGTGGAGCATCACGGCGGCGTGCCCAAGGCCGTGACCGACCTCACGGTCGAGTTCGAGTACGGCGACATCGCCCACCTCGAGCGTGTCTTCGCCGAGAACCCGGACGAGATCGGCGGCGTGGTCATCACCCCGGTCGGCCATCCCATGGCCAAGCCGATCATCCCGCCGCCGGACGGCTATCTGCAGGCGGTCGTCGACCTCTGCCACGAGAACGGCACGGTCGTGACCTTCGACGAGGTCCGCACGGGATTCCGCGTCGCCATGGGCGGCGCCAGCGAGCGCTACGGCGTGGTGCCGGACCTCACGACGGTCGGCAAGGCGATGGCCAACGGCTACGCCATCGCTGCGCTCGTCGGCAAGCGCGAGGTCATGAGCGTCTACGAGAAGGACGCCTTCCTCAGTTCCACGTACTTCCCCAACAGCCTTGAGATGGCGGCCAGTATGAAGTGCCTGGACATCCTCGAGCGCGAGAAGGTGCCGGACGCGATCTGGGAGCGCGGGACGAAGTTCCTCGCGCGACTCGGCGAGATCGTCGACGCCTCCGGTGTGCCGGTGACCAGGAGCGGCATCCCGCCGATGCCGTTCCTCACATTCGATCACGCGGACGACCGCTACAAGGAGCGGCGGACGGAGTTCTACACGCAGTGCATCCGCCGCGGGCTCTTCGTGCAGCCGTACCACCACTGGTACATCTGCTACCGCCATACCGAGCAGGACCTCGACCGCGCGCTCGAGGTGGTCGAGGAGAGTCTTGCCTACGTGGCCCAGGAGTACCCTGTCGGCAAGTAGCCGCCCGCGACGGATCGAGGAGGCCGGATGGACAAGCTCATCATCACCGTCGCCGGTGTCGGCGCTGAGACGACGAAGGAGGCGCAGCCGGGACTGCCGGTCACGGCTGCGGAGATAGGCGCCGACGCGGCGCGCTGCCGTGAGGCCGGCGCCGCGATGTACCACCTGCACGTACGCGACGCCGAGGCCAACCCGACGCAGGCCAAGGAGGTCTTCGCGGCCGCGATCGAGGCGATCCGCGAGCGCACGGACATCATCATCCAGACGAGCACCGGCGGCGCCATGGGCATGACCGCCGACGAGCGGCTGCAGCCGCTCGAGCTCGGCCCGGAGATGGCGTCACTCACGACCGGCACCGCCAACTTCGGCGACGACGTGTTCTTCAACGACACGGCGCTGATGACGGAGTTCTACACGCGCATGCAGAAGAAGCGTGTGCGGCCCGAGTTCGAGATCTTCGAGGCCGGGCAGATCGACAACGCGCTCAAGCTGGTGAAGAGCCACGGTCCGGCCGGCCCTCTCATGCACTGGGACTTCGTGCTCGGCGTGCCCGGCAGCATGAGCGGCGAGCCGCGCAACCTCGTCTTTCTCGTGGACAGGGTTCCCGAGGGCAGCACCTGGACGTGCACCGGCATCGGCCGCTGGCACATGCCGGTCGCAATGACGGCGCTCGCGCTGGGCGGCAACGTGCGCCTCGGCTTTGAGGACAACGTCTTCTACCACAAGGGAGTCCTCGCCAAGGAGAACGCCGAGCTCGTCGGCCGCGTCGCGCGGATCTCGCGCGAGTGGGGGCGCGAGCCGGCGAGCCCCGACGAGGCGCGGAAGATCCTCAAGCTGGGCGAATACGCGGGCTGAGGCGGAGGATCCGGGCGGGCGCGCCTCCGGCGGCCCGCCCGGCTCTCACCGCGGGGCGAGGCGGCTCTTTCGGCCGCTTCGCCTCCTCCACATGGACATTTGTACCCCTCAAGCAACCCCGCGTCCGTGTCGACAGGGGGGCTGTAGGCATGGCGAGCGGCGGCCGTGTCGGGGGCACCCTGGCGGGCATACACTAAGGGGCGCGCTTTGACGCGGCCGTGTCGAGCGGGGGAGCGGGATGGCGTTCCGTACCAAGAATCGCAAGACCGAGCGCGGCGAGCTCGAGTTGCTGCGCGGGCTCGTCAGGCTTGCGAACCAGATGCAGTCCAGCCTCGCCCTCGACGCCATCGTTCACGTCATCGCCACGGCTCTGAGAGAGACCTTCGGCTTCCGCGAGGCCACGGTCTACCTGCTGGATGCGGACGGCAGCTTCGCCGCGCACGCCACAGTCGGGGAGTTCCCCGACTACGACCGGCAGATCTTCGAGCGGCCCGTGCCGCGGCGCATCTGGGACGAGCTCTTTCTCGAGAAGTACCAGATAGGCTCGTCATACTTCATCGACCGCCGTCAGCACGTGTGGACGGAGGAGCAACTCCACTATCTTCCGGCGCTCGACCTCGGCTCGCGCGCCGAGGGCGAATGGAGTCCTGAAGACGACCTGTTTGTCCCCTTGTTCGACAAGAACCATGAGATCATGGGCGTTCTCGACCTGTACGACCCGTCGGACCGCAGGTTGCCGACCCTCGAGCTCGTCAAGTCGCTCGAAGTCTTCGCTACGCACGCGGCGGTGGCCATAGAGAACGCCCGCCAGTACGAGCAGCTCGAGGACGCAACGACGCAGCTGCAGGCGCAGCTGGCGCTGCGGCACGAGCTGCTGAGCGCCAGCGGCGCGCTGCTCTCGTCGCTCGAGCAGACGGAGGTGCTCGAGCACATCGCCGACACGCTGAAGCAGATCGTCGACTACGACACCATGGACATCCGTCTCGTGGACTTCGAGCGCGGGGTGCTCGTCGCCGTCTACGCGCGCGACGAGCACGATGAGCAGCAGATATTCGGCTTCGAGATGGCGCTGGATGAGGGCATCAGCGGCTGGGTGGTCCAGCACCGGGAGGCCCAGCTCGTCAACGACATGGACGCCGACCCGCGCGCCGTGTTCGTCCCCGGCACCCAGGAAGACGAGCCGCAGGCCTGCATCCTCGTGCCCCTGATCGTCGGCGACGAGGTGATCGGCGTGATGACGATGGACCGGCTCGGCGGTCGCACGTTCGACGAACGTGAGCTCGAGCCGGCCCGTCTTTTCGCCAACATGGCTGCCATCGCGATCCATAACGCGCGGCAGTACGACGCCCTCGAAGAGACGTCGGCGCGGCTCCAGAGCCAGCTCGCGCTGCAGCACGAGCTCATGGGCCTGAGCACGATGCTCCTCAGCTCACTCGGCCAGCAGGAGGTGTTCGCCCGCGTCACGACGATGCTCAAGGACCTCGTCGACTACGACGCGATGGACATCCGCCTTCTCGACGAGGAGACGCGGGAGCTGGTGTGCATCTACTCGCGCGACACGAACGCCGAGCAGATGGAGCGCTTCCGCATCTCGATCGACGACGGCGTGAGCGGCTGGGTCGTGCGGCACAACGAGGCGCAGCTCGTCAACGACATGGCGAACGATCCGCGGATCGTCCAGGTCCCCGGGACGGTGGAAGAGGAGCCGCAGGCGAGCATCATCGTGCCGCTGTCGGTACGCGGCAAGGTGACCGGCGTGCTGTGCCTGGACCGCATGGACGGACGCATCTTCAAGGACGAGGAGCTCGAGCCCGCCAAGCTGTGCGCCAACCTGGCCGCCATCGCCATCCACAACGCGCGCACCTACGAAGAGATGGAGCGCCAGGCGATCAGCGACGGGCTCACCGGGATCTACAACTACAGGCACTTCCACGAGTCGCTGAAGGCCGAAGTGAGTCGCGCCGCCCGGTACGGGGAGCAGTTCTGCCTTCTGATGATGGACCTCGACCACTTCAAGGCGGTGAACGACACGATCGGCCACCAGAAGGGCGACGACGTGTTGCGGGCGGTCGCGGGCGTTCTGCGCAGCTGCTCGCGCGAGTCCGACCACCTGGCGCGCTACGGTGGCGAGGAGTTCGCGATGATCCTGCCGCGGACCGGTCTCGATGAGGCGCAGACCCTGGCCGAGCGCGTGCGCGCCTCGGTGGCCGCGCTCGACCCGGGGCACCCCGACCTGCTCGTCACCATGTCCATCGGCGTCTCGGCGTACCCGGAGTCGGCCGACGACAGCGATGGCGTGCTCGGCGCCGCCGACGCGGCGCTGCTCCGGGCGAAGACGCACGGCCGCAACAGGGTCTGCCTCTACAACGACGCGACCGAGGGTGTGGCGACCGAGCTCGAGGGCGATCTCGCATGCCTCGGCCGTCGCTTCGCCGCGTTCATCGGGCTCAGCGAGGCGGAGACCGCCGGGCTCGTCACCGCTCTCGCCGTGCACGAGACCGGCGCGACCGTGCAGGACGAGGTGCAGGTCATCCTCGGCACCGGCACGAACGGCGATGCCAAGCCGAACGACGTGCGCCGGAACGCCGTGAACGCGCTCGTGTACGGGAACGAACGCTGGGACGGCGCGGGGTACCCGGAGGGGCGGCGCGGGAGCGCCATCCCCCTCGTCGCCCGCGCCTTCGCCGTCTGTCGCCGCTTCGAGGTCGCCGCGCAGAACGGCGACAGCGTCGCCGAGCTCCGCAGCCGCGCCGCGCGCGAGCTCGACCCCCGCATGGTGCAGCGCTTCGCGGCGATGCTGCGCGCCGACAAGGCCGCGCACAACTGACGCTCCTGCGCGCGGGAGACCCGCTCCGCCCCGGAAACGCCTCATTCGACCGCCTGCGGTTTCTTCGCGCCGGAAATCTGACATACTTGCTCCATGGACAACGTTCGCCCCATGCGCTCCCGCAAACCCGCGCCCAAGCGAGCCGGCCGTCCGTCACGGCGCCGCGTGATCATCGGCGTCGTCGTTGCCGTACTCATCGTCCTGATCGCCTTCGGCGGGCGAGTCCTCGGTTACTATGTCGACTGGCTGTGGTTCGGCGAGATCGGATTCCGCTCGGTGTTCTGGACGGGCATCTGGGCGCAGCTCCTGCTGGGGCTGGCCGCCTTCGTGGTGTTCTTCCTCGTCGTGGCGGCGAACGTCGAGATCGCGCGGCGTCTGGCGCCGAGCTACCGCGCCGACGAAGACGGCACCCTGCTCGAGCCGCGCAGCCCGGCGGTGCGCAAGTGGGTGGGCGTCGGCGGCGTGGCCGTCAGCGCCGTCGTCGCCTTTGCGGCGGCCGTGGCGGCCTCGGGTTCCTGGCAGACCTTCCTGCTCTACTTCAACCAGGTCGAGTGGGGCGACAAGGACGCCATCTTCGGTCGCGATCTCTCCTTCTACGTGTTCGCCGTGCCGGCGTGGCAGAGCGTGCTCGACTTCACGCAGGCCGCGCTTGTCGCGTCGCTGATCCTCGCCGGCGTCGTGCACCTGATCATGGGCGGCATCGACTTCAAGCAGACCGGCGCCGCAGGCGCCGCAGGTTCGGGAGGCGCGGGTGGCGCCGGCGAGTCCGAGCCGACCTCGCCCTTCGCCCGCGCCCAGCGCGCCGCCGCCCCGCAGCTCCCACAGGTCGACGTCAAGCTCGGCGGTCGCGCCGTCGCACACCTCTCGGCGATCCTCGCCGCGATCTTCATCGTCGTCGGCATCGGCCAGCTCTTCAAGGGCTGGAGCCTGCTCTACTCGACGGCCGGGGCTATCTACGGCGCCGCCTACACCGACGTCGTCGTGCGGCTGCCGCTCACGCGGGTGACGATGGTCATCGCCTTCGTCCTCGCGGCGGCCCTCATCTGGAACATGCGCCGGCGGCATCAGTGGTGGCCGCTGGTCATCGTGGTCTGGATCGTCGCACTCGTCGTTCTGCGCGGCATCGTGCCGGCAGCGTACCAGTCGCTGGTCGTCAACCCGAACCAGCTCAGTAAGGAGCGCGAGTACATCGCCAACAACCTCGACGCCACGAAGAAGGCGTACGGGCTTCATGACATCGAGCAGGAGGCGATCTCGCCGCGCGCCACGCTCACGCCGGCGCGGCTGGACGACAACCAGGCGACGCTGCGCAACATCCGGCTGTGGGATCCCGCGACCCTGGTCACGAGCTACCGCCAGCTCCAGGAACTGCGCCCGTACTACATCTTCCTCGACGCCGACGTGGACCGCTACACGGTCAACGGCGTCTATCGCCAGACGATGCTCTCGCCGCGCGAGCTGAACACCGACGGCCTGCCCGAGCAGGCCCAGACGTGGGTGAACCAGCACATCACCTACACGCACGGCTTCGGCGTGGCGATGAGCGCCGTGAACCAGGTCACCGCCGACGGCTCCCCGGACTTCCTCGTCCAGGACGTTCCCCCGCGGAGCGCCAAAGGGCTCGAGATCGAGCAGCCGCGCATCTACTTCGGCGAGCGCGGCACCGACTACACGCTGGTCAACACGACCGAGGCGGAGTTCGACTACCCCGCCGCCGACGGCGACGTCTACACCGACGGCTACACGGGCACCGGCGGCGTGCCTATCTCGCCGGTCCTCAATCGTCTGGCCTTCTCGGCCCAATACGGGACGATCAAGTTCTTCACGACGTCTGCGCTCAAGAGCGACAGCCGACTGATCTTCCGCAACAACATCCGCGAGCGGGTGCAGACGGCGGCGCCCTTCCTCGAGCTCGACCCCGACCCGTACATGGTGATCGCCGACGGCCGTCTGTGGTGGATCCAGGACGCCTACACCACGTCGGACCGCTACCCGTACGCGACTCCGCAGGGGGATCTGAACTACCTGCGCAACTCGGTCAAGATCGTGATCGACGCCTACAACGGGTCCATGAAGTTCTACGTGTGGGACGACGAAGACCCGCTCCTCACGGCTTGGCGCGGCATCTACCCGGATCTCTTCACGCCGCGCAGTGAGGTGCCCAAGACGCTGCTCGAGCATGTCCGCTACCCCGAGGCCCTCTTCGACGTCCAGGCCGAGATCTGGCAGACCTACCACGTCGACGGACCGGAGATCCTCTACAACAAGGGCGACCAGTGGGCGATCCCGGAGAACGTCTCGACCACCGAGGGTGGCCGCATGGACTCCTACTACGTGATCATGAAGCTGCCGGGTGAGGATGAGGAGGAGTTCCTGCAGATGCTCCCCTTCGTGCCCAACGGCAGGAAGAACATGATCAGCTGGCTGGCCGCGCGCAGCGATGAGCCCCAGTACGGCAGCAAGCTGAACATCCTGTTCTCGCGCAGCACGACCGTCTACGGCCCCAACCAGGTCGAGTCGACGATCAACCAGGACCCGGAGATCTCCGCCCAGCGCACCCTCTGGGGGCAGCAGGGTTCAGAGGTCATCCTCGGCAACCTCCTCGTCGTCCCGATCGAGGATTCGCTCCTCTACGTCCAGCCGCTGTACCTGCAGAGCGACCAGACGCAGCTGCCCCAGCTCAAGCGCGTGATCGTCTTCTACCGCGCACCCGAGTTCGAGGGCAGCGACGCCAACGCCCGTCAGGTGGTGGCCATGCGGCCGACGCTCGGCGAGGCGCTTGCGGCCGCCTTCGGCGAGACCTTCGACACCGGCAGTGCCTCGGGCGACACCCCCGCCGACACCGGCGAGACCCCCAGCCCGGGCGGCGGCCAGGCGGGCGGCGGTCTGAGCGCCGAGGCGCGCGACCTCATCGCGCGCGCGAACAGCGAGTTCAACGCCGCCCAGGAAGCGCTCAAGGCCGGCGACTTCGCCGAGTACGGCAGCCGCGTCACGGCGCTGCAGCAGGCCCTGAACGACCTGCAGCGCCTGCAGCAGCAGTAGCTCCGGAGCCGGATCGGCCGGGCCGCCTTCGGCGACCGGCCGAACCTCTCGTAGACGAACGCCCCGTCCCGATTCGCCTCGATCCGGGCACCCCAAGCGATTGACTCCACGCCCACAGCCTCAGGCGCAGGAGTCGACGAGTGCCCGGCTCGGCCGCCCCAGCCGGTGGTTGAGGCAGATGGAGGCGGCCAGGCAGAGAAAGCGAGCGAGGACACGCTCGCGCAGGCCGGTCAGGGGCGCGCCACCGTGACAGAGCTTCGCTACGACAACCACGTGACGAGCGACCCAGGGCATTGACCGGTCGATCCCTCAGACAGCAGGACGGCCTCGGGCTCGTCGAGCTGCTCGTCGGCATGACCATCCCCACCATCATCACGACCATGGTCAGCCTCAGCTGGACGTCCTTGCAGAACGACGCGTGCTTCCACAGCGTCAGGAGCAGTGAGGCGCCCAGGGCCCGCTCGCGACGCCGTCGAGCGGATGCGGCGGGAGATCCGGGACGCTCAGGCGTTGACCGGCCAGACTGGACTCGAAGTACGGAGCCGACGGCAGGTTCACCGGCACGCCGGTGAACCTGCCGTCGGCTCCGACCTGCCGGGCGGCAACGGCGCCCATACGGACATCGTCGGCTCGCTGTTCAGCAGGGGCGACGTCGACTTCGGGGGCAGCACCGGCATCGTCATACGACCCCGACGTGCTCAACAACGACCACGTGACCACCACTACTCCGGTCACACAGATCGCTCCAGGTACCCGGCAGGAGCTGTCGCCGAACTGAATCACTGAAGACCGAGGCACAGCCCCGAAAGGCAGGGTCCTCACACATCTGTGCCTGCGGAACAGACAACCGTGAGGATCCCAGGGGCGCCGGGGCGGTCGTCAGAGCCGCGCGGCACTCCGTCTCGATCCCGCCGTGGCCCCGTTGCCCGTGCGGACTACGCATCTTGCCGCTCTCGCGCACGCACGGGCCAGTGCTTTCGTCACCGTGGTGTGAGTGCGACAATGAGAAGCCATCTCGATCCCGAGGCTCGTGAGAGGCGGGCCGCAGGGTCGCGGTCGGGCCGGGCGAAGCGTTAACCGAGAGAGAGCGGTGCCCGGCCGGGCTACGTCTGCGTGAGTGAGAGGCTCACGTTTCGCCCCGACTCGCCGATACAGCGAATAGAGAATCCCCGCTATCCGGAGGCAGGGCAATGAATAGGCACTTCTGGCAGGCCCATGAGAGGGAAGCCGGATTCAGCTTCATCGAGCTCTTGGTCACGATCATCATCGCGGGCATCGCGTTCGCGGCAATGGTCCCGATGTTCGTGGGTGCCCAGAAGGCGACGGCAGGCGCCCAGCTCCGCAACGTCACGCTGCAACTCGCGCAGGACAAGCTTGAGAAGGTCCGTGGGCTCGACTACGACTTGATCACCACGACCAACCTGCAGAGCAGTACGTTCGCGAACAGTCAGTTCGGCACGACCGTTGCGTGGACGACCGGCGGCGGCACTACGCGCACCTTCAATCTCGTGTACCGGGTGGATCTGTTGCCGGTGGGCTCCACGCCGGGACAGGAGTCCTACAAGCAAGTGACGATCACGGCCTCGTGGGTGGCTCCTCCGTCGCCTGTGAAGCCCATTCAGCTGAGCACTATGGTCTCGAAGCAGTACGCGGGGCCGCAGATCATCCGCTTCGATGTGGGCCCCGACTCCGTCCTCGATGAGACGAGCGGAACCACGAGCATCGTCTCCGGACCCGTGGTGCTCGATGCCTACATCTCACCAGACGATATCGCGAGCATGAACCAAGCCGCGTCAGAGGCGGATCGTGGCTACGTGATCTTCACCGTGACCTCGCTGAACGGCACCAAGGTCGATTCAGCCGAGATCAAGGCGCCGGTCAGCGGCACTCCGGGCCGCTACCAGTACACTTGGGACAATTCGACGGCCGCTAACGGCGTGTACATCCTTCAGGCCGTGGCGGTGGCCGGCTTCGGCTCGCGTGCCCAGGGGATGCCGGTGAGCATTGCCCTCCAGTACACGAACAACGCGCCTCCGGCGCCCACCAGCCTGACGGCTCTGGCAGGAGACGGGACGGTCCTCCTCAACTGGATCGTCCCCGCCACAGCAGACATCGACTACTTCGAGGTCTGGCGGTCCACAGACGGCGTGACTTTCACGAAGCTTGTTGATGTGGCGATGCCGGCGACGTCTCACCTTGACAGCGGGCTGACCAATGGAACGACGTATCACTACAAGGTGCGTGTGGTCAACGCGGAAGGGCTGTTCAGCTTCTTCACCGACATCGTCCCGGCGGTGCCGGGCGTTCCGCAGGACATCGTGGCTCCCAGCATCCCGGCACCGCTCACGGCGCAGGCGGATGCGGCGCAGCCGACCGTTCATCTGGCTTGGGCGATCTCCATCGACGGGGGCAGCCCGACGTCAGGTATGGCGGGCTACGTACTGGAGCGCAGCCCCGACGGATCCACGTGGACGGTTCTGCAGAGCTTGTATGAGGGCAATACCTACGACGACACCGCCGCGGGCTGGTCCAGCTCCTGGCGGTACAGAGTGAAGGCGGTCGACCTGGCCGGCAACCAATCGGGCTACGCTTCCGCCGGCCCCGTCACCACCGTGGCGCCGATCCTGCGCACCCTGACCGTGACGAACGCCAGCAGACAACAGACCTACGTCTGGGTGCAGAACCCGGTTCTCGCCACGTGGTACGCCGTCAATGGTGCCGCATCCACGACACGGCCTTCGTCCGGCGTCTGGGTGAAGAAGAACGGCAACACCATCATCTGGAACAACATGCCGACCGGCCTCTACAATGTCTACTTCCTCTCCCAGTCCTCCTGGAACGACACCAAGATCCTGAAGTCGCTGGCGGTCGATCTGAACCCCGGCAACGGCTCCGCGAGCTACCCATGATGAGCAAGGCGGTAGGGCGATGACACGGTGCGCGCAATCGGGGCGAATGCGCGCGCAGCGCATGGCCAGGGACGAGCGAGGCATGAGCCTCGTGGAGCTGCTCGTAGCAATGACCATCACTGCCGTGATCTCGGTCATGATCATCCTGAGCTGGACCGCGCTCACGGGTTCGTACGCGAACACCGTCAAACGCGGAAAGGCCGCGGATTGGGCGCGCCTCTCGCTCTCGCGCATGGAGCGCGAGATCCGCGACGTCGAGCAACCGCCAGCTGCCATCAGCGAGGTGGCCATCGTGCGAGCCCGGCCGTACTACGTCGTGCTCTACACGACCTTCAACAAGTCGGGCAATGCTTCGGTCTCTACTCCGCCGCGGCTGGTGATGTACCGCCTGTACGGCAATGGAGAGCTGTGGCGCTTCCACGACGCCGATGGCGACGGATCCATCGATGACGTGAATATCACCCTTGAGTCGTGGCCGGGGATCAACTTCCCTCCGGGCGAGCGCAGCGGCGGCGAGGGAGCACAGATCATGGCCAGCAACCTCGTGAACGCCTCGACGCCGAGCACTGCGTCTCCCACGCCGTTGTTCACCTATATCTACTACAACCCCGATGGGACGTTGGCCCGTGAGAGCGACGTTCGCGGTACAGAGAGCCGGGCGCAGATCAGGGCGGTCGAGATGAACCTTCTCATCGACCTCAACCCCGGCAAGTCACCGGTGTACACCCACCTGCGCACGACGGCGCAACTGCGCAACACAAGATGACAGTGCGGATGGCAGAGATGACGTCCGGCGGAGGTGAATGGCGATGAGACCATGGACGCGATCTTGGGCACGGCGTGGTAGAGGGCGCGAGCGGGGCGCAGGCCTGATCGTGATCATCGCAGTCGTGGCGGCGCTTGCCGTCTCGGCGACCACTTTGGTCGCCTTCACGGGTAACATCCAGCACAACACTTCTGACACACAGATGCACGTGAAGTCGTTCACTGTGACCGAGGCGGGGCTTGACGTCGGGATGGCACAGCTCAGCACGCAATGGCCCGTCTCGTCAACGAGCATTCCCACCTTTGCCACCGCCGCCTTCCGCAGCCGCTTCAGCACGAGCCAGGTCCCGAATCCACCGAGCGGCGCCTTCATCGCTGTCGATTGGTACGACGACGCGGATCCGGCGAATACAGCGGTCCGTTGGGATCAGAACGGCAACGGCAGACTCTGGATGGTTGCGCAGGCCAACGTCGGGACGCGCTCGACGCGCGTCTTGTCGCTCGTTGAGCGTACGTGGTTCACCATGAACCTGCCTCGAGGCATTCCCCTGTGGGCTGCCGGAGACCTGCTCAGCAACGGAGGGGGCAACAACCCGAAGATCCGGGTCGAGGTCCCGCCGCCGGCGGGCACGACCACGACTATCCAAGTCGGCGGCACCATTGAGGAGTCCAGCGTCTCGCAGGCAGGCATTGCACAGCTGACCGGTAGCCAGATCAGCTCGCTCGACCAGGTCTTCCCACAGTCGCTTGTTGACTCTCTCAAGGCCCTGGCCCAAGCTAATGGGCGCTATTTCACATCGCTGTCCGCCGCGGAATCCAGTCCGGCCAACGCGGTCTGGAGCCCTTCCGGTGGGATCAGCGGCCTCACGGTGATCGAGCCTGCAGCCCCGACGAACATGAAGGTCACAGGGAATGGCACCTACAACAGCGAGGCGCAGCCCGGGATTTTTATGATCCTCGGCGGCAGCAGCTTCGAGTGGGGTGGCAACGCTGACTTCTACGGCGTCATGTACTCGGAGGGCCCCATGAGCACCTCCCACGGGACAGCTGACATCCACGGGATGGTCGTCACCAACAACGATGAAGAGATGAAGGGCACGCCGTGGATCCTCTACAACGACAACTGCATCGCGAATCTCAGCCAGCGCTTCCCTTCGCTCGTGCGTCGCGTGCAGAACACATGGCGCGAGGTGCAGCCCACACCGCTGCCATGATCACCTGACGTGCTCTTGAGGTATCTCTCATCGGGGCGGGGGGCCGCAGGGCCCCCCGCCCCAGGCGCGTACGGGGCCGACGGGTCCTAGCGGCACCGCAAGTCTCGATGCGGCCGGAATGGCCACCCGCCCCCTTTGCGTGCTGCGCGGCTCGCACCCGTCGGCCGTCGTATACTTGCCCTTCGTGGGCGATTAGCTCAGGGGAAGAGCGCCTGCCTTACAAGCAGGATGTCGCTGGTTCAAATCCAGCATCGCCCACCACAGCAGTTTCCAAAGCGTGATGGCCAGGGTGTGCGATGCTCAGCCGGACGCGATGGGCTTTCAGGACTTGGCCAAGCGTCGATTTGACCTTTGTCACGTGACGCAGTACGCTCGGCTTGTGATCAAGACGTTCGCGGACAAACAGACCGAGCAGTTCTACGTGACCGGCAAGTCGCGTCGAGTTCCCCCAGATGTCGCGCGGCGAGTGCTGCGCAAACTGACTGCGATCGACGCGGCCGAGCAGGTCGAACTCCTCCGAGTGCCGCCCGGGAACAGGCTGCATGCGCTCGGGGGAGATCGAGCCGGCCAGTTCTCGGTCTCTGTCAGCGACCAGTGGCGTATCTGCTTTCGGTTCGAGGACGGCGATGCCTACGACGTCGAGATCTGCGACTACCACTAGAGATGAGGTGATCACACGTGAGCATTCCAAACGACAGGCAGTTGCAGCGTCGCCCCATCCACCCGGGCGAGATCCTGCGCGAGGACTTCATGCCCGACTACGACCTGAGCGTGAGCGGGCTTGCCTCCGCGCTGGGCGTGTCGCGTCAGTCCGTGAACGAGCTTGTTCGCGAGCGTCGCGCGGTGAGCTCCGAGATGGCGCTCCGTCTCTCCCAGCTGTTTGGCAACTCGGCGGAGTTCTGGCTGAACCTGCAGCGCTCGGTCGACCTGTGGGATGCGAGAGTCGCGCTCGAGGATGACATGCGGCGTATCACGCCGCTCCGGGTCGCCTGACCGACAAGCGGAGAAGTGCGTTGCAGCTTCTTGCTCCGCGTTCACATTGGAGCACCTCCGTCCCGAGAAGCACTACGATCGACGGCATGAGCGTCCACAGACTCGGCAAGAACCCGCATCAGGTGAGGGTCAGGTTGCCCCGCCAGCCCGACGGCTCGCGGCCGTCCGTCACGAAGACCGTCCACGGTACGGAGACTGAGGCCAAGCGCGTCGAGCGCGAGCTTCTCCACCAGCGCGAAAACGGCAAGCTCGTCACCCGGGCAAAGGGCGGGTTCGCCACCTACTGCGAGGAGTGGTACGAGGCCGCTCTCCGCGACGTGAAGCCGGAGCCCAAGACGGCCGACCACTGGGCCTATCTCATCGACACCCACATCGTGCCGCGCCTCGGCACGATGCGGCTCACCGACATCTCGCCGGCGGCGGTGCGCCGCTTCTACGGCGAGATCCGGGCAGAACAGGAGCTGGCCGACGGCCGCGTTCGCAAGGGGCTGTCCGGCACGAGCGCACGCGAGGGTCGCCGTCCGCCTCTCCGCGATCCTCTCTCAGGCGGCGGTCGACGGACTCATCACGAAGGCCAAGGGAGGGATTTCGAGCCGGGCGAGAGCGACTTCTGATACCGTCCGGCGGGTTCGACTGTCACGCCGACCGCGTGGCCGGACGGGCTGGCACTCAGGAAGCACCCACAAGCGCGAAGGGGGATCATCATGAGACGAGGTCTGACCGCCATGCCGGCGATGCCGGCGGCCCTGTCGGTCACGCTGCTCGCCGTCGCGGGGCGTGGATGCTCGAGCGAGTCGGTCACCCTGGATGGAACCTCATGGCGACTCGTCGGCTGGTCGCTGAGCTCGATGAGCCCGGAAGAGTCCACCATCACGGCGCAGTTTGCGGACGGCAAGATCTCGGGCAAGTCCGCGGTCAACAACTGCATGGGCCCGTACACGCAGGGTCCGGGTGACGCGTTCTCGGTCGGCGACCTCGCCGGCACCATGATGGCCGGTCCCGAGCCCGAGATGCGCTCCGAGAGCGCCTACCTCAAGCTGCTGGCCGAGGCGAAGTCGTATGAGCTGAAGAGCGGCGGGCTCACACTGTTCGACGAAGGCGGCAACGAATCGCTGATCTTCGAGTCCGAGTGGCTCACGCCCGCCTGCGGTAAGGTACCCGCATGACCCAGTCGGACTCCGTCGAACGCAAGGCGGCTCGCGAGCGGCAGTCGCACGTGAGGCACGAGTTGCGCGCGCCGCTCGCCGTCATGTACCCGCTGCTGTCGCTTCTGCTCGACGGCGGAGCCGGCGAGTTCACGGAGAAGCAGCGGGACTACCTCGAGGTCCTCGAGCGCAACGTCGTCCGGCTCGAGGGCCTGCTCGGGAGCGTCGCCGACAGCGGCTGGGCCGACTGCTCGGCGGCTCCGGCGGCGCCGGCGGAGGTCTCGCTCGGCGACGTCGTCGACGAGGTGCTCAGCGCGCGGCACGCCGGTCGCGAGGGCGGCGCGCGCATCGAGGTGCGCTCCGCTCCCGGGCCGATCCGGCACGTCTGGGCCGACCGCGACGACGCGCGTCAGATCGTCGCGGACCTGGTCGCCAACGCCGTCGCGTACACTCCGCCGGCCGGTGCGGTCACAGTGCGCATCGGCGTCGGCCGCGAAGCGGGCTTCGTCGAGGTGGCCGTCTCGGACACGGGCCCGGGCATCCCTGCTGACGAACTGCACCGCGCCTTCGACTTCGGCTTCCGCGGCGAGCTCGCCCGGCGGCTTTCCGTGCCGGGGCTCGGCGCCGGCCTCTGGATCTGCCGCGAGTTGGCTCAGCGCAACGGCGGCGATGTCTCACTCGTGAGCGCGCCCGGAGCCGGCACGACTGCGACCGTCGCCTTGCCGACCGCGCGCCGCTAATCGGCCCGGCTGCGTTCTCACGACGCGGTGGCGGTCCGGGCAGCTACGAGCCTGCGCGGGTCCCCCCGACGAGCATGGTAAAGTTGACCGCACTCGTCCACGGTGGTGTCGATGCCGACGACTGCGGGAGGGATACTGGCAGCCAGCATGTCAGCCGAGCTAGCGCCACGCACGCTCTTCGTGACCAACGACTTCCCACCTCGCATCGGTGGCGCCCAGTCGTACTACTGGGGCGCAATCCGTACGCTCGACCCATCCGAGGTCACGATTCTCGCGCCGGCGCACGTCGACGCGGCGGCGTTCGACGCCACGCATCCCTACACGGTCGTGCGTGCGTCCACATCCGTGCTCTGGCCGACGGCGGCCATGCTCCGCTCGGTGGCCGCTCTCGCGGAGAAGGTCGGCGCGGAGCTCGTGCAACTCGGCCACCCCCTGCCGGCCGGCCTTATGGGCCCGCAACTCAAGAAGCGCTGCGGAATCCCGTACATCGTCTTTCTCGGTGGCGCGGAGGTCACGCTGCCCGGCGCCATCCCCGGAGTGAACGGCGTCTTGCGGCACGTCCTCGGCAATGCCTCCATGCTCCTCACCGTCAGCGAGTACACCGCCCGTGCCGCGTCTCAGCAGGTGCGGGGCGCCGTGCCGGCCGAAGTGCTGCGGCCGCCGCTCGACGTGGCCGGATTCACTCCTGCCGGCGCCGGCGAGGCCGAGCAGCTGCGCCGGTCTCTCGGCATCGACGGCGAGCTCGTCGTCTGCCTCGGTCGCCTGGTGCCGCGAAAGGGCCAGGACAAGCTCATCGACGCTCTGGCGTTGCTGAGCCAGGAGTTCCCGCGCCTGCATCTTGCCCTCATCGGCGAGGGGCGCCTGGCGACGCGCCTCTATGACCGCGCTCAGCGGCGTGGGGTCGCCGGGCGCGTGCATCTCACGGGCGCTCTCGTCGATGCTGCCGTCACCGACTGGCTGCGCGCCGCCGACCTCTTCGCCTCGCCGTGCCGCACGCGCTGGGGCGGCTTTGAAGTGGAGGGCTTCGGCATCGTCTTCGCGGAGGCCGCGCTCACGGGTCTGCCGGTGATCGCCGGCCGATCGGGCGGGGCTCCCGAGGCCGTGGAAGAGGGCGAGACGGGCATGGTGGTGGACGGCGACTCCGCCCAGCAGGTGGCCGCCGCACTCGCGCGCCTGCTGCGGCTGTCGCCCGAGAGTCGCCGTGAGATGGGCGCTCGCGGCCGCGCCCGGGCGCTCGCCATGCACGCGCCCGAGGTGGTGGGCGGGCGCTACCGCGCGCTCCTGCAGCGAGCGGTCGGCCGATGAACGAGGGCCCCACGGCGGCTTCAGAGCACACCGAGCAGCCGCCACGCGACATGGACGCGATCGAAGTGGCGGAGACGTGCCCGGTCGACACCATCCCGCCGATACCGGGGATCGCGCCGGAAGGCGCGAGCGCCCCGGGTCGCCTCCTCGTGCCGAGCTTGTGGCGGATGCTGCTCGGCATGGCTGCCGGACTGGGCATCGGTGTCGCCGTCATCCTCATCTTCACCCCGCACATCGCCAGCGAAGTGCACGATGCGCAGCGCGCCTCCACGCAGCCCTCCTATCTGCTGTTGGCCCTGCTCTGCGTTGCGATCATCATCATCACCGACGCCTGGTCGCTGCTCATCCTGGCGCGGGTGTTCGAGCCGGAGATCGAGCGGCGCCCCGTGCTCTGCACGGCGCTCGAATCGCACCTCATCGGCGGCGCCACGTCCTTCGGTGGCTTCGAGATCCCCTACCAGATAGTCATGCTTCGCCGCGGGCGCCTGAGTGGCTCCCAGGCCATGTCGGTGGTCGTCTTCAAGGGTCTCGTGCACACGCTTCTTCTGGCCGTCGTCGCGCTCGTCTCGCTGCTGCCCTGGACGGACTCGGCCATCACCCCGCTGCAGCGCTGGTTGCTGCTCGGCGTCACGGCAGCGCTGGTCCTCGTGTGGGTCGCCGTCTGGCTCTGGGTGCAGCGCCCGATGGGGCGCGCCTTCGTGCCGAAGCGGCTGCACGGCAAGCTGGATGAGCTCGTGGAGGCGGCGCGGGCGTTCGGCGGCGCGAGCCGCCGCACCATCGCGGAGCTTGTCGCCTTGCAGCTGGTGTACTGGCTGGCGATGTTTGCGATCCTCATCTTCGTGCTGTACGCGCTCGGCTGGCGCGGCCCGATCGTCCCGATCATCACGGGTCAGGCGGTGATGCAGGTGCTCATGCCGCTCTCGCCGCTTCCCGGCGGGGCCGGCGTGGCCGAGCTCAGCTACTTGGCGCTCATCGGGCCCTCCACGCCCGAGAGCATCCACGTTTCGAGCCTCGTGCTCTGGCGCTTCTTCACGTGGGTGCTGCCGGTCGCGGCCGGGGCGGTCTCGCTCAGTACCAGGGGGTTGTGGCGTGCGGCGTGAGCGACGGCCCTGGGGCGCCCCCCGAACGCTGCTCTGGGCGAGCGGCGCCTTCGCCGCCGGCTGCATCCCCAGCGGGCGGCTGGTCACGCGGGCGCTCACCGGCCGGTCTCTGGAGGAGATCGGCGACGGCAAGCCGGGTTCCTCCAACGTCGCCCGCAGCGTGGGCTGGAAGCCCGGCGCCGCCGTTCTCGCCCTTGATGCGGGCAAGGCGTACGCGCCGGCCACCGCGGCGCGGCTGGCGGGCGCCGGCGACGGCGCCGTGGCGGCTGTCGGCATCAGCGCCATGCTCGGCCACATCGCCGTGGTCAAGGGGAGGGGCGCCGGTTCCGCCCTGGGCGCCATGATCGCCATGGACCCGGGGACCATGGCGATAGGTGGCGCCGAGCTGGTCGCCGGCGCCAAGCTTCACCGCAACCCCCAGGCGGTCGCCGTCACGGCGCTCTCGCTGCCGCTCATCAGCCTGCTGCTACACCGAAGGCGACCGCGGCGGGCGCTCGGCCCCCTGGTGCTCATCGCCATTCTGCTGGCGGCGCGCGTCAAGGGTTCGCCCGGCACCGGGCTGCCGGCGTCGCGAGCGATGCTGTGGCGGCGCTTCTGGCTGGACAGGGACGACTGAAGGGCGGCTCCATGCGCGTCGGGCTCGTGACGCCGTACTCCTGGACCGTGCCGGGCGGCGTCAACCACCACATAGAGGACCTTGCCGCCGAACTGCAGGCTCGCGGCCACGAACCGTGGATCATCGGCCCTGTGGGGGTCCTCTCGACCACGCGCCGCGCCGTCGACAGCAGACGGCAACAGGCCGCCGAGCGGTTCATCCCGATGGGCACCGCCGTCCCCGTGCCGTCCAACGGCTCGCGTTCGTACATCAGTGTCAACCCCCGCGTCGTGCTCCGCATGGACCGCGCGCTCCGCTACGGGCGCTTCGACGTGCTGCACGTCCACGAACCCGGCACGCCGTGGGTGGGTCTGGCGGCCGTGTTCCTTGCCACGTCTCCGGTGGTGGCGACGTTCCACGCCGCGCTCGAGTCCTCGCTCGGCTACGACCATGCCCCGCGACTCGGTCGCGCGGGTATGAAGCGCATCGACGTGCGCATCGCCGTCTCGGAGGCGGCACGCGAGTACCCGGCGCGGCTGTTCCCCGGCGACTACCGCATCATCCCCAACGGCGTCGCGGTGGAGAAGTACGCGCCTGCGGTGGGGGCGCCCAAGGTCGGGAACCGCGTGCTCTTCATCGGCCGCGCCGAGAAGCGTAAGGGGCTCGGCGCGCTCCTGCACGCGTTCTCCGAGCTGCGGCGGCGGTTGCCCGACGCGACGCTGGTGATCGCCGGGGCCACCCGTGGACAGGCGCTCGAGGCCTCTCGTGTCGGCCTCGGGCCTCCGCTCGACCTCGACGGCGTCGAGGCGCTGGGCTGGGTGGCCGACGACGAGAAGGTCGACCTGTTGGGGAAGGCCGAGGTGGTGTGCGCGCCGTCGCTGGCCGCGGAGAGTTTCGGCATAGTGCTGGCGGAGGCCATGGCCGCCGGCGTCCCGGTCGTCGCGTCGGATCTGCCCGGCTATCGATCCGTGCTCCGGGGGGGCGAGGCCGGCCGGCTCGTGGCTGCCGGCGAGCCGGGCCTTCTCGCCGACGCGTTGTACGACCTTCTGCAGGATCCGGAGGAGCGGCGGCGGCTTGCGGCGGCGGGCCTGGTCGCGGCGCAACGGCTCTCATGGAGTCGCGTGACCGACGAGATCATCGCCGCCTACGACGACGCCGTCGCGGTGGGCGACCGGCCCGGCGTGCATGGCCTGCCCGGCAGGCCCTGGTTCGGCCGGGCCTTGCTCGAGTACAGGCTCAGCGGGGGCCGTGCCGGGCGCGGGTAGCCGTTTTGCTGCGCCTATTCGCGTGTGTTAGACTCCCGCTTCGCTGCATCGCGGCCGGCCGCTCTCGCCAGCGACCATCCGTGGCAGCTCTCGGGGGCGTAGCTCAGCTGGTTAGAGCGCCGGCCTGTCACGCCGGAGGCCGCGGGTTCGAGTCCCGTCGCTCCCGCCACTCTTCTCCCTGCGTTCAGCTCGCCCGCAACTCGGGATCGCTCAGCTCTTCCTCGCCGAGCGGCGTCGCCAGCCAGGGTCCCTCCGGAAGGATCGCCGGGTCGGTGATGAGCGTCGTCGAGCTGGTGCGCGTATCGACCCGCAGGCCGCAGTCCCCGTGCCAGAGGTAGCGTGCGCCGTCGTTGCCGACACACAGAGCTTCGAAGCCGCGTGCAGTGACCTCCGTGCGCGTGAACGTGGCGGTGGCGTCGAGCATGGCATCTTCTCCCGCGTAGAGTCGTGGGTCACCGCTGCGCGCGGCGCCGGGGGCGTCTCTCCCTGTCATCGGCGCGGCCGAGCCGCGGCTTGAGGAAGGACCCGGGACGCGGCGTTGCCGGGGTGAGCAA
>CAVPVX010000010.1:0-237787 GCA_963709345.1 uncultured Actinomycetes bacterium
GAGATCCCCTACCAGATAGTCATGCTTCGCCGCGGGCGCCTGAGTGGTTCCCAGGCCATGTCGGTGGTCGTCTTCAAGGGCCTCGTACACACGCTTCTTCTGGCCGTCGTCGCACTCGTCTCGCTGCTGCCCTGGACGGACTCGGCCATCACCCCGCTGCAGCGCTGGTTGCTGCTCGGCGTCACGGCAGCGCTGGTCCTCGTGTGGGTCGCCGTCTGGCTCTGGGTGCAGCGCCCGATGGGGCGCGCCTTCGTGCCGAAGCGGCTGCACGGCAAGCTGGATGAGCTCGTGGAGGCGGCGCGGGCGTTCGGCGGCGCGAGCCGCCGCACCATCGCGGAGCTTGTCGCCTTGCAGTTGGTGTACTGGCTGGCGATGTTTGCGATCCTCATCTTCGTGCTGTACGCGCTCGGCTGGCGCGGCCCGATCGTCCCGATCATCACGGGTCAGGCGGTGATGCAGGTGCTCATGCCGCTCTCGCCGCTTCCCGGCGGGGCCGGCGTGGCCGAGCTCAGCTACTTGGCGCTTATCGGGCCCTCCACGCCCGAGAGTATCCACGTTTCGAGCCTCGTGCTCTGGCGCTTCTTCACGTGGGTGCTGCCGGTCGCGGCCGGGGCGGTCTCGCTCAGTACCAGGGGGTTGTGGCGTGCGGCGTGAGCGACGGCCCTGGGGCGCCCCCCGAACGCTGCTCTGGGCGAGCGCCGCTTTCGCCGCCGGCTGCATCCCCAGCGGGCGGCTGGTCACGCGGGCGCTCACCGGCCGGTCTCTGGAGGAGATCGGCGACGGCAAGCCGGGTTCCTCCAACGTCGCCCGCAGCGTGGGCTGGAAGCCCGGCGCCGCCGTTCTCGCCCTTGATGCGGGCAAGGCGTACGCGCCGGCCACCGCGGCGCGGCTGGCGGGCGCCGGCGACGGCGCCGTAGCGGCTGTCGGCATCAGCGCCATGCTCGGCCACATCGCTGTGGTCAAAGGCCGGGGCGCCGGCTCCGCCCTGGGCGCCATGTTCGCCATGGACCCGGGGACCATGGCGATAGGTGGCGCCGAGCTGGTCGCCGGCGCCAAGCTTCACCGCAACCCCCAGGCGGTCGCCGTCACGGCGCTCTCGCTGCCGCTCATCAGCCTGCTGCTGCACCGAAGGCGACCGCGGCGGGCGCTCGGCCCCCTGGTGCTCATCGCCATTCTGCTGGCGGCGCGCGTCAAGGGTTCGCCCGGCACCGGGCTGCCGGCGTCGCGAGCGATGCTGTGGCGGCGCTTCTGGCTGGACAGGGACGACTGAAGGGCGGCTCCATGCGCGTCGGGCTCGTGACGCCGTACTCCTGGACCGTGCCGGGCGGCGTCAACCACCACATAGAGGACCTTGCCGCCGAACTGCAGGCTCGCGGCCACGAACCGTGGATCATCGGCCCTGTGGGGGTCCTCTCGACCACGCGCCGCGCCGTCGACAGCAGACGGCAACAGGCCGCCGAGCGGTTCATCCCGATGGGCACCGCCGTCCCCGTGCCGTCCAACGGCTCGCGTTCGTACATCAGTGTCAACCCCCGCGTCGTGCTCCGCATGGACCGCGCGCTCCGCTACGGGCGCTTCGACGTGTTGCACGTCCACGAACCCGGCACGCCGTGGGTGGGTCTGGCGGCCGTGTTCCTTGCCACGTCTCCGGTGGTGGCGACGTTCCACGCCGCGCTCGAGTCCTCGCTCGGCTACGACCATGCCCCGCGACTCGGTCGCGCGGGTATGAAGCGCATCGACGTGCGCATCGCCGTCTCGGAGGCGGCACGCGAGTACCCGGCGCGGCTGTTCCCCGGCGACTACCGCATCATCCCCAACGGTGTAGCGGTGGAGAAGTACGCGCCTGCGGTGGGGGCGCCCAAGGTCGGGAACCGCGTGCTCTTCATCGGCCGCGCCGAGAAGCGTAAGGGGCTCGGCGCGCTCCTGCACGCGTTCTCCGAGCTGCGGCGGCGGTTGCCCGACGCGACGCTGGTGATCGCCGGGGCCACCCGTGGACAGGCGCTCGAGGCCTCTCGTGTCGGCCTCGGGCCTCCGCTCGACCTCGACGGCGTCGAGGCGCTGGGCTGGGTGGCCGACGACGAGAAGGTCGACCTGTTGGGGAAGGCCGAGGTGGTGTGCGCGCCGTCGCTGGCCGCGGAGAGTTTCGGCATAGTGCTGGCGGAGGCCATGGCCGCCGGCGTCCCGGTCGTCGCGTCGGATCTGCCCGGCTATCGATCCGTGCTCCGGGGGGGCGAGGCCGGCCGGCTCGTGGCTGCCGGCGAGCCGGGCCTTCTCGCCGACGCATTGTACGACCTTCTGCAGGATCCGGAGGAGCGGCGGCGGCTTGCGGCGGCGGGCCTGGTCGCGGCGCAACGGCTCTCATGGAGTCGCGTGACCGACGAGATCATCGCCGCCTACGACGACGCCGTCGCGGTGGGCGACCGGCCCGGCGTGCATGGCCTGCCCGGCAGGCCCTGGTTCGGCCGGGCCTTGCTCGAGTACAGGCTCAGCGGGGGCCGTGCCGGGCGCGGGTAGCCGTTTTGCTGCGCCTATTCGCGTGTGTTAGACTCCCGCTTCGCTGCATCGCGGCCGGCCGCTCTCGCCAGCGACCATCCGTGGCAGCTCTCGGGGGCGTAGCTCAGCTGGTTAGAGCGCCGGCCTGTCACGCCGGAGGCCGCGGGTTCGAGTCCCGTCGCTCCCGCCACTCTTCTCCCTGCGTTCAGCTCGCCCGCAACTCGGGATCGCTCAGCTCTTCCTCGCCGAGCGGCGTCGCCAGCCAGGGTCCCTCCGGAAGGATCGCCGGGTCGGTGATGAGCGTCGTCGAGCTGGTGCGCGTATCGACCCGCAGGCCGCAGTCCCCGTGCCAGAGGTAGCGTGCGCCGTCGTTGCCGACACACAGAGCTTCGAAGCCGCGCGCAGTGACCTCCGTGCGCGTGAACGTGGCGGTGGCGTCGGGCATGGCATCTTCTCCCGCGTAGAGTCGTGGGTCACCGCTGCGCGCGGCGCCGGGGGCGTCTCTCCCTGTCATCGGCGCGGCCGAGCCGCGGCTTGAGGAAGGACCCGGGACGCGGCGTTGCCGGGGTGAGCAACACTCGCGTGGACGAGGTAGGCGGCGGCCGGGAGGGCGCGCCGTCCTCGTATGGCCTCAGTCAGCCCACGGGGTCACGCGGCAGAGGAAGCCCCGCAGCGTGGTCGCTCCCATCTCACGGCAGTACGGCGCGTCGCTGCTCGTCAGCGTGTTGATGTTCGCTTCGGCCCAACCGTGAAGATCCCGGACGTCGCGCTCCGGATACCACCAGAGGGGCTCGGCGACCACAACTCGCGGGTCGATGGCGTCGGACAGATGGGCCCGCTGGCGGGCTCGGCCGCGCTGAGTCTCCAGCGCGACCCAGTCGCCTTCCGCGATGCCCAGAGCCCCGGCGGTCTCCGGATGAATGATCGCCAGCGGCTCAGGATGTTGCCGGCGCAGCGACGCGACCTGCCTGCCGGTGGAGTGGTAGTACTCCGGCAGCTTCCAGCTGGTGAGTACGAGCGGGTACTGCTCGGCCAGGCCGGGCTCGCTAAGCGGTGTCTCCGGCGGCTCATGGTAGACGGGAACGGGGTCGAACCCCCACTCGGCCAGCTGCTTCGAGACGAGCTCCACTTTGCCCGAGGGTGTGGCGAACCCACCCAGCTCTTCGTGCGACTCGGCTCGAGCCGGCAGGAGCCAGCCGACGTCGCACAGCTCCTCGAAGGAGAGGCCGGAGGGCTCCAGCAGATAGTCGAGGGTCTCGTGCTCGCCGGCCCAGAAGCGCTCGCCGAAGCCCATCTCGGATGCCAGTTCGTTGCAGATGCGCAAGTCGGACCATGCTTCGCCGACCTGCGCGACCTTCAGGATGGCGCTGACCACGGGGGTGTTCGAGGACTGGTGGATGCCGTCCGTCTCGAGGTACGTGGCCACCGGAAGGACGATGTCGGCGAGCTCGGCGGTGGGCGTCATGAACTGATCGGCCACGACGAGGAAGTCGAGGCTCTCCAGCGCGCGGCGGACCTCGTCCACACCGCTGTACGACTGCAGCATGGACGCTCCGGCCACGTATGCCGCCCTGACGGGGTACGGTTCGGCGGTCAGCATGGCTTTGACGACCGTCTGGGGCAGGGCAGCGTAGTAGTTGGGCAGCATGCCCTGTTCCGCGCCGACCCTCCGCGCGCGCGTCTCGGGGGAGATCGCGTCCTGCTGGTTCAGTTCGGGTGAGCCGCCCGCGACCACGTTCGGCGGCACCCATGCGATCTCGCCGCCGGACCGCCCCACGTTGCCCGTGATGGCGCGCAGGATGGCCAGCGCACGTCCCGCCTGGAAGCTGTTGATCGTGCCGTCGATGCCCCATCCGCACTCAAGGATCGCGGGACGGTTGGTGGCATAGGTCCGCGCCAGGTCGCGGACGGTCTCCGCCGGCACCCACGTCAGCCTCTCGGTCTCTTCGGGGGTGGAGGCGCGCACGGCCTCGCGAAGCTCGCCGAACCCCGTCGTCCATCGCTCCACGAACTCCCCGTCGTGCAGGTCCTCCTCGATGACGACGTGGATGACGCCCAGCGCGAGCGCCAGGTCGGATCCCGGGCGCAGCTTCGCCCAGACGTCCGCCCGCTGTGCGTACACGGTGTCGACCGGGTCGACGGCGATGAGCTTCGCGCCCGCCGCCAGCGCCCGCTCCATCGCGACGTGGCGTGGCGGGTTCGTGGCCAGCGGGTCGGAGCCCCAGACGAGGAGGCACGCCGGGTCGTGCTCGTAGTCCCCCCGCGCGTCGAAGCCGTACGTCATCCGCGAGGCGTAGACCTGCGGTACCCAGCAGATGTGCGAGGTCGAGAGGGCGTTGGGCGAGCCGAAGACGTTGGCGAGGCGCGCCAGGTAGCGGTCCTGGTAGCCCTTTGCCACACCACGGATGAAGGCGACGCTCTCCGCGCCGTGGGACGCCTTCGCCTCGTTCAACCCCGCGGCGACGGCCTCGAGGGCGGTGTCCCACGAGACCGTTTCCCAGCGTCCCTCACCGCGCGCTCCCAGTCGCATCAGCGGGTGGGTGATGCGGCCGGGGCTGTCGAGGTACTCGAGGGAGGCGCGGCCTCTGCGGCAGATCACGCCGCGGCTCCCCGGATGCTCTGGGTCCCCCTCGATGGAGACGGGCCTGCCGTCCCTGATCTCGATGAGCACGCCGCATCCGGCCGTGCAGAGGGTGCAGGTGCTGCGGACGATCCCGTCCGGATGCTCGCTCATTCGTTGTCTCCTCGTCTGGCGATGATCACAGGCTGTCCGTTGCGGACTGCACGATCCCGTCGAGTGCTCTGCACACGTCTTCGGGCAGTGGGTCGGGCGCGATCTCCGCGTTCCACAGGGCCGCGGCCCTCTCGGCGGCGCGCTCCACGGCGTCCCCGGCCCCCTGCGCCTCCCACGCGGCGTAGGGCGCGGTGTTCAGCAGGAGCGGCAGGTGGATCTCCTGCCGGTATTCCTCCTCGTGTGCTGGGCCCCGAGGTAGTCTGAGGGCGCAGGCCCGACGTCGTGGATCAGATCCAGCGCCAGCGACCGGTCGTCCACGCGGACGCCGCGCAGGTAGCGCTTGGTCATGGCGATGAGCTCGTCGTCGAGGAGGAGCTGGGGGTAGGCGTAGACGCAGTCCATGGACAGGCCTCCCGAGAACGATACGATGTTGCCGCCTCCCTGCGCGAGCAGCGGCACCTGCATCCCAACCTGCATCCCGTTCTGCCATCCGGCGGTGTTGCCGGTGACCATGGGGCACGCCGACCAGAATGGGATGTCGTTGCGATGCAGCAGTTGCGCTGCGGCGTTGCACAGCAGGACTCCCTCGATGCCCGTGTAGACGCTGCCGCTGCGCATGTCCATCAGCATCGCCGAGAAGCCGGCGATCACGGGCGTTCCCGGGCCGACGGCTTGCGCCAGCACGATCTCGGCCATGATCTCCGCGAGCGCGACGACCAGCGTTCCGGCGAGCGTCGCCGGCCCATTGGCTCCCGGGGTCGGGCCGCTCCAGCACAGGCACGGCCAGCGCCGCTCGGCCCACAGCATCAAGGCCTCGCACATGTTCTCCGGCAGCGACAGCGGCGATACCGGGCCGATCGCGTTCATGAAGGGCCGGCCGGCGGCGTCCGCCAGCTCGAGTTGCACGCGCCTGTCGACGCCGATACCGATGGGGCCGCACCCGACGACGGGCTTGCGGCCGTACTTCAGCGTCTCGGCCAGGATGTACTCGCCGGTGAGCTGCCGGGGGCAGTCGGAGACGGCCAGTGGCGAATTGAGCACGTCGATGCCGCCGACGTGGTCGATGAAGGTCACCAGCTCGGCCACGTCGGCGAGCACGGCCGGGCGCTGCCTCCCGGACGCTCGATCCATGATGCTGCCGCCGCCCGAGACGGTGAAGGCGACGTGTTCCGGATCGAGGACGACGTCGTCTTCGGGGGTGCGCCCGCTGTGGACAAAGGAGCGAGGCGTCAGGCGCAGCGCCCCCTCGACGAGCGCTCGAGGTATGCGCGCCCGGCGGGTCGCGTGATCGACCAGGCAGCCGGCGCTCTCCACTGCGCGCAGCGCCGGCTCGTGTGCGTACACGAAGCCGGTGTCCTCGAGGACGCGCAGCGCACCATCGAGGATGCGATCGACTTCGCACTCGCTCAGTGCCGTGGGGCGCCCCGGTGTTGCTGTGAGATCGATGGCTACCTCACCGCTTGCAGGGCCGCTAAGTGAGAGAACCGACGGCAGTCTCGACTGCCTCGAGGATCTCGCCGGAGGCCACCAGGGCGGCCATGGCGTTGTGGTCGGGGTAGAGCGGCCGGTCGACGTCCAAGTGGTCGACGTGGCGGCGGATGACGTCCTTCGCGGCGCGCACGCCCGTGCCGGGCTTGAACTCGCGGAAGTCGAGCGCCTGAGCGGCGCCCATGAACTCGATACCAAGCACGCCGTAGGCGTTCTCGAGGATCTGGCGGTTCTTGAGCGCCGTGTTCATGCCCATGGAGACGAAGTCCTCTTGGTCGGCGGCGGCCGGGATGCTCATCGTGCTCGCCGGCGCCGCCAGGATGCGCTGCTCCGTGATGAGCATGTCGGCGGTGTACTGGCTGAGCATCATACCGCTGTAGAATCCTGGGTTCGGCGTGAGAAAGTCGGGCAGGCCCTGGCTCGTCGCGGGATTCTCGAGACGGTTGAGCCGGCGCTCGCTCAGCACGCTGACCATGGTGATCGCCTGGCCGACGATCTCCATCGGCAGGCTGACCGGCGTGCCCTGGAAGTTGGCGCCCGTCAGCGTGAGCTTGTCCTCGGGTACGAAGATGGGGTTGTCGCCGACGCCGTTGAGCTCGATCTCCACCTGGCTCTTCGCCCAGGCGAGCGCGTCGTGAGCGGCGCCGATGACCTGCGGCGACGACCGCATCGAGTAGGCGTCCTGCACCTTGGTCTTGATCTTGCCGGTGGCGAGGTCGCTGTCGTCGATGCACTTCTTGATCGCCGCGGCGCTGCGGATCGCGCCCGAGAAGCCGCGCAGTTCATGCAGCTTGGCGTTGTACGGCTTGAGGTTGGCGAGCAGCGCCTCGAGGCTCATGGCGCAGGCGATCTCGGCCTGGCGGAGCCAGCGGTCGGCGTCCCAGCAGAGCAGCGCGCTCATCGCGGTGAGGACGTTGGAGCCGTTGATGGTGGCGAGGCCGTCGCGCGCCTCCAGCCCCGGGACGGGGATGCCGGCGCGCTCCATGGCCTCGCGGCCGGGCAGGCGCTCTCCCTCGAAGAAGGCCTCGCCCTCGCCCATCATGAGGAGGGCGAGCTGGGCCATCGGGGCGAGGTCGCCGGAGGCGCCCACCGAGCCCTTCGAGCTGATGACCGGCGTGACGCCCTTGTTCAGCATCTCCACCAGCGTCAGCGTGATCTCGGGCCGGTTGCCGGAGTTGCCGTGCGCCTGCACGTTGATCCGCCCTGCCATGGCCGCACGCACGACCTCGAGCGGCGCCGGCTCGCCGATGCCGGCGGCGTGGTTGTAGACGAGAAAGCGCTGGAACTGCTGGACCTGCTCGTCGTCGAGCACGATCTCGCTGAACTCGCCGATGCCCGTGTTGGTGCCGTACATGATCTCGCGGGCCTTGATCTTGTCTTCGATCATGGCGCGGCACGCCTTGATGCGCTTGAGCGACGCCGGATCGAGCCCGACCTTCTCGCCGTCGCGGGCGATGCGGACGACCTTCTCGACGGTGAGCGACGCGCCGTCCAGGATGATGGTCACAGGTGTCTCCTTCCGGGGGGACCTCAGGCGCCGTGGCCGACCGGCCGGGCGCGGCGCCGATGCTGTCTTGACCGCGAAGCGTACGTGAGACGTAAGGCGTTTCCCAGCCCTCAGACGCGGCTGTCCCGCATTACGGACGCAATTGCCGTTTGGCCGTGGCACACCCCTCTCCGCTTCGACCGCAGCGATTTCGTCCCGGACGCTGGACTCGCTCCGGGTGCGGTTGAGCGCCGGGCGCCGTCGCCGTAGCATGGCTGGACTTGCGGAGTCATCGCTCATCACACACAGGTGGCGCCGGCCGGCGCCCCAGGGGGATCGTCCGATGACTGCTACACAGCGTGCCGTCGTCCTCAGATGCTTCCGTCTTGCCCTCCTGCCGGGCGCGCCTCCTTACGTGCTCATGCCGGGCAGCACCAGCTTCGACTCCCGGGGTCCCTAGACTGCTTCCGCGCGCCGCGTCTTCACCGGCCGGCGCCGCGACCTCAGCATTCGCACGGCAGAGCGCGCCGATCGGCGCGTCTCCGCGACGCATCCCAAGGAGACACCACATGGGAGACACACTGAAGCTTCGCCTGCTCTCCACCGAGCAGGTGAGCACGATGCGCGAGAAGTGCCTCTATCTGCTTTCGACGATGGGCATGAGGATCGACCACGAAGGAGCGCTTCAGATCCTCGCCGACGCCGGCGCGGACGTCGACCGCGAGGCGCACGTCGTGCGCTTTCCGGTCGACCTCATCGAGTCGGCGATCGAGTCGGTCCCGAGTGAGCTGACTGTCAAGGGCGCCGACCCCAGGCACGACTGCCCCATCCCGCACCCCGAGGGCCTGTTCTACTCGTGCACCAACATCCAGAGCATGCTGCACCACGACGTGGACTCGAAGCGCTTCGAGGACAATTCGGTCGCGCGATACTCGGAGTGGTGCCAGATCATCGAGACCCTGGACCACGCCGACATCTGTGCCATCCAGACGCCGATGGACGTCCCGGCGGAGAGCGCCGAGGTCCACGCGCTCAGCATCCAGATGCAGAACACGACCAAGCCGCTGTGGATGCACGCCTTCAGCCTCGAGGCAGTGCCGTTCATGTTCGAGCTCATGGTCGCGCGCATGGGCAGCGTCGAGGCGCTGCGCGAGCAGAGCGTCGCGATCATCAACCCCGGCACCGTCTCGCCGTTCATCATGAAGGCGATGGACGCCGAGGAGATCATCCAGGCGTGCCACCACGGCGTGCCGATCTCGGCGGACGGCCACGTGATGGCCGGCTTCACCAGTCCCATGACGGTCGCCGGCAGCGTCGTGCAGAACTGCGCCGAGGTCCTCGCGCACATCATCCTCTGCCAGGTCGTCAAGCCCGGGACATCCCGCGATGATGACCCAGTTCAACGTGCCCGGCGACATGGCCACCGGGTTCTCCACGCTGGCCACTCCGTCGGCGAACGTCCAGCGTTCCGCCGGCGTGCAGCTCTGCAAGGAGGGATTCGGTATCCCCGTCTCGGGCTGTCCGATCATGACCGACACCTACGCCTCCGACGGCAGGTCGGTGGCCGAGAAGGCTCTCGGCGGCCTGATGAGCATCATGGCCGGCATGGACATCGCCTACGGCGTCGGCCGCCTGGGCGGCGCCAGCCTGGCCAGTCCCGCCCAGCTCGTCATCGACAATCAGCTGATCGCGCTGCTCAAGGAGTACGTCGGCGGCGTGCGGGTGGACGACGACTACCTCGCCGTCGACGAGATCGTCGAGGCCGGCATCGGCGGGAGCTTCGTGCACAGCAAGCACACGCTGCGCCACTGCCGTGACTACGTCGAGCCCAGCCTCTTCCGCTTCCAGCTGCAGCAGACCTGGGAGGCCGAGGGGGAGAAGGATCTCTACGAGCGCGCCGTGGACGAGTACCGGCGGCTCAAGACCCAGATCAAGCCCGTCGACATCGCCGGACGACGTGCGGCGCGACATGGACGCCGTCGTCGCCCGCGCCGACAAGGCCCTCTGCCCGTGAGCATCGGTCACAGCGAGCCGTGCGTGCGCGACCTCGCGTCACGCGACAACCAGACATTCCGCGTCTTCGGGACACTCGTCACCGCAGGCCGACAAGCGAGTGGGCCACCGCAGGCGGACCGCTCTTTAGGAGGAACCGTGTCGATCAACGACATCAGGCAGGCCGTGCTCAGCGGCGATGAGCAAGGCGCCGCCGAGCTGGTCGCGCGCCGAGCTCGACGCCGGCAGCACGGCGCAGGAGATCATGGATTCCGCGCTGATCAGCGCCATGGACGAGGCCGGCGCCAAGATGGCCACCGGCGAGCTCTTCATCCCCGAGGTGCTGGTCGCGGCCGACGCCATGAAGGCCGGCCATGGACGTGCATCACCCCGCATCTCGTCGGCGCGGCCGCGGGAGCCCGAGGGACGGTCGTCATCGGAGCCGTCGAGGGCGACGTGCACGATATCGGCAAGAGCCTCGTCGCGCTCATGCTCGACGGCGCCGGTTTCGAGGTGCACGACCTCGGCGTCGGACGTGGCGCCCGAGGCCTTTGTGGCTACGGCACAGGAGCACGACGCCGACATCGTCGCCATGTCGTCCCTTGATGGTGACGACGATGCCGAAGATGAAGGTCGTCATCGAGGCGCTGCACGAGGCCGGCCTTGCGGCGAAGCCGATCGTCGGCGGCGCGCCTCTGACGCAGGCCTTCGCCGACGAGATCGGCGCCGCCGGGTACGCGCCGGATGCCGGCGGAGCGGTGAAGCTGGTGCGCGAGCTTGTCTGAATACCTGGGCAACGGAAAGAGGGGGCCGGCGGAGGCGTCCGCCGGCCCTGCCGCCATGTCGACGCAGGTGGGCGCAGTTCCCGCGACCCGCGTTCGGTGGATCGCTCCGGGCCGGGAGGTGCGGCCATGGGGGTAGGCGACCTCCTGATCATCGATTTGACCACGTGTTCACTGCGTCGTTCGCCGCAAGGTGACGAAGATCATTGCTGCTCCCGCGTGCGACACGCGGACGGAGTACGGCAACACGACCGTCAAATGGGCGAGCGACGCGCGCCCCCCGTTGGTTGCAGCTGCTCGCGCAGCGACTTCGTGGGCGCGGCTTGGATCGACGAGAGACATGCGAGTACCCCCACGCGAAAGGAACCCAATGTCGCACTTCGGGCCTGACGAGGTAATTGCGCGCATCGATGAGTGGCACGGCAAGAGCGTTCGCTGGGAGCCCCTCGGCGGCGGCATCACGAACCACAACTACGTCGTGTGGGTGGATGGTGCACCTGAGGTCGGCGGCGCGAAGTACGTCATGCGCATCCCCGGCACGGGCACCGACATGTTCATCGACCGTGCCCTTGAGCGTGACTGCATGATCCAGGCAGCGCAGGTCGGAGTCGGGCCGGGAGTGGCGTATCAGATCGAACCCGAGGGCGCCCTGATCCTCGACTTCATCGAAGGCGAGACGCTGCACCCGGAGGCCATGGTCGGGCACCCCGATCGCATCACGCAGGCGGTGCGGACTGTGAAGACGTTCCACGACAGAGCGACGCTTGGGCACGAGATCCACGTCTTCAGGATGCTGCGAGACTACACGAGGATCGCGCGGGATGTCGCGGCCCCGCTGCCGGACCGGCTTCTTGCCACGCTGCCCTCGCTGAACCACATCGAGGCGGCGCTGTCCCGCGACCCGGTCAGAAGCGTTGCCTGTCACAACGATCTGCTGTCTGAGAACTTCATCGTCGACGCCGTGGGCAAGATGTGGATCATCGATTGGGAATACGGAGGCATGACCGACCCGTACTTCGACCTCGGCGACTTCGTGATGGAGCACCCCTTCTCTCGTGAGGAGGAGAGGCTCGTCGTTGCGACCTACTGCGGCGGGATGAGCGAGAACTACTTCGGGCGCATGATGCTCTACAAGATAGTGTCTGCCGTCTGGTGGGCCACATGGGCGATGATCCAGGAGGTCGTGTCGGAGATCGATTTCGATTACACGACATGGGGCATGGCTCGCGTCGAGCGAGCCGAATCCACCTTGAGCGACCCCGACTACGGGGCGTGGCTTGAGGCGGTCCAGTGCCCCAAGGGAGTTGACTCCAAGATGCTGGACGCTTGAGTGACCTGTACCCCCGAAATCGGTCCACCCGCAATGTAGGGTTTCGCGACCGACGAAGGAGTCAGATCATGCCCAAGAAGCGCTACCACCCCGAGGAGCTCATCGCCAAGCTGACCCTGCGGGAGGCGGCGCGGGGAAACGCCTGAGCTCCTCGCGACGAGCACACGAGGGAGTGCCTTGTGATCATCGTCGCCCGCAGGATCACCAGCCACGAGGTGCTGATGACGCTGGCTGACCTCTTCCTCAAGTTCGGCATTCCGGAGCACATCAGGTCCGCGTGCTATCAGGTTCCTGTCAACCAACTCCACTCGCCGGTGGTGATCAGGGCTGGCCCGAAGGCCAGGATGCCATCCTGGCCTTTTCCAGTCACAGCTGTTCGATCGTCGACGACCGCGACGAGCGTGACAAGGATCTCTTGGGAGAGGTCGTGCGTCGTACCAGCTGAGCTGGTCGAACGCCTGGTGCGGAGCGTTACTCGCGGAACCGCTGAGCTATCTCCCGCGCGACCGCCTCGACCATGCGCTGGGCGCGGATGATCCCGAACTCCTCGATCCGCCAGCTCGGCGCGGTGATGCCGACGGCGGCGTCGTCGGAGGGCAGCTCGATCGCGCAGACGATGGAGGTCACGCCGGTCTCCACGGCGTCCTTGGCGACGTGAGAGGTCGTGCGGTCGTCGAAGGCGCCGCCGGTCGCCGTGCCCGCCAGCGGCACGCGGCGACCGACCCAGCCGCTGTGGCGAAGCGCATATGAGCTCTCGACCTGATCGACGTAGATCGCATGGTCGCCGTCGAGGACGATGAGGTTCGCGGTCTCCTTGGTGGCGTCGCGCAGGCGCACGAGGTGAGCCCGGGCGGTGATGCGCAGCCTGTCGACCCAGCCCACGCGCGAAGCGAGACTGACGAGCTCCAGTCCGAGCGAGTACGTGCCGTCAGGGTCGGCGTGCAGCAGGTCGCTCTCGACCAGATGCGGCAGGATGCGGGAGACGGTGACGCGCGAGAGCCCGGCGCCGGTCGCGATCTGCTGCACGGTGAGGCCGCGGGAGGCGCTGGCGAAGGCGCGCAGTACGGCGAGGCCGTGGGCGAACAGCGGCGCGTCGGCGCTGAGCTCGAAGGCGGCCGAGCCGAGCGACCAGGCGCGCTCGTCACCGCGGTAGGCGACAAAGCGCCGCTCCCTCAGCAGGTTCAGCAGGCCGTATGTGCTGGATCGCGGGATGTGGCAGGACGAGGCGATGATGCTGGCCGGGGCCGGCGATGTGCGGCGCCCGAGGAACTCGAGCACATCCAGCACGCGGGCTGCTCCCCAGGTGGTTCCCTCGTCGTCGCGCTTCGACTCGCCCGGCATGTCGCCCACCTCCTCGACAATCCAGCATAGCGGGCACGGCGACACACCACAATGAAAAGAAGTACAGAACTCTGGACACGGCCGGCGCGCGCTTGATGTGGGAGCGCGCCGGCGTCAGGGTTGTGCACACACGAGTGCGACCACCGCCCGGAAAGGAATCTACGGTGCCTACCCCCGAATCCCATGAGCGGCCGCGCGCCGGCCGTCTCACGTACCTGAGTGAGGCCGACAAGCAGGCGATCTACGATGCCGCTCTCGAGATCGTCGGGACGGTCGGCATGCGCGTCCACCACCCCGAGGCGCTGGAGATGCTGCGCGCCGCCGGCTGCGCCGTCACCGACACGGATCTCGTCCGCATACCGCGTGAGCTCGTTGAGAAGGCGCGTGCCACGGCGCCTCCGGTGATCGAGGTCTACAATCGCACCGGCGAGCCGGCGATGTCGCTCGGCGGCACGAACAGCTACTTCGGCACGGGCTCGGACCTCATGAGCACCTACGACCTCGAGACCGGCGAGCACCGGCCGAGCGCTCTCGCCGACATCAGTCGCGCGGCTCGCCTCTGCGACGCGCTGCCCAACATCGACTTCATCATGTCGTGCGCGCACCCCAACGACATCGAGCCGCACCGGTCCTACCTCGAGAGCTTTCGGGCCATGGTGACGAGCACCACCAAGCCGATGGTCATGACCTCCGAGGACGCCGGCGACCTCGAGGTCATGTGGGCGATCGCGAGCGCGCTGCGCGGCGGCGCCGAGGAGCTCCGCGCCAAGCCGTACTTCACCATGTACCTCGAGCCGGTGAGCCCGCTCAGCCATCCTGTGGAGAGCCTGGACAAGCTCCTCTTCTGCGCCGACCGGGGCATCCCGGCGATCTACTCGCCGGCGCCGCTGGCCGGCGGCACGGCGCCGATCACCGTCGCCGGGCACACCTGCCAGGGCGTGGCCGAGTCGCTCTTCGGCCTCGTCATCCACCAGCTTGCGCAAGCCGGGCTCACCGTTCCTCTTCGGCATCGGCCCGGCCGTGCTCGACATGGCCACGTCGCAGAGCTCCTACAACGCGCCCGAGTACCTGATGACCTTCCTCTGCCAGATCGAGATGGCGCGCTGGCTCGACCTGCCCAACTGGGGCTACGGCGGCACATCGGACTCGCAGGTCGTGGACGCCCAGGCCGGCATGGAGATCGCCGAGCTGGCGCTGCTGTGCATGGCCGCCGGCTCCAACCTCAACCACGACGTCGGCTACCTCGACTTCGGCCTCACCGCGTCGCTCGAGCTCATCGTCATCGTCGACGAGTACGTGTCCCTCAACCGCAAGCTCTTCGCCGGCGTCGAGGTGACGCCCGAGACGCTCGCCGTCGACGTCATCCGTGAGGTCGGCCCCGGCGGCGACTTCCTCGCCCACCGCCACACCGCCAAGAACGTGCGCAAGGCGCAGTGGCGTCCCACGATCATCAACCGCCAGGGCCACGTCCGCTGGCTGGAGGAGGGCGGGCTCGACCTCAAGGAGAAAGCCCGCCGCAAGGCCCTCAAGCTGCTCGAGACGCACCAGCCGGCGCCGCTGCCCGACGCGGTCGCGGCGCGCATCGACGAGCTGGTGGCCGGATTCACGTCCGCAGCCCGCTCCATCGGGGAGGGCTGAGCCGTGGCCGCCCGTCTCTCGTACCTCACCGACGCCGACAAGGCGGCCGTTTATGAGGCCGCCCTCGAGATCATGGCCACCATCGGCCAGCGTGTGCATCATCCGAAGGCCCTCGAGCTGCTGCGCGCCGCCGGCGCCACTGTGGAGGAGCCGGACCTCGTCAAGATCCCCCGTGAGCTGGTGGAGAAGGCGCGCGAGACGGCACCGCCCGTGATCGAGGTCTACGACCGCGCCGGCGAGCCGGCGATGTCCCTCGGCCGCTACGACACCTACTTCGGAAACGGTTCCGCGGTCACCAGCGTCTACGACGTGGAGACCGGCGAGCACCGGCCGACGGTCCTCGCCGACGGCGTCATGGCCGCGCGCCTCTGCGACGCACTGCCAAACATCGACTTCGTCATGGCCTATGCCCATCCGGGCGAGGGCGACCCGCACGTCGCCCTGCTCGAGAGCTTCCGCGCCATGGTCGCGAACACGACCAAGCCGCTCGTGGTCGTATCGGAGAACGCCGGCGACCTCGCGGTGATGGCGGACATCGCCGCCGCCGTGCGCGGCGGGGACGATGAGCTCGCAGCGAAGCCGTACTTCACGCTGTACGGCGAGCCCACCAGCCCGCTGCGGCACCCGGTGGAGGCGCTCGACAAACTGCTGCTCTGCGCCGACCGGGGCATCCCCTGCGTGTACTCCACGTCGCCGCTGGCCGGCGGCACGGCGCCGATCACCGTCGCCGGGCACGTGGCCCAGGGCACCGCCGAGTCGCTGCTCGGCCTCGTCGTCCAGCAGCTCCACAAGCCGGGTGCGCCGTTCATCTACGGCATCGGCCCGGCCGTGCTCGACATGGGCACGATGCAGTCCGCGTACAACGCGCCCGAGTACCTCATGGGCTACGTCTGCGCCGTTGAGATGGCGCGCTGGCTCGATCTGCCCAACTGGGGCTACGCGGGCACCACCGACGCCCAGGTGATCGATGCACAAGCGGGCATGGAGGCGGCCGAGCTCACCTTCTTGAGCCTGGCGACCGGCTCGAACCTGAACCACGACATCGGGTACCTCGACTACGGCATGACCGGCTCCCTCGAACTGATCGTGCTCACAGACGAGTACCTCTCCCTCAACCGCAAGCTCTTCGCCGGCGTCGAGGTGACGCCCGAGACGCTCGCCGTCGACGTCGTCCGTGAGGTCGGCCCCGGCGGCGACTTCCTCGCCCACCGCCACACCGCCAAGAACGTGCGCAAGGCGCAGTGGCGTCCCACGATCATCAACCGCCAGGGCCACGTCCGCTGGCTGGAGGAGGGCGGGCTCGACCTCAAGGAGAAAGCCCGCCGCAAGGCCCTCAAGCTGCTCGAGACGCACCAGCCGGCGCCGCTGCCGGCGGAGCTGGCGGCGCGCATCGACGAGCTGGTGGCCGGATTCACTCCCGGAGCCTGATCGTGGCCGAAACCGACTGACCGGTGTTCTCGCCGACCGGCATCGAGGAAGTGCACGCCGCGGCGCTTCGCGTGCTCGCGCGCACCGGTGTGCTCGTGCAGGACGACGAGGCCGTTGCGCTGCTCCGCTCGCGCGGCGCGTGTTGCGACGGGCGCCGCGTATTCGTGGACGAGGGCGCGGTGACGGCGGCGCTGGCCGCCGCGCCTTCGTCCTTCGTGCTAGGCGGCCGCTCCCGGGAGCGCGACCTGCTGGTGGGCGGCCGGGCTGTGTTCGGCACCGGCTCCGGGCCGGCCTTCGTCCTTGACGGCGAGGCTGTCCGGCAGGGGCGGCTCGACGATGCGCATGCCGCGGCGAAGCTCTGCCATCTCTCGCCGGTCATCGACTTCAACGGCGACTCCGTTGAGCCGCTCGACCTTCCCGAGGAGCGGCGCACGCGCCTCAGCACCCACGCGCGGCTGACGCTCAGCGACAAGGCCATCGAGTGGATCGCCAGCGTCGACGACGATCTCGACGCGGCCGTTGCCATCAACGAGATCCTCTTCGGCGCGGAGTGGTCGAGCGGCCCCCGGGCGCTCATCGTCCTCAACACGAACTCGCCGCTGCAGATCTCGAGCGAGACCGCGCGCCTGCTCGTGCGTTGGGCGCGCCTCGGCCAGCCGTCATGTGTGACAGCCTGCGTGATGGGCGGCACCACCGGGCCCGCGACGCTCGCCGGGACGCTCGTCGTGCAGCACGCGGAAGTGCTCTCGTCACTCGTGCTGGCGCAGGCTGCCGGTGAGGGCAGCCCCTTCATCTACGGTGGCGTCTCGACGATGTCCGACCTGCGCACCGGGGCGGCCGACTTCGGGACGCCTGAGTTCGCGTACCTGGCCGAGGCCACGGCGCTGCTCGCGCATCGCTGTGGTCTTCCCGTGCGCGCCGGCGCCGCCGTCACCGATGGGCACGTCCCGGACGGGCAGGCCACTCTGGAATCGGCGCTCGGCCTCTCTGCTGGTGTGCGCGCCGGGGCCGACTTCGTCTTTCAATCCGCCGGCATCCTCAGCTCGTTCAACGTGTTCTCGCTCGAGAAGTTCATCATGGACGAGGAACTCATCACCAAGCTGCGCACGGTCGCGGAGCCGGCGGCCACGGACGAGGACGCGCTGGCCGAGGACGTCATCGACAGGGCCGGTCCGGCCGGGGACTACCTGGGTCGCGCGCACACGCGCCGCCACGCGCGCGACCGCGCGAGGCCGACGGTCCTCGTGCGTGAGGCGTTCGAGAAGTGGCAGGCGGAAGGCGGCGTCGACCTCCGCGCCGCCGCCGCTCGCGAGGTCGCCCGGCGACTGGATGAGCACGAACCCCCGGATGACCTCGACCCCATCGTCCGGCGTCAGCTTGACGCCTACTGCCTGGCCTGAACTCCGCCCGCTCGGCACCCTGTCCGGCATGTGTCCCGCTCGTTGGACGCTTTGCCCAGCTGCTTGACACTACTGAGCGGGTCGCTAATGTCTCAAATGAAGGACACCATCCGGCGGTGTCCACTCCCGTCTTCAGCTCTGGAGGTTCGAATGGACGGTCACCGGTCGGCGGGCAGCACGGAGGCTCCCGCCGCCCACCAGGCGGCGCGCTTCTGAGTCACCCGAGCCGTGCACGCCGTTGCTCGCACTCACCAATAAGGGGGAACACACAGACATGATCGCACCATCACATACCACGGGCACGAGATTCCGCCGAGGCGCTCGCGCCTTCAGCGCGGTGCTCGTTCTCGCTCTCGTACTTGTGCTCGCGTTCGCGGCTCTGGGCTGCGGGGGCACGAGCGACGAAGCAGCAACCACGGACGAAGGGGGCACGCGGGTCGACGGCGGCGTGCTCAAGGTCGGTCACCAGGCCGGCAACGGCCAGTACGATCCGCTGCTCATGGCGGGCGCGACCGGCGACATCCTCCTTGTCTGCCAGGTCCAGGAGAACCTCGTCGATCTCTCCCAGGAGTTCACCGTGGTGCCCTGGCTCGCCAAGGAGTGGGACTCCGCGGACGGTCAGACCTGGAAGGTCACGCTGAACGAAGGCGTGGTGTTCACCAACGGTGAGGCCTTCACGTCCGACGACGTGGTCTATTCGTTCGATCGTCTCCGCAGCGAAGAGCTTGGCTCGCCGATGGCGGACGTGTACTCGAACATCAAGAGCGTGGTTGCCGACGATCCGACCCACGTGACGTTCAACCTGAAGACCCCGGACTCGGAGTTCCTGGCGTCGCTCACCGACTACCGCGCCATGATGCTCTGCAAGAGCGTCAAGGACCCAATGACCGAGACTCGTCGGCACCGGTCCCTTCATGCTTGAGTCGTTCGCGGCCGAAGACCGCGCCGTGCTGATGAAGAACCCCGACTACTGGGCCAAGGACGCGGACGGAAGCACGCTTCCGTATCTCGACGGTGTCGAGTTCATCTACTCACCCGACATCGCCGGCCAGATCGAGGGCCTGCAGGGCGGCTCGCTCAACTGGGTCGGCGGGCTCACCGCCGAGCAGAAGCAGGCGGTCGAGGCCAGCCCGAGCCTCGAGCTCATCTCCACCGAGACGAACTACTGCTACGAGCTGCAGATCCGCTGTGACCAGGGCCCCGGCAAGGAGCTCGCCTTCCGCCAGGCTCTGATGGCCGGCACGGACCGGCAGGCGATCGTCGACCTCGTGGCTCCCGGTGTGGCGAACCCCGGCAACGGCACGCTCGTGGGCCCGGCCTACGCCGACTACTACCTCGAAGACCCGATCGCCTACGACCCGGAGAAGGCCAAGCAGCTGCTCGCCGAAGCCGGGTATGCGGACGGCGCCAAGATCAAGGTCGTGGCACAGACGGTCGATCCGGTACCGGCGCTCGCGACCGCATGGCAGGCGCAGATGAAGGAGATCGGCGTCGACGTCTCGATCGAGCAGGTCCCGCCGGACGTCTTCTACGCCGACAAGGGCGACGACACCTGGTACGAGGCCGACTTACAGCTATCGTCGACTGGGGTACGCGCGCCGCGCCGATCACGTACTTCAAGCTCGCGCTGACCAGCACGGCACCGTGGAACTACTCGCGCTGGGAGAACGCCGAGTTCGACTCTGTCGTCAAGCAGATCCCGCTGGAGCTCGACGTCGCCAAGCGCGCCGACCTCTACAAGCAGGCGCAGGCAGATGCTGCAGGACGAGGTGCCGATGATCAACTTCCTCATCAACACCGCCTACGCGGGGCAGACGAACACGATCGACGGCCTGCTGCTCAACCCCGACTGGTCTCACACCATGTTCACGAAGGCGTACTTCACGGAATGACGCGGGGAGGATCGACGTAACGACTGGATCGTCCGTCGGCAAACGGCGTAAGAGCGAGGGGGGCCGAGTGCGGCCCCCCTCGCGCGCTGTCTTTGGCGACGACGCTGGGAGCGTGGTGTGACCATGGAGACCCACCAGACGCTGTGCCGGATGTGTGACGATCGCTGTGGCATCGTGGTGAGCGTGGAGGATGGCCGTGTCGTCAGCATCGCCGGCGACCGCGACCATGCGTACAACCACGGCCGCCTCTGCATCAAGGCGAAGGCGGCGGTGGAGATGGTCAACCACCCCGACCGGCTGACGACGCCGCTCAGGCGAGAAGGCAGCGGCTGGGTCGAGGTCGGCCTCGAGGAGGCGCTCGACGACATCGCCGCGCGCATTGCCGCCATCCGTCATCGGCACGGCCCCCAGAGCCTCGGTGTATGGAAGGGTGAGGCCGTCGGCTTCGCCCAGCAGGAAGGGCTTGCGCGGCGGTTCGCCCATGCCGTCGGCACCCCCAACTACCTGTCCAACGATTCCATGTGCTTCGTTGCCCGCCATCTGGGCTACCGCCTCACGATGGGCGGATGGCCGGTACCCGATTTCGAGAATGCCAAGTGCATCGTCGTGTGGGGATCCAACCCTCCCGCCTCGTTGCCGAACGTCTCGCACGCCATCGGCGCGGCACGTCGTCGCGGCGCGGCGCTGATCGTCGTGGACCCTCGCCGGTCCACGATCGCACGACGCGCCACGCTTCACGCGCAGGTGCGCCCGGGCACCGACGGCGCTCTGGTGTGGGCTCTGGTGCGCGAGCTCCTGGAGAGGGGCATGCACGATGCCGAGCACGTCTCGCGCCACGGCCTCGGGTTCGACGAGGCCGCAGCCTACGCGGAGCAGTTCACGCCCGAGCGCGCTGAGGCCGAGACGGGCGTATCCGCCGCGACCGTGCGGGAGATGGCGACCCTCCTCGAGAGTGCCTCGCCGCGCGTAGCCATCTACCCGGGCAACGGTCTCGACCACCACGAGAGCGGTGTCGACATCGTGCGCACTCTGGCGATGCTCGACTTCCTGCTGGGGACCATCGGCCGGGACGGCGGCACGCGGCTGGCCGGCCCGTCGCCGCTCCGCGACCTGACGCTCTACGACGTAGTCCCTCTGCGGCATCTGGGACCGCTCGGCGCGGACCGCTTCCCCGTGCTGTACGAAGGGCGGCAGGAGTGTCACACGATGACCGCCATGGGCGCGATGCTCGAGGCGAAGCCGTACCCACTCCGAGCGCTGGTGCTGACTGCCGGCAATCCCGCCTTGACCAATCCCAACTCCGCCCGCGTGCGGGAAGCGCTCTCTTCCCTGGATCTGCTGGTCGTGCGCGACCTGTTCATGAGCGAGACGGCGGCGTTGGCGCACTACGTGCTGCCGGCCGCCTCCTTCCTGGAGCGCAGCGAACTGCACCTGCACGTGGAGCCGGCCACGCTGACGCTCACCGAGGCGGTCGTCTCGCCACCCGGGGTGCAGACCGAATACGAGTTCTGGCGCGATCTCGCGCGGCGAATGGGCGCGGGCTCGTTCTTCCCCTGGGGGGACGAGCGCGCCCTCAACCGCTGGCTGCTCGCGCCCAGCGGGCTCACGATCGAGGAACTCGAGTCGGATCGGCGCGGGATTCGGTTTCGGCGATCCCCTGTCTCAACGGAGGGCGAGGCCCTCTTCGGCACGCCGTCAGGCCGGTTCGAGTTCGTCTCAAGCCACCTCGCCGACCTGGGGTACGGCGCTCTGCCCGAGTACCAGCCGCCGGCGTACAGGCGGCTGCCGGATCCGGAGAGGCCGCTCGTGGCGGTCACGGGAGCCCGTGCGCTTCCCTACGCAGCGAGTCGGTACCGCAATCTCTCATCTCTACGGCGGGCCGGAGGCGGACCGGAGATCCAGGTCCACCCCGACGACGCGGAGAAGACCGGGGTGCGCAGCGGCGACCTCGTCCGGCTCACGTCTCGCATCGGGTGCGTCGAGGCGCCGGCCCGGGTGGTCGCCGACGGCGACATCCCGCCCGGCGTCGTCCTGATGACGCACGGGTGGCGTGACGCCAACGTCAACAGCATCACCCCGGACGACCGCCTCGATCCGATCAGCGGGTTCCCCGCCGTCAAGGAGGTCGAGGTCCGCCTCGAGAAGGCTGGGGGTGAAGCGTGATCCCGGATGCGGCCGCGTGTTGCCGCGAGAGGAGTCGAACGCCGCCGGTGGCGAACTGCCGGAGGGCATCCACAACCGTCCAGTTTGGAGGACGGCCGCTCGTCGTTACGCCAGATTGTCGTCCCGTTTGCTGGACCGCAGCCGGGATGCGTTGACATGTCGGGGGTGGTCGGTAGGGTCACGTAACATCTCGCCGCGGATGATCTGAACACGAGAGGGTGAAGCAGTGGTCGAACCGAACGTGACAGACGAACTCTTCGATACGGCGCTCATGGACGAAGAGGCGGTCAAAGGCTTCAGCGACCCAGACCAGCAGCAGCGCCCCAAGACGTGGCGTCTCTACTGGCGCCGCCTGCTGAAGCGGCCGGCGGCGCTCGTCGGCACGATCGTCTTCTGCTTCTTCCTGTTCCTCGCGGTCTTCGGTCCGTGGATCGCTCCTTACGACTACCAGGCGCAGGATGCGAAGCTCAGGCTCGCCACGCCGACGCTGAGTCACCCCTTCGGTAGCGACCAGTTCGGCCGCGACATCTTCAGCCGTGTCATCGTCGGTACGCGCAACATCTTCTTGCTCGGCGGCTTCGGTACAGCCATCGCCGTCGTCATCGGCACGGCGATCGGGCTCGCCTCCGGCTACGTGGGAGGCATCATCGACGAAGTGGTGATGCGCTTACTCGACGTTCTTCTGTCGTTCCCGTCGCTGCTGCTCGCTCTCGTCCTGCTCAGCACGGTGGGGCCGTCCAACATCAACATCGTGTTCATCGTCGCCATCCTATACGTGCCGATGGTGGCCCGTGTCGTGCGCAGCATGGTGCTCGACCTCAAGAACAAGGAGTTCGTCGAGGCAGCCCGCGTGCGCGGCGAGACGAGGAGCTACGTGCTGTTCCGGGAGATCCTGCCCAACTCACTGCCACCGCTGCTCGTCGAGGCGTCGATGCGCTTCTCGTACTCGATCTTCCTCGTCGCCTCGCTCGGCTTTCTCGGCCTCGGTGTGCAGCCACCCTCCCCGGACTGGGGTCTGCAGATCAACGAGGCGCGCAACTTCTTCGCCATCGCGCCGTGGGTCCTGCTCTTCCCCGCCTGCACCATCGCCGTGCTGGTGATCTCGACCAACCTGATGTCGGACGGGCTGCGCCAGGTCATGTTGCCCGGCGGCGGGAGGAACTGACGTGGACGCCACCGTCGCCTCCGGCACCGCCGCCGCCGTGGCCGCCGATCGTCGACCCGTGTTCGAGATCGAGGGACTGAGCATCGACTACCAGACCGAGCTGGGCGTGCTGCACGCAGTGCGCAACGTATCTCTCAGTGTGCACGAGCACGAGAGCTTCGGCCTCGTCGGCGAGTCCGGGTCGGGCAAGTCCACTCTCGCCATGGGCGCGATCCGCTACCTGGCGCAGAACGGCCGCGTCACCGACGGCAGCGTGCGCCTCAACGGGGTCGAGCTCCTCGAACTGCCGCAACGAGAGCTTCGAGCCCTCTGGGGCTCGAGCATCGGCGTCGTGTACCAGAGCCCCCTCAGCGCCCTCAACCCGTCGATAGTCATCGGTCGACAACTCGCGGAGGTGGCTCGTCAGCACCTCGGCATGAACAAAGCGGAGGCGCTGGGCCGGGTCACCGAGATGCTGACCAAGGTCGCCATGCCCGACCCCGAGGCGGTCATGCGCCGTTACCCGCATCAGCTCTCGGGCGGGATGCTCCAGCGCTGCGTGATCGCCATGGCGCTGATGACCGACCCCGCACTGCTCATCATGGATGAGCCGACGACCGCGCTGGACGTGACGACGCAGGCGGTGGTGCTTGACCTCGTGGCCGACCTCAAGCGAGAGTTCGACTCGGCCATCCTCTACATCACGCACGATCTCGGAGTGATCACCAAGATCTGCGACCGGGTCGGCGTCATGTACGCCGGTGAGTTCATGGAGCAGGCGCTCCTGTACGAGTTGTTCAAGCGGCCACTGCACCCCTACACGCTCGACCTGCTCGGTTGCGTGCCACACTTCGATCCGACCCCGCAGAAGCGGTCGCTGGTCACGATCCCGGGCTCGATCCCGCGCGTCGACCAGTTGCCGCCCGGATGCATCTTCGCGCCGCGCTGCGGGTTCGTCGAGAAGGCGTGTACGGAAACGCGGCCGTCTCTCGAGCCGGTCGCTGATGCGCATCCCTCCGCCTGTCGCCGCTGGGCGAGCGTGCCGCTGCCGAACGAGTACATCTGTGAGGCGACCGAGGCGGTGCGGGCCGTTCAGGCCGAGCTGCATCGGTCTCGAGCCGCTCGTGGTGGCCGACGGCGCCCAGGTCCACTTCAAGGCGCCGAAGGGCCTGATCCGCGCCGTCGACGGGGTGGATCTCGAGGTCTGCGTCGGGCAGACACTGGGTGTCGTCGGCGAGAGCGGCAGCGGCAAGACGACCGTGGCGCGCGCCATCATCGGTCTCACTCCCGCGACCGGCGGCACCATCACGCTGCGCGGCGAGTCACTGCCGCCGACGACCGGCAAGCGTCCGCGCGCGACGCTGAAAGAGATCCAGATGGTGTTCCAGAATCCGGATGCATCGCTCAACCCTACGCGCACGGTGGGTGACGCCATCATGCGCCCGCTGGCCTTGCTCGGCGGCCTCAACCGCCAGCAGGCGAAGGACAGGGCCAATGATCTCCTGCAGTCCGTGAGCCTGCCCGTGAGCTACTTCGATCGCCTGCCGCACGAGCTCAGCGGCGGCGAGAAGCAGCGTGTGGCCATCGCGCGCGCCTTCGCCGCCGAACCGGGGCTGATTCTCTGCGACGAGCCGATCAGCTCGCTGGACGTATCGGTCCAGGGCTCGCTGATGAACCTGCTGATGAAGCTGCAGGTCGAGAAGCAGACGTCATACGTCTTCATCTCGCACGACCTGTCGGCCGTTCAGCATCTCTCCGACGTGATCGCGGTCGTGTACCTGGGTCACGTCATGGAAGTCGGCGACGCCACGACGGTCCTGACGCCGCCGTTCCATCCGTACACCGAGGCGCTGCTCTCCGCCGTCCCGCTCGCGGATCCGGACGTCAAGCAGAAGCCGATCCGGCTCGCCGGCTCGGTCCCGAGCGCAATGGACGTGCCGCCGGGCTGCCGCTTCCACCCGCGCTGCCCGCGCCGCGTCGGGGACGTCTGCCGCGAGCAGGAGCCGCCCTGGCGAGAAGGCGAGGGCGACCACCGCATCTACTGTCACATCCCTCTCGCCGAGCTTGCTCGGCTTCAGGCGGAGACGCTGATCCTTGATGCCGGGGAGGGCTGCTGATGGGCCGCTTCATCGCCAGGCGCCTCGGATTCATGGTCATGACCGTGATCCTCGCCTCGATCATCATCTTCTGGGCGACGGCCGTCCTCCCGGGCGACGTCGCCAGCCAGATCCTCGGACGCTTCGCCACGCAGCAGGCCAAGGACAACCTGCGCACCGAGCTCGGTCTCGACCGGCCCCTCGTGGTGCAGTACGGCAGCTGGCTCGGCGACTACGTGCAGGGTGATTGGGGCGACTCCCCCAGTATGAACACCCCCGTCCGCCCGGTCGTCATCGAGCGCCTGCAGAACTCGCTGATGCTCGCCCTGGTTGCGTTCGCCATGTACGTACCGTTGGGCATCTTCCTCGGCCTTCTGGCCGCGTTACGCAAGAACACCTGGGTGGACCAGACCATCTCTGTCGGATCGCTGGCGTTCATCGGCCTGCCCGAGTTCGTGAGCGGTCTCATCCTCATCGCCATCTTCGCCATCGAGCTCCAGTGGCTGCCGTCGCAGTCTTCGATCGCTCCCGACACGGGCTTTGTGGAGGCGATCCCGTACCTCATCCTGCCGGCGATCACGGTCGCTCTCACCAGCCTTGCCTACGTGGTGCGGATGACGCGCTCGAGCACGGTCGACGTGCTGCAGATGGACTACGTGCGCACGGCGAACCTCAAAGGCCTTTCGCCACGTCGGGTGCTGTTCACACACGTGCTGCGCAACTCGCTGCTACCGACGATCACCGTGGTCGCTATCGGCATCGGCTGGCTGATCGGCGGCCTCATCGTCACCGAGGCCGTGTACGGCTACCCGGGCATCGGCCGCCTGCTGTTGTTTGCCATCCAGCGCCGCGACCTGCAGTTGATCCAGGCGACGGCGCTGCTGATCGTGCTCATCTACGTCGTCGCCAACCTGGTGGCCGACATCCTGTACGCGGTGCTGAACCCCAGGATCAGGTACCAGTAGAGGCGGAGCGAGGGGGCCGGGGTGCCGCTACACCCCGGCCCCGGCCTTGGGCACCGAGAGGAACCGCACATGGACGCCCCTCTTCGTCTGACCGTATGCGGCGCCGGCGGCGCCGGTCTCGCCATCGCCGCCGACAGCGCGCCTCAAAGGTATCGACGTCACGCTGTTCGAGTTGCCCGCCCTGGCGGACAAGCTCGAGGCGGCACGGACGCGGGGCGGCATCGAGGTCACGGCCGACTCCGAGACCACCGCGGGGGCGACGGGGTTCGCGCGTCTGGCCGCAGTGACGAGCGACGCCGCCGAGGCGGTCGCCGGGGCCGACGTCATCATGGTCACCGTGCCGGCCATGTACCACGACGCCTTCATGGACGCCCTGGCGCCGCATCTGAGCGCCGGCCAGATCGTGCTGTTCAACACCGGCTACTGGGGCTCGCTGCGGCAGACGCGTGCGCCTGGCGGGCAGGCTGCCGGACGTCACGCTGGCCGAGTCGAACATCATGCCGTACATCTGCCAGCCGAGGGGCGACGCCATCCACATCGGCCGCTACAAGCGGCACTTCTCGGTCGCCGCCTTCCCCGGCGAGCGGAGCGCCGCGGTGTACGAGGTCGTCCGGATCTACGAGCAGTACGACCCGGCCGGGACGGTGATCGACACCAACATCGCCGCCGCCGGCAACCCGCCGATCCACGCCACGCTCACCATCCCCATCGCCGGCTACTACTTCGACCGCTACATGGGCGGCAAGTTCTACCAGGACGCGACCGTCCCCGGCGCCCGGCTCGTCGACGCCTTCGACGCCGAGCGCGAGCGTCTGGCCACGCACCTCGGCTCGGAGCTCTTCGAGGGCGAGTTCGACTTCGACAAGCGCTCGTACCTGCTACAGCGGCCGCGACATCAGCGAGGCGCTGCGCTCGTCGCCGCACGCCGACTGGCACGCGACGGCCGCCTACCTCGAGCAGGTCTGCAGCGAGGACATCATCTACGCGTTCGTCCCGATGGTGCGTCTCGGCGAGGCGCTGGGTATCGACCTGCCCGTCACTCGCGCTATGGTCGACATCATGGGAGTCATGCTGCAGAGAGACTACTGGGCCGAGGGCATCGACCTGGCCTCGCTGGGACTGGACGGCCTCGACCTCGAGGGCATGAAGCGGTTCGTGATGAAGGGCGAGCGCTGACGGCATGACGACTGTGGAGCTCAACGGGGCCGACCTGACGCTCGCCGATCTGGAGAGGGTCGCTCGCACCGGCGCGGAGGTCGCGCTCGCGCCGCAGGCGCTCGAGCGCATGGCGCGCTCCCGCGCGCTGGTGGAGCACGCGGCCGAGGCAGGTACGCCGACCTACGGCCTTACCACAGGCCTCGGCGTGCAGAAGCGGGTCCGGCAGGAGCGCGACGACGCCGGTTTCGGCCGGCGACAGATCGTCGAGAGCCGCGCCGGCGTCGGCCCGGAGGCCCCTTCGGACGTGGTGCGGGCGGCGATGGTCGTCCTGCTCAATCAGATGGCGGGGGGCTCCACCTGCATGCGGCCGACGCTCGCCGAACGTCTGACGCAGGCGCTGAACGACGGCCTGCGGCCGTTCGTGCGCCTGCGCGGCTCGCTGGGCGCCTCCGACCTGGCGGCGATGGCCGACATCGCTCACGGCGTGTTCGGCGGCACTGAGCTCGCCGCCGGCGAGGGTCTCGCGCTCATCAACTCGAGCGCCTTCGGCACAGGGCTGGCGGCCCTGGCGCTGGCCGACGCCGCGCGGCTCGTCGATGTCGCCGACGCGGCCGGCGCACTCTGCCTCGAGGGCTTCGCCGCGAACCTGGCGGTGCTGCATCCGGCAATCGAGCGCTTCCGGCCCGACCCGGTGCTGGCCCGGACACTGTCGCGGCTGCGTGAGTTGCTCACGGGGAGCTACCTCTGGGAAGAGGACGTCGCCCGCAATCTTCAGGACCCCCTCACCTACCGCAGCACGGCGCCCATCCAGGCCACGGCCCGCCGTGCTCTCGAGCATGCGCTGGAACTGCTGGCGCTCGAACTGAACGCCGCGCAGACCAACCCCCTCGTCTCGGTCGAGGACGGCCGCATCCTCTCGTCCTCCATCTACGAGGTCGTGGGGCTGGCGGCGGCGCTGGACTACGTGCGCGTGGCGCTGGCGACCATGGTGTCGGCCGCGTCCGAACGCGGCGTGAAGCTGCTCGATACCGCGTGGTCGGGGCTGCCGACCGGACTGCTGCCGGAGGGCGGCCCGGACCTGGGTCTCAGCATCCTGGCCATCACGGCGCAATCGCTCGCGGCCGAGGCTGCCGGGCTGGCGCAGCCGGTCTCCTACTTGGTGACGAGCACGTGCGGCGCGGAGGGCATCGAAGACCGCGCCTCGCACCTGCCGCTCTCGGCGCGGCGTCTCGGCGAGCTCGTCGACGCCGGCGCCGGCGTGGTGGCCGTGGAACTGGTGGTGGCGGCGCAGGCCGTCGACGTCCGGGGTGCGGCTCCGCTCGGCCGCGGGACGGCGGCCGCGTACCACCGCGTGCGCGAGATCGTCCCCGTGCTGCGCGCCGGCGACGCGCCGCCGGTGGATGTGGAGCCTGTCCGGCGGCTGATCCTCAGCGGCGCCTTCGACTGAGCGGCGCGCGCTCGTCCTCGAGGTCGACCGACTCGGTCGCCGGGTCAGGCCTCGTACGCGACGCGCGCCTTCTCCACCATCGCGTCCAGTTCGCTCAGCGCATCCGGCGCCGGGGCGTAGGCGCGCTCGCTCTCGCGCAGTTCCGCCGTCTTCACGGCCGCTCGATCGAGCAGTGACGTGCTGCCCGCGGCCGCCCAGGCGTCGTACTGGTCCTGCGAGATGAGCTCCGGGGTCAGGTAGTCGCGGTAGTGCTTGCGCGTGTACTTGCGGGAGAGGTGGGTGCCGCCGGGCCCGACCTCGGCGATCTCCGCCGCGGCCAGGGCCGTCTCGTCGACGGTGACGCCCTCGAGGTACGCCTTGACCCAGCGCGACGACCTCGCTCATCGCCACCACGGACTCGTAGGAGGAGGCCGTGCCGGAGGCGACGTAGCCGATGTCGTGCAGCAGCGTGACGCCGGAAAGGGCGGCGGTGAGCATCGTCATGCCGGCCTCGAGCGCCCACTGCTCGTCGAGCATGAGCGAGTCGGCGCAGCCGCCGTAGCCGAAGGTGGGCAGGCCGTAGTGGCGGGCGAGGTCGGCGGAGGCCTGCTGGTTGGCCATGGACTCGGGCGCGCAGTAGAGCACGTGCGCGGTGCGCGCGTTCATGGCGCCCTGTGTGACGCCGTAGACGAAGGGCGCGCCGGGCTTGGCGAGCTGCGCGATGACGAGGCCGCTGAGCATCTCGGCGTTGGTGAGCAGCAGGCAGCCGGCGCGAGAGGCGGGCGCCGTCGCGCCTTGCAGGAGCGCCGTGGCGTACACCATCGGGACGTCGAGCTCGGCGCAGAGCATCAGCCGCTCCGCCGAGTGCCGGCCGTGGACGAGCGGCGGGGTGGGCATCGCATACACGGCCCAGCTGTCGGCCGCGCCGCACGCCGCCGCCATCTCCTTGAAGAGGGGGAGGTCGGCGGCCGCCTCGGGGACCATGATCAGAGGCTTCGAGGTGCCGCGCAGCATGGCGGCGAACTGGGCGATCGGGGCGAAGCCGGCGTCGAGCTCATGCGGGTGCGCCATCGACATGACGAAGTCGATGGCGGGCAGCTTCTCCTGCAGCGCCGCCATCTCCTCGACGTCGGCCAGCGTCACCGGGCGGCGCTCCCGGGCGCCCGGCCCGAGCAGATACAGGCAGTCAGAGCCGGTGCCGTAGTACACAGGACCAGACTCCATGACCAGGCCGGCGCCGCCCGAGCGGGACGTGAGCGGGATGCTCCGGGGCGCCGCGGCCAGCGCGTCGTCGACGAGCGCTGCGGGGATCCTGACGCGCGTGCCCTCGACGCGGGCGCCCGCCTTCGCGAGCAGCGCCAGCGCTCCGTCGTGCTGCACCTCGACGCCGGTGTGCTCGAGGATGATCGAGTGTCGCGGTGTGCAGAGCGGCGCACCCTTCGTCGTCAAGGGCGGCGGCGCGCAGCCGGTAGTCAGTCATTGAGTCCCTCCCGGGCGTCGGATCGGCGGCACAAGTGTACCCGACCGGACGCTGACGACCGGGAGCCGAATCCGTGCCGCCTCCTCGGACTGGCGCGTCGGGAGCTTGCGCGCCCTCGCGCCTCCTGCGTATCGTGGGCCGGACCGGCCCGTCGGCAAGGGAGCTGCATGGACGCGCATCTGATGCTCGGCAACGAAGCGGTCGCCCGGGGGGCGTGGGAGGCCGGCGTGCGGGTCGCCGCGGCGTATCCGGGCACGCCCAGCACGGAGATCGTCACCAGCCTGGCCCGTTACGACGGCGTGTACGCCGAGTGGTCGACCAACGAGAAGGTCGCCTACGAGGTGGCGTTCGGCGCCGCCATGGGCGGCGTCCGCGCGCTCACGGCGATGAAGAGCGCGGGCGCCAGCGTGGCGGCCGACCCGCTGATCAGCTCGGTCTACACCGGCGTCAACGGCGGGCTGGTCGTCTGTCTCGCCGGCGACCCCGGCATGAGCAGCGGCATGACCGAGCAGGACGACCGCTACTTCGGCCGCATCAGCAGCATGCCGATGCTCGAGCCGGCGGACAGCCAGGAGTGCTACGAGTTCGCGAAACGCGCGTTCGCGATGAGCGAGGAGTTCGACGTGCCGGTGATGGTGCGCCTGAGCATCCAGACGGCGCACCAGAAGAGCATCGTGCGGTTCGACGGGGAGCTCGCGGCCGGCGGCGGAGACGACCCGGCCGCTCTTCGCCGCCCGGCGCCGGAACGCCGGCCGCCGGACCGGAAGACCGAGAAGTACTGCCTGCTCCCGAAGTTCTCGCGGCCGCTGCACCGGAGCCTGCTCGAGCGCGTCGAGCGCCTGCGCGCGTACGCGGAGGCGAGCGCCGCGTCCGGCGAGCTGGCGCGCGTGGAGCCCGGGACGGGCGCCTACGCGCGTATCGGCATCGTGAGCGGCCGGCGCTGCCTTCATCAGCGCCAAAGAGGCGCTGCCAGGGGCGTCGCTCCTCAAGCTCGGCATGATCCACCCGCTGCCGATCGAAGCGATCCGCGAGTTCGCGGCCACCGTCGACCGTCTGTTTGTCGTCGAGGAGCTCGAGCCGTATCTGGAGGAGCAGCTGCTCGCCGCCGGCATCGCCTGCGAGGGCAAGCAGTGGTTCCCGCAGTGGGGCGAGCTGACCCCGGTGCGGGTCGGCCGGGGCCTCGTCGCCGCCGGTCTCGACCTGCCGCGCTGGGCGGAGGAGAAGGCCGCGGAAGATGGCTCCGTCATCCCGCGGCCCCCCGTCCTCTGCACCGGCTGCCCGCACCGCGGCATGGCCACGGCGATGAAGAAGCTCGACCTCGACGTGCACGGCGACATCGGCTGCTACGACCTCACGACGCTTCCGCCGGTCAGCCACATGCACTCTGCCGTCGAGATGGGCGCCAGTATCCCGATGGAGCAGGGATTCTCGCGGGCCGGCGGCAGCGAGAAGGGGTCCATCGCCGTCATCGGCGACTCCACCTTCCTGCACTCCGGCCTCACCGGGCTGCTCAACGCGGTGCACCAGCGCACGAACGTCACCGTGCTGATCCAGGACAACAGCATCACCGCGATGACCGGCGGCCAGACCAACCCCGGCAACGTGCGGACGCTGGCCGGCGCGGAGACGAAGCCGGTGGACATCGCGGCGATCTGCCGGGCGCTCGGAGTCGAGCACGTCGAGTCCGTCGACCCCTACGACTACGAGGCGTGCGTCGCGGCGCTGGAGACGGGGCTCGCCTTCGAGGGCCCCGCCGTCATCATCACGGACCGGCCCTGCATGCTCTTCCCGAGCAAGCTCCCGGGCGACGCCCACTACGTGGTCGACGAGGATGTCTGCAACGCCTGCCAGCAGTGCATGAAGCTCGGCTGCCCGTCGCTGCACCATGTCGACGTCGAGCACAAGGGCCGGCACAAGGTCGCGATCGACATCGAGACGTGCACCGGGTGCTCGCTCTGCGCGCAGCTCTGCAAACCGGGCGCGATCAAGAAGGCAGGTGACGCATGAGCGGCGAGCAGTCCAAGTCCCCGGCGCCGAACGCCTGCGCCGCGCACTACGCGGACGGCGTGGTCGACGACATCATGGTGGTCGGGGTCGGCGGCCAGGGCGTGATCGTGGCCGCCGCGGTCATCGCCGACACGGCGCTGCTGCACGGCGATCTCGAGGTGAAGCTCAGCGAGACTCGCGGGATGAGCCAGCGCGGCGGCAGCGTCAGCTCGCACATCCGCATCGGCAAGACCGTTGTGGCGCCGAGCATCAGCCCCGGTGAGGTCGACTACCTGCTCGCCTTCGAGCAGGCCGAGGGCCTGCGGCTGGCTCCGTCGGTCGTCCCCGGCGGCGTCGCCATCGTGAACCTGCAGCAGATCGTCCCCCCGCTCGCCTCGCAGGGCGAGTTCGCCTACCCGTTTGACGCCGTCGAACGCATGGACGACGGCTCCAGGCGGCTGATCGCCCTCGACGGCAACGCGATCGCCCTCGAGGTCGGCGACCTCAAGGTGGCCGGTATCGTCCTCGTCGGGGCCTTGTCGACGCACCTCCCGTTCAACGTCGCCACGTGGCAGGAGGCGCTGGCACGCAACGTGCCGGCGAAGTGGAAGGCGCTGAACTTCGCCGCTTTCGCGGCGGGCCGCGAGGCGGGGGCGTGAGTGCGCTGAGTCCCGGCGGCGCGGCCGCAGGCCTGCACGCCGCCGGCGAGGAGCGCGAGTACTTCGACCCTGCCGACGAGATGCTCGAGCCCGGCGCCCTGCGGGCGCTCCAGCTCGAGCGTCTGCGACAGGTGGTCTCCCACGCGTACGCCCGGAGCGCGGCGTACCGCGAGCTGTGCCACTCCGCCGCTGTCGAGCCGGCCGACATCACGTCGCTGGACGACGCGCGCCGCCTGCCCTTCATCGAGAAGACGACGCTGCGCGACACGTATCCTGACGGCCTGCGCACGTGCGGCATCGACGCCATCATCGAGGTGCACTCGACCTCGGGAACGACCGGCAAGCCCTCGCCGATCTGGGTGACGCGCCGCGACATGGCGTTCTGGGCTCAGCGCAACGCGCGTTCGCTGTGGATGGTCGGCCTCCGGCCCGGTGACCTCCTGCAGAACTGCTTCGGCTACGGTCTCCCGACCAGCATCGGCCTGCAGTACGGCGCCCAGCACGCCGGCATCGGCGTAGTCCCCGCCGGCATCGGCCGCCAGGAGTTGCTCGTCGATCTCATCGTCGATCTGGGCGTGACCGCGATCTGCACCACGCCGTCCTACGGGCTCTACCTCGCCGACAAGGCGAAGGAGCGCGGCATAGACCTCGCGACCGGCTCCAGGTTGCGCACCGGGCTGTTCGGCGCCGAGCCCTGGCCGGAGTCGGGACGCGAGCGGCTCACGGCGGCTCTCGGTGTGGACGCCTTCAACGAGTACGGCATGGGCGAGTTCCTCGGGCCCGGGATGGCCTGCGAGTGCCCGGTCAAGCAGGGCATGCACGTGTGGTCGGACCATCTGCTCGTCGAGTGCATCGACCCGGTGACGCTCGAGCCGGTCGCCGACGGCGCCCCCGGCGAGCTCGTCTGGACCTCGCTCACCAGCGACTCCATGGCGATGATCCGGTATCGCAGTCACGACATCAGCTCGCTGAGCTGGGAGCCGTGCGCCTGCGGTCGCACCCACCCGAAGATCGGCCGCATCACCGGGCGGAGCGACGACGCTCTTTCACTCGGTGGCCTCGTCGTCTTCCCCAGTCAGATCGAGGAGGCTCTGGTGCGCCACGACGAGTTCGGCAGCAACTTCTGCATCGTCGTCGAGAACGTCGACAACCTCGACCGGCTCACCCTGCAGGTGGAGATCCGCGGTCTCGACGCGCTGAGCGATGATGGCCGGACCCGTCTGGCGCGCGCTCTCGCGACCGCGGTCAAGTCGACGACCGGGGTGACGCCGCGCATGGAGCTCCACTCGCCGTTCTCCCTGTCGCGCGAGACCGGCGGCCAGGGTAAGACGGCCTGTCATCGCGTCGACGACCGGCGCGGCCGCTGACCCGTCGCGTCACTGCGCCGCGCCAATCCAGCGTGGCGGCCTGAGCCGAATCGCGAAGCGAAAACGAGTTCAGGATGCTGGACAGCCCTCCAGAGGCCTTGAAGCAGTTGCCGGCTCCCGTCAGGGTGGGATCAGGAACACCGCGTGAGCGACTGCACGCCCGAAAACCTCCCCACGAAGCGAGGCCGCACGTGAACACCACAGGAGCTTCGACCACCGCGGGCCCGCGCCCGGTGCGCGCGCCGCGCGGGACGGAGATCAGCTGCAGGGGCTGGCAGCAGGAAGCCGCGCTGCGCATGCTCATGAACAACCTCGATCCCGGAGGTCGCCGAGGAGCCGGACGAGCTGGTCGTCTACGGCGGCACCGGCAAGGCGGCGCGCGACTGGGCGAGCTTCGACGCGATCGTCGCGCACGCTGCGCCGCCTCAAGGACGACGAGACGCTGCTCGTGCAGAGCGGCAAGCCCGTCGGCGTCTTCGCAGACGCACGACGATGGCGCCGCGCGTGCTCATCGCCAACGCCAACCTCGTGCCCGACTGGGCGAACTGGGACGAGTTCCGGCGGCTGGAGGCGCTGGGCCTCACCATGTACGGGCAGATGACCGCCGGCACCTGGATCTACATCGGCACGCAGGGCATCCTGCAGGGCACGTACCAGACGTTCGCCGCCGCCGGCCAGAAGCACTACGGCGGTCGACTCGCCGGCCGGCTCGTGCTGACCGCCGGCCTCGGCGGCATGGGCGGCGCACAGCCGCTGGCCGTCACCATGGCGGGCGGCGTGGCGCTCTGCGTCGAGGTCGACCCGCACCGCATCGAGCGCCGTCTCGAGACCGCCTACCTCGACGTCGCGACCGAGTCGCTCGACGAGGCGCTGCGTCTCGCCGACGCGGCCGTCAGGGCGAAGCAGCCGCTCTCAGCATCGGGCTGCTGCGGCAACGCCGCCGACGTGCTACCCGGAGCTCGTGCGCCGCGGCTTCACACCCGACCTCGTCACCGACCAGACCTCGGCGCACGACACCCTCGACGGCTACGTGCCCAACGGCATGACCCTCGCCGAGGCCGCTCGAGCTGCGCGGCGCCGACCCGAAGGAGTACGTGCGCGCGTGCCGTGGCCAGCATCGTCGTGCACGTGCGGGCGATGGTCGCCTTGCAGAAGGCCGGCGCCCACGTGTTCGACTACGGCAACAACATCCGCGGCGAGGCGAAGGAGGCCGGCTACGCCGACGCCTTCGCCTTCGCCGGCTTCGTGCCGCCTATATCCGGCCGCTGTTCTGCCGCGGCAACGGCCCCTTCCGCTGGGCGGCGCTCAGCGGCGACCCGGCCGACATCGCCGCGACCGACGCGGCCCTGCTCGAGGCCTTCCCGGACAACGAGATGGTCGCGCGCTGGCTCCGCATGGCCGGCGAGAAGGTCGCGTTCCAGGGGCTGCCCTGCCGCATCTGCTGGCTCGAGTACGGCGAGCGCGCCAAGGCGGGCCTGATCTTCAACGACCTGGTGCGCACGCGGCAAGGTCAAGGCGCCGATCGTGATCGGCCGCGACCACCTCGACTCCGGCTCGGTGGCCAGTCCGTACCGCGAGACCGAGAGCATGCGCGACGGCAGCGACGCGATCGCCGACTGGCCGATCCTCAACGCACTGCGTCAACACCGCCGCCGGCGCCAGCTGGGTAAGCTTCCACCACGGCGGCGGCGTGGGTATCGGCAAGAGCCTGCACGCCGGCATGGTGGTGGTCGCCGACGGCAGCGACATGATGGACGAGCGCTTGCGGCGCGTGCTCACCAGCGACCCGGGCACCGGCGTCATGCGTCACGTCGACGCGGGGTACCCCGAGGCGATCGAGAAGGCCCGCGAGTCGGGCATCGATCTGCCCGATGATGGAGAGTGAGCGATGAGCGAGACGAGCGCCGCCTCCGGCGCGACCGTGGTCGACGAGGCGCTGGACCTCCAGGTCCCGCTGGAGATCGGCCTTTGCAAGGCCTGCGGCATCTGCATCGAGCTGTGCCCGGAGAAGGTGTTCGACCGCGACAAGCTCGGCCGTACCCGGTGGTCGCGCGCCCCGAGGACTGCACCCGTGTCTGCTCTGCGAGCTGCACTGCCCGGACTTCGCGCTCGAGATCAAGCGGCGGCGCGCAAGAAGAAGGCCGCGCGTCCGCCGGCCGTCGAGCCCGAGCAGCTGGCCACCGTTTCCGAGCCGTGCAGCCACGACGGCGAGGAGGGCTGAGATGGGCGTCGCCGAGACAGCCGCTTCCGCGCCGTGCTGCTGCAGGGCAACGAGGCCGTCGCCGAAGGCGCCATCGCCGCCGGCGCCCGCTTCTTCGCCGGCTACCCGATCACGCCGTCGACCGAGATCGCCGAGGTGCTCGCCCGGCGCATGCCCCAGGTCGGCGGCACCTTCATCCAGATGGAGGACGAGATCGCCAGCATCGCCGCCGTCTGCGGCGCGTCCCTCGCCGGTCAGAAGGCGCTCACCGCGACCTCCGGCCCGGGCTTCAGCCTCATGCAGGAGATGATCGGCTTCGCCTCGATGGCGCAGATCCCCTGCGTGATCGTCGACGTCATGCGCGGCGGGCCGTCTACGGGTCTGCCGACGGAGCCCAGCCAGGGTGACGTGATGCAGGCCCGCTGGGGCACGCACGGCGAGCACTCGGTGATCGCTCTCGTGCCGAGCAGCGTCAAGGAGTGCTACACGCTGACCGTCGAGGCGTTCAACCTCTCCGAGCAGTACCGCACGCCGGTGATCATCCTCTCGGACGCGCTGATCGGGCACATGCGCGAGGCGGTCGTCCTTCCCGGTCCGGATGAGCTTCGCGTGGCGGAACGTGCCGAGCTCGAGCTCGATCCGGACGACTACGACACCACCTCCAGCACGCTGGACAACATCCTGCCGCGGCCGCCCTTGGGCTCGGCGTTCAAGGTCCACGTGACGGGCCTTGTCTACAACCGCCGCAGCGGCACCCCCGACACCGCCGACCCGGCCGCGGCCGCCGACCTCGGCCGCTACCTGCGCGAGAAGATCTACCACCACCGCGACGCGATCGCCAGGGTGGAGGAGACGCACATGGAGGATGCCGAGGTCGCGATCTTCGCCTACGGCTCCGTCGCCCGCTCGGCGCTGGCCGTCGTGCGCTGGGCGCGCGCCCAGGGCGTCCCGGTCGGGCTGGTCCGCCCGATCACCATCTGGCCGTTCCCCACGCACGCCGTCGACCGCATGGCCGGGCAGGTGCGCAGCGTGATCGTCCCCGAGATGAACGTCAGGCAGATGAGCTGGGAGGTGCAGGCCGCCGTCGCCGGCCGCGCCAAGGTGGTCGACTACGGCCGCATCGACGGCAAGCTGATCACCCCGGCCGAGATCAAGGAACTCGTCAAACAGGAGTTCTACTACCACAAATGGGAGGACGAATGAGCGCCCTGGTCGACGAGCAGACGCTCGAGAAGTCACCGAAGGGCGACCCCCAGCTCCCGAGGATCAAGCCGCACACGACCTCCGAGATCAAGGCGCATCTGCGTGCCGCCAAGACGCTCTGGTGCCCGGGCTGCTCCAACGGCACGATCACCCGGGCGTTGATCGACGCGCTCCTGGGTCTCGAGGTCGACCCCGCTAAGGTCGTCGTGGTCGCCGGCATCGGCTGCAGCGGTCGCGTCAGCGCCTATCTCGACTACTCGACCGTCCACACCGCCCACGGCCGCGCGCTTGCCGTGGCCACCGGCGTCAAGGCGGCGGACCCGTCGCTGCACGTGATCGTCGCCATGGGCGACGGCGACAGCTCGGCGATCGGCGGCAACCACTTCATCCACGCGGCGCGCCGCAACATCGACCTCACGGCGCTGGTCTTCAACAACTCCATCTACGGCATGACCGGCGGTCAGACCAGCCCGACGACGCACCTCGGCGACAAGTCGACGACGAGCGTGTACGGCAACGTCGAGCCCGCCTTCGACCTTTGCGAGCTGGCGCACGCCGCGGGAGCGACCTACGTCGCCCGCGGCACCGCCTGGGCGTACCGTCAGCTGGTCAACGTGATCGCCGGCGGCATCGCGCACAAGGGCTTCTCGATGGTCGAGGCGATGGCGATCTGCCCCGTCTACTACGGGCGCTTCAACCTCACCTCCGACCCCACCGAGTTCCTGCTGGTGCAGAAGGAGCACGCGGTGCCCGCGAGCGAGTTCGACGAGGGCGAGTCGCGCGTGCGCGACAAGTACCCGGTCGGGTTGCTGCATCACGCCGAGCGCCAGGAGTTCGTGACCGCGCTGGCGGAGGTCAAGGAGAGGGCGAAGGAGACATCCAATGGCTGACGTCGCCGACAGGCTCGCGCGCGTGGAGCTCCGCTTCTCCGGCTCGGGCGGGCAGGGCATCCTTCTGGCCGCGGCGATCGTCGCCGAAGGCGCGACGGCGCTGGGCAAGCACGTCGTGCAGACCCAGAGCTACGGCCCAGAGGCGCGCGGCGGCGCGTCCAAGTCGGAGGTCATCGTCTCGGACGAGGACATCGACTACCCTGAAGTCCTCACGCCGGACATCAACCTCGTCCTCTCTCAGGCGGCCTACGAGAAGTACGCGGCCGACACGCGGCCCGGAGGTCTGCTCGTCTACGACTCCGGGCTGGTCGAGCCGGACGAGCGCGCCGCCGGGCTGCGGCTCCATGGTCTGCCCTTCACCCAGGCGGCGGTGGACGAGCTCGGCAAGAAGGTCGTGACCAACATCGTCTCGCTCGGCGCCTTCGTCGCCATCAGCGGCGTGCTGCCGCCCGAGGCCGTCGAGCAGGCCGTTCTGAACCGCGTGCCCGCCCGCTTCCGCGAGCTCAACGAGCAGGCGTTCGGGCTGGGGCTGCGGCTCGCCGCCGCGGCCGGGTCGGAGGCGCCGACGTCCCCCGACGCCGTCGCTTCGTCGTCTGCCGGGTGAGGGCAGTGGACCTGCTGGAACACCAGGGCAAGCGCCTCTTCGCCGAAGCGGGACTGCCGGTACTTCCGTCGCGCGTCGCCGGTTCCACTGCCGAGGCGTGCGAGGCGGCCGAAGCTCTGGGATTCCCGGTCGTGGTCAAGGCGCAGGTCAAGTCCGGCGGGCGTGGCAAGGCCGGAGGCATCCGCATCTGCGCCGCTGCCGCCGACGTCGAGGCCGCCACCGCCGAGATCTTGGCCATGACCATCCGTGGCAAGGCCGTCGAGTCGGTGCTCGTCGAGCAGGCGGTCGAGGTCGAGCGTGAGATGTACCTCGCGATCGCCTTGTCGCGAGCCCTCCGCACGCCTCTGCTCATCTTCTCGCGCGAGGGCGGCGTCGACATCGAGGCTCTCGCCGAGAACGATCCCGGAGCGCTCGTGCGCAGCCCCGTCGATCCACTGATCGGACTCTGCGACTACCAGGTGCGGGACGTCGTCGCGGCCGCTTCACTCGACTCGGATGGGCCGGCTGCTGCAGACGCGAAGCGGGCGCTGGCGGCGGTCGTGCGCACTGTGTGGCGTGTCTACCACGACAGCGATGCGACACTCGTCGAGGTCAACCCTCTGGTGCTGACGCGACGCGGCGAGATCGTCTGTCTCGACAGCAAGGTGACGATCGACGAGAACGCACTGCACCGCCAGACGGATCACAAGCTGGACGCGCCTGCGGACGAGCGCGAGGCGAAGGCCCGCAGGGCAGGCCTCGCGTTCGTCGCTCTCGACGGCGACATTGGCGTGCTCGGCAACGGCGCCGGCCTCGTGATGAGCACGATCGACCAGATCGCCGCCGCCGGCGGCAACGCCGCCGACTTCTGCGACATCGGCGGCGGCGCCCGCGCCGACGTCGTCGCGGCGGCGCTCGAGGCGATCCTCGCCGAGCGCCCGATCGCGGCGCTGCTGGTCAGCGTCTTCGGCGGTATCACACGCTGCGACGAGGTCGCGCGCGGATTGATTGAGGCGCTCGGCCCGGCGCGGCTCGAGGCGCCGGTCGTGGTGCGCCTCGACGGCAACGCGGCGAAGGAGGGGCGCGCCGTCCTTGCGGAGGCGCGCCTCCAGGGCGTCACCGTCGCCGCCACGGCGACGGAGGCCGTGACCGAGGTCGTCGCTGCGGCTCGCTCTCACGCGCCCGCCGGCTCTCCGGAAGGCGGTGCCTGATGGCCATCCTGGTCGACGAAGCAAGCAGGGTGCTCGTCCAAGGCATCACCGGCCGCGAAGGCGCCCTCCACACGGCGCGCATGCGCGCCGCCGGGACGAACGTCGTCGCCGGCGTCTCGCCGGGCAAGGGCGGCCAGACCGTCGAGGGCGTCCCCGTCTTCGACTCCGTGGCCACCGCCGTGACGGCGACGGACGCCGATGTCGCCGTGCTCTTCGTGCCGGCGCGGTTCGCCCGGGACGCGATGATCGAGGCCGGCGACGGCGGCATCGGCCTCGTGGTCTGCGTCAGCGAGGGCATCCCGACGCGCGACATGACCGAGGTCACGGCGCACCTGGCTCGCCGCGGCGCTCGCCTGGTCGGGCCGAACGGGCCCGGCCTGATCACGCCCGGTCGCTGCAGCGCCGGCATCATGCCGGCCGATGTGTTCCTGCCGGGCAGTACCGGCGTGATCTCGCGCTCGGGCACGCTCACCTACGAGGTCGTCCAGGAGCTCACCCGCGCCGGCCTCGGCCAGTCGACTGCCGTGGGCATGGGTGGCGACCCCGTCCACGGCCTCGGGTTCATCGAGTGCCTCGAGCTGTTCGAGGCCGACCCCGAGACGGAGACCGTCATCATCATCGGCGAGATCGGCGGCGACGGCGAAGAGCGCGCCGCCGCGTTCGCCCGGGACCACATGACCAAGCCGGTGATCGCCTACGTCGCCGGCTTCAGCGCCCCGCCCGGCAAACGGATGGGCCACGCTGGAGCCATCGTCGAAGGCTCGGCCGGCACGGCCGCCGACAAGAAGGCCGCCCTCGAGGCGGCCGGCATCCCGGTGGCGGCGGCTCCGGCCGACGTCGCGACCCTCCTTCTGGAGGCCTACGGAAGGAGGCGGTCCTCATGACCCGGATCGTCATCGGAGCCGCGCCGCTCACCATAGACGACGTGGTCGCGGTGGCGCGCGGCGGAGCCGAGGTCGCTCTCGGCCGCGCCGCTCGCGAACGCATCGCGGCGGCGCACGACGTGATCGCCGCCGTGATCGCGAACGAACTGGTCGCCTACGGCGTCACCACGGGGTTCGGACTGCTGGCGACCACGCACATCCCGGTCGACAAGGTCCGCGAACTGCAGGAGAACCTGGTGCGCAGCCATGCCGTCGGCGTCGGCGTGCCGCTCTCGCGCGAGGTCGTGCGCGCCGGAATGACGATCCGGCTCAACACCATGGCTCGCGGGCACTCGGGCGTGCGCGAAGAGGTCGCGGAGCACCTCGCCGCCTGCATCAACGCCGATATCGTTCCGTGGGTGCCGTCACGCGGCTCGCTGGGCGCTTCCGGCGACCTCGCCCCCTCCGCGCACCTGGTGCTCGCGATGATGGGCGAGGGCGAGGTCCTCACGAAGGAAGGGCGGCGCGAGCCGAGCATGCCCGCGTTGCGGGCAGCCGGGCTCGCGCCCCTCACCCTGGAGGCAAAAGAAGGACTCAGTCTGCTCAACGGCACCCAGTTCATGGCCGCCATTGGCTGTCTGCTGGTCGCCGACGGCGAGGCGCTCCTCGACTCCGCCGACCTGATCGGCGCCATGAGCCTCGAGGGCCTGCGTGCCTCCGTCGGTCCCTTCGAGGAGCGTATCCAGGCGCTCCGCCCGATACCCGGCCAGCTCGAATGCGCCGCCAACGTGCGTCGCGCCACCGCCGGCAGCGCGATCATGCAGAGCCACCTCAACTGCGACAAGGTGCAGGACGCCTATTCGCTGCGCTGCATCCCTCAGGTGCACGGCGCCTGCCGCGACGCTCTCGCGTGGCTGCGCCGGGTCGTCGGCGTCGAGGTCGATTCGGTCACCGACAACCCGCTCATCTTCCCCGACTCCGGCGAGATCATCTCGGCCGGCAACTTCCACGGCGAGCCGCTGGCCCTGGCGCTCGACCTGGCGGCGATGAGTCTCTCGGAGATCGCGAGCATCAGCGAGCGCCGCACCTTCCGCATGCTCACCACCTCGCTCAGCGAGCTCCCGGCGTTCCTCACGACCGACAGCGGCCTGAACAACGGCTACATGATCGCCCAGTACACGGCCGCCGCGCTGGTTGCCGAGAACAAGATCCTCTGTCACCCGGCGAGCGTCGACTCGATCCCGAGTTCCGGCGACCAGGAGGACCACGTGAGCATGGGTATGACTGCGGCGCTCAAGGCTCAGGACGTGCTTCGCAATGCGCTCAGCGTCCTCGGCATAGAGGCGCTCTGCGCGGCCCAGGCCATAGACCTGCTGGCGCCGCTCACGCCCGGCGCCGGTACCGGGGCCGGGCTGGCGATCGTCCGTGCGCTGACGCCGACACTGGGTCGCGACAGGTATCTGGCGCCGGAGATCGAGGCCGCAGCGGCTGCCGTGGCCGCCGGCCGCTTCGCCGCCGTGGTGCGCGAAGACGCCGGCGCCGCGATGGGAGGAGCGGGCCTATGAGCGTCACCTGCGATCTGCTGGTGCGCGGCGCCTCCGAGGTCGTCACGATGCGCGCGCCGGACGGCGGCGCCCTGCCGCTCTCAGGGCCTGCGACGGCCGCCGACCTCGGTGTGATCGCCGGCGCCGCCGTCGCCGCTCGTGATGGCCGCATCGTGTGGGTCGGCGCCGAGACCGACGTCGCCGCCGCGCTCGACGTCCCCGACGACGCTCTCGTGGTCGACGTCGAGGGCGCCGCCGTGCTGCCCGGTCTCGTCGACGCGCACACGCACGTGGTGTGGGCCGGCGAGCGGGCCGCGGAGTACGGGATGCGTCTCGCCGGCGCCACGTATCTGGAGGTCCAGGAGGCCGGCGGCGGGATCAACAGCACGGTCAGGGCGACGCGGGCGGCCTCCCGTGAGGAGCTTGCCGCCCTGGCGGTCAGGCGACTCGACTCGTTCCTGCGGCACGGCACCACCACGCTCGAGATGAAGACCGGCTACGGTCTCACGCTCGAGGACGAGCGCAAGCAGCTCGCCGCCGGCAAGGTCGCCCACCCCGCGAACCGCGTGCACACGGTGCTGGCCGCTCACCTCACGCCCGAGGAGTACTCGGGTCGCGACGACGAGTACATCGACCTCGTCTGCGCCGAGATCCTGCCGGCGCTCGCCGGCCAGGCGGAGTTCGCCGACGTGTTCTGCGACGAGGGCGCCTTCACCGTCGCGCAGTCGCGGCGCGTGCTCGAGGCGGGCCGCGCCGCCGGCTTCCGGCTCAAGATCCACGCGGAGGAGCTCGTCCACACGGGTGGCACGGCGCTGGCGGCGGAGCTCGGCGCCGTCTCGGCCGACCACCTCATCCATATCACCGGCGAGGACATCGCGGCGCTCCGCGCCTCGGGCACCGTCGCCGTCCTGCTCCCGGGCACGAGCTACACGCTGCACACCACGTATGCTCCGGCGCGAGCGCTGCTGGAGGCCGGCGTCATCATCGCTCTGGCCACCGACTTCAACCCGGGCAGCTGCTACTGCGAGAATCTCCAGCTGATGATCTCGCTCGCCTGCCAGGAGCAGCGGCTGACTCCCGCCGAGGCTCTCCGCGCCGCCACGCTCGGCGGCGCGGCGGCGCTCGGCTTGCAGAGCGAGGTCGGCAGTGTCGAGGTCGGCAAGCGCTGCGACCTGCTGGTGCTCGACGCCGCGTCGCACGAAGAGCTCCCCTACCACCACGGCGTCAATCTCGTGACCGGCGTCGTCGCCGGCGGCGAGCTGGTCGTGCAGGACCGAGCGCTCCGCGTCCCTTCGAGCGCGCCCCCCGCCACCACCGCAGACGGAGGCCGGCTGTGACCCTCATCGAGTGCATCCCCAACTTCAGCGAAGGTCGGCGGCCGGAGGTCATCGACGCGATCGCCGAGACCGTGAGGAGCATCGAGGGCGTGCAGCTGCTCGACGTGCAGAGCGACGCCACGCACAACCGTTCCGTGGTCACGTTCGTCGGTCATGAAGGGCCCATCGCCGAGGCCGCCTTCCGTGCGATCGGGAAGGCCGCCGAGCTCATCGACCTCAACGGGCACGAGGGCGCGCACCCGCGCTTCGGCGCGACCGACGTCGTCCCGTTCGTGCCGCTCCGCTCCGACGCCATGCCGGTGTGCGTGGAGGTGGCGAACGGGCTCGCCCGGAGAGTCGCCGCCGAGCTCGACCTGCCCGCGTATCTCTACGAGGCCGCGGCCCGCGTCCCCGAGCACAAGAACCTTGCGGTGATCCGCGGCAAGGGCTTCGAGGAGCTCCGCGAAGTGATCGCCACGGACGCCTCACGGCGGCCCGACGAGGGCGCGCCGCGCATCCACCCCACCGCCGGCGCGGTCGCCGTCGGCGCCCGGTTCCCGCTGATCGCCTACAACGTCAACCTCGAGTCGGACGACCTTGAGCTGGCACAGCGCATCGCCCGGGAGATCCGCGAGCGTGACGGCGGGATGCCCTGCGTCAAGGCGATCGGGTTGAAGCTGGACGACGGGGCGGTACAGGTCTCGATGAATCTGACGGATTACCGCGTGACCTCGATGGCCGACGTGGTCGCCGCGATCGCCGCGCGCGCCGAGGACGCCGGGGTGGCGATTCGCGAGAGCGAAGTCGTCGGGCTGCTCCCCGAGGACGCGCTCGTGCAGCTGGCGCGGTCGCTGCTGTTTGCGAAGGACCTCAGCCGCGAGCAGGTGCTGGAGGCGTGTGTGCTGGACACGCTGCTGTGACGAGCAAAGGGAGAGAGCGGCGATGACGAGCGTAGGGAACGTCCGCATCCTGGCGGTGAGGACGACGCCGCTGCTCCTCACCTTCAAGGAGCCGTACCATTGGGCCGGCCGCGTGGATCACGGTTCCCCCGTCGTCCTCGTGGAGGTCGAGACCGACGCCGGCATCACGGGGGTCGGCGAGTCCGTCTCGTCGCTCGCCGCCGAGGGCACCGTCGCGGCGATCCGCTGCGTCGAGCCGCTCTTCGTCGGCCAGCCGATCCACGACGTGGCGCGGCTGGTGCACGAGGCGCGCTACCTCGGCGCGTTCAACCACATGCCGTGGTACGCGGACTTCGTGCTCGCGGGCTTCGAGATGGCCCTCTGGGACGCCATCGGGAAGGCCGCCGGCCAGCCGGTCTACCGGCTCCTCGGCGGCGCCGTCCGTGACGAGGTCGACTACTTCGGCTTCGTCCAGGGCGACACGACGGAGGAGCTCGTCGCCCACGCCCGCGAGCTTGCAGCGGCGGGCCACGGCGTCATCTACCTCAAGGTCGGGCGCGGCGACGACGCCGACCTCGCGAACACGGCGGCGGTGCGCGAGGCGATCGGTCGCCGCCGTCTGCGCGTCGACCCCAACTGCGCCTGGAGCGTGCCCGACGCCATCCGCATGATCCACGCGCTCGAGCCCTTCGGCATGGACTGGGTCGAGCAGCCGACGACTCTCCTCAGCGTCACGGCGATGCGGCAGGTGCGCGAGGCGGTCCACGTACCCATCGCCGCCGACCAGGCGGTGCTCACGCCCGCCGACGTCTACGACTTCGTCCGCCAGCGGGCGTGCGACGCAATCTGCCTCTCGCCGCACGAGGCCGGTGGCCTCCTCGCCTTCAAGAAGGCCGCAGCCATCGCCGAGGCCGGCGGCGTGCCGATCTGCCTGCACGGCCAGAGCGTGTCCGGCATCACCGACGCCGCTCAGCACCACCTCGGGCTCAGCACGCCGAACCTGACCGACGGCAACCAGATCATGCACCAACTCCTCATCGAGGACCTGGTCGCCGCGCCCGACCTCACGCCGCGACAAGGCAAGCTCGGTCTGCTCGACGCACCCGGACTCGGCGTCGAGCTGGACGGCGACGCGGTCGCCCGCGCCGCCGAGAGCTACAAGAAAGGAGGCGCCTCGTGAAGGTCCTGATCGCCGACCAGAAGCTCGTGACCGAGATCTACCCGATGGAAGAGGCCATCCCGACGATGCGCAGGGCTCTGACCATGCTCGCCGAAGGCGACGTGGTGATGCCGCTGCGCACCATGCTCGGGCTGCCGCGCGGCGACGCCGTCATGGGGCTCATGCCGTCGTACCTCGGTGGCCTCGAGGCCGTCGGCGTCAAGGTGGTCGCCGCCTTCCCCGCCAACTTCGGCAGCGAGTACGACACCCATCAGGGCGTCGTACTCTTCTTCGACACCGAGCGTGGGCTGTTGCGGGCCATCGTGGACGCGACGTCTATCACGGCGATCCGCACGGCCGCGGTGAGCGGCCTCGTCACCGACCTTCTGGCCGGCCCCGACGCCGGTGACGTCGCGATCATCGGCGCCGGCACGCAGGCGCACACGCACTTGCAGGCGATGATGGCCGTGCGCGCCGTGCGCCGGGTGCGTGTGTTCAGCGTGCCGGCCGAGAGCGCGGCGGAGTTCGCGGAGCGCGAGTCACGGCTCACCGGCCTGCCCGTCGTGGCGGTAGCGACCGCCGAGGAGGCGGTCACGGGGGCCGACCTCATCTGCACCACCACGACCGCCACCGAGCCGGTCGTTCGCGGCGAGTGGGTGAGACCGGGAGCGCACGTGAACGCCGTCGGCGCCTACACGCCCGTTACCCGCGAGCTGGACTCGGACCTGGTGGTCAAGTCCCGTCTGTACGCCGACAAGCGCGAGTCGCTGCTCAGCGAATCGGGCGAGTTCCTCATCCCCAAGGGCGAGGGGCTGATCGGGGACGACCACCTCGTCGGCGAGATCGGCGAGGTGCTCACCGGCAAGGCTCCGGCACGCACATCGCCCGACGAGATCACGCTCTTCAAGTCGCTCGGCATCGCCATCGAGGACCTCGCCTCCGCGCACCGCATCTACGAGATCTGCACAGAGCGCGACCTCGGCACGTGGGTGGAGATCGGTGGCCTGCACTTCGGGAAGGCGGTGGAGGGTTGACCGCGCTCGTGCCCGCGTACCCCGAGTTCTTCAACGACGTCTTCGGCCCCGTCATGCAGCCGGGCTCGAGCTCGCACTTCGCCGGGCCGTGCCGGCTTGGCCTGCTGGCCGGACGGTTGCTCGGCGAGCCCCCCGCCCGGGTCCGGATCCTGCTCGACGAGAGAGGATCCTTCGCCGGCACGTTCGGGATCATGGCGGAGGACCGCGCCATGGTCGGCGGAGTCCTCGGCTTCGGGCCGGACGACGAGCGCCTGTTCCGCGCCTTCGAGCTCGCGGAGGAGGCCGGGGCCGAGGTCTCGTTCGCGTTCGGTGAGATCACGGAGAGCGGGCATCCGAACGCCGTCAAGTTCACCCTCACCGGGCGCAGCGGCCGCGAGGCCGAGCTGGTCGGCAACTCCACCGGAGGCGGCATGGTGGAGACGATCACGGTCGATGGCTTCCCGTTCCGGACGATCGGCGATTCGTACGTGCTGCTCGTCGCCGACGCCGAGAGCCGCATCGGCGACGAGCAGCTCGTCGCCCTGGAGTCGGAGCTGCCGGAGCCGCTCGAGAGCCACGAGGTGCGCGTCGACGGCCGTGGTGTGCTGCGCGCCTACATGCTGGCCGTCGAGCCCGACGTGGTCGCCCTCAACGGTCTGCTCACGGCCGGCCTGCCGGGCGTCTCCGTCTCCGTTCTCGCGCCGCTGCTGCCGGTCGTCTCCCAGCTCGACCGCAAGCCGCAGCTGTTCGACACCATGACCCGCTGGCGCGAGATCGCCGAGGAGCGTGGTGTACCCCTGTGGGAGCTCGCCGTCCAGTACGAGATGGACGCCTCCGGCTGGCCGCGCCTCTGGATCATCGACCGCATGCGCATGCTCACCGACCTGATGCGCCGGCAGACCCGGGCCGTGTACGAGGAGGGCCTCGACGTGCCCACCAGCCCGTTCAAGCCGGACTTCGCCGGCCGCTGGGCCGAGCACGCCGCGTCCGGCCGCGCCGTCACCGGAGGAGTCACGGCGCAGACCATCAAGTGGGCCTACGGCGCCGGCTCCGGCGTTCCCGGCGTCGTCGCGGTGCCGGGCCCCATGGGCGGGGGCGCCGGCTACATCTACGCGGCGATGAGCGCCGTGCAGGACGCCCGCGGCCTGAGCGACGACGATCTGCTGCACGGTCTCTTCGTCGCCGCGGGCATCGGCGCCATCTCCTACACGCGTTCGGCGCCGACCGGTGAGGTCACCGGCTGCGCCGGCGAGACCGGCACCTGCGGCGCCATGGCCGCCGCGGCCATCGTCGAGATGGTCGGTGGCACGCCCGAGCAGATCGAGAACGCCGCTTCGCTGGCGCTGCAGACCTTCACCGGGATGCCGTGCGACCCCATGCCGGGCGGCCTTTGCCAGCCCTGCCGCAGCCGTATCCTCGCCACGACCTGCATGGCGCACGTCTTCGCCGACCTCGCCATGGCCGGGCACGAGGCGGTGCTGCCGCTGCACGAGGCCATCGACGTACTCGACGGGATCGGCCGCGATCTGCCACCGGAGTTGCTCTGCACCTCCGCCGGCGGCGCCTGCGCGGCTCCGGCGGCACAGCGCTGCCGCGCCGACTTCCAGCACTGGTTCGCGGAGAGCAAGCCCGAGGACCGGCCGCCGGCGAGCCTGATCTGATCGGTGGGCGGCGTGACGGGCACGACGATCTGCCGGGTCCGGGTCGCAACGCGGGCCCGGGACTGCCACACTCCAAGGGAGCCTTGACAGGGCTCTCGATGACGGCCAAGGAGCAGTAGTGACACAGGACCTGCAGTACGTGGGCGGAAGCTACCCCGTCCACGACGTGGCCCAGAAGGTCACCGGCGAGCTCATCTACGGCAGCGATTTCCACGTGCCGGGCATGCTCTATGCCAAGCTTGTGCTCAGCCCGATCGCGCACGGCTTCGTCAAGCGCATCGACGCGTCGCGCGCCGAGGCGCTGCCTGGGGTAGTCAAGGTCTTCTCGCATCTCAACGCGCCCATGGACACGTACTCCCGGGCGCGCATCCACCCCGGGGAGGATGAGCTCGCTCCGTGGGACGAGACGCTGTTCAGCGAGCACGTGCGCTTCGTCGGTGACCGCGTGGCCGCGGTCGTGGCCACGAGTCAGGCCATCGCCACTGCCGCCGCGGCCGTCGTCGACGTCGAGTACGACGAGCTGCCGGCGCTGCTCACGCCCGAGCAGGCGCTGGCGCGCGACGACGTCCCGATCCACCCCATCGGCAACGTGGCGTACGAGCACCTGACCGAGGTCGGGGAGCGCTCGGACCTGACCGGAGCCGTCGTCGTTTCCACGGTGGCGAGCACGCCGCGCGTCCACCACGCCGCGCTCGAGCCGCACGTGTGCACCGCGCAGGGTCACAGCACCGGCGGCATGACCGTGTGGACGACCAGCCAGGGGGCGTTCGCCGCCCGCACAGTCATCGCCGAACTGCTCAAGCTCGAGTACCACCGCGTTCGCGTCATCAAGCTGCCCATGGGCGGCTCCTTCGGCGGCAAGACCGAGTACATCCTCGAGCCCGTGACGGCCTTCCTGGCGCACGCCCTGCATCGCCCGGTCAAGCTTCTGTTCGACCGGGAAGAGACCATGATCGCGACGATGTGCCGTCCGGCCACGGCGACGACGATCCGCACCGCCTGCACAGCCGACGGGGAGCTGCTGGACTTCGAGGCCGCGACGACGCTCGACTCCGGGGGGTACGCCGCGAGCACGCCGGATTACGGCATCCACATGACCAAGAAGGTAACGAAGCTGTATCGGGTGCCTCACTACGAGCACCGCAGTCGGGCCGTGTACACGAACACACCGGTCGGCGGTGCGGCGCGAGGCTGGGGCGCTCCGGAGATGATCGCCGCCTCGGAGATCCACATGGACCGGGTGGCGGCGGCGCTGCGCATGGACCCGGTCGAGTTCCGCCTCAAGAACATGGTTGAGCCCTTTGACACCGACCCCGTCACGGGCCTGTCGCTCGGCGACGCGCGGGTCCGCGAGTGTCTGGAGCGAGGCGCTGTGGCCTTCGACTGGGCCACGCGTCGTGCCCGGCCATCCGGCAGGGGCCGGCTAAGGCGTGGCGTCGGCGTGGCCTGCGGAAGCCACAAGAACGGCATGTACGGCGCGTTCCCCGAGGCGAGCAACGCGTCGCTCAAGATGAACGAGGACGGGACCTTCGAGCTCGAACGCCAGCCTGCACGACGTCGGCTGCGGCATCGTCACGACGATGAAGGTCATCGTGGCCGAGGTACTCGGCGTGCACCCTGACCTGATCGCCGCCTGCGAGGCCGACACGGCGACCACCCCCTTCGACTACGGCACGTACGGCAGCCGTGTGACCTACGTGGTCGGAGCCTGCGTCCGCGCGACGGCCGAGAAGGTCAAGACCAAGCTTCTCGCCGCGGCAGCCCACCTTCTGGAGGAGCCTGTCGAGCGGTTGTACGTCGGGGACGGCGCGGTGCACGTCCGTGACGACGGCGAGCGTGCCATCGCCTACCGCGACATCGCTCGCCTCAGCCACATGCGTGACGTGCCGGGGATCTCCGCGTCGCTCACGTACTACGCGGTCTCGAACCCCGGCGTCGTACTCGGTGCAGTTCGCCGAGGTCGAGGTCGATTGCGCCACCGGCCTGACGGCGGTGACGGATTTCCTCGCCGTCGGCGACGTGGGCCAGGCGATCAACCGGGGCATGGCCGAGGCGCAGTTCCAGGGCGCCGTGCAGATGGGCATCGGCTACGCGCTCTACGAGCACCTTGAAGTGGACGAGGCCGGCCGCGGAGGCGTGGACGGCTTCAAGAACTACCACATCGTCAACGCTCCGGACATGCCGGACGTCCAGGTGCTCCTCGTCGAGCACGAGGGCGACGACGGGCCCTTCGGCGCCAAGAGCGTTGGAGAGATCGCCACGGTGCCGACTGCCCCCGCTGTCGTCAATGCGGTGAACAATGCGCTTGGGCACGACGCTCTCGGACCTGCCGCTCACTCCGGAGAAGATCGTCGCCGCTCTCCACGGCGCCAACGGGGAGGGGTCATGAATCTGACGCTCAGGGTCAACGGGATGACCCACGAAGTGGAAGCCCCGCCCACCGCGCGGCTGCTCGACGTCCTCAGAGACCAGCTTGGTCTCACTGGGACCAAGGAAGGCTGTGCCGAGGGCGAGTGCGGCGCCTGCACGGTGATCGTCGACGGCAAGGCCGTCAACTCCTGTGTCATGCTCGCCGTTCAGGCGCAGGGCAAGGAGGTGCTCACGGTCGAGGGGCTGGCCGCCGACGGGGAGCTTGACGATCTGCAGCAGAAGTTCGTCGAGAACGGCGCCGTGCAGTGCGGCTTCTGCACCCCGGGCATGCTGATGTCGGCCAAGGCGCTCCTCCTCGCCAACCCGCTGCCGTCCGAGCAGGACATCCGCATCGCGCTCGCCGGGAACCTGTGCCGTTGCACGGGCTACTCCGCGATCGTCGCCGCCGTGAAAGCAGCGAGTGGGCAGGAGTTGACGCCGGCGATGGCGCTGCCCGGAGATGCGGAAGATCTTGCCACTGTGGTGACGACGGACCCGGAGACGCTGGCTGCTGCGTGCGAGGTGGTGCAGGCGAAAGGCGCCCCCCTTCTGGGCGCTCCGTGCGACGACATACCTCGCGCCTCCGCGGCCGTCGCCCCTGACGAAGCCGGCGCTTCAGAAGGGGGTGAGTGACGTGACCGCGACCCAGGTGGTGACCCCGGTCGGCGTCGAAGAGCTGGTCGCGGCGCTCGCCGAGGCCGGCCCCCAGACCCGGCTTCTCGCCGGCGGCACCGACCTCGTGCGCGACATCCGCCGGCCCGGCGCCGCACCGGACCTGATCATCGACCTGGCCCGGCTGACGGCGCTCTCGTACGTGCGTCTCGAGGGCGACGACGCTCCGCGTCGGCGCGCTGACCACGTTCACCGAGCTTCAGCTCCACCCGCTCGTGCGCGAGCACGCCCCGTGCCTCGGTCTTGCCGCCGCGCAGGTCGGCTCGGTGCAGATCCGCAACGTCGGCACGGTCGGCGGCAACATCGCCAACGCCTCGCCGTGCGCGGACGGCGCGACGGCGCTGACCGCGCTCGGCGCCATGGTCGCCACCGTCGACGGCGCCGGCGACGTCAGGACCAGGCCGATCGGCGAGGTCCTCCTCGGTCCGAGCCGGACGAGCCTCGCCCGCGACGAGGCGATCACGGAGTTCTCGTTCCCCGCGCTGGGGACGGAGCACCGTTCGGCGTTCGCCAAGATCGGCTCGCGCACTGCAGTGAGCGTCGCGCGGCTCAGCGCCGCCCTCGTGGTCCGTTTCGACGCGGCTGCCGGTACGCTTGCGGACGTGCGTGTGGCGCTCGGTGCGGTGGGCGGAGCGGCCTTCCGCGCCTCGGCCCTGGAGGGCGCGCTCGAGGGCCGGCCGGCGGACGAAGAGGCCGCCCGGCTGTTCGCCCTGGGGTGTGTGGATGCCGTGCAGAAGTCGATCCCAGGGCGCTATTCGCTTCCGTACAAGCAGTACGCCGCGGTGGGGCTGGCGTACGACGCCTGGAACGCGCTCGCCCTCTGCTCGCCGTGTGAACCGGCGTGGGACTGAGTGCCGGGGGCTGATGGCTCCTTACGAGCACGCGGGCGTCCCGCGCATCGTCGCGGGCGCGGGCGCCCTGGAGAGGCTGCCCGGCACTCTGGCAGGGCGGACCGTCGATGCGGTCGTCCTGGTGTCGGACCACGGGCTGGAGCAGGCCGGCCTCGTCGACCGCGTCGTCTCCCTGCTTGGTGACGCCGCCGATGTCCACACGTATCTCGCGTCTTCCGGCGAGCCGGAGGCCGCCGACGTGGAAGCAGCGGCGGCTCTGGTGCGCGAGTGGCCGGGCGCGACGGTCATCGGCCTGGGGGGAGGCACGGCGATGGACATCGCCAAGCTCGCCGCCGCCACGGCTCCCGCCGGCGAGCCCGTCGACCACTACTTCCTGCGCCCCGACGCGTTCACCGGCAAGGCGCCGTCCGTCCTCATCCCGACCACTTCCGGCACCGGGTCGGAGGTGACGCGCACGGCGATCTGCAACGACGCGGAGGGGCACAAGCTCTGGTGTTGGGGCGAGAAGCTGCTGCCGGAGCTCGTCGTCCTGGACCCGACGCTCACGAAGTCGCTCCCTGCGACCCTGACCGTGACGACCGGCGTCGACGCCTTGGCGCATGCGATCGAGGCGGTGACCGGGCGGCGGCGTAACGCGTTCGCCACCGCGCACGGGTTGCATGCAGTCCGCCTCGTCGCCCGGCACTTGCGGATGGCGATCGCCGCTCCCGGCCACGTCGAGACGCGGCAGCGCATGCAGGAGGCCGCCTGCCTCGCCGGTCTCGCGCGGGAGAACGGAGGCACCGGGATCGCCCACACGCTCGGGCACGCGCTTGGATCGGCATACGGCGTTCCTCACGGTGTCGCCGTGGCGGCGGCGCTCGGCGCGGTGCTGCCCTGGAATATCATCGGCGACCAGGACCTCTTCCATCCGGTCGCCGAGGCCTTCGCGCCGTCGGCGCGGGCCGCCGACCTGCCGGCGCTGTACGACAAGCTCCTGGCCGACGCGGGGTTCGCGGCCGCGCTCGAGCCGTACCGGCAGACGCGCGTGGACGCCGGCGTGCTCGCCGAGGCATGTCACCTCCCCGAGAACGCGCCCACGCTGCGTAACAACGCTCGCGCCGCCAACGACGTCGACGTCAAGTCACTCTGCATCACGCTCGAGCTCGCTTGGAACGCCGCTGCGGTCTGAGCGCTTCCGGCGGCGCTCCCATCTCTGCGCCATCCGGTCGGGTTCGGTCGAGTACGGACACAATGGATAGTTTTTCCAGCTCTCAGCGGTAGATTGTTCTCTCTTCGTCTTGACTCGACGAACATTTCGCTGAATACTGCGGTGGTTGTCAGCACTCGGTGGAGGTGGCTGTGGACGCTCTCGATCGCGATGTTCTTCTGGCCCTCCAGGCCGACGGACGCAAGTCGAATCTCGCCCTGGCGCGCGCGCTAGACCTCTCGCCGTCGGCGATGCTCGGCAGGGTGCGGCGCCTCGAGCGCAGCGGCGCCATCCGCGGGTACCGCGCCATCATCGACCCGTCCGCGCTGGGCATCACCGTCCGCGCCATGGTGGTGGCCCGCCTGCGCGAGCATAGCGAGCGCTCCATCAGGGAGTTCGAGAAGGGCATTCAGAGCGTGCCCGGCGTACGCGCCTGCTACCACGTCACCGGGCAGTACGACATGGTCCTGGAGCTGGCCCTCCGCGATCTTGACCACCTCGGCCAGCTCATCCGCGTCGACATCGCCCGCATCCCCGGCGTCGTGAACCTCGAGACCATGCTGATCATGGCCGAGCCGGTCGCCGACGAAGGTTGGCCCGTCATCCCAGAAGAGTAGTCCGCGGCAGCAGCGCCGCGCCGACTCCCCGCACAGGAGGTCCCCCGTATGTCAGCAAAGAAGGGTCTTTTCGACCTGCACGAGATGAAACGCGCCGGCGAGAAGATCGCCTGGCTCACCGCCTATGACTACCCGACCGCCAGCTTCGAGGAGGCCGCCGGCGTCGACATGATTCTGGTCGGCGACTCGCTCGGCATGTGCGTCTACGGCTACCAGGGCACGGTGCCGGTCACCATGGACCAGTGCATCGTGCACAGCGAGGCGGTGCGCCGCGGCGCGCCCAGCACTTTCGTCATCGGCGACATGCCGCTGGGCAGCTACCAGGCGTCCGACGAGGATGCGGTGACGAACGCCATCCGCTTCCTCAAGGAGGCGAACGTCGACGCGATCAAGCTCGAGGGCGGCGTGCGCACCGTGAGCCGCGTCAGGGCGATCCTCGACGCCGGGGTCGCCGTCTGCGGCCACATCGGCCTCACGCCGCAGAGCTCCGGACAACTCGGCGGCCACAAGGCCCAGGGCCGCACGCTCGAGTCCGCCAAGCTGGTGGTCGAGGACGCCCGCGCCCTCTACGAGGCGGGCGTCCAGCTGCTGCTCGTCGAGGCCGTGCCACCCGAGGTCGCCGGCTTCATCCGCGACGAGCTGCCGATCCCGGTGCTCGGCATCGGCGCCGGCGAGGATGTCGACGGCCAACTGCTCATCGTCACCGACGTGCTCGGCACCTTCGCGGCCTTCACGCCCAAGTTCGTGAAGAAGTACGCCGACCTCGCCGGCGTCTCGACCGCCGCGCTCACCGAGTACGTCAAGGACGTGCGCGGCGGCGCCTTCCCCGAGGAGCAGCACTGCTACCGCATGCTCGAGGGCGAGAACGAGAAGTTCGCGGAGTACACCGAAGGAATGACTTCACGCGCCGCGACAGACGACGTTCACCGCGGCGCAGCGTATCGCGCAGCTCGGCACCGAGACGGTCTTCGCCGTCTCGGCCGAGGCTGCGGCGCTCGCCGCTCAAGGCAAGACGGTCTACCCGTTCCACCTCGGAGATCTCAATCTCCCGACGCCGGAGAACGTCGTCGAGGCGTCGTTCCGGGCGATCCGGGACGGCAGGACGACCTACTGCCCCAACGCCGGCATCCCGCAGCTGCGGGATGCTCTGGCCGACGACGTGAGCCGCGCCCGCGGCCTCGACTACACGGCGGAGAACGTCTCCGTGCAGCCGGGCGGCAAGCCGGTGATCGCCAAGTTCCTCCTGACGCTCATGGACCCGGGCGACGAGGTGCTCTACCCGAACCCCGGGTTCCCGATCTACAGCTCGCTGATCGACTTCTTCGGCGGCGTGGCCGTGCCGTACACGTACACCGAGGGCAGCGACCGCTTCCACCTCGACCTCGAGGGTATCGAGCGACGCATCACCCCGCGCACGCGCCTCCTGATCCTCAACGACCTGCACAATCCCACGGCCGCCGAGTGCACGCCGGCGGAGCTCGAGAGGCTCGCTGAACTCGTCGTCGAGCACAACCTGCTCGTCCTCAGCGACGAGGCGTACTTCGATGTGCGCTTCACGGGCCGGAGCCGCTCGCTGGTCTCCCTGCCCGGCATGCGCGAGCGCTGTGTCATCCTCTACACGTTCTCCAAGAAGTACGCGATGACGGGGTGGCGACTCGGTGCTGCGATCGGGCCCAAGCCGATCATCGACATCATCACGAAGCTCAACGTCAACATCGAGTCGTGCCCCAATCACTTCGTTCAGTACGGCGCTGTGGCGGCGCTCACCGGCGACCAGAGCGGTCCCCGCGAGATGATGGTGACGCTCAAGGGCCGCCGCGACGCCGCCCTCGAGGTCCTGAACGCGACGCCCGGAATCCGCTGCCTGACGCCGGAGACGACGTTCTACCTGTACCCCAACGTCACCGGCGCCCTCGAGCTGACGGGCTGCGCCTGATCACGAGAGCTTCCGCCGCCTCGTCCTCGAGCACACCGGCGTGTCGTTCTGCACGCGCCTGCACTTCGGCCACGCGCTCGACGGCGAGGACCAGTACTATCTGAGGCTCGCTTACTCGGGCCTCGACACCGCGCAGATCCAGGAGGGCCTCGGCAAGCTCAAGGCCTTCGTCGAGAGTCACACATGATCCTCTGAGGAGATGAGACGATGAACGACCTGCCCACCTCTGTGCTGAACAGCCGTCTGACGCTCCTCTCGGAGGAGAAGTGCCAGATGATCTACGACGCCGCCCTCACGATCATCGCCGACATCGGCATGACCGTGCCGCACGCCGAAGCACGCGAGATGCTCGTGAAGGGCGCGGGAGCCACCGTCGAGGGCGACGACCTCGTCAGGATCCCGCGTGAGGCCGTGGACAGGGCGCGCGAGACCGTGCCGTCCATGATCCCGGTCTACGACCGGGGCGGCGAGCTCGCGATGCAGCTCGGCGGCCACAACTCGTACTTCGGCACGGGCTCGGACCTCATGAGCATCTACGACTTCGAGACTCGCGAGCGCCGCCAGAGCGTGCTCGCCGACACGGCGCGCATGGCGCACCTGTGCGACGGCCTCCCCAACATCGACTTCATCATGTCGGCCGCTCACCCGCACGACATCGACGCGTACGCCTCCTACCTCGAGTGCTACCGCGCCATGGTGAGCAACACGACCAAGCCGATGGTCATGACCGCCGCCGGCAAGGACGACATCGAGGTCATGTGGAGGATCGCCTGCGAGTTCCGCGGCGGCGCGGAGGAGCTGCGCGAGAAGCCATACTTCATCCAGTACGGCGAGCCCGTCAGCCCGCTGCAGCACGCGCCAGAGGTCCTGGACAAGCTGCTCTTCTGCGCCGACTGGGGCATCCCGCTGATCTACTCCCCGGCGCCGATCGCCGGCGCCACGGCGCCGATCACCCACGCCGGCCACATCGTTCAGGCAGTCGCCGAGTCGCTCTTCGGCGTCGTCATCCACCAGCTGCGCCGTCCCGGCTCGCCGCTGCTCACCGGCATGGGCCCGGTCAAGCTCGACATGAACACCGTGCAGGCTCTCTACAACTCGGCCGAGTACTACACGACGTATCTCGGCATCACCGAGATGGCCAAGTGGATGGATATCCCCAACTGGGGCTACGCCGGCACCAGCGACTCGCAGTGTGTCGACGCCAACGCCGGCATCGACATCACCGAGCTCACCTTGCTCTCCATGCAGGCCGGCTCCAACCTCAACCACGACATCGGCTACCTCGACTTCGGTCTCACCGGCGCCGGCGAGCTCGTCGTGCTCACGGACGAGGTCATCTCGATGAACCGGCGCGCGCTCGAGGGCATCGAGGTCACCGAGGAGACGCTGGCGCTCGACGCCATCGCCGCGGTGGGTCAGGGCGGCGACTTCCTCGGCCAGAAGCACACCAAGCGGCACGTGCGCCAGCTGCAGTGGCGGCCGACCGTCCTCAATCGCAGCACCCGGAAGAACTGGGAGGCCGAAGGCTCGCTCGACGCCACCGAGAAGGCGCATCGCAAGCTCGTGGACATCATGACCAACCACAAGCCCGAACCGCTTGGCGCCGAGATGAAGGCCAAGGTCGACGCGATGGTCGACGCCTTCGTAGCGGCCGGCAAGTGAACCGGACCGAGACGTTCGCGCCCGCGGCGACCAAGCGTCGTAAGGAGGATCCCCAGTGTCCGAAGAGCTCTACGCACAGATGAAGCAGACCGTGATCGACGGCGAGGCCGAGGACGCCGAGCGGCTCGCCCAGGAGGGCCTCGACGCCGGCCTGCCCGCCGCCGACATCCTCGACCAGGGCTTCGTCAAGGGCATCGAGGAGGTCGGCGACCTCTTCGGCCGCGGCGAGTTCTTCCTCCCCGAGCTCGTCCAGGGCGCCGAGGCGATGAAGGCCGCCGTGGCCGTCCTGCAGCCCGCCCTCGACGCCTCCGGTGGCGGCCGTAAGGCGCTCGGCAAGGCCGTCGCCGGCACCGTCGCCGGCGACATCCACGAGATCGGCAAGACGATCGTCTGTTCCATGCTCTCCGCCGCCGGCTTCACCGTCACCGACGTCGGCTGCGACGTACCGGTCGAGGACTTCGTTGCCGCGGTCAAGGACTCCGGCGCCGACCTGCTCCTGCTCTCCGCCCTGCTGACCACGACGATGCCCAACCAGCAGAAGACGATCGAGGCGCTCAAGGAGGCCGGCCTGCGGGACTCGGTCAAGGTGATGATCGGCGGCGCCCCGACGACCCGCGCCTGGGCCGACGAGATCGGCGCCGACGGCTACGCCGAGGACGCGATCGAGGCCGTGGCCACCGCCAAGACGATCCTCGGGGTCGGCTGAGGGCGGGATCACGCAGACCGGATGTACCTCGGCGGGGCGACGGCCGTCTTCCCCCTCCCGTCACTCGCCGTCATGCCGCGGTCATCTGCGGTGAGCTCCGGCCGGGCAGCTCCGTCTGCCCGGCCGGAGCGACGATGCTTGGCGCCGTGGTCGAAGGCGCCGCCGCGTGGGCCCGCCGCCGGCCCGACCGCGGAGTGCTTGCGCCGGGCAGGGGCCGGTGTACTGTCGGCAGGACTGTCGTGCGCGCCCCGGCCGGGGCGTGTGAACGCACCCTGGGAGGCGTGAGGTGGACCTTACCTATCTGAGCCGGAAGGATGTCGAGGGCCTCGGGGTGTCCATGAAGGAAGTCCTCGACGCGCTCGACCGCGGCTTTGCCGCGAAAGGCCGGGGGAACGTCGAGATGCCGCCCAAGCCCGGTATCCACCCGCGGCCCGACTGCTTCATCCACGCCATGCCGGCGTACGTCCGGGAACTGGATGTCGCCGGCGTCAAGTGGGTCTCCGGCTACCCGCCCAACACCGCCAAGGACCTGCCTTACATCAACGGTCTGCTGGTGCTGAACGATTGCGAGACCGGCGTGCCGCTGGCCGTCATGGACTGTGTCTGGATCACCGCCATGCGTACCGGCGCGAGCGTCGGGATCTCTGCCAGATACCTGGCGCGGGCCGGCAGCGCGACGGCTGCAGTCGTCGGGTGCGGCGTCCAGGCGCGCACCAGCCTCATGGCGCTGGTCGAGGAGCTGCCGGCGCTCGCCGAAATTCGCTGCTATGACCTCGCGCCGCAGGCGGCGCAGCGATTCATCGCCGACATGTCGGCGCGCTTCCCGGCGCTCCGCTTCGTCTCCTGCCGTTCGGCGCCCGAGGCCGTGCGCCCGGCCGACGTCACGGTCACGGCGATCCCCATCGTCGTCGATCCCAGCCCCGACCTCGACGCCGGCACTCTCAAAGAGGGCGGTCTGGCCGTCGCGCTCGACTACGACTCGGCCTGGAGCAGCGCAGCGATGCGGGAGTGCGACAGGTTCTGTTCGGACGACACCGGCCAGCTTCTGGCTACCAGGGAGCACGGCGTGCACTTCGGTGGCACCCCCGCGGTCTTCAGCGCCGATCTCGGCGAACTCGCCGCGGGTCTCAAGCCGGGACGCGAGAGCGACGCCGAGCGCATCTTCTCGATGAACATGGGCATCGCCGTCCACGACGTCGTGACGGCTGCGTTGGTGTACAAGCGGGCTCTGGAGCGTGAGGCGGGCGCTTGCCTCCAACTCTGATGCGGCCGGCGGGCGCTTGCAGAGCGACGGTCGCGTCGAGACGCACGAGGTCTGTTCGGTGCGCGAGCGTGGAGAGGCGACGGTGAAAGGGCGTGCACTCCCCCGGGCCGAGCTGCAGGCGAACGAGAGCGAGGAGGCGTCGTGACGAGACCGTCACTGGATGAACAGGGATGTGCGCGGGTCCACACCGCAGCGGTGCGGCTTCTGGAGACGGTCGGCTGCGACGTTCTTGATCCCGAAGCGCTGGCGTTGCTGGCTGCGCACGGAGCCACCGTCGACGGCGCGCGTGCCCGCTTCGGTGAGGACCTCGTCGCGAAGGCTCGAGCCACGGCGCCGTCCGGGTACACCCTCGCCGGTCGCCGGCCCGAGCTCGACCTGCGCATCGCGCTCGACGCTCCGCCTGTACTGGCGAGCGCGTCGGGACCGCCGTTCGTGCTGAGCGGCGACGAGTGCCGTCCGGGGACGTTCGCGGACCTGCGGACGGCCGTGGCGCTCGCCCACCTTTCGCCAAACATCGCCGTGCTTGGCTACAGCGTGGAGCCGAACGACGTGCCCGAGGATCGGCGTGCGCGGCTGATCTCGCATGCGCACGTGACGGGCAGCGACAAGATCAGCCGTTTCACCGTCACGACCTTGGACGAGCTGCGGGTCGCGATGGACGTGCTCGAGATACTCTACGGCGCGCAGTGGCACGAGCGTCCGCGCCTCTGGACCGTCATCAATACGACCTCCCCCTTGCAGTTCTCGGCTGCGGGCGCGCAGGTGCTGCTGCGTCTGGCTCGGCTCGGCCAGCCGGTGCTGGTCGCGGTCTGCGCCATGGGCGGCACCACGGCTCCCATCACCTTGGCCGGCCTCCTCACCGTCCAACACGCGGAGCTTCTCGTGGGGCTCGTCCTCTCGCAGCTCGCCCGCCCGGGGTGCCCCTTCCTCTACGGGGGCACCTCGTCTGTCTCTTCGATGCAGACGGGCGCCCTGATGATCGGCGCTCCGGAGTACTGGTCGCTGATGGAAGCGACCGTGCAGCTCGGCCACTGGCTGGGCGCGCCGGTGCGCGCCGGCGGGTCCATCACCGACTCGCACCTCCCCGATGCGCAGGCCGGCATCGAGTCGGCGCTGGCTGCGGACGCCGTCCTTCGCATGGACGTACAGTGCGTGCTGCACGCCGCCGGCATCCTCTCGTCGTTCAACTGCTACTCGCCCGTCAAGTTCGCGATCGACGACGAGGTGCTCACGGCGCTTCGCATCGCCAGGCGGCCCGTCGTCATCGACGACGAGACCCTGGCGCTCGACGTGATCGCCGCCGCCGGACCGGGCGGCACCGTGCTGGGCCAGGCTCACACCCGCCGCCATGCCCGCGAGGCCGCCAGAAGCACCATCATGAATCGCGCTCCCTACGAGACGTGGCGCGGCCTCGGCGGCCGGGACCTGGCCACGGTGGCCGCGGAGCGCGTGGCCGCGCAGCTCGAGCAGTACGAGCCTCCCGACGACCTCGACCCGGTGATGCGCCGGCAGCTCGACGCGTACTGCCTGGAGTAGGCCCCGCTCGGACGGCGAGCTTCTCCAGCGGCTCGGGTTGCGCGCCGCACGGCGCGCCGAGGGCTACCGGCCGGCCGACCCGTTTCGGGACCATTCTTCCAGCGAGCCCGTGAGCGAGTTCTCGAGCAGCCGGGTGAGGGCCCGATAGGGCTTGGCGAGGTCCAGCTGCGGGTCGATCGCGGCCTGGATGGCGAGACCATCGATGACGGCGCTCATCAGCTGGGCGAGACCGAGGAGGTCGGGGTCCGCCAGCGCTTCGGCGCCGTCGTCCGCACCGAGCCAGTTCAGCTTCAGGCTCCAGTACCACTGATAGAGCAGCGCGAGGCGGCAGCGAAGCATCTCGTCGCGCAGGACATGGGGCAGGAGTTCGAAGAAGACCTGGAAGTCCTCGGCGGCGGTGTCCATGCGCATCATCTCCTCGACCAGGCGCCGGGTGCGCTGGCCGGGCTCGACGTTCTTCATACTGTCGAGCGACACCAGATACTCGTCGTGGATCACGGAGTCGAGGACGGCGGCGATGAGGCCGGCCTTGTTCTCAAAGTAGTAGGAGACCATGGCCTTGTTCTCGCCGGCGCGGTCGCTCACGGCCTTGAGCGTGAGAGCCTTGAAGCCCTCGTCGGCGACGATCTCCTTGGCCGCGACGAGCAGCTTGCGCGCGGTCGCGGGGAGCGACGAGAGCGGATCCTCGAAGGTGAACTTCAGACGCGTTCGCGTGGCGTGCGCGCCGGCTGCCTCATGCTTGTTGAATCCTGACTGCCGGGTCTCCATGTGTTCCCCCCGCCTTTCCACACGAGCGACGCACGCTCGGTACCTGCGCTTGACATCACTCGCAGGCCGATGTGCAATTGGGGACTAATTGATCGGTCGATTAGCCCTCGGCCGTCATCCTATCAGACGGGGGCGTGACGCGAGAGACGAGCGTGCCGAGCCGCAGTGCCGGTGACGCTCGATCGTCGGTGACGAGTCCGCTCACCGGGACGCGTCGCCCGTCGACAGCTGAGGAGACAGATGGATTTCTACAGCGGACAGGTACTCAGGCTCGATCTCTCCAGCCTGCACGCGTCGGTCGAGCCGCTCGACCTCGAGTGGGCCCGGCTCTACATCGGCGGCAAGGGACTGCTGCTGCGATATCTCTTCGCCGAACTGGCGCCGGGAACGGAAGCCCTCGCCCCGGAGAACCCGCTGATCCTGGCGACGGGGCCCTTCGCCGGCACTGCCGTGGCGACGTGCTCGCGCCTGGCGGTGGGCTGCAAGAGCCCGGCCACCGGCACGCTGCTCGACTCCTACGTCGGCGGCTCGTTCGCTCCCGAGCTCAAGTACGCCGGCTACGACCTCGTCATCGTGACGGGCCGCGCTCCCGAGCCGACCCTGGTGCGCATCGAGGACGATCACGTGGAGTTCGTGCCGGCCGAGGGCCGGTACTGGGGCCTCGAGACGGCGGCGCTCGAAGCGCTGATCCGCGAGGAGATGGGGCCGGCGGCCAAGGTGCTCTCAACCGGGCCCGCCGGCGAGAACCTCGTGCCTTACGCGTGCCTCTCGACCGATCAGTACCACAAGGCCGGCCGCGGCGGCGCCGGAGCCGTGATGGGCAGCAAGAACCTGAAGGCCATCGCCGTTCGCGGCACCGGCGCCGTCACCGTGCCCGACATGACGGTCTTCGCGACCGACATGCTCCGGCTGCAGAACGAACGCGTCCTGACGGTCGACAACGCCTGGACGTACGAGGAGGGCACGCCGTTCCTCGTCGCCGCCGTCAACGGAGCCGGCGCTCTGCCGACGCGCAACTGGAGCACGGGCACCTTCGACGGCGCCGACACGATCGACTCGACGGCGCTGCTGAGCATCCGCACGAAGATCCGTGCGTGCAGCCAGTGCCCTCTAGCCTGCCGCCAGGTGCACGACTTCGGCGATCACGTCTGTGAGGGCCCCGAGTTCGAGACCCTGGGTCTCTGCGGCTCGAACTGCGGGGTGAGTGACCTGGCTGCGGTGGCCGCCTTCAACCGGGAGTGCGACGAACTCGGGCTCGACACCATGTCGACTGGTGCGGTCGTGGCCCTGGCCATGGACCTCTGCGAGCAGGGCGCCGCCGACTACGGCCTTGCCTTCGGCGACACGTCCGGCTACCTCGAGGCGCCGCGCCTGATCGCGAGCCGCCGGGGGTACGGCGCCGAGTTGGCGCTCGGCGCCCGGGATCTGGCGGCTCTCAAAGGCCGGCCAGACCTCGCCGTCGAAGTCAAGGGTCTGGAGATGCCCGCCTACGACCCCAGGGGCACGCACGGCATGGGCCTGAGCTACGCGACCTCCGACCGCGGCGCCTGCCACATGCGCGCCTTCACCGCCGCCGACGACATCCTCGGAGGCGACGGCGCCGCCGACTCGATGGAGGGCAAGGCCCGGCTGGTCGCCGACCAGCAGGACTTCAGCGCTCTTGCCTGGACCGGCGTGTGGTGTGCGAACATGGCGCTCGACACCGACTTCATCGGCGTTCATCTGACGCACCTGTGGGGGCGCGCCGTCACGAGCGAAGAACTCATGACGACAGGCGCCCGCATCTGGAACCTGGGCAGGCTCCTCAATCTGCGTGAAGGTCTCCTGCGCAAGGACGACGACTTGCCGGAACGGATCCTCAGCGAGCCCCACCCCGACGGTGTCGCGGCCGGCCGGGTGGTCGGGGCGGACGCGTTCCGCGAGGCTCTGGACGAGTACTACCGGCTGCGCGGCTGGGACGCCGACGGCGTTCCGACCGCCGAGACGCTGGAAAGGCTCTCCTTGACCGAGGTGGCCGGCGGCTCAAGCACCTGATCGACCGGGCGAGACCCGGCCCGGACGAGACCGAGAGCGAGGGGCGCCATGACGACGGAGCAGGAGGCGATCCGCCGGCAGACCGACTGCCGTGCAGACCGCTTCGACGCGGCGGCCGGAGGGCCGACGATGAAGGCCGTCGTGACGCTGGGCAACGGTGGACTCGACATGCTGGACTACCGCGACGTGCCGCTGCCGGTCGCGGGACCGGGAGAGGTGCTGCTGCGGGTCCTCGCCGCCGGTGTCAACACCACCGAGATCAACACCCGTCTGGGCTGGTACTCGGCGAGTGTGACGGAGGATACGGAGAGCACGGCGTCCGACCAGGAGACCGCTGCGGTCGCCAAGGAGGACGGCGGATGGAGCGCGCCCACTCCGTTCCCGCTCATCCAGGGCACCGACTGCTGCGGCCGCGTCGCGGCGGTAGGGCCGGCCGGCGACGACCGCCTGCTCGGTCGCCGCGTCCTGGTGCGCCCGTGCATGCGCCCTTACGGCTTCTCATCGCTGGAGACGGTGTGGATGGCATCCGACTTCGACGGCGCCTTCGCCGAGTACGTCAGGGTTCCCGCGTCAGAGGTCTTTGCGGTGGAGTCCGAACTCAGTGACGTGGAACTCGGGGCGCTGCCCTGCGCCTACGGTACGGCAGAGAACATGCTGCACCGCGCCGGCGTGAGCCGCGGGCAGCACGTCGTCGTCACCGGCGCGTCCGGAGGGGTCGGCGCCGCCGCCGTGCAGCTCGCCGGGCGGCGCGGCGCCACCGTGACCGCCGTCGCCGGCCGCGCCAAGGCCGAGCAGGTGCGGGCGCTGGGAGCCGACGCCGTCGTGGACCGGGACGCCGATCTCGTCGCGGCCATCGGCGAGCAGGCTGCGGACGTGGTCGTCGACAACGTCTCCGGCCCGGCCTTCGATGCCCTTGTCGCCGTGCTGAAGCGAGGCGGCAGGTACGTCTCCTCCGGAGCCATCGCCGGTCCCCTGGTCTCGTTCGACAAGCGCACCTTCTACCTGCGCGACCTGACGCTGCTCGGTTGTACCGCGTGGGACGAGCCGGTCTTTGCCGACCTCATCGGCTACGTCGAGCGGCGAGAGGTGCGGCCACCGGTCGCGAAGACGTATCCCCTCGAGCACATCGCCGACGCCCAGGCCGAGTTCCTCAAGAAGCGGCACGTCGGCAAGTTCGTGCTGATCCCTCCGCGGGGCAGAGACTGACGCGCCCCGCTGGGGGTCACTCTGCCTCGAGCCGGACGTCGAGCACGGGGGCGCGGGCCGAGGCCGATGAGGCATCGTCCAGCATCGACTGGGCGGCGCTCTCGGCGTCCAGCCGCAACAGGTAGTGCTCGATCTCGTGGTCCACGACCGACTGCTGCCACTCGAGCAGCGGTGCCATCAGCCGGGCCACGTCCTCGACGGCCCGCCGGCCCCGGTCGGGAGCCTCGAACGCGATGTGGGTCCGGCGCGTGAGGACGTCGTCGACGTGCAGGGCGCCCTCGAAGAGCGCGGCGTGGACGACCTCCGCGCGGAGGTAGGTCTCGGCTCCGGTGAGGGGAGCGGCGAGATCGGGTTCATCGGCGACGAGATCCAGCACCTGCAGGGCGAGCGAACCGTACCGGGCGACGAGATGATCGATCTGCCGGGGCGACAGTTCCGCCGCTCCCGGGTGGAGTCGCGCCCTTACCGCGGTCTGCGACCATCCGACGGCGCCGAGCAGCGGGATGTCCTCGCTGCGGCTCGGCGGCACGTCAAAGGGCAGGTCGCGGGCCGCGACGTCGACCGCGTCGCGAGCCATGATCCTGTACGTCGTGTACTTCCCCCCGGCGATGCTGACCAGCCCTGGTGCGCTGCGGCGCACGAGGTGCTCGCGCGATATCTCGGCGGTGTCCGCCGACCCGGTCGCGACCAGCGGCCGCAGGCCGACGTACACGGCCGTGATGTCATCGGTCGTGAGGGGCTCGCGAAGGACGGCGTTCACGTGGCCGAGCAGGTAGTCGACGTCACCGCGGGTGGCCGAAGGGTGATCCAGTCCGAACTCCCAGTCCGTATCGGTCGTGCCGATGATCCAGTGCTCGCCCCAGGGGAGCACGAAGAGCACGCTCTTCTCGGTGGGGAGGATGAGGGCGAGCGTCGAGTCGATGCGCGCCTTGGGGACGACGATGTGCACGCCCTTCGAAGGCCGGACCATGAGCGGGTCCTCGACGCCGGCCAGACGCTCCAGCTCGGTCGTCCACGCGCCGGTGGCGTTGACGACGACGCGGGCGCGGATCGCGAGCTCGTCGCCGCCCTCGAGGTCCTTGACGCGCGCTCCCGAGATTCTCGGGCCGTCGTGGAGGAAGGAGGCGACCTCGACGGCGGAGACGCACACCGCGCCGTGCGCCTGCGCCGTGCCGGCGAGGGTGACGGCGAAGCGGGCGTCGTCGACCTGCGCGTCGAAGTAGCGGATCCCGCCGGTGACGGCGTCGTCGCGCAGCGACGGGACGGCTCGCACGCAGGCTCTCCGCGAGAGGTGCCGGTGGCGCGGCATCGCGGGGTGCAGCCCGGCGAGCCCGTCGTACAGGAGCAGGCCGGCGCCCATGAGGAGGCGGTCCCGTACGCCCCGCTTGAGCGGGAACAGGAGCGGCATCGCGTGGACGAGGTGCGGGGCCAGCTTCTCGGCCAGCAGGCGCCGTTCGTGGAGCGCCTCTCGCACCAGCCCGAAATCGAGATGTTCGATGTAGCGCAGGCCGCCGTGGATCAGCTTGCTGGAGCGGCTCGAGGTGCCCGCGGCGAAGTCGCGCTTCTCGACCAGCGCCACGGAGAGGCCACGGCCGGCGGCGTCGAGAGCCACGCCGCAGCCCGTCACCCCGCCGCCGATGACGAGGACGTCGAAGTACTCGGTGGCGAGCCGCTGCAGCCGGCGCTTCCGCGCGGCAAGAGGCGCCGGCTGGGGGTTCGTCTCGCCGGCTGGGCTTGAGAACGTCATGAGGCCCTTCTTCCCGCGACCCGCCGGTGTTCGTGCTCAGCCTGTGTCCGCAAGGCGACTATCGCCCGTGCGCCCCGGTCTGCGGGGCCGTCGACCGCCGGTCCGTTCAGCCGCATGTCCGCCGTCCTTTTCGCCTGTCTCCAAACTGGTATGTACCATCTGGCTGGTATGTACCATGCACGCTGTGGCATACTGCTGTCAAGCGCCGGAGAGTCACCGGCCCCCGCAGTCCTGGCCGACGTGATGGAGCCGTCGCTCCCGTCGCCGGGCGCCACCACTTCGACTGGAGTCGTCATGCGGCACATCACCGAAGCAGCCAGGAACACCGCGGTGCTGTGCGATACCGACGTCCTCGTGGTCGGGAGCGGGCCGGGAGGTCTCGCGGCGGCTCTCGGCGCCGCGCGCGCCGGGGCGCGAACGACGCTTGTCGACCGCTACGGCTGTTTCGGCGGCGCCATCACCCAGGTGGGCGTCGAGTCCATCGCCTGGTACCGCCACGAGGCCACCGTCGAGGCCGAAGGCATCGGCGTTGAGTTCGAGGAGCGGGCGCAGGCGATGGGCGGGACTCAGCCGGAGTCCCAGTCGATCAGCCAGGCGCTCGACCCGGAGCTCTTCAAGGTCGTCGCCGACGACCTCGTGAGGGAGGCCGGCGTCGAGCCGCTGCTGCACTGTCTGGCCGCCGAGCCGCTTCTGGATGCCGGCGCCGTCACTGGAGTGACCACCGAGGGCAAGTCCGGGCGGCAGGCGATCCTCGCGGCGCGTGTCGTCGACGCCACCGGCGACGCCGACCTCGCCTTTCGCGCCGGCGCGCCCTGCCACGCGACGCCCCTCTCGGAGGCGATGGGCGTCACCGTCACTTTCTCGTGCTCGGGCGTCGACAAGCAACGCTTCCTCGATTACGTCGCCGAACAGGCCCCCACGTACGCCGACTGGGGCACGGGCTGGCGCATCAACACCTCGGGCAAGGAGGACGAGCTCTTCAGCCCGTACCTCCAGGAGCCCTTCGACCTGGCGCGCCGGGAAGGGCTGATCCCCGAAGAGACCAAGAGCATCGGCGGGACCTGGGGTCGCCTCTCGGACTCGGGCGAGGCGACCTACCTCAACATGATCTACCTGCGCGGGTACGACTGCACGAACGTGCGCGACCTGACGCGCGCGGAGATCGAGGGGCGCCGGCAGGCGCTCCTGGCGATCGAGGCGCTCCGGCGCTTCACGCCCGGCTTCGAGAACGCCCACCTGCGCAACTTCGGCATGACCCTCGGCACGCGCGACTCGCGCAAGATCGTCGGCCGCTACGAGCTCACCGAGCGTGACGTGCGCGGCGAGGCGCGCTTCGCCGACTCGGTCGGCATCTTCCCTGAGTTCATCGACGGCTACGGCACGCTTGTGCTGCCGACCACGGGCCGGTACTTCCAGGTGCCCTACGGGATCCTCGTTCCCCGAGGAGTCGACAACCTGCTCGTCGCCGGGCGCTGCGTCGCCGGAGACAAGGTCTCACACGCGGCCACACGCAACCAGATGTGCTGTGCGGTGACGGGGCAGGCCGCCGGCGTGGCCGCCGCCGTCTCGCTCGGGGACGGTCGCACCACCGGCGAGGTCGACGTCTCGCGCGTCCAGGCCGAGCTGAGCCGACAGGGCGTGCGGTACGCCTGAGCGCCCGCCCCGGCCTCAGATCGGGGCCGAGGAAGGCCGCCCCGAGGCCGGCGACGGCGCGACGCCTTCGACCGGGGCGCTCACCGAGAACTCCGTGCGGTCACCGCGATACACGTCGCGGGCCAGCTCGACGACGGCGTCGTCGGCATCGAACACGGTCCGGGTGAGGACGATCGCCGGGCTGCCCGGCGCGACGCCCAACGCTTCGGCCTCGAAGCGGTCGAGCGTCACCGCCACGACCCGGGCATCGGCTTTCATGGGGCGCACGCCGTAGCGCGAGCGGAGGATCGCCCACAGCGAGCCGGTAAGGTCGTTCTCGAGCAGGTCGGGGAAGCGCTCGGCCGACAACTGGATGTTCTCGATGGCGATCGGCTCCCCCCTGGCAGTCCTCAGTCGCTGGAGGACGTGCACCCGGCCTCCGGGAGGGATGTCCAGCATCGCGGATGCCCGAGCATCCGGCTCGAGCGTCCCGGCTGCCAGTATCTCGGTGCCGGGCGCCCGGTCCGCCTCGGTCATGTTCCGCGTGAAGCTCCCGACGCTGAAGCGGAGCCGCGGCTCGGCGACGAACGTCCCGCGACGCGGATGGCGGTAGAGGTAGCCCTCCAGCGTGAGCGTCTCCAGTGCGTGACGCGCCGTCATGCGACTGACCTGGTACCGCTCGCTCAGCGCGCGCTCGGAGGGTACCGATGAATGGGGATCGAGGCGCCCGGCCTCTATCTGGTCGCGAAGGAGTGCGGCGAGCCACAGGTACAGGGGGCTCGAGCGCTCCGGTGTGCCCCGGGTGCTTGCCACAGTCCCCCTTCCCAGCCGAGAGGATCGGCGGGTCCTTCTCGTCGATCCGGTGCCCGTGATGCCGGCGGAGGCAGCGCCGCCGGATTCGCGATAGGCTACCATACGGTTCATTGGTACATACCAGCAGAGACGGTGCGGGGGTGGTCGCGACTGTCGGCGGGGATCCTGCCGATGCGTGCATTCGTCGGTGGGAGCACGGTGCGGCCGACTATCATGGCCTGATTCGTTCGTCCTACCGAATATCCTGGTGTCTCCACAGGCGTCCGCAGCTAATTAACCGGTCAATCCGTCTTGCCAACTTGACGCAGCATGTGTATGGTGACCAACACGTGTGGGAACAGTCTGGCGCCGCCGGCGCCATTGCGGTCCACGACGTTTCACGAGGCGTACACCTTAGGGGGAGTAGAGACATGGCTGACGAGAAATACGCGAGGGAGTACGGGCAGCACCTGGTCGACCAGGTGATGAAGGGCAAGATGACGCGCCGCCAGCTGCTCGTGCGCGCGTCCGTTTTCGGTCTTTCCGTGACGGCCGCCGGCCAGCTGCTCGCGGCGTGCGGCGGCAGCAGCGACGACTCGGCCTCGCCGGCCGCGTCCGGCATGCCGGAGCCCGTCATGGGCGGCACCATCAAGATGATCGGCCCGGCGCCGATCACCGACCCCGATCCGGTCACCATCTACGACCAGGGCGGCATCGTCCTCGTCTACCAGTTCCTTGAGTACCTGATCGACCTGGCCGACGACAACGCACTGGTGCCCAAGCTCGCGGAGAGCTGGGAGGCGAACGAGAGTGTCGACGTCTGGACGTTCAATCTGCGCCAGGGCGTGACCTACAACGACGGCAGCCCGTTCGGAGCCGAGGACGTGGTCACGAGCATGGAGCGCGTCCTCAACCCTGACAGCGGCTCGGGCGCTCTCTCGCAGCTCGGCGGCGTGCTCTCACCTGGCGGCACCAAGGCCGTCGACGATGCCACGGTCGAGTTCACCCTCGACAAGCCCTTCGCCGACTTCCCGTACATGGTGTCCTCGGGCAACTACAACACCGCCATCCTGCCGCGCACGTACAAGGGCAACATCATCAAGAACCCGGTAGGCACGGGTCCGTTCATGCTCGACCAGTACGTGACCAAGCAGAAAGCCACCTTCAAGAAGAACCCCACCTACTGGGGCAAGGACGAACAGGGTCGTCAGCTTCCGTACCTGGACGGCATGGAGTACATCATGGTCGAGGACAACTCGGCCCAGAACCTCCAGCTCCAGTCCGGCGCCATCGACCTGCAGCCGCAGACCGTGTTCCAGGGCGCGCAGGCGCTGTTCGCCGATCCCAACCTCCGCGTCGACATCTACCCGGGCACGGGCATCCGTGAGGTCGCCTTCAACGTGGACAAGGAGCCGTGGAAGGACAACCCCAAGCTCCGTCAGGCGGTCGCGTACTGCCTCGACCGTGAGGCCATCAACAAGGCCCTGTACGACGGCCGCAGCAACCTCGGTTACGACACCTTCTGGGAGCCGTCCGTCTTCGCCGGCGCCCCGGAGTCGACCCCGCGTGCCCAGGACTACGACAAGGCCAAGGCTCTGCTCAGCGAGGCCGGCTATCCGGATGGCCTCGAGATCGAGCTCACCTTCGCGAAGTACCTCGAGAACCCGCAGTACGCACAGCTCATCCAGGAGCAGTGCAAGCCGGCCGGCATCACCGTCAAGCTGAATCAGCTCAGCTACGAGGCGTACTATGCCGGTGACGACGCCGACTACTACGGCACCACGCCGTGGATCAACGCGCCGATGAGCATCACCGAGTGGGGCAGCCGCCCGGCTCCCGGCATCTACGCCGCGGCCATGCTTCTGCCCGACGCCGTGTGGAGTTCGTCGCACTGGGACAACGCCGACTTCGTGAGCGCCTTCAACGAATATGAGTCCACCGTCGACGAGGCCGCCCGCATGGAGCTCGCCACCAAGCTCTCGGCTACCCAGCAAGAAGACACGCCCATCCTCTTGTCCTTCTTCATCACCCAGCTGCGCACGCAGAAGAAGAACGTGTTCGGCGTCAAGGGCCCAGGCTCGTTCTATTGCGACATGAGCCAAGCCTTCATGACCGCGTAAGCGGACTGGAAGGTAGCGGACACAGACTGACGTAGGGTTCCCGGGATGCTGCGCCTGATAGGTCGGCGACTGCTCCTCATGGTGCCGACGCTGATCTTGGCGTCGATGCTGATCTTCGCGCTCGCCGAGGTCCTGCCCGGCGACGTGGGGCGCTCCATCCTGGGGCCCTACGCCACGCAAGAACAGGTCGAGCTTCTCAACGAGAGGCTCGGCGCCGACAAGCCCATCTACGTGCGCTACGCCACATGGGCCGGCGGCTTCGTCACCGGCGACTGGGGAGACTCGCTGCTTCTCAAGGTGCCGGTGCTCCCCACCGTCATGAAGGCGCTGGGCAACTCGCTGGTGCTCGCGGGGTTCGCGCTGGTGCTCATCGTGCCCACGTCCGTCCTCTTGGGCGTGTTCTCAGGCTTACGACGAGACAGCGCCCTCGACCGCACCATCACGGTCTCCACGTTGTCCATGACCGTCATTCCCGAGTTCGTGAGCGGCGTCGTGCTGCTCTACGTCTTTGCGGTGTGGCTCAAGGTGCTGCCTGTCACGGCCATGCCGCCAGACGGCTCCCCGTTCGTGAGCCGCTTCTACTACCTGATCCTCCCGGCGATCCCGCTGATGTTCCTCGAGCTCGGCTACATCGCGCGCATGGCCAGGGTCGGCACCGTGCAGGTGCTGGCCATGCCGTACATCCGCACGGCCGTGCTCAAAGGGCTGCCGCGACGCAGGGTCATCTTCGGCCACGTGCTGCGCAACGCCATGGTGCCCACCGTCACTGTCATCGGTAGCCAGATAGGCTGGCTGATCGGCGGTCTGGTCGTTGTCGAGACCCTGTTCGTCTACCCCGGCATCGGCAAGCTCATGGTCAATGCCGCGCAGACGCACGACCTGCCCATGCTCGAGGCGGCGGTCCTCATGGTGGCGATCCTCTACATGTTGTCCAACCTCATCGCCGACATCATCGTCGCGCTTCTCAACCCACGCATCCGGGCGGGCGGATGAGCATGGACGAGCGCAACGGTTCCCCCGGGCCTGACCCGGATCTGCAGGCGGAAGGCATGCAGGTGAGCTCGGATCCGGAGATGCTCGAACTCCGGGCGGAGGCCGCCGCAGGCCGCCAAGGCCAGGAACTCCAGGCCGACGCCGCCGCCGCCCTCGAGCAGAAGCGCCAGCGGCGCTACCTCGTCAAGGCTCTGCTGCGGAGCCCGACCTTCATGGTCGGCATAGTGATCGTGCTCTTCTGGATCATCATGGGCGCCTTCTCGATCTACTTCACGCAGAGCCCGACGGCCCAGGATGCCCTCTCGTCTCTGCAGGGGCCCAGCGCATCGCACTGGTTCGGCACCGACGACCTGGGGCGCGACGTGTTCGCGCGCACCATGGCCGGGGCCCGCACCGTACTCATCATCGCGCCGCTGGCCACGCTGCTGGCGCTGGTGTGGGGCGGCATCATCGGCTTGGTAGCTGGCTTCTGGCGCGGGATCACCGACGAGATCATCATGCGCCTCGTCGACGTGCTGCTCGCCCTGCCGATCATCATCACCTCGATCCTCATCCTTTCGTTGTTGGGTAAGGGGACGGCGATCATCATCGTCACGATCGGCGCGCTCTTCACACCGGTGGTCAGCCGGACCATCCGTTCGGCGGTCATCGGCGAGCGCGAGCGTGAGTACGTCATGGCGGCTCGGCTGCGCGGCGAGCGCTCGGCGTTCGTGATGACGCGCGAGATCCTGCCCAACATCACCCAGCCGATCATCGTCGAGGGCACGATCCGCCTCGGCTACGCCGTCTTCACCGCCGCCACGCTGTCGTTCCTCGGCTTCGGGCTCCAGCCGCCGTCGTCGGACTGGGGGCTCACCATCGCCACCCAGCGCGTGTTCCTGCAGATCGCCCCATGGACGGTGCTGTTCCCCGCCCTGGCGCTCGCCTCTCTGGTGGTGGGCGTGAACCTGATCACCGACGGACTGGGAAGGGTGTTCTCGAAATGAGCGCCGCCGATCAGCCTCTGGACACCCCGGCCACCACGAACGCCGCGCTCGACGTGCGCGACCTGGAGGTCACCTTCCATCGGCGCGGCCGCAGGTTGCCCGTGCTCAAGGGCGTGACTCTTCGCATCGACCCCGGCGAAGCCTACGGTTTGGTGGGCGAATCGGGGTGTGGCAAGACGACCCTCGCCATGGCGGCCATGCGCTACCTCGCCGCGAACGGCACGCTCGACGCCGGCTCGGTGATGGTCGACGGTCAGGACGTCAGCACGCTCTCCGAAGAGGCGCTCCGCAAGTGGCGTGGCGGCAAGGTCTCGATGGTGTACCAAGACCCGACGCAGGCGCTCAGTCCCGCGATGCGCATCGGCGATCAACTCGCTGAGGTGTATCGGTACCACGAGAGCGTGGACAAGGCTGCGGCCATGGAGCGCGCCCGCGAGAGCCTGGAGCGCGTGGCGATTCCCGATCCGGTCGCCACCCTGCGCCGCTATCCGTTCGAGCTCTCCGGCGGCCAGCAGCAGCGCGTCGTCATCGCCATGGCTCTGTCGGTCAACCCGCGCCTGCTGATCCTCGACGAGCCCACGACCGGTCTGGACGCGACGGTGGAAGCAGAGATCCTCGATCTCATCGAGGAGCTTCGCGGGCGCATCAACGCTGCGATCCTGCTGATCACCCACAACCTCGGACTGGTGAGACGACTCTGCGAGCGTGTCGGCGTGCTCTACGCCGGACGGCTCGTGGAGGAGGGGCCGGCGCGGGACATCTTCACCGATCCGCGCCATCCGTACACGATGGGCCTGCTTCGCTGCGTGCCGCGCTTCGGCATGAACAAGACCGACGCGGCGCTGGAGACGATCCCGGGGACGCTCCCGGCTCTGGGCGAGCCCCTGGAGGGCTGCGTCTACTCCGAGCGATGCCCCATGGCCAAGCCGGTGTGCGTGCGTCGCGAGCCCGACCTCTTCGCTTGGCCCGGGGATGCGGGCTCGAAGGGAGCCGCTGAGGCCGAGGCCATGCCGGCAGACCCCGCCGCCTACTCCCCCCATCACGCCAACCCGGTCGGTGAGGGAGCGCGCCACGCGCGCTGCTACTTCTCCGCTCACGTCGCAGACATGCCGCGCCTGACCCCGGTGCTCGCGACGAGCCTGGAGGCGAGGGGCGGGACCGAGGGCGATGTGCTCGAGATCGACGACGTCAGCCGGACCTTCAAGGATGGTCGCAAGCGGCTGACCGCAGTGCACGAGATCTCCCTCAGCCTGAAGCGCGGGGAGACCTTCGGGCTCGTCGGTGAATCGGGCAGCGGCAAGACTACGCTGGCGAAGTGCGTCACCGGACTCATCGCAGCCGACTCCGGGACGGTCACGTTCGAGGGCAAGGAGCTGCGCTCCACCGCTGGACGCCGCTCGCAGGATGCTCTGCGCGCCATCCAGATGGTCTTCCAGAATCCGGACTCCACGCTGAACCCCGCCTGGAGCACGCGCGCGATCCTCACCCGTGCCGTGCGCAAGCTGGGCGGAGGCGCCTCCGTGCGCGCCAAGGTGGACAAGCTCTCGGCGGACGTGCGCGTGGAGCCGCGCTTCCTGCTGCAGAGGCCGACCGACCTCTCGGGCGGCCAGAAGCAGCGCATCGCGATCGCTCGTGCCTTCGCCGGCGACCCGACTCTGGTCGTCTGCGACGAGCCGGCATCCGCACTCGACGTCTCGGTACAGGCGAGCATCCTCAATCTGCTCGTCGAGTTGCAGACCAGGGACCGGGTCTCGTACGTCTTCATCAGCCACGACCTCGCTGTGGTGCGCTACATCTCCGACCGCATCGGCGTCATGTACCTCGCCGAACTCATCGAGGTCGGCTCCGCCGAGCAGGTCTTCAGCCCGCCGCACCACCCCTATACAGAGGCGCTGCTCTCTTCGATCCCGAAGCTCGACTTCGACATCGAGCAGCAGCGCATCCCGCTGCACGGCAGCATGCCGAGCCTGAGCGACCCGCCGACGGGCTGCCGCTTCCACACACGCTGCCATCGCAGCCTCGGCGACATCTGCGCGAACGAGGTTCCGCCGTTCCAAGAAGCCGCCGACGGGCACACCTACATGTGCCACATCCCGCCGGACGAACTGCTCGCGGCCCAAAGCGCCGAGCGCCCGGCGACCCCGGCCGAAGCCTAGAGCGCGGCTTCGGCGTCAGCCGCGCCTTCGTGCGGCGGCCACGATCTCCGCGAGCTCTTCCACGACGCTCACCGCATCGTCCATCACGACGGCATCCGCGTTGCCTGCGATGGGGGCGGCTTCATCGTCGTTGATGGCCACGATGAACCCCGCTCTCTCGATGCCCCAGAAGAAGGCTGGGGCGCCGTAAGCCCCGGCGGCGATGCAGAGCGCCGGGGCGGAGCGGGCGCCCGAGACGCCGATCAGCCGGTCCAGGGGGGCGAGGGCGCTCATGGCGACCGGCCGGGTGATGCCGAAGTCGGCGCCCATGCGTCGTGCAGCCCTCTCAACCCGCTTCACGCCCTCGCGAGTGCCCACTCCGTTGCCGGCGACGACCAGGAAGCGGCTCTCCGCCAGGTCGGAGGTGGCGGGAGGCTCCAGGAGTTCGACGTCGTCGAAGGCCGCGTCGCCGGCTCCGGCCGACTCATCGGTGTCGGCGACGACGCGGTGCTCGGCGGGCGGCTCCCAGCCTGCGTCGTCCCACGAAGCGTCTATGGTCACGCACGAGAGGCGGCCGGAGAGATCGAAGCGGCCGAGCATGTGCGCCGAGTACACATTCCGGCGGCACACGAGGCGGTCCGGTGCGATCTCGATCGAGAGCGCTTGTGTCAGGATTGCGCCCCCGTTGCGGGCCGCAAGGCGGGCCGCGAGCTCCGCCCCGCCGCCATCCCCGGGGAAGAGGACGAGCCCGGCGTCCGTGCCCTGAGCTGCGGCGCTGAGGCTCTCGACGAGGCGGTCGGGTCGTTGGACGGGCACCCGGACAAGCCGAACGTCGCGCGTTGGGGCCAGTTCCACGAGCCCGTCGCGGTCGCACTGGTCGTGGTAGAAGACCAGGGTCTCTCCGCAGAAGGCGCCGGTCATTCCGCCGCTCAGGAAGCCGCCGAGAGCGCGCGCTCGGCGCTCTGCGGCGCCTGTGGCGCCGTCCAGCACCGCCACGACTCTCACAGCTTCTCCAGCACGGGCCTGAGGTGTTCGTCGTAGAGCGACTGCGCCTTTTCGCGCGGTGTCGCGCCGCCGACGACGACGCCGGGGCGCGAGCGGTCGATCATCTCGAGACTCGTCGGTCCCGTCTCGCGCAGGAGCTCGGCCGTGACGTCCACGTCCAGAGCGACCGCGGCCAAGACGTCGACGGGTCTGTCGCGACAGGCGAGCCTTTGAGTCAGCGTCGGCACGCGAAGGTGCGAGACGGTCGCGTTGCCCACGGCCAGAACGCACGGGAGCCGGAGCGTCGCGCGCATGAGCCCGTCGTCCGTGACGCAGACCGCGCGCACGCGTCCGTTCGGCAGGGCCTCGAGGTCGGTCACCTGCGGTAGACACGGCCAGCCGAGTCTCTCAGCCACGAGGAACGGGACGATACCGCTGTCGCCCGGCCCGCTACGACAGCCGAGAAGCAGCAGGTCGCTCCGATCCACGTGCTTCGCGTAGGCGGCAATGAGCTCCGCAGTGACGCCGGGCGCGAAATCCAAACCGGCGCCTGCGTCCACGCGCGTGGTGCGCCGGAAGCCCAACGCCTGGAGGGTCTTCAGATAGCCGTCGACCACCGGGCCGCCGATGGACAGGGCTCCGAGATCTGCCGCCACGGCGTGGCTGTCGAGTGTCTCCGCCAGCCGCAGCGCGAGCTCCAGGGCGCTCTCGTCGAAGCAGTTGAGGATGCGGCGGACGTACCGGGTCTCCGGGCCGTCCGCCGCGTCCGCCGTCCAGTCCGCGGGGCGCAGAGCCTCGTAGTCGGGCGTGACCTTGAACGACACCAGAATGCGCATGGCGCTCACTTCGGGATGATCGTCCCCACGTTCATGATGCCCTTTGGGTCAAAGGCCTTCTTCAGCGTCTCGAGGACGTAGTAGGAGGACCCGTATTCGTCCTTGACCCACGGCGCCCGCGCCTTGCCGATGCCATGGTGGTGGACGATCGACCCGCCGCGCTTGAGCGTCTCCTCGCAGATGATGCCGATTATCGGCAGGTAGTACTTGTCGGTCTCCTCCTCCGGGCCGACGCCGACCACGTTGAAGAAGTAGTTGAAGTACATGTTGGTGCCGTTGATGTAGCTGTGCGAGGAGTGGCCGCCCATCATCGTGATGTCGGAGATCTCGGCGAGGATGCGCGCCTTCGCCGTCTGGTAGATGTCGTTGATGGAGCTCCAGTCGGCGGAGATCTCGGTCGTGCGGTTGACGTTGCGCGTCTGGCGGATGCGCTCGTCCTCTGCGGTGATCTTGTCGGGACCCCAGCAGAGGTCGTTGAACCAGGTCTCGATGTAGGCGCTGTCGACCGGGGTGCACTCCGGGTGCTGCGCGACGATCTCGGCGATGCCCTCGGCGGTCGCTTTCGCGATCCCCGCCGAGCCCTCGGCCATGAAGAGAAGGACGCAGTCGTCTTCGGCGGCGAAGTGTGAGAAGTGGAGGCCGGCGTCGCCGGGGTCGTACACGCGCGCCACCGACGGTTTGTACCCGTTCACCATCACGTCACGAAGGACCTCGAAGCCGGTCTTCATGTCCTTGAGCGTCCAACCCAGGAACGCGTTGTTCTCAGGGTAGTACGGGAAGAGCTTGACCGTCACTTCGGTGATGAAGCAGAGGGCGCCCTCGTTGCCGATGACGACGTGGCGGATGTCGGGGCCGGCGGCTCGCCGCGGGACGTTCTTGATCCGCGTCACCTGGCCGCCGGGGAAGACCGCCTCGAGGCCGACGACCATGTCCTCGATGCCGCCGTACAGCGTCGAGAACTGGCCGATGCTACGGGTGGCGACGAGCCCGCCCATGTGGGCGACGGGCTTGGACTGGGGAGAGTGTCCGGTCGTGAGGCCCTGCTCGCGGGCGAGGTCCTCCAGCACCTGCAGGGGCACGCCGCACTGCGCGGTCGCCTGCATGTTGTAGGCGTCGATGCTCACGACCTTGTTCATGGCCGACCCGTCGATGATGACGGAGTCCGCGACCGCGCTCTCGAGGCCGCCTTCGGTCGCCGTGGCTCCGGTGCGCGGGATGACGTTCACGAGGTGTTCGTCGGCGAAGCGCAGGATCTCAGCCACCTGCTGCGTGTCCTTCGGCAGGACGACGGCGGCCGGCACCGGCATGGTGTGTACGTCGAAGATGTTCTGCAGCTTGCGGAAGTTGTCGACGCTGCTCTCGACGAGCACCTTCTCGTCGGTGACCACGGCGTCCTGTCCCACGATGCCGCGCAGGCCCTCGACGATGGCCTCTCTGCTCAGTGACATGTCGTGTTCCTTTGCGTTCCGGTGGGTGGTCTCTGCCTCATTGGAAGATGGTGAAGGACTGTTCGAGGATCGGGTCGGTGGCATCGTGGATGGCTCGGTACGCGGTCTCGTTCATGCGCCGGTAGATGTCGTGGTTCTCGAGGTCCGGGAGGAACGTCTCGCGCTCGCGCCGCATTGCCGCGGCGGCGGTCACGAAGTCGGGGTACACGCCCGTGCCGACGGCGGCGCACATCGCCGACCCCAGGCTTGCGCCGCTGCCCCCCCGGTTGCGCGAGGCCGGCACGCCGAACACGTCGGTGAAGATGCGTAGGAACAGGGGGCTCCTGGACCCGCCGCCGGAGATGACGATCTCCCGAAGGTCGATGTCGAGTTCCGTGCACATGGCATCGACGTTGGCCTTCATCGTCAGCGCGATCGCTTCGAGGATGGAGCGGTAGACGTGTCCTCTGGTGTGCCGGGCGTCGAAGCCGATGATCTCGCCCTTGCGGAAGGGCTTGTGGGTGGGGGCGAGCCAGTCGAGGACGGTCATGAGGCCGTCGCTGCCCGCGCGAACCTGCTCTGCCTCGGGCTCAAGGTACTCCTCGCGCGAGGTCTCCAGGGTGGCCGCCGCGGCGGCGAACTCGGGCCCGAGCAGGTCGAGGAACCAGCTGAGGGTCCACATGCCGCGGCGAATGCCCCCGCTTTCGTAGAGGTATCGGTTCGGGACGCAGGCGAAGTTGGTCCAGAACTCCGTTGCCGTCTGCCGGTTCTCGCGCCCGTGGACCATCGAGGCGATGTAGGTACCCAGTGAGATGAGCGCCGTGCGCTCGTCCAGGGAGCCGGAGCCGAGCGCCTCGACCGCCTTATCGTTGGCCGTGGTCACGACCGGCAGGCCCTCCGGGATGCCGGTCGCCGCCGCCGCTTCCGCGGTCACGCAGCCGGCGACGTCTCCGGGCATCTGCAACTCCACCAGCAACTCCGGGCGTAGGTTGAACTCGTCGAACAGCGCCGGGTCCCACTGCCACGTGTCCGTGTCGATCGGCCACTGCAGGATGATGTTGTTGGCGGCACTGTCGCGGAACTCCCCGGTGAAGCGGTGCGTCATGTAACCGGACGAGGTGGTCGCGTAGGCGAGCTCGGGGTCGTCCGGGAGGTAGGGCTGGTACGCGCGCGTGTCCATCCAGCTCATGACCGGCTCGAGGAGCGAACCGTCTGCCTTGAGGAAGGTCTTGCAGCAGCGGATCGTGCAGAGGCCGACGCCGAGGATGTCGTCGGGGTCGCCCTGGAACATCGTCATCACCTCGCGACTCGCCGCGACGATCGACTCCCAGAGGTCGTCGTCGGGATGGATGACGTACCCCGGCAGGGGGCGCTCCATCGGACGGAGCTCCCGTCTGGCCTCACAGACGACGTTGCCTGCGAGGTCGTAGATGACGACCTTGGCGCTCTGCGTGCCGTTGTCGATGCCGATCAGGTACTTGCCCGCCATCAGGTCGCTCCCGTCCCCAGCGTCCTAGCGGACGAGGTAGCCGCCGTCGACGACCAGGACGTGGCCGTTGACGTAGTCGGATGCGCGGCTGGCCAGAAAGACGGCCGCGCCCATCAGGTCCGCGGGGTCGCCCCAGCGATCGGCCGGGATGTGGTCGAGAACGCGCTTGTTGGTCTCCGGGTCACTCCGGGTCTGGGTGGTGATCTCGGTCGCGAAGTACCCCGGGGCGATGCCGTTGACCTGGACGTTGTACTGGGCGAGCTCGTCGCAGTAGGCCTTGGTGAAGCCGGCCAGGCCGTGCTTGGTGGCGGCGTAGGCCGACGACCACTGGCCGCCGAGAAAGGAGAAGAGCGAGCAGACGTTGACGATCTTGCCGCTCCGCTGGGGGATCATGACCTTGGCGGCCTCGTGGGCCATCTCGAAGGCGGCGGTGAGGTTCACGGCCACGGTCGCGTCCCACTGCGGCCGGCCGAAGTCGATGACGCTCGCGAGCGGGCAGATACCGGCGCTGTTGACGAGGATGTCGAGTGAGCCGAACCGCTCGACACAGGTGTCGACGATGCCCTTCGGCGCGCCGGGCTCAGTGATGTCGACCTGCGCGAACTCGTACCCGACGCTCTCCGCCTCGATGAGCTCTCGCGTCGCGCCGTCGTCGTCCACGATGCTGGGCGCGAAGACGTTGGCCCCGCCTTTGGCCAGCGCGAGGGCGAACGCCTGGCCGAGACCTGTGTTGCCGCCGGTCACGACGGCGTTCTTGCCCTCCAGGGAGAAGAACCCCATCGCGAAGTCGCTGATGTCCATGGACGCTGTCTCCTTTGTGCCGGACCGGGCGCCGGGCGGGACCCGGTCCGCTAGATGCTGCAGGTGCAGGTGTACGGGCGCGCACGCATGAGGCGATGCGCATCTTGGCGCGCTGAGACCAGAGTATTCGGCCGGATGTTCAGTAAGTCAACCACGCAGGCGAACATTCTGCCGTTCGGCGCTCCGTCCACCAAATCCGGGCCGGAGCGCGCGTCACTCAGGCTCCAGCTCGTCCGGGAAGCCGGGGGCGCGCAGGTCGGTGCCGACAGCCTCCTCGAGCATCTTGACCACCATGGGGGACTGCGCGCCGCCGCCGTACACGGCGCGGGCGCGGGCGAAGATCTGCTCGGTGAGCCCCGCGAGCTCTAGAGGCACGCCGAACTCGCGGCCCATCTGGTGCGCGAAGTACAGGTCCTTGCGCGCCAGGTCCATCGTGAAGTTGATGTTGTAGCTGCCGTTCAGGATGAGCTGGCCCTCGGTCTCGTGCACGAAGCTGTTGCCCGAGCTGGCCTTGATGACGTCCCAGGCCAGCTTGAGATCGACGCCGCCGCGCTTGGCCAGCATCAGCGCTTCGCCGTCGGCGACGAGATGGATGAAGGCCAGCATGTTGGTGATCACCTTGATCACCGAGGCCTGGCCCAGCTCGCCGATGTAGAAGACCCTGCCCCCCATGGTCTCGAACACGGGCAGGTGCTTCTGGAATACCGCCTCGTCGCCGCCGACGAGGACGGTGATCATGCCGCAGGCAGCGCGGTGGACGCCGCCGGTCACCGGCGATTCGAGCGTCGCGATCCCCTTCTCCGCGGCCAGGGCGGCGAGACGCTGCAGTTCGTGCAGGTCATTGGTGCTCATGTCGATCCAGGTACCACCGGGGGCGAGGTTCTCGATGACGCCGCCCTCGCCGGCGACCACGTCGGTGACGACCTCCGGCGAGGGCAGACAGGTGATGACGGTGTCCGACGCGCGCGCCGTCTCCGCGACGGTGTCGGCGCAGGTTGCGCCCGCTTTGCCCAGGTCGACGGCGCAACTCGCGTCAACGTCGTACACGGTGACCGGGAAGCCGTCGCGCAGCAGGCAGCCGGCGAGTTGCCGGCCGAGGGCTCCGAGCCCGATGTAGCCGATCCTCATGGTCATGCTGCCTCCGATGGCCGGTGTGGAAGTGCTGTGGAGTCCGTTCGGCTAGCCGCGCCGCGCGTGAGCGACGGCCTCGCCGTCCACGCGGCACGCGGTCGCCAGCGCGTCCAGCCGGTCACTGCCGAGGTAGGGCTCGCTCGTGGCGCGCTCGGACAGGATGAGGTCGATCTTCTCGCACGCCGTGTCGAGCTCCGTCGTGCCTTCCTCGATCCATCTGTCGTAGGACAGCCGGTTCGAGACGGACGGCAGGTAGTGCTCGCCGGCGCGGATGCGCCGCGCCGTGTCCTTCTGGCCGAGGAAGCTCCCGCCCGGGCCGGCCGTGGCGATGGAGTCGCCCGCCAGCGTGGCCGGGGAGACCTCCACCGGGGCCATGAGACGCCGCACCATGGCCGCGATCTCGTTGTCGATCACCGACTGCGGCAGGTACATGGTGTTGTGCGAGTCGATGAGGCCCCAGCCCGAGACGATGTCGGGGCCGGCGCTGCAGACGGTCGCCGTCTTCAGCGCCTTCTCGTAGCCGTTCTGGATCCCCGCGTGCTTGGCGTCGGTCGACAACCCGGGATTAAGCGTGGGGACGCCGAGGTAGTGCCCCACCTCGGTGGCCATGACGCCCATCAGGGCGCTCTCGACACATCCCAAGGAGAAGGTGGTGCGCAGCATGTCGAGCACGCCTGAACCGAAGCAGAAGACGAGTCTGGCTCCGGGCGCCGCGACCTGCAGCGCCGTGGCGATGCCGAGGAACTCGGCGAGACCCTGGGCGACGGTGCCCGCCAGCGTCACCGGCGACGTGGCGCCGGCGATCGTCATCGAGTACACCTCGATCGGTACGCCGTGGCCGGCCAGAGCGATGTGGATGTCGAGCGCCGCGCCGTCCACCTGGAGCGGCGAGGCGGCGGTGACGACGGTGGAGATGCGCGGGCGCTGCCGGAACCGCTCCAGGTCGCCGCCGAGCACCTTGCAGATCTCAAGGACCGCGTCGACCTCGTGCGGGCAGTCGACGAAGGTCACGTGCTTCCTGGTCTCGGTGAGCAGCGTGAAGTACTCGGTGAGCTCGCGCTGCTCCAGCGGGACGTCCGACGCGCTCACCTGCGTCCACATGAGGTCGAGCTCTGAGAGCTCGTCGAGCACGGCGGTGGACTCGCGCACGTCCTGCAGCGTGCTGGCCCGGCGCATCCCTGTGCGGTGGTCCAGGGTCTTGGCGACGCAGCCGCTGGGCGCGAAGTGGAAGGGCTCGTGCTCACCGAGGACCACGTCGTCGGCCTCGGTGAGGCCGGCCATGAGGACGGTGCGCGGGCACTGCCCGAGGGCCCACTCCACGAGCTCCCGGGGCAGGCGCGCGAGGCCTGTGGCCTCGTCCACGCGCGCGCCGCGCTCCTCGAGCCGGGGGAGTACGCGCGAGCCGTAGAAGCGCATGCCCACGTTGGCGAGAAGGTCCATCGCCTGGTCGGCGATGAGGCTCTTCTCGCCGTCGCTGAGCCGACTCGTGTTCGCCGTCATCTCCGTTCACTCCTCTGGCCGAGACCTCTCGCCCAGTCGCGACCCGCGGCGGGCGTACTCCTGGCGCCGTTTCCAGCGGTCACCGCAGCACAATGGCACGCCGCTGGGGCACTGTCAACACGGGGCTTGCAGATGCGAGGCCCAACGGCCGTGAGGTGTTGCGTCTGAACGCGAAAGAGCCATAATGCATTGTGAATGTTGGCAGAGTGGCTGGAAACCTTCTCATACTGCTACGAAAGGGCAGGAGATGATCAGAGCGGGGCAGGCGCCGTTCGGGTCGACCGAGATGGACGACCTCGATCGTCGCATCATGAAGCTGCTCCGCCCCAATGCACGCCGCTCGTACGCCAGCATCGCGCGCGCCGTCGGGGTATCGGAGCCGACGGTCCGCAATCGCGTCGACCGCCTCATCAAGAGGGGCGCGATCCTCCCCATGGCCAGGGTCAACCCGGCAGCCATCGGCCTCCCTGTCGATGCCATGGTCGGCATCCGCGTGAACCGTGGTTACGCGAAGGCGGTCGGGGCGCATCTCGCGGCCATGGAGAACGTCTCGTACGTCGGCTACACGACCGGTTCGTTCGACATCCTCATCGAGGCGCACCTGCCGGACAACGAGGGCCTCTACTCGTTCCTGAACGAGGATCTCGATCGGATCGAGGGCATAGCTCACACTGAGACCTGGCACATTCTGCGCGCCGACAAGGTCAACTTCGAGTGGGACGGCGAGAACGTCGGCAGGGAGCCCCTCGCCGACGATGAGCCGGAGGCCGCGCCCGCCGATCCTTCGGCGGCGGCCGGGGAGGTCGCATCGTGAGGGTGGGCTGCGTCGGCCTCGGTCACATCGGCCGTCACCTCGCGAGCAGCCTGGTACGCGCCGGCCACGGCGTCACCGTCCACGACCTGGATCCGGCGGCGGCTCAGGGCCTCGTCGAGGCCGGCGCCTCGTGGGCAGACTCGCCGGCCGCCGTAGCGCGCGCGTCCGAGTCGGTGATCACCTGCCTGCCCTCCATCGCCGCCGTCACGGAGGTCGTCGCCGGCGCCGGCGGCCTCGCCAGCGGATTCGCGCCCGGCGGCACGTGGATCGAGATGAGCACCAACAGCCCGCACGAACTGGCGCGACTGGCGGCGCTTCTCGCCGAGAAGGGCGTCTCCACACTGGAGGCGCCGGTCACGGGCGGCGTCCACAATGCCGAATCGGCCACCATCACCGTGCTCGTAGGTGGCGATGAGGACGTCTTCGCGAGACACGAGGACGTCTTCGCGGCGGTCGGAGGCAGGACCATTTATGTCGGCGCCCTCGGCAAGGCCTCGAGCATCAAGGTCATCACGAACATGCTGGCCTTCATCCACATCGCCGCGTCCGCGGAGGCGTTCATGCTGGCCAAGCGCAGCGGCATCGACCTGCGTCTGGCCTGGGAGATCATCCGCGCCAGCTCGGGTTCCAGCTTCATCCTCGAGACGGAGAGCACGACCATCCTCGGCGGGAGCTACGACGTCGGCTTCTCCTTCGATCTCTGCCTCAAGGACATGGGCCTGGCGCTGGCGCTGGGCCGCGAGCTCGACGTGCCGCTCGACATCGCCGGCACCGTCGAGCAGTTGTTCGTGCGCGGTCGCGCCCGCTACGGAGGCGGCGCCGAGTACGCCATGGTCGCCAAGCTGCTCGAGGAGGCCTGCGGCACCGACCTGCGGGCGCCCGGCTTTCCGACCACGCTCAAGGAGTATCTGGCCACGATGCCGCGCGCCGAGGGCGCTTGACATCCTTGGCCGCGGGTTGTGTAGTGAGGGATTAATTGACCGGTCAGTTAGCACGCCGAGAGTGTTCGGCGAGATGAGGAGGGACAGCGTGACGAACGAGGTCCGGGTGCCGACCCGCATGGGCGACGGCACCTTCACGCGCATGACGCGCGACGAGATGCGTGCAGATCTCGAGGCGGGGTCGGAGGCGGCGGCCAAGAGAGCCAAGGTGCCGCCGCTCGAGCAGGACGAGATCGATCACCTTCTGGACATTTACGCCTCGCCGGCGCGCTTCACCGGCGTTGACGTCGGCGATGAGATCGTCCTGAGCTGCGACGGCACCGGCATGAAGACCCATGCCACCCGCATCCAGGATCTGCAGTCGTACGAGCAGTGGATGGGCGCCGACCTGCTGGAACTCTGCGTCGGCGACTACTCGCTCAAGGTCGTGCGCACCATCCTCGCCTACGAGGCCCAGTACATGCACGACGCGCAGCTGTGCACGATCGCGCCGCTGCAGTACGGCGTGATGCCCAACCTGGGCCTCTACTCCAAGCCGGACGGGCCCTGCGACAACTGGAACGAGCTGCTCCCGCTCGGCAAGATCGCCGAGGCGCGGGCGGCCGAAGAAGAAGCGGTCGAGATGGCCGTCGTCGACATGGTCAAGCTCGCCGACTCGCAGTGGGAGGCGGGCGCCGACGCGATCGACTGGGACACCACCGGCGCCTCCGGCGACCCGGAGTTCCTCGCTGCGCTCAGGGCGACGAAGATCATCCGCGAGAAGCACCCCGACATGGGCGTGCAGCTGGGCATGGCCGGCGAGTTCGTGCTCGGCATGCACGGCGAGCTCGAGTGGGGCGGCAAGCGTCTCGCCGGCCTGTGGCCCAAGGACCAGCTGCTGCTGGCCCAGGAGGCCGGCGCGACGATGTTCGGGCCGGTGGTCAACGTCAACACCGGCAAGTCGCTGGTGTGGAACATCGCTCGTGCCATCGCGCTCATCAAGCCGTGCATGGAGGTCGCTGAGATCCCGGTGCACCCCAACGCCGGGATGGGCGTCGGCGCCGTGCCGATGTTCGTGCACCCGCTTGCCGACGCCGTCTGCCGCTCGGCCAAGTCGTTCGTCGACCTGCTGCACGTCGACGGGTTGTAGGTGGGTTCGGGCGATCCCCACGGGATGCACAACGCCCACGCGCAAGCCGCGAGCATCGGCGGTATACGAGCAGCCGGAGACCTGGTGGCTCGGATGCAGATGACTCGGGGCATGCGCCTCAAAGAAGCAAAGCAGTACGTCGCCGACAAGCTCGGCGTCACGCCGTTCGACCTCTCCGACCCGGCCGTCATGACCGACATCCGTGCGGAGCTGGGCTTCGGCGGCATCCACAGCTACGCGATCAGCCAGCCGTACCTGGCCAACCAGATCGAGGCGAAGTTCAACATCGCTCGCGCGCTCGACGTTCCCATCAACTGCGTAGAGCGCTTCAAGGAGCGCACCGCCTGAGGAGGTGGGGCAGACCATGAACGACCAGCTCAAGCAGGCCATCATCGCCGGCGACGCCGGCGTGGCCACCGCGCTCACCACGGCGCTCCTCGCCACCGGGGCCACGGCGCGGGAGATCCTCGACTCCGCCCTGCTCCCCGGCATGGAGGTCGTCGGCACGCGCATGCGTGACGGCGAGTGCTTCATCCCCGAGGTGCTGCTCTCCGCCCGCGTCATGCAGGCCTGCCTCGACCTGTTGCGCCCGCACATGGCCGCCGGCGACGAGGCCGGCGGCGGCGTGGTCGTGATCGGCACCGTCGAGGGCGACCTGCACGACATCGGCAAGAACCTCGTCGGCATGCTCCTGCAGGGGGCCGGCTTCACGGTCGTCAACCTCGGCACCGGGGTGACGGCGGCCGACTTCGTCGCCGCCGTCAAGGAGCACGCGCCGAAGATCATCGGCATGAGCGCCCTGCTCACGACCACCCTGCCGCACATGGCCGAGACGATCGCCGCGCTCAAGGCCGAGGGCCTGCGCGACTCCGTCAAGGTGATGGTCGGCGGCGCCCCGGTGACCGCCGCCTACGCCGACGAGATCGGCGCCGACGGCTACGGCGCCAACGCCGGCATGGCGGTGGAGCGGGCGAAGGAGCTGGTGACGGGCTGACGGGAAGCGGGCGGCCGCGACGTCGCCTGCCGAGGAGGGTTGCCGGCCGGCGAGACAGTGACCGCCCGCGGAGCCGGCCGGCAACCGTTCTCGAAGCCACACGGACCGTCGACGGACGACCGGCGGTCAGGAGAGTGCAAGGGAGGTCGAGATGAGACGCAATCCGCGCGCGGGAGCGCGCAAGAGTGGCGGCTTCAGGCTCGAGGTGTTCACCGACGAAGAGCTGCGCGAGATCCACCTCTCGACGCTCGAGGTGCTCTCGCGCACGGGCGTCTTCGTCGAGGATGACGAAGCGCTCGACATCTTCGAGAGGGCCGGCGCCGACGTCGACCGCGAGAAGAGCGTGGTGCGTCTTCCGGGTCACCTCGTCGACGACGCGATCCGCTCGGCGCCCTCGACGGTGGTCATGTGCGGCCGCGACCCGTCCAGGGACGTGGTGCTCGAGGACGGCCGCGTCGGATTCACCAACTTCGGCGAGGGCATCCAGGTCGTCGACCCGTACACCGGTGAGCTCCACGAGAGCCGCAAGCAGGACGTTGCCGACTGCACGAGGATCATCGATGCCCTGCCCGAGATCGACGTCGTGGAGCGGCCGCTCGGCGCCCACGACGTGCCGCCGGACACAGCGTCGCTGCATAACGCCGAGGCGATCTTCAGCAACACCACGAAGCACGCCACCATCGGTCCCCTCTCGGGCTTCTGCGCCCGCAAGATGATCGACATGGCGGCGACGATCGTCGGGGGGCGGGACCAGCTGCGCCGCCGCCCGATCCTCTCGTTCCTCACCTGCCCGGTCAGCCCGCTCAAGCTGGTGAAGGACGCGTGCGAGATCATCATCGAGGGTGCCCGCGCCGGTATCCCGGTCAACGTCCTCTCCATGGCGATGGCCGGCGGTTCGTCGCCGGTCAGCCTGGCCGGCACGCTGGTCACGCACAACGCCGAGGTGCTCGCCGGCATCACGCTCGCGCAGCTCACTGAACGCGGAACGCCGGTGATCTACGGATCGTCGACGACCGCCATGGACCTGCGCTTCGCCAGCGCCTCGGTGGGCAGCCCCGAGTGCGCGATGATCGGCGCCGGTGTGGCCTGCCTCGCCCGCTTCTACCTGCTGCCCAGCTGGGTGGCTGGTGCGTAGGGCGACTCCAAAGTGGCGGACGCCCAATCCGGCCATGAGAAGACGATCACCAGCCTGCTGCCGGCGTTGGCAGGGGCCAACCTGATCTACGGGCTGGGGATGCTGGAATCGGGCGTCACCATCGATTACGCGCAACTCGTCATGGACGCGGAGTTCGCGCGCATGGTCAAGTACTGCGTGCCGGGGATCCCGGTCACCGACGAGACGCTGTCGGTGGACGTGATCGCCGAGGTAGGGCCGTTCCGCGACTTTCTCTCGCACGACGACACCTACAAAGGCATGCGCGGGCAGTCGCAGTCGAAGTTCATCGACCGGAAGGTCCGCGAGGAGTGGGCCGCTGCCGGGTCGACGACGATCTACGACCGCTCGCTGGCCGAGGCCCGGCGGATCCTCGAGACGCACACGCCGGATCCACTGCCGGACGAGGTCGCCGTGGAGCTCAGGTCGATCATCGTTGCTGCGGAGGCTGAGCTCGGCGTCAAGTGACGACCGGCTGGATCCGTCGTTCCCGGGTCCGGACCGCCGTCGCTTCCGGCTTCGGGGCGCGACCGGCCTGCTGTCGTGTGCAGGCTGGTCGCGCCCCTCGCCGCGACCGCACCCGGACGTCTGGGCACACGCGATGATGTTCCCGAGGTAGCCCCGAGCCTTCCCGCTGGGGTACTGGCGTCGGCGACGGTTACCTCCGGCACGCTCTCAAGATGCCCTCCCCCGGGTGACGACTCTCGCGCTTCGGCGCCATAGGCTTCGGGCGATGAATGGAGTCGACAGGAGGGATCATGGAACGCTCTGCTTTCACGGCCGGGAGACTGAAGCGGCTCGCGGCCGGAGCTGTGGCGGTCGGAGGGGCCGCCGTGGTGACCGGACTGATCATGCCGCGCGGGCCCGTGACCACGCTCGACGCGATCGTGACTCTCGCGGCGGGACTCGGGATCGGCCTCGTTGCCGGCTACGCGTGGCGCTCCCGCTGGGCGCTGCTCGCCTCGCCCGCGCTGTTCGCCCTGGTCTACGAGCTCGTGCGGCTTGGCGAGAGCGGCCCGACCGTCGACCGGATCACCCTGGCCTCCACCTACGGCATCGTCGCCTTCGTGAGCGGGCGAGGCGTCCACGGCGCTTTCCTGCTGCTGCCGATGGTCCTCGGCAGCGGCGTCGGCGTGGCTGTTGCGCGCCGAGCGGCGGCTCCGGCGGCGCGTCCGCTCGGCGTGGGCGGCGTGGCGCGGCGCGTGGCCGTCGCCGCCGCCGCAGCAGCGCTTCTGGCGCTGACGGCTGGCCTCGCCGTGCCGGCCCGCACCGAGCCGATCCGTGACGTTGCCGGGGCCGTCGTCCCCGGCAGCATCGCCGAGCTCACCGCCATCGACGTCAACGGGACGGAGCAGGCGCTCATGGTCCGCGGCCGTCGCCAGGATGCGCCGGTACTCCTCTACTTGGCCGGTGGCCCCGGCGGCAGCGAGATCGGGTCCATGCGCAAGCTGAGCGAGAGCCTCGAGGAGCACTTCGTGGTCGCGACGTGGGACCAGCCGGGGTCGGGCAAATCCCTGTCGAGCTATCGCGACGACATGACGCTTGACGACATGGTCGACGATACGCTCGCCGTCACGGGCTACCTCCGCGAGCGCTTCGGTCGGCAGAAGGTCTACCTCGCCGGCAATTCGTGGGGGACCATCCTCGGCGTGCTCGCCGTTCAGAAGCGCCCCGAGTTCTATCACGCCTACGTCGGCACCGGGCAGATGGTCGATCCGGTCGCGACGGACCGGATGTTCTACGCGGACACCCTGGCGTGGGCCGAGCGGACCGGGCAGCGCAACCTCGTGGCGACGCTTCGCGAGAACGGTGAACCACCGTACGACGAACTCTGGAAGTACGAGCCGGCGCTCGCGCACGAGCACGACTGGAACCCGTACGCGATGGCGCCCGGGTTCCAGGAGAAGGGCGAGATGCCGGGCAACATCTTCGTCGCCGAGTACACGCTGCTCGAGAAGCTGCGGCTCATGGGCGGGTTCCTCGACACGTTCTCGGTGCTGTACCCGCAGCTTGCGGCCGCCGGCATCGACTTCCGGACGGCGGTCCCGACGCTGGAGGTGCCTGTCTACCTGGTCCAGGGCGCGCACGAGGCGCGAGGCCGGGCCGGGCTGGCTCGGGAGTGGTTCGAGCAGCTAGACGCGCCGAGCAAGCGCCTCATCGTGTTCGAGCGTTCGGGCCACAAGCCGTCGTTCGAAGAACCTGCGCGCTTCACGGCGGTGATGACCGGCCTCGTCCTCGGTGGCGCGCACGCCGTGCGGCGCTGACGTCTTGCCGGCGAGGGGCACGAAAGCGCCAGAGGCGCACGCCCCTCGCCGAACTTAAGTCGATACGAACTGCTGTGAAGAGCAAGATCGACGTGCACTGGTCCTTGGAGCGGTGTAGTGTTCTGTGGAGCGCCTGCCGGTCTCGGCGAGCGCGTCGCCTAGAAACGCCGTCCAGGAGTGACGATGCCAGATAGCAGCATGGAGATCGGCGCCGGCCGGGTGAGCTTCCTCACCGAGGAGCAGAAGCAGCGCATCTACGAGGCCGCGCTTGGGATCCTGTCCGAGATCGGCATGGTGGTGCTTCACGAGGAGGGTGAGGCCGTCATGCTCGCCGGCGACTGTGTCAAGGACGACGCCGGCCTCATCCACGTGTCCGCTGAGCTCGTAGAGCAGGCGCGCTCCACGGTCCCGGCCAGCTTCATGGTCTACGACCGCGCCGGCGAGCCGGCGATGGATCTGGGCGGCCGGCGCGCGTACTTTGGGAACGGTTCGGACGTGATGCATCTGCTTGACCTCGAGACTGGCGAGCGCCGCCTGGGCAAGCTCGAGGACGTCGGCGAGGCGGCGCGCCTCTGCGACGCCCTGCCCGAGATCGACTTCGTCATGTCGGGCGCCTACCCCGACGGCATGGTCGCCGAGGAGGCGTACCCCAAGCAGTTCCGCGCCATGATCGAGGCGACGACCAAGCCACTCGTCATGACGGCCGGGGGCGTCGAGACCGTCGAGCCCATGTGGCGCATGGCCTGCGAGGTCCGCGGCGGCGCCGACGCGCTGCGCGACAAGCCGTACTTCGTCATGTACAACCAGCCCGTCAGCCCTCTCAAGCACCCCTTCGAGACCGTCGAGAAGCTGCTGTTCTGCGCCGACAAGGGCATCCCGTCCACGTACTGCCCGTCGCCGGTGGCCGGAGGGACCGCCCCCATCACCACCGCCGGCCAGATCACACTTGGCATCGCCGAGGCGCTCTTCGGCCTGGTCATGCACCAACTCCGTGTGCCCGGGGCCCCGTTCGTCATCGGCCAGGGCCCCAACACGCTCGACATGGCGACCTCTCAGTCGGCCTACAACTCGCCCGAGTTCATCCGCGCGTACGCGTGCGAGGTCGAGATGGCCAAGTGGCTCGACCTGCCCAACTGGGGCTTCAGCGGTCACACCGACGCGCAGGTGGTGGACGCTCAGGCCGGCATGGAGGCCGACGAGATCACCAAGCTCTCCATGCAGCTCGGCGCCAACCTCAACCACGACGTCGGCTACATGGACTTCGGGCTCTCCGGGTCGCTCGCCGAGGTCGTCCTGGTCGCCGAATTCATCTCGCGCAACCGGCAGTTGCTCGAGGAGATCGAGGTCAGCGACGAGACGCTGGCCGTGGACGTGCTCAAGGCGGTCGGCCCCGGCGGCGACTTCCTCGGCCAGCGGCACACGCGGCGCCACCTGCGCAGCACCCAGTGGCGCGGGAAGCTGCTCAATCGCGCCAGCTACGACCGCTGGGCGGCGAACGGTGCCACGGACGCCACGGAGAAGGCGCGTTTGCGGGCGCTCGAGCTACTGGCAACGCACGAGGTGCCGGCGCTGCCGGACGGCCTCTGCGCACGGCTCGACGCAGTCATGGGCGGTCTCTCATGAAGGCCTACCAGCTGGTCGAGTGGCAGCAGCCACCTCGGCTTCGCGATGTCCGGGTCCCCGAGCCGGACGTCGGCCAGGTGTTGATCAAAGTCGGTGGCGCCTGCGCCTGTCACACCGACCTGAGGATGATGGAATGGCCCCCCGGCCTGCACGACTACGCTCTGCCTTTCACGTTGGGTCACGAGAACGCGGGCTGGATCGCCGCGCTCGGCCCGGGCGTTGAGGGATGGCGTGTCGGAGATGCGGTCATCGTGTACGGCCCATGGGGCTGTGGCCGATGTGCCGCATGCCGCGAAGGCCGAGAGACGCTGTGCGAGCGTGCTGCCGAAGCCGACGTACCTGTCGGCGGCTTCGGTCTTGACGGCGGCATGGCTGAGTACATGCTCGTACCGGATGCCCGGTGGCTGGTGCCGCTCGGCGATCTTGACCCCCGTGAGGCCGCTCCGCTCTCGGACGCTGGGCTGACTCCCTACCACGCCGTCAAGTCGACGCTGTCGCTGCTCACCCCGGGCGCAACGGCGCTTGTGATCGGCGTGGGCGGGCTCGGGCACATGGCGGTGCAGCTGCTGCGTGCCGTCTCGGCGGCCCGGGTGATCGCGGTCGATGTCGACGAGTCGAAGCTCGGGCTGGCGCGCGCCGTCGGCGCCGATGAGACGGTGGCCGCCGGCGAGACGGCGGCTGCCCGGATCCGCGAGCTCACGCGTGGTCTGGGTGTGACGGTGGTGTTCGACTGCGTCGGTGCCGAGGCGACGATGCGCCTTGCGACGGCGGTCGTCCGCCCCGGCGGCGCCGTGCAGGTCATCGGCCTCGCGGGCGGGATGCTGCCGTTCGGCTACGGGGCGTTGCCCTTCGACGTCAGCCTGACCATCCCCTACTGGGGGAGTCTTCCCGAGTTGGCGGAGGTCATCGAGCTCGCGCGCTCTGGGCGCATCCATGCTCACACCGAGCGTTTCGCTCTCGATGAGGCGGCGGACGCCTACGCCCGGCTTCGCGCGGGCGCCCTGCAGGGCCGAGCGGTCATCACGCCACACGGGTAGACGCGGATCGCCCGGTCTGCCGGCCCTTCCGAAACGACTCAGGCGAGAGCAGCGAGGGGTCGCATCGCGATTGCCTCTGTGGGACACGTGGTCGAGCAGAGCCCGCAGCCGCGGCAGGCCGAAGGCTCCAGCCGCGGTCTCCCTTCAGACTCAGAGGTGATCGCTCCGAACGGGCAGCGCATCGCGCAGCGTCCACAGGGCTCGCACGCGTCCGTATCGATGTCCGCGACGTGCCGCCGGCGCGGCCAGACGGCCTCGGCGTCGAGCTGCCGCGCCGCCCGGTGTGGAAAGCAGCAGTCGGTGCAGCAGTTGCAGATCGCGTGCATGTCGCCTGCGGAGCGACCCAGATAGTCGGTGTGGGTGAGACCGGCCGCATCGGTCTCGTGCAGTATCTCGATGGCTCTCTCTTGCGAGATCTCCCGGCCCAGGCCGCGCTCATTGTCGAAGCGCAGGCAGACATCGACGGGCCTGTCGCAGCCGCCGACGATCGCGCGGCAGTCACAGGGCCAAAGATAGACGTGTGGTTCCGCGGCGATCACAGCCTCAGCCTCGGGCAGCAGAAGATAGGTGTAGTCGATCTGCTTGGAGTCACCCGGCGCTCCCCGCTTGAGCGCCTCGAGGTCGTCGCGGACCGACTCGGCGTAGTCGTCGGTCGCCCACTCCGCAAGGCGAAGACGGATGTCGTCCGGGACGTCCATCCAGCCCTCGAACATGGCCCAGATGTCGAGGCGGTCGGCGAAGGACGCCGGGGTGTGGTCGCCGGCGTCGTCGCGGTCGAGTGCGGCACGGCGAACGCCACGGTCGAGAGCCTCGATGGAGACATCGCGCAGGCGATCGTCGGCCGCGGCGAGCACGAGATCCGTGTCTTCTTCATCGTAGAAGCGGTCGAGCCACGGGATGGTGAACTCCGGCGCTCCGACGACCGCTCCGACACGAGACAACGCTGCCTCTCGGGGGTCGCCCCCCATCCATCTCTTGATTCCGTTCTCGCTCACGCCACGACCTCCCCCAGACCCAGTGCGGCAACCGTCTCCGGTGATGGTACGCCATCTGGGGCCCAGCCGGTGAGTCCACACAGCTCGCGTCGCAGGTCGTACACATCGACCAGGTGGCTACAGCCGCGGCGGCCACGACCACGAGTACGCAACAAGAGTGGCGCCTGCTGATGCAGGGTTCATCGGGCGGGCGCTTCGCTCGTGAGGTCTCCCGCCCGTCGCGCCGTCAAGCCACGCTCTCTGCGACGATCTCCCACACGGCCTTCGGGCGCCCATACCTGTCGATGACCTGCTCGCGCGTCTCCAGCGTGCGCCAACCCTCGGCGACCAAGGCCTCCACTGCGGTGCGGTCGAAGAATCGCTTCGTCCGAGTGCTCACCAGGTAGGAGTCCTTCTCGATCTGCTGGGGATCGTCGGGCCAGTGATGCACATCGTTCGTGGAGTTGAGTCTGCACAGCAGCAGGCCCGCGGGCAGGAGCAGTGTGTGGATGCGGTCGAAGAGGGCGACGGTCTCGTGCCAGGGGAAGTAGTGGAGTGACAGGCTGGCTACGACCACTCGGGCGCCGGCTGCCGCAGATGGAAACGGGTCGCGCACGTCTTGGCAGAAGAACTCAGCGGCCGGGGCGCGCCAGCGTGCCGCATCGATTTGTGACGGGGAGATGTCCAAGGCGACGACGCGATGACCGGCGGCGACGAACACTTCGGTGTCGCGACCGTCTCCGCAGCCGAGCTCCAGAATCGGGTCGTCGGCAGCGCGGCCGGCGACGAGGTCCAGCCAGTTCTCGAGCCACGGATCAGCGCCGACGTTGCGTTTCAACCTTGACCCCACTTCTCGACGGTCTCGCGGAGGAAGCACAACGGATCGATCACCGCTCGCCCCCGTGTCGCATGGCCGTACTCTGCGGCAAGCGCAGGCAGTGCGCTACAGCTGCACACTTCCGCGCAAGACTGTACCACCAGGTTCTCCGGGTGCGGAGGTACGGACGACGGAATGCGACGGGGAGGTGCGGGTGCCGACCGACTCAGAACTCCGGCGGGAGTTCCTTCATCTGGGCTGCTGTGAAGACGGGCCCGTCCTTGCAGACGTACACGGGCCCGATGTTGCAGCGGCCGCACTTGCCGAGTCCGCACTTCATGCGGTTCTCGAGCGTGGTGAAGATGGCCTCGTCGGCGAAGCCCAGCTTCTCCAGCACCGGAAGCGTGAGCTTGACGACGATCGGCGGGCCGCAGAGCACGGCGACGGCGTTGTCGGCCTTCGGCGCCGTCTTCTCGACGACCGGCGTGACGTAGCCCACCTCGCCGGCCCAGTCCACGGTCTCGCCGCCGGGATCGACGGTGCTTACCATCGTGATGTCGGAGCGCGAGCTCCACTCTTCCAGCTCGCGCTTGTACACGAGGTCCTCGACCGAACGGGCGCCGTACACGATGGTCACGTCGCCGAACTCGTCGCGGCGGTCGAGCACGTTCCAGATGACGCAGCGTACCGGCGCCAGGCCGATGCCGCCGGCGACGAACACCACGTCCTTGCCCTTCCAGTCGTCGACCGGGAACCAGTTGCCGTAGGGACCGCGGAAGCCGACGGTGTCCCCGCGGTTCACTTCGCGAAGTGCCGACGTGACCTTGCCGACCGCCTTGAAGCTGCACTCGATGTAGCCCTCTCGCGTCGGCGCGCTGGCGATGCAGAAGGTGCTCTCGCCGGCGCCGAAGACGCTGTACTCGCCGAACTGGCCGGCCTTGAAGGCGAAGCTCTCTCGCAGTGCCTCGTCCTGGAACTCGAGGCGGAGGGTGCGAGTGTCGGGCGTCTCGTCGACAAGCTCCGTGACGGTGGTGAGGAGCGGCTGATAGATGTTCACGAGGTCACCGGCTCGGGGGCGTCGGGGGCGGGCTCGGCGGCGGCGGCTTCGTCCGGCCGCCGCGCCGCGATGTCGATCTCCTGCAGGATCTCGACGATGTCCTGGCCGGCGTGGCAGACGCGTGTGCAGCGGCCACAGCCGGTGCAGAGCACCTCCCCGAACTTGAGCGGGTAGATCGAGTACTTGTGGTTGATCCGCTGGCGGTAGCGCACGTGCTGGTCGTCACGCGGGTTGTGTCCGCTGGCGTGCAGGGTGAAGGTCGGCGCCTGGCAAGTGTCCCAGCAGCGTCGCCGGGTGCCGCGGCCGACGCCCTCCTCCTCGTCGACGATGTCGAAGCAGTGACACGTCGGGCAGACCGAGGCGCAGGCGCCGCAGCCGTTACAGCGGATCGCGAGGGTGGCGAGGAGGGGATCTTCGAAGTGGCTGTCGATCCAGTCGCGGACCGAGGCGGCGTCGATCTCGAGGTTGGCGGCGACCCGGGCGCGGGCGGCGGCACGCTCGTCCTCGGCCTGACGCCCGCGAGTGTCCGCTGGGACGTCGTCGCTGAGGCGCGCCGCGTGCGCAGCCGCGAAGGCACGGCCCTTGTCGGTCGTCACCTCGAGCACATACCCGCCGTCGACCGGCGTGAGCAGGCCGTCGGCGCCCTTGGTGTCGTCGGGCGCCGTGTCGACCGCGGTGCAGAAGCAGCTCTCGTCGATGACGGGGCAGGCAAGGTTGATGATCGTCGTCGCTGCGCGGCGGCCGTTCCAGAGCTCGTCCCTGTAGTCCCAGTTCATGACCTGGTCGACGACGGCGAGGGCGGCGCTGTCACAGGGCTTCGCCGCCAGGACGACCCGCGGAGCGAACTCGATGGGGACGTTCTCCACTGCGATTGTGGTGCCCTTCTGTTTCCAGTGGCAAAGCGCTTCGTGCTCGGGGAGGAAGTACCCCTTGAGCGAGAGCTGCGGCAGGCCGCGGGAGAGGTCGAGCTCGTCGGCGCCGGCCAGCGGGCGGTAGTCGATGTCCACGGCGGCGACGCCGGGGAGGGTGCACGCCGACGCGGCCATGGCCGACGGAGACTGACACACATCGGTGGCGAGAGGCGCGATCACTTCCGTGCCCGCACCCAGCAGGTCGCCGACGAGGCTGCGCAGGTCGGGCTCGCTCAGGAAGAAGCGCTTGGGCGGCCCGTTCGAGGCGGTCGCGTTGCCGCGTGCGCCGGCCGTCGTGTCCGTCGCGTCGGTCACTTGATGAACTCCTGCCGGTCGTCGAGGCGGTAGTCGCCTATCGGCGCCACGTTCTCGGGGTCGTCGCTGACCTTGTAGTCGTAGCGCTCGGCGACGATCTGCTGCAGCTTCCGGTTCACGAGGCTCAGCGGGATCCCGACCGGGCAGAAGCGCTCGCACTCGCCGCAGTCGACGCAGCGGCCGGCGAGGTGCAGGGCGCGCGTGACGTTCCAGCTCAGGTTGCCGCGCGGGTGGGCGGAGGACTCGATCCACTGCGGCTGTGTCTTCTCGACGATGCAGCGCTCGCAGATGCAGAGGGGGCAGACCTGGCGGCAGGCGTAGCAGCGCACGCACTTGCTGAACTGCTCCGTCCAGAATGCCCAGCGTTCCTCGACTGGCTGGCCGTCGAGCGCAGCCACGCGCTCGTCGATGGTCATCACCGGCCGCGGAGGCTCGGGCTGCGACTCGCCGACGAGGTGATCCGTCAGCGTCGGCTCGCGGTTGTCGCAGCCGTAGCAGCGCGGCGCCACGTTCTCCGGCGTGAGGGCCACGGCGGCGGGCAGCTCGTTCTCCTCGAGCACGCCGCCGCAGCGTACGCCGATCAGGACGACGTCGTCTCGCTTGAGCTGCGCCTCGCGCAGCAGTCCCGCGACGGCCTTGGCGTCGCAGCCCTTGACGACGAGCCCTATCTTGCCGAGCTCGGCGACGTGGTCGCGGCGTGGGTTCAGATAGGTCACCAGATCGTGCACGCAGCGTGTGTCGAAGATGAGTCTGTCCGTGTCGGCCGGGTCGGTGATGAAGACCGGCCGGGCCCCCAGGCGCGCGGCCTCGTAGCCGATGATGACGCGCACGTCGCCTGCCTCGAGCAGCTCGCGGGCGATGCGCCGAAGCTCGGCGACGCCGGTGTAGACGGGCGCGGTCTCCGTCATGGCGTCACCTCGGCGCTCGCCTGAGCGGGTGCGCCGGACGAAACGGCTTCGCCGTCGTCGGGCGCCAGCGCCCGATACGCCTCGAAGGGGCCGAGCTCGCGCACGCTTGCGACGGCTTCGTTCACGACGTCCTTCCACTTCGCGCCCTCGCTCGCCGAGACCCAGCTGAAGGTCATGCGTCGCGGGTCGACGCCGACGAAGTCCATGATGTCGTGGAACACGGCGAACCGCCGCCGGGCGTGGTAGTTGCCCGAGGTGTAGTGGCAGTCGGCCGGGTGGCAGCCGCTGACGATCACGCCGTCGGCGCCGCGCTCGAACGCCTTGATGATGAACAGCGGGTCGATGCGGCCCGTGCAGGGCAGGCGGATGATGCGCACGTTGCTCGCCATGTGCAGGCGGCTGGTCCCGGCCAGGTCGGCTCCGGTGTAGGTGCACCAGTTGCAGACGAAGGCGGTGATGCGCGGTTCGAAGTCGTCGTGCGTCTCGCTCATCTCACTCCCACGCGCAGAGCGCATTGATCTCGCTGTAGACCTGCTCGTCGGTGAATGTCTGCAACTCGACGCTCTTGCTCAGGCACACGGCCTGGCAGGTGCCGCAGCCCTGGCAGACGCCCGGGTTCACGTAGGCGGTGTGCCCGCAGACATGGCCGTCGACCGTGCAGATCTCGCGCTGCTCGATGGCTCCGTACGGGCACACCAGCTCACAACGCATGCAACCGATGCAGGTCTCCTCGCTGACGACTGCCACGGCCGGCTCGCGCTCGAGCTCGTCGGCGCTGAACAGACCGAGGACCTTGGCGCCGGTGGCGCTGGCCATGGCGACCGCGTCGGGGATATCGCGCGGCGCCTGGCAGGCGCCCGCGACGAACACCCCTGCGGTGTTGGTCTCGACCGGGCGCAGCTTGGGGTGCGCCTCGTTGATGAAGCCGTGCTCGTCGGTGCTGACACTGAGCTTCTGCGCCAGCTCACGGATGCCGTCCTGAGGCCGGATGGCAGTCGCGAGTACGACCATGTCGGCGTCGATCGCGACCTGTTCGCCGCTCAGCGTGTCGAAGCCCCACACCTTGACCTTGTCGCCGTCGCGGAAGATGCGGCTGACGCGGCCGCGGATGTATTCGGCACCGTCTTCCTCGATCGCCCGCCGGCTGAACTCGTCGTAACCCTTGCCGGCGGCGCGGATATCCATGTAGAAGGCGACGGCGCGCCCGTCATGCACCTTGTGCTTGTACAGCATCGCGTGCTTGGCGTTGTACATGCAGCAGATCTTGCTGCAGTACTCCATGCCTTTGTCCGCGTCGCGGGAGCCGACGCAGTGGACGAAGACCACCGTCTTCGGCTCGGTGCCGTCCGACGGCCTGAGGATGGCGCCCGCGGTCGGCCCGCTGGCCGAGGCGAGGCGCTCAAACTGCATGCCGTCGATCACATCCGGTACCTCGCCGTACCCGTACTCGCCGTATCCTTTGAGGCCCTCGGGCTGGTCGCGACCGATGTCGTAGAGCTTGTAGCCGGTCGCGACCACGATCGCGCCGACCTCCTCGGTCACGAACGTGTCCTCGGTGTCGTAGTCGATGGCTCCCTTGAGGCACGCCTCCTTGCACTTGCCGCACGCGTCCTTCTTGAGGCCCTTGCGGCGGCCCTTGAAGAGCGTGCAGTTCTCGCGATCGAGCACCGGGATGTTGGGGACGGCCTGCGGGAACGGCACGTAGATCGCCGTCCGCTTACCGAGCCCTGCCTCGAACTCGCTGGGGATCTTCTTGGACGGACACACTGCCTGACAATCGCCGCAGCCGTTGCACAGGTCCACGTCCACGGACCGCGCCTTCTTGCGGATCGTCACCTCGAAGTTGCCGATGTAGCCGTCGACCTTCTCGACCTCACTCCACGTGTGGAGTTTGATGTTGGGGTGCTGGTATGCCTCGACCATACGTGGTGTCAGGATGCATTGGGAGCAGTCCAGCGTGGGGAACGTCTCGCTCAGCTGGCTCATGTGCCCGCCGATCGAGGCTTCCTTCTCGATGAGCACGACTTCGTGGCCGCCATCGGCGATGTCGAGCGCGGCCTGGATGCCTGCGATGCCGCCGCCGATGACGAGGGCGCGCTTCGTCACAGGGATCTTGATCGTCTCGAGCGGCCGGTTGTGCTTGACCTTCTCCACGATGGTACGGGCGATATCGATCGCCTTGTCCGTGGCCTCTTCGCGGTCCTCATGGATCCAGGAGCAGTGCTCGCGGATGTTGGCCATCTCGCACATGAACTTGTTGACGCCCGCCTGGTCGACGGCGCGGCGGAACGTCTTCTCGTGCATGTGAGGCGAGCAGGCGGCCACGACGACGCCGGTGAGGTCGTTCTCTTCGATGGCCTTCTTGACGAGCTGCTGGCCCGGGTCGGAACACATGTACTTGTAATCCTGTGCGTACGCCACACCCGGGTGGTCTTTGAGCGCCTCGGCGACTGCGGCACAATCCACGGTGCGGGCGATGTTCTCTCCGCAGTGGCAGACAAAGACACCGACGCGGCTCACTCTGCGTCACCACCTTCGGGGCCGGCGGGGCGGCCTTCGGCCGCTGGGCCGGCGTTGGACTCCGTACTGTCGGCGGCGGCCTTCTCGGCTGCGGCGCGCTTGGCTGCCCGAGCTGCGGCCTTGACGGCGGCCTCTTCCTGGGCCTTCTTCTCGGCCACGGCACGCACTTCCGCGCGTGCCATGAGGTCTTTGAGGAAAGGCTCGGTGGCGACGAAGTGCCGGCTCATGCCCATAGGCTCGGTGGGTAGGCCGAGGGCAAGACCCACGACCTCCGTGATGAACAACACGGGCAGCGGCTTCTCTCCGCGCGCCGTCATCGCCTTCTGACGAAGGTCGAGGTTGCTGTGGCAGAGGGGGCAGGCGACGACGATGGCCTCGGCGCCGCTGCGCCGGGCGTCCTCGACGATCGCGCGGCCCAGTCGTACCACGGAGGCGGTGCGGCTGACGCTGAAGGCGCCGCCGCAGCACTCCACCTTCATGTTCCAGTCGACGGGCTCGGCGCCACAGGCGCTGATCACTTCGTCCATCGAGGTCGGCTGCTCGGGATCGTCGTAACCGCACACATCCGCGGGTCTTACCAGCAGACATCCGTAATAGGCGGCCAGCTTGATGCCCCCGAGAGGGTTGGGCAGTGCGGACGCGCCGGCGACTCTCTCTTTGATGGCCGGCGCCATGTCCCTCAGCAGCTGGATGGCGTTGAAGACCTCGACGCTGTTCTCGAATGGGCGGCCGAGGATCTCCGGCATGCGCTCGGCGAGACCCTCTTCTTCAGCGACCGCGATGTGTGCCGCTGCCAGGCGGTTGTAGCAGGCGGCGCAGGGCGCCAGTACCCGATTGAATCCCTGGGCCTCGGCAAGCGCGAGGTTACGCGCCGGGAGGGCCACACCGAGAAGGTGATCGGTGGTGTGGCCGCTGCTTGCGCCGCAGCAGTTCCAGTCGTCGATCTCGGTCACGTCGACGTCCAGCGCCTCGACCACGGCGCGCAGGCTCTCATCGAACTCGCGTGAGGTGCCTTTGAGCGAGCAGCCGGGGTAGTAGGCGATCCGGTCGGACTGCGGCTCAGAGGTCTCCGCCGCGGTTGCGTCGGTCTGCGCGGTCACGTCTTCGGCCACGCTGCTCACGGGTTCATCCCGCATTGCTCGAAGATCCGCTTGACCTCGGCGACGCCGTCGATGCGGTCGGGAAGGATGCTGAGCTTGCCGCGAGCGAACATGGCCGGGGCGTTGGTCACGTCTTTCATGAGGTTCCCGCTGCGCAGCTTGTACTCTATGACGAGACCCATCTCATGCAGGCGGCCGTTGCTGCGGATCCGGTCAAGGAAGGACTTGTGAAAGGCACTGATGGAGCGCGGCATCACGGCCACGCCCGACTCGAAGGCGATCTCACGCACGGCATCGATGACGCGTGCCGGGTCGCAGTCGTTGGGGCAGCGTGCACTGCAGGTCTCGCAGGTGAGGCAGAGCCAGATGGACTCGTCCTGGAGAGCCTTGTCGCGCGGGCCGTACATCACGCGGCGCATGACCTGGTGCGGGCGAAGATCCGACTCGGATGCCATGGGGCAGCCGGCAGAGCACTTGCCGCATTGGTAGCAGGTGGCTGCGTTGATGCCGGTGGCGTCCCGGATCTCGGCGGCGAGGGTGCGGGACTGCGTGCTCGGCATCGTCAGTGATCGATCCCTTCTGGTGGGGCGGGATGGCCTTCGGCCCCGCCGCATCCTTCGTCGAGACTGGAGAGCAAGTATACATCTTGACTACAGTGTAGAGGCACACCCTAAAGCAGGCAACTCCGCACCTCTATTCACGGGGACGTGCTCGGCGACGTCTGCAGCCCCGCGCCGGCCCCCGGCGCCCAAGCCGGCGTGAGCGCGTCCTCGAGCAGCACCTTCGCGTCTCCTCCGGCCGGGCTCGTCAGGTAGATCGTCCCGGTCCGGTACTTCTCCTGGTCGTACTCCGCCCATGCGATGCTCTCGCCGTCCGGCGACCACGACAGCTTCTGCACGATGGTGTCCTTGTACCTGGCCACGACCTGAGCTTCGCCGCCCGCCTCGATGTCGAAGACCCAGAAGATCGCGGGCCCGATGCCGCCTTCGTCCGCCGCCGGCTCGAGGGAGTGCCCGGTGAACACCACCCTGGTGCCGCCGGGATCCCAGGCGTACCCCGCCGGCAACTGCGTCGCCTTCTCGGGCATGAGGGTCCTGCCGCTGACGTCGATCACCGTGTAGCTGGTGCTCACGTCGCTGCCCGCACGCCTGAAGATGACGGCGTCGCCCGCCGGCGAGAGCAGCGGGTCGTCGAAGCGGCGCGAGTTGACGTCGAAGAACGCCTTTTCCGAGCCGAGTTCGGTGACCGAACCCGAGGGACGATCGAGCAGCTGGAGCCGCTCCGTGGCCGTGGGCATCCCGTGCTTGTCCGTCTTCTGGTCCGTGTAGGTGACGAACGCTATCGTCGCGCCGTCGCGGGAGGCGCTCACCGAGACGCCGCTCAGCGCCGAGCCGGCGGAATCCTGGAGCGGAGAGACCTCTTTCGTCGTGGGGTCGTACACGACGAGCACGGGGTTCTCGCCGGTGTTCTTGGGGGTGGCCGTGTAGCCGGCGATGAGGAGCTCGCCGGCAGAGAGCCAGGCGATGCTGTCGACTGCGACGACGCCGGGCGTGTCGATGATCACTTCCCTGGGCGCCTCACTCCCGGCCTCAAAGAGCCATACGGCGCTGCGCTTGTAGGTGCCCGCCACGCACGCCAGCCACCTGCCCTCCGGCGAATGGGCGATCTGGTAGATCTCGCGGCCGCCGAACGTCATGAGCTCCCGGACGGAGCCGTCGGCGTCCACCGTCGCCAGCCGGTTGGCGCGTGGGCCGACGGCGGCTGCCAGATACCGAGTCACGACGGGCGCGCTCGTGGCGAGCGTCGAGGCCACCGGCGTCGGGGGCGCCTCCTTTCCGCCGATGAGGTCGCCGAGGGGCAGGATGAAGACCGCGGCGACGGCGGCGATGGCGATCACGGCGAGGACGACGACCACGATCAGCCAGGTCGGCGCGCCCTTGCGCGGGCCACCGGGCGGGGCGGTGGCGGCGCCGTGGCCGGGCGGCGGCCCGGCCGGAGGCGGCGCGGTCGATGCGGGCAGAGGAGCGAACGACACAGGTGGAGGCGTCGCTGCGAGCGGCTGCGCCGGGGGCACGATCGGCTGGGCCGGAGCCGCCGCCGTAGCCGCCACCGGAACGCCGCAGCTCTTACAGAAGGCGGCGTCGGGCGCCAGAAGAGCGCCGCATGAGGCGCAGGTGGCGGAGCGACGGGCCCCGCAGCCCTCGCAGAAGAGCGCGTCGTCTTCGTTTGCGCGCCCGCAGGCGGAGCAGTTGCTCGCCATGTCCCCCTCCAGGTACGTTCGGTCGAGGTCGTCGCGATGAATGGTACCTGCTGCGGCTCGCTAGTGACAGGAGGTCGCCGTGGCTATTTCGGGCGGGGATTCGGCGGGTGAGGCAGCCACATCCCTCACCAGCCTGGCTCGGGCGCTCGGGAACACGGCTCGGGGCCGGCGGCCAGGGCGCGGCGCACGCGGCCCCGGCCGAGAAGCATCAGCGCCGCGGCCAAGGCAGCAGTGGCGGCGCCGAACGAGAACGTCGCCCACGGCCCGATGGCGCTCCATAGAAGTCCGCCGAGCGTGCTGGCGGCGAAGCTCGCGAGGCCGGTCGCCGTGTAGTAGAGGCCGAGCGCGGAGGCACGCTCGCCCGTCGGGATAGCGCGCCCGATCAGCGCCTTGCTGGTGCCTTCGGTGGCGGCGATGTAGAGGCCGTAGGCGGCGAAGAGGCCGGCGAGAGCCCACCCCGAGACGGTTGCCGCGAAGCCCAGGTAGACGACCGCGAACGCCCCGTATCCGGCGATGACCAGTGGGTACTGGCCGATGCGGTCGCTGAGGCCGCCGAGCGGCAGCGACCCGGCCGAATAGACGACGTTGTAGAGCACGTAGAGAAGGATCACGGCGGAGGTCCCGAGGCCGACATCCTTGGCCTTGAGCAGGATGAACATGTCGCTGGAGTTGCCGACTGCGAAGAGCAGGGAGCCGGCCAGCAGCCAGCGGAAGGCCGGCGACGCCGGCAGCGACAAACGGAAGGCCCGGCGCTGGGGCTGCTCCCTGTGCTCGCGCACGAAGAGCAAGATCGCGAGCACGCTCAGCAGCCCCGGCACCACGGCGATGGCGAAGATCCAGCGCAGCGACACGTGCGCCTGCACCAGAGCCAGGGCCACGAGCGGCCCGATCACGGCGCCCAACGTGTCCATGCTGCGGTGCAGGCCGAACGCCAGACCCTGCTGTCCGGGTCGCGTGTTCGCCGCGATGAGGTCGTCGCGCGGGGCCGTGCGCATGCCCTTGCCGAGGCGGTCGGTGAAGCGACCGGCCAGCGCCGACGGCCAGCCGGCCGCCAACGCGATCGCGAGCTTGCCGAGGCCGCCGAGCGTGTAGCCGGCAAGCACGAAGGGCTTGCGCCGGCCGGTGTAGTCGGCGGCCTGTCCGAACGGGTACTTGGTGAGGCTCGCCGTCGCCTCGGCGATGCCCTCGATGACTCCGAGGGCCGCCACCGGCAGGCCGAGCACCGAGGTGACGAAGATGGGGAACAGGGGATACGCGATCTCCGAGCTCAGGTCGGCGAAGAAGCTGACGAGGCCGAGGCTGCGCACGTTGGGGTCGAGGGTGCGGAGCCTGGCGGACCAGCGGCGCGGGTCGAGACGGGCCATGGCCCGATGCTATCAGTCGAGCGGCTCCCGGGCGGTGAGGCCCTCTGTGAGGGCGCCGGCGTGGCCACGCCGGCGATGCCGCCGGGCGAGCGCGGCGGCGCGGAGGGGCGGGTCAAGCTCGGCGACGGTCCGCAGCCGGGGGCCTCAGAAGGCTCCGGGGCCGATGTAGGCGGTGAGCCCGGAGTCGGCCTCTTCGTAGATGCCCCAGACCTTCTTCACCGGCGTCAGGTTCCTCCAGTAGCCCGTGCTGCCCTTGGGCGTGATGAGGATGTCGCCGGGACCGGCGACATGCACCGCGCCGTCGTCGTCGGTGACCTCGACCTCGCCCTCGATGATGTAGGCGACCTCGTGGTACGGCCGCTCGAAGTGGCGGCGCTGGTCGTCGCGTTTCCACAGACCGAAGCTGAACTTGTCGTCCGCCGACATGGCGGCGGTGAACTCGTGCCCCGGGGGCTCGGTCTCCTCCGGGTTTCGCGGAGCCTCTTCCCAGATGACGTCCTCGGACTTGATCACGCGGATCCGTGTGGTGTCCAGATCGCCCATCGATCCTCCTGTCGCTTGGCTCTGCGCGCCGCTCGGACGGCGTAGAATCGCGGCGGTGCTCCGGCGCCGCCATTGTATGCCGCCGGAGTCGTGGTGTCCGTCGTCGGAGGAGGTCGCTGGTGAATCTGCAGTCTGCGCTCGAGGAGCACATCGTCGAAGCCGTACACGCAGCCAGGGACGAGCTCGTCGGCCTGGCCGCGGAACTCGTCGCCTGCGACACCAGAGCGCGCCTCCCCGGCGAGCCGGCGCGTGACGAGGAGAAGCTGCAGCGGCTGCTCGCAGGGCGGCTGGAGGCGCACGGCGCGGAGCCGGACGTGTGGGAGCCGGAGCCGACCGGTGAGGGCGACCGTTTCGTGCCGGCCGGCCTCGACTTCGTCGGGCGGCCGCAGCTCGCCGCCGTCCTCCCCGGCTCCGGCGGCGGGCGAAGCCTGCTCCTGAACGGCCACGTCGACGCCGTCGACGTGGAGCCGCGCGATCAGTGGCTCAGCGACCCGCTCAGGCTCACCGAGCGCGACGGCTACCTGTACGGACGAGGCGCGAACGACATGAAGGGCGGCATCGCGGGCATGGCCATCGCCCTGGATGCGCTGCATCGTCAGGGCGTCCGTCTTGCCGGAGACGTCGTCTTCTGCACGGTCACCGACGAGGAGTCGTCGGGCGCCGGCGGCCGCGCCGCGGTCGAACACGGCGTCCGCGCCGACGCCGGCATCGCTGCCGAGCCCACCGACTTCGACGCCTGGGTGAGCTGTCGGGGCACCGTCACGCCGACGATCACCGTCGCCGGCCGCGCCGGCCACGCCGAGATGCCGCAGGCCGGGTGGCGTGAGGGCGGCGCAGTCAACGCCATCGAGAAGCTCGTGACGGTGCTGGGCGGGGTGGGCGCGCTCCGCGAGGAGTGGAAGACGCGCCCCGACCACGCGCATCCGCTGCTCGCTCCGGGCGACATCGTCCCGACGGTCGTGCAGGGGGGCACCTGGATCGTGACCATCCCCGCCTCGTGTGCGGTCACGTGCGACATCACCTATTTGCCGAACCACGTGGACGCGGACGGGACCGGGAAGGCAGTCGAGGCGGAGGTGATCGACCGCCTGAACAAGGCTGTGGCCGGCGACCCGTGGTTCGCGGAGCATCCGCTGCGCTTCACCTGGTCGGATGACGTCGTGCCCGCCGAGATGCCGGCCGATCACCCGCTGGTGACGACCGCGCTGGGCTGCGCCGCCGCGCTCGGTCGCGCGGGCAAGCCCGCCGGCCTGAACAGCTGGCACGACGCGGCCACTTTCACCCGCGCCGGCACGCCGACCTTCAGCTTCGGCCCGGACGGTATCGAGACCGCCCACGCCGTCAACGAGCGCGTCGGCGTCCAGGCCCTCGTCGACTTCAGCGCCGCGATCGCGCTGACGGCGGTGCGCTGGTGCGGGGTCGCGTCGTGAACGTCCGCGTGGTCTCTCGCGCGCCGGGACTCCCAGGGGCCCGCGCGCCTCACTGCTCGGGCCCGCCGTCGTTGTAGGCTGTGCCCAGGTCGCTCGCGGTCGAGGGAGGTAGTCGTGGAAGGTCTGGCCGACAAGGTCGTTCTGATCACCGGCGGGTCGTCGGGTATCGGTGAGGCGTGTGCGCGGCGTCTCTCGGTGGAGGGCTGCGCCGTCATGGTCGCGGGGCGCGCCGAGGCGAAGACGCGTGCGGTCGCCGAAGGCATCCTCCCCGAGGGCAAGCACGGCTGGGTGACGGGCGACGTGCGCAACGCTGGTGATTGCCGGGCGCTGGTCACGGCGACGATGGAGCGCTATGGGCAGCTCGACGTGCTGGTGCACTGCGCCGGCGTTTGGGATGAGCGGCCGACGCTCGACGTCACCGAGGAGGACTGGGACGCCGTCCTCGAGACGAACCTCAAGGGCGCCTTCTTCACGATGCAGGCGGCGCTCTCCCCGATGGTCGAGGCCGGCGGCGGCGTGATCGTCGTCATCGCCAGCGACTCCGGCACGCACGGGGAGCCCGGCGCTGCCGCCTACGGCGCCTCGAAGGCCGGGCTCATCAATCTGGTGCGCACGCTGGCTCATGACCACGGGTCCGGACGGCGTGCGCGTCTGCGCCGTCTCGCCGGGCATCATCGAGACGCCGATGCTGACGCGGGCGATCGCCGGCGCGCCGGACCCGGAGGCATACGCGGCCGTGCAGGCCGACGGGTACCCCGTCGGCAGGGTCGGCCGCCCCGAGGAGGTCGCCGCCGTGGTCGCCTTCGTCGCCAGTGACGAGGCGAGCTTCGTCACCGGTGACTCCTGGCTGGTCGACGGCGGTTTCACCGCGTGACCCGAGGGCCGGCCGAGCCGCCGGAGGCGGTGGCGCCGGCCCCTGCGCGCGCCCGCGTGCCGGATCGCCGGCGCGCCCTCATCGCCGACGCGGCGCTGCTCAGCGTCGCCGTCATCTGGGGTCTCAACTTCGTCGTCATCAAGGACGCCATCGCCGACACGGGCCCGATGACGTACCTGCTCTGGCGGCACATCCTGGCGGCGCTCATGCTCGCGGCGGTGATGCCGCGCGCGGTCGGGCAGATCGGCCGGCGCGACTGGCTCTACGGCTCCGTTCTCGGTGCCTGCCTCTTCGTCGCCTTCGCGGCGCAGACGATCGGGCTGCAGTGGACGACGCCGGGCAAGAGCGGTTTCATCACCAGTCTCTACATCGTCATGGTGCCGTTCCTGTATTGGATCGTGGCGCGCCGCTCGCCGGGCTGGCTGCAGGTGTCGGGCGCGGTTGTCGCGACGGCGGGTCTGGGGTTCCTGACCTTGCGCGGCGGTCTCGGCATGGGGCGCGGCGACCTGCTCACGCTGGTCGGCGCCGTCGGCTTCGCCGGGCAGATCGTGGCCACCGGGTTCTTCGCGCCGCGCACTCGTCCGGCGGTGCTGGCGCTGACGCAGATCGCCGCCGCGGCCGCGCTCTTCGTCGTCGTCACCCCGTTCGTCGAGCACGTGAGCGTGGACTTCGGCGCGAGGGCCTGGGCGGCCATCGTGTGGACGGCCGCCAGCGGCACCGTCTTCGGTTTCGTCGTGCAGGCCTGGGCGCAGAAGGCGACGACCTCGACGCGCGCCGGGGTCATCCTCGGGCTCGAGGGCCTCTTCGCCGCCGTCTTCGGCCTGCTGTTCGGCTTCGACGCGCTCACCTGGCGCTTCGTCCTCGGAGCGGCGCTGATCGCCGCCGGCGTGATCGTCATCGAGGCCGCGCCCGGCCGGCGCGGCGAGCCGAACCCGGCCGATGTGCTCCCGCGGGCGGACTGACGACGAGTGGCCGCCGGTGCGGCCGGCGGCGGCAGTCGGCCGGCGAGACCCTGCCGGTGGCTCGGGCTTGATGGGCTTGAAGCGACCGAGCCTGAGTCGGCGGCGCACCAGACCGCCCCGGCGCCCGGCCTTCAGCGTCCCGTCACTCGCCGCGCTTCCGATAGGATCATCGTGATGGCGACTCTCCCGAGCAGCACGCACGCATCGCGCCGCAAGGCGCTCGTCGCCGACGTGCTGCTCTTCAGCGTCGCCATCTTCTGGGGCAGCAACTTCGTCTTCATCAAAGACGCCGTCGAGCGCACCACCGAGCTCGCCGCCGGGAGCATCGTCGCCGGCACGATGCTGTATCTGGTGCTGCGCTACGTGGTCGCGACCGGGATCTTCGCCGTGGCGCAGCCGCGCAGCTGGCTCCGGTCGACTCGCGGCGACTGGGCGCGGGGCGGCCTGCTCGGCGCCTTCTACCTGACCGCCCTCATCCTCCAGACCATCGGGTTGCAGCGCACGTCGCCCGGCGTCAGCGGGTTCATCACCGGGATGAGCGTCGCCATGGTCCCCTTCCTCTACTGGGCCGTTGCCCGCCGGTCGCCGGGCCGCTGGCAGATCATCGGCGCGATCATCGCCACCGTCGGGCTTGGGGCGCTCAGCCTGCAGGGCGACTTCTCGATCCGCTGGGGCGACGCGATCACCCTGCTCGGCACGCTCTTCTACGCCTTGCACATCATGACCACCGGCTTCTTCGCGCCGAAGGTGAAGCCGACGACCTTGGCGATCACCCAGATGGCCGTCTCGACGGCGGTCCTCGTCGTCGTCACCCCGTTCGTGGTGCAGATCACCTTCGATCTGCCTTGGCAGGTGTGGGCGGCCGTGGTCTGGACTGCCGTCACCGGCACCATCTATGCGTTCTTCATCCAGAGCTGGGCGCAGCGCTACACGACCTCGACGCACGCGGCGATCCTCCTCGGCTTCGAGAGCGTCTTCGCCGCCATCGCCGGCATCGCCGTCGGCATGGACTCCGTGACCTGGCGCTTGCTGGTCGGCGGCACGATGATGCTCAGCGGCGTCTTCATCGTCGAGTTGTTGCCCTCGTCAAAGGGGGTCGTCGACGAGATCGAGGCGGAAGAGGGGCCGGTCGGCGTGGACGGACCGGTGGACTCCGGCGGACCGTCCGGCGCGTCGTGAGCGGCCCGGCGCCCGGTGGCTACGAGGCGCTCGCGCTCACGCCGGCCGAGCGCGAGCAGATCGAGGAGCAGCTGAGCGCGTGCTTCGGGCTGACGCCCGCCGGCGCCCGCGCCTGGGTCGCCACATCGGCGCGCCGCGGCTGGTACTACGGCTGGAGGGTCGGGGAGCGGATCGCCGCCAGCGTCGCCTTCGAGCCGCTGGAGTTCAGGCGCGGAGGGCGCGCGGCGGGCGCCGCTCCGCTCCGCGCCCTCCTTCTGCAGAGCCACTACGTGCACCCCGACTTCCGCGGGCAGGGCTACCGCGTGCGTGAGGCGTTCCTCGACGAGGTGCTCGAGCGGCACGACGGCCGTACCATCGTGCTCTGTCTGTACGACGACGCGTTGGCTGGGTACTGGCGCGAGGCGGGGTTCGATCTGGAGCACGGGCGCGAGACCGTTACGACGGCGGCGGCGCTGGATCGCTGGGCCGCCGCGCTCTCGCCGGTGGTCTCCGCCGGCTACCTGGCCGCGAAGCGCGAGGAGGCCGAAGCCGACGGCGCCTCGGTCACCGAGGTGTGCGGGCTCATGCTGATCAGCGATCGTGGCTCGGCCGCCCACACGGAACTGCTGGTCACCGACCTCGAGCGCGCGCGTCTCGCGCCTCCGGCGCTGCTCGCGCAGCCGCTCGAGGTCACGACGATCATGAGCTATCCGGCGCGGCTCGGCCTCTTCTGCCCCGTGGTGGTCTGAGCGGCGCGGGCTCCGTGGCGAGGCATGAGCTCGTGATAGCGCGATGGGGTCACGTCCGAGCTCACAGACCGCCCGTTCGCCGACCTCCCGCCGACGGCGCGCCGCATCTTTGCCGCCGCGCAGACGATCGTGTCGGAGCGGCTACGCCGATCTCACCATGGCCGCGCTCGAGATGGAGTCGGGCGCCGACCCGGCTTCCGGCGCCCGGCGTCCCGTCACGGCTGTTCGCGGCCGTCGTGTACCCGGTGCCGACGTGGGTCTGGGTGAAGCGCGCCGGCAAGGGCGGCTACGTGCCCGCCGGAGGCTTTGCCTGACAAGCACGGTTTCTGCACGGCCGCCTCGCGGGCATAAGGTCGCAGGGGCCGCCTGAAGCGGATTCACGCTTTGTCCGGCATGGCCCGTACACCGCCGGGGCGAAGACCACGGCCGAGGCGAGGGATACATGGCTCGGGATGAGTGATCAGTTGAAGCCGCGGGTCGCGCTTGACGGCCTTCTGATCGCCGCATCGTCGGTTGCTTATGCGCGCTTCACGCGAGGCGGTGCCCTGCACAGCGCGAACGCGTGCTTTCGCGACTTGATCGGGGAGGTCGGAGGAGACGTCCGGCTGGTCGATCTGGTCGTGGAGGGGCAGCGCGAGGCAGTCGAGCGTCTGCTGGACGGCGACGAGCTGCCCTCCGAGGCGCTCAACCTCCATCTTGCCGTCCGCGACCAGACGCCCACCACGTTGCTCGCGACGTGGGCGTGGGACGGGGACCATCTGGTCCTGCTCGGCGAGATCCCCTTCGCCGACCTGGAGGCCGCCCAGGCCACGCTGGTCAAGCTCAACAACCGCGTCTCCGAACTGGCGCGCGAGAATGCGAAAAAGAGCGCTCAGCTCGAGCGCGCGCTCGACGACTTGCGTGAGACGCAGGCGATGCTCGTGCACCGCGAGAAGATGGCCGCGCTGGGCCAGATGACGGCCGGCGTAGCCCACGAGCTCAACAACCCGCTCGCCTACGTCAAGAACAACCAGTACCTGGTGCGTCAGGGGGTCCTGGATCTTCTCGAGCTGATCAATCTGTTCGGCGAGGGCCTCGATCCGATCGAGGAGGCGCAGCCCGAGCTGTTCGATGTGATCATGCAGCGGATCCAGGACGTCGACCTGCCGCGTCTCGGGGAGCGGCTGCCGCGGCTTCTCGAGTCTGTCGACGAGGGGCTCGACCGGTCCGTCGGACTGGTCAAGGGCCTGCGCACGTTCTCGCGTCTCGACGAGGCCGAGGTCAAGAGCATCGACCTCAACGAGTCCTTGCGCTCGGTCGTCGAGTTCGCCGGCTTCCTGATGAAGGAGAACGACACGGAGTTCACTGCGAGCTACGGCGACCTGCCGGCGGTCGTGTGTGCCCCCGGCCAGCTGAACCAGGCGGTGCTGAACATCCTCACGAATGCCGTGCAGGCGGCCGGTCCCGGCGGGAGGGTGAGCCTGTCCACGGCGGTCGTCGGTGACGAAGCGCTCATCCGCGTGAGCGACAGCGGGCCCGGCGTGCCGGAGGAGCTCGCCGACCGCGTCTTCGACCCGTTCTTCACGACGCGTCCTGTTGGCGAAGGTACCGGTCTCGGGCTGAGCATCGCGCACACCGTGGTCGCCGAGCACGGCGGGCGCATCTCTCTTGAAGACGCGCCCGGCGGAGGCGCCGCCTTCACCATCCACCTGCCTCTCACGGAAGGAGCGCCGCGTGGTCGCTGAGCCCATGAACCCGGCATTCGCCGCCAAGCTTGGGCGGCGCAAGACCGGCCGGCGAGCGGACGGCGCGCCAGAATCGGGTCCGGAGGCGACCGACAGGCGTGCTTGCGTGCTGGTCGTCGACGACGAGCCGGAGATCACTCGTTCGGTGGCTGAGTTGCTCGAGCGCGACTACCGTGTGCTCACGGCCAACTCCGCCGACGAGGCTCTCGGGCTGCTCGGGACGAATCCCGTCTCGGTGATCCTTACGGACCAGCGCATGCCCGGCGGCAGCGGGGCGGAGTTGCTCGCCCACTCGCTGGACATCGCCCCCGAGACGACGCGCATCCTGTTCACCGGCTACTCGGACATCAGCGCCGTGATCGAGGCGGTCAACGAGGGCCAAGTGTACCGGTACGTCACCAAGCCGTGGCGACCGGAAGAGCTGCTGGCGGTCGTGGACCAGGGTCTCGAGCGCTACAGTCTGGTGGTCGAGAACCGACGCCTGCTCGAGGAGCTCTCACAGGCCAACGCGGACCTGGAGATCGCCAATCGCAATCTCCAGCAGTTCGTCTACTCTATGTCGCATGACCTGCGCTCGCCGCTGCGCGCTCTCGACGGTTTCAGCCTGGCCATTCTGGAAGACTACGCCGATTGTCTCGACGACACCGGGGCCGACTACCTGAAGCGCATCCGGGCCGCCAGCCAGCGGATGGCGGAACTGTTCGACGCTCAGCTGGCGCTGGCGCGAACGGGATACCGGGAGGTGGAGATCACCGACGTCGACGTCACTGAGCTTGCGCGACGCCTGGTCGAGAGGCAGAAGAGCGCCGATGCGTCGCGCTCCGTCAAGTTCAGCGTCGCCGACGGCATGACCGCCCGCTCCGACGCGGTGGTGGCCGGGCTGGTGCTGGAGCGGCTCCTCGACAACGCCTGGAAGTTCACGTCCAAGCAGACTGAGGCGCACGTAAACGTAGGCTGCGAGGACAGGGACGGAGAGAACGCTTTCTTCGTGCGCGACGACGGCGTCGGCTTCGAAGATGCGTACGCGCACAAGCTCTTTGCGCCGTTCGAGCGGCTCCACACAGCGGAGGAGTTCGTCGGCACCGGTATCGGGCTGGCGAGCGTCCGTCGCCTTCTGGAGCGTGTCGGCGGGCGGTGTTGGGCGGAGGGCCGGCCCGGCGAAGGGGCGGTCGTGTGGTTCACTCTCGAGGGCGATGACTGATGTCTGCCGCCGGCGCAACGACGCTCAACCCCGCCTTCGCCGCCAAGCTCGAGCAGCGCAGGGCAGAGCGGCGCCCGGATGGCCCGGCCGCGCGGCGTCCGGAGGCGTCCGACCGGCGCCCGTGCGTGCTGGTCGTCGACGACGAGCTTGAAATCACGCGTTCGGTGGCTGAGTTGCTCGAACGCGACTACGACGTGCTCACGGCCAATTCCGCCGACGAGGCGCTGACGTTGCTCGAGGACAATGAGGTCGCCGTGGTCCTCACCGACCAGCGCATGCCCGGCGGCAGCGGCTCCGAGCTGCTCGCCCGCTCGCTGGACATCGCCCCCGAGACGACGCGCATCCTCTTCACCGGCTACTCGGACATCAGCGCCGTGATCGAGGCGGTCAACGAGGGCCAGGTGTACCGGTACGTCACCAAGCCGTGGCTGCCGGAGGAATTGCAGGGGGTGCTGCACCAAGGCCTCGAGCGCTACCGGCTCGTGGTCGAGAACCACCGTCTGCTCGAGGAGCTCACGACGGCGAACGAGGACCTGGAGCGCAGGGTCGAGGAGAGGACCAGCAAGCTGCGCGAGCAGAACGAGGCTCTCCGGCGCGCGCGCCAGCGCATCGAAGAGCTGTCACGACGAGACTCGCTCACGGGTCTCACCAACCGGCGCTGGCTGGACGAGGTATTCCGCGTCGAAGTGGAGCGCAGCAAGAGGTACGACGCGCCGCTCTCGGTGGTCATGGTCGATCTGGATCACTTCAAGGCGGTCAACGATTCGTTCGGCCACACGGTGGGTGACCAGGTCCTGAGGTCGGCGGCGGACGCGCTCGCGGGTGCGGCACGGATGACCGATGTGGTCGGCCGCTACGGGGGCGAGGAGTTCTTGGCGCTCCTCCCCAACACGCGTATCGAGCAGGCACGGGTGCTGGCCGAGCGCCTGCGCGCTGCGCTGCGCGAGATGCCCGTCGCCTTCCGCCCGGAGCCGGTGACGGCCAGCTTCGGCGTGGCTCAGTGGGCTCCGGGAGATTCACCGACTGACGTCGTCGACCGTGCCGACGAGGCTTTGTATGAAGCCAAGCACGCCGGCCGCGATCGCGTCGTCAGTCGCGACGCCGAGCGGGCCGGACGATCCGATCGTGAAGGCCGGGATGAGGGGAGCGACGATGGGTGACGTGACACTGGACGATGTTCTCAGAGACAACCACGACGCGATACTCGCGGCCGCGCAGGCGCGCATGCGCGGCGACGAGACGATGGGCAAGGTGGCGGCGCAGCGGGAACTCACCGAGAGTGATCTCTCGAGCCAGGTACTCGGCTTCTGGCTGCAGGGCATCCGCAGCGACGTGACGCTCGGGTCTACGGTGACCATGGCTCAGAATCTCCAGTGGCTGTCACACCTGCGCAGCGGGCACGAGCTGCCCTTCGACGACCAGATGGTCCAGGGGATGTTCGACGACATCTCCGAAGAGATCGAGGCGCATCTCGACTCCGCTGAGCTGCGCAGGGAGTGGGAGACGTACAGGGCACAGGTCGCGTGCCTCATCGGCGACGCCTTTCCCCAGTGATCGGAGGCCGGGAATGAAACTCCAGGAGTACGTGGACCACCTGCTCGCCGGTGAGGACGACGCCTGTGTGGCTGAGGGCAAGCAGCGTGCCGGCGACCTCGACGGCCTGCACGCGCTGTACGTCGAGGTCATCCAGCCGTCGCAGTATCGTGTCGGCGAGCTCTGGGAGAGCGGTCGCATCTCGGTCGCGGCCGAGCACCTCGCCACGGCCACCAACAGCTTTGTTGCCAGCACCTGCTACGCGCCGCTGGCGCGGGCGACGAGCGGCGGCCCCAAGGCATTCGTCGCTTGCACACCCGAGGAGATGCACGAGCTCGGCGCGCGGCTGTTCGCCGACCTGCTTGAGTGCGACGGCTGGGACGTCGACTTCTACGGGACGTCCATGCCCGTGCGCGACCTGATCGGCGCCATCCGGGAGCGCAAGCCGCGCTTCGTCGGGCTCTCGGCTGCACTGGTGATGCACCTCGGGAGCGTCAAGCGCACCATCACGGCCATCCGTGACGCGCTCGGCGTCGAGACGCCGCCGATCGTCGTCGGCGGCAATGCCTTCAGCGCCGACCCCGACCTGTGGAAGCAGGTGGGCGCCGACCTCTACGCGGCCGACGCCTCGACCGCGGTCGAGATGCTGCGTGGCCTCAAGGAGTGATCGGTCGGCTGCCGGGTGGGTCCGGCGACCCGCTACCGCGCCAGCTCCACACGATTTCGGCCGCCCTCCTTGGCGCGGTAGAGGGCCTCGTCCGCCAGCTTGATGAGGCCGTCCTCCTGTGCGACGTTCTGGCTCGGATAGGCGGCCCCGCCGCCGCTGAGCGTGACGCGCACGGTCTTCTCGCCGTCGGCGACGGAACTGTCTTCGACGGCCTTGCGCAGCCGCTCGCCCATGTGCCGCAGATCCGCGGTGGATGCCGCCGGCATCACCGCGAGGAGCTCCTCACCGCCGTAGCGCAGGAGCACGTCTCCCTCACGCAGTGATGAACGGACGATCGCGCACACCGATTTGAGGACCCTGTCGCCGACGAGGTGCCCGTAGGTGTCGTTCACGACCTTGAAGTGGTCGATGTCGAGCATGAGCACGCCGAGGGGGGAGGTCATGCGCACGGCGCGGCCGAACTCCTCGTGCAGCCTCCCCAGGCCGAAGCGCCGGTTGTAGATGCCCGTGAGCGGGTCGAGGGCGGCGAGATTCTGCAGGCGGTCGTGGGCGATGGCGTTGTTGAGCGCCAGTCCGAAACCCTGGATGAAGAGGTCGATGAGGTCGCTCTGATCGGCGGTGAAGGCACGTGGGCCGGCGAGCACGACGACGCCGAGCGGAACGCTCTTGTACCTGACGGGGTGGACGCGTACCTCGGCCGGGCGGAAGTCCGCGACGACGCCCTCGAGGAGCACATCCTCGGGGATCATGATCGTCTGGGAGCGGCCGCTGCGCACGGCGTCGTCGACGTGGCCACTCGCCGCGACTGCTGCCGCGTCGCGCAGCCCGCGCGAGGCGGCCACGTTCAGCTCGCCGGCCGCCTCGTAGAGGATCAATCCTCCGGCAGCCCCGGTGTGTTCGAAGAACTGGCGAAGCGCCTCTTCGGCCAGCGTCTCGATCTCCAGCTGGCTGGTCATCATCTCCGAGAAGGCACGCACCGCTCCCTGGGTCCTCATCGACGCCGACAGGGCCTCCACGAGCCGGTTGAAGGCAAGCGCGCTCTCGCCGATCTCGTCCTCGGAGTCGACGACGATCTCGCAGGCCTCAGGCGTGCAGGCGGACACGTCTCCGCTCGAAGTCATGCCTTCCAGGCTCTGCTCCACGTGGGTCATGCGTTCGGCCAGGGTTCGCAGACGCTTGCCGACGACGCGGCGCGAGATGGCGTAGTTCACGACGCCGGCCAAGGCTCCGGCGAAGAGGCACGCGGCGAAGAACAGCGGCGTCAGCGCGGTCTCCTGCGGCACCCCGAGCAGCATGACGAAGAAGGGGAACGCAAGCCCGATGCAGAGGCCGAAGCCGATCTGCCAGATTGCGAGGTCGTGGAAGACCTTGCGAGTGATGCGCATCGGGCGCCTCCCAGGTTGCGGCCGCGGTCACGTGCACTGTACCCACGCCGCCGCGCGGTATTCCACGTCGTGATGACGGCGACAGGGCCGGCGATACGGCCCCTCATCATTCTCCGGGGCCGGCCTGCTATCCTTGCGGCGGGCGGGGCCCGGAGGGCCGCTCCCGCCCCACGCGCCGTCGTCAACGGGAGACCACATGCCCGACCAGCCATACGAAGACGTCCAGATCGAGGGCCACCTCATCGACTCTCTCATGATGCCGCAGACGATGGACGAGATCATGGACCTCGAGGGCGAGTACGAGGTACTGACCTTCGACGTTGGGCGCGTGAAGGATGACCCGTCTCACGCCGTGCTGCGGATCTTCGGCCGCGACGCCGCTCACCTGGACGAGCTGCTCAGGGCGGTCACGAAGTTCGGCATGTGCGCCTTGCAGCCCCACGATGCCGTGCTCGAGGCCGCCGACATCGACGGCGTCTTCCCCGACACCTTCTATTCCACCACCAACCTCGACACCTTCGTCCGCGTGGCCGGAGACTGGGTGCGGGTGCAGCATCCCGAGATGGACTGCGGCATCCGCGTGGACGAGGCGGCCGGCGCGGCCGAGACGGTGGTGATGAGCGACGTGCGGGCCGGCGACCGCTTCGTCACCGGCCATCGCGGCATCCGCGTGCTGCCGCTGGCGCGGCCACGTGAGAGCCAGCCGTTCGAGTTCATGGCCTCGGCGGTCAGCAGCGAGAAGCCCAAGGCGCAGATCGTCCACGAGGTCGCGCACATCCTCCGGCAGGTCAAGGAGGAGGGGCGGCTCACCATAGCCGTGGTCGGGCCGGCGGTCGTGCACACGGGGGCGGCGCCGAGCCTCGCCCGCCTCATCGAGGCGGGCTACATCGGCGCGGTCTTCGGCGGGAATGCCGTGGCCACCCACGACGTCGAGTCGAGCCTGTTCGGCACCTCCCTGGGCATCAACCTCAAGGAGGGGACGCCGGTGCCCGGCGGCCACGAGCACCACCTGCGCGCCATCAACACCATCCGGCGCGCCGGGAGCATACGGGCCGCCGTCGACCAGGGCATCCTGACCGGCGGCCTCATGTACACGCTCACGAAGACCGGCACGCCCTTCGTCCTCGCGGGGAGCATCCGCGACGACGGCCCGATGCCCGAGGTGGTCACCGACGTCATGCAGGCGCAGCACGAGATGCGGCGCTACGCGCAGCAGGCCGGCGCCTGCCTCATGCTGAGCACGATGCTGCACAGCATAGCCGTAGGCAACATGCTGCCGGCCAGCGTGCGCACCGTCTGCGCCGACATCAACCCCGCGGTCGTGACGAAGCTGGCCGACCGTGGTTCCTTCCAGGCCATCGGCATCGTCACCGATGTCGGCCTGTTCGTGGAGCAACTCGCCGACGAGCTGGACGGCGCCGGCGGCCGATGAAGCCGACACGCCGGCCGCCGCACGCGGACGGGGCGGCGGGAAGCCCTTCCGGGCCGCCGACAACGGCCCGGTGCCGGCGAGCGTCCCGTCTATGCCTGCCGCCGCGACCGCTTCGGAGTGCACGGACAGCTCCGCGCCGTCCGCGAGCGCGTCGGCCACGGTGCCGTCGCACGTCCTCGCTTCCAGCGTCGCGGGGCTCTCCGCGCCGCCGCCTTCCTCTTCGCTTCCGCAGGTGGTGACGGCGACCGCGGAGCCGAGCACGAGCACGGCGATGAAGACGAGCCAGTGCACCACCCCTCGCGATTCCTTCATGCCGACCTTCGCTCTCTGGCTTTCCCTGGCCGTTGCGTGGCGCTACTTGCCGCACCAGGAAGGGAGCCCATCGGGCGGTTGTGAGGGTTCGGTGAGCGCTCGGTCAGCGGATGGCGGAGCTTCGGTGAGGGCGCTGCGAAGAAGACGCCGGGGTGGCGGCGGAGCCGGCCCGCGGGTTCAGGGCAGCTCAGGCAAGCCATCCTCGCCGATGGTCCAGAAGGGGTTGAAGGCGACTTCCCAGGCGTGGCCGTCCGGATCCGCGAAGTACCCGGAGTAGCCACCCCAGAACCGGTCCCGGGCCGGCCGCAGCAGCGTCTCGCCGGCCCGTGCCGCCTCGTCCAGACACTCGTCGACGAGCTCGCGGCTCTCGACGTTCATCGCCAGGGTCGCACGGATGGAGCCGGGAGCCGCCGCCGGCTGCCCGGCCTCATCGGCGAGGCCCTCAAGCGCGTCGAGCGCCAGCCGCGACCCGGCGGTGCGGAAGAAGGCGACCTGGTCCTCCGGCTCGCCGCTGAGCGGCCAGCCGAGCGCCCGGTAGAAGGCTCGCGCTCTGGGTACGTCTGCAACGCCCAGAGTGATCACGCTGATCCGTGCCCGCATGGCTCTCGCTCCTTGTTCGCACGGTCGGGCGGCGAGACCGGCCGCCACCACCCGACCGTCTGTCCAACCGTACTCCGCGATTTCCCCCATCCGACAGGCGTCGTGGCCGGCCTCGTGGATATACTCCAAGTGATGCACTTCCACAGTCCGCGACCTCATCGAGGGACACTATGAAGCCACGTCTCATCCGCGACAACGTCCATCTCATCGGCAGCGTCGATTGGGACCGCCGCCTCTTCGATGCGCTCATTCCGCTGCCCGACGGCACCAGCTACAACTCGTACTTCGTCGTCGGCAGCGAGAAGAACGCGCTGATCGACACCGTCGACCCGGCCAAGTGGCCGGAGCTCTCCGCCCAGCTCGACGAGCTGCCGGCGCCGGACTACCTCGTGATCCATCACGTCGAGCAGGACCACTCGGGCTCGACGCCGATGCTCCTCGAGCGCTTCCCGGACCTCACGATCGTCTGCAACCAGAAGGCGAAGGGCATGCTCATCGACCACCTGCACGTGGACGACGCCCGCTTCCACGTGGTCGCCGACGGCGACGAGCTCTCGCTCGGCGACAAGACGCTGAAGTTCCTGTTCACGCCGTGGGTCCACTGGCCCGAGACGATGAGCACGTGGCTGGCCGAGAGCAAGATGCTCTTCAGCTGCGACTTCTTCGGCTCGCACTACGCCACCAGCGACGTCTTTGCCGACAAGCACGAGGTGTACGACGGCGCCAAGCGCTACTACGCCGAGATCATGATGCCGTTCGGCGCCCAGGTGCTCAAGAACATCGACAAGGTCACGCAGTATCCCATCGAGATCGTCGCGCCGAGCCACGGCCCCGTGTACGACGACCCCGGCTTCATCATCGAGGCGTACCGCGACTGGGCGGGCGGAGAGCCGCAGAACATCGTCTGCCTCCCGTACGTGACCATGCACGACAGCACGCGGCTGATGGTGGACCATCTCACGGCCGCGCTCACCGATCGCAGCGTCTCCGTAGAGCGCTTCGACCTCACCACGCTCGATGCCGGCGAGCTCGCCAGCTCGCTGGTCCACGCCGGCACCATCGTGATCGGCACGCCGACGGTGCTCACCGGGCCGCACCCGCTGGCGATGTACGCGGCCGCGCTGGCGAACGCCCTGCGGCCGCGCGCCAAGTTCGCGACGGTGGTCGGCTCGTACGGCTGGGCCGGCAAGACCGTCGAGACGCTGGTGGGGATGATGCCCAAGCTCAAGCTCGAGTACCTCGAGCCGGTACTCGCCAAGGGCATGCCTCGGGCTGGGGACTACGCGCGCCTCGACGCGCTCGCGGACACCATTGCCGAGAAGCACAAGGACTTGGCGCCGCGTAACTTCGCCGACCTCACCGTTTGTCGCACCGACTTCTGACGGGCGGCGGCGGCAGCTGACGGATCGCAGAGGGGCGCGCCGGCCGAAGAGCTCGGCGCGCCTCTTCATGCTGTGGTCTGCCTGCCGGGACGGAATGGCCGAGTAGTCTAGTAGAGTATCCGCATGCTCACCGTCGCATCCGGTCTCGCGTCGGCTCTTGGCTACGCCGTCCACGACTACCTGCTCGTACGCATCGTCCGCGCGGCCTCTCTGTGGACGGCGCTCCTGTGGGTGATGCTGGTCGGTGTCGCGATACTGCTGCCGCTCGCGCTCGTCATCGACGGGCTGCCCAGCGGCGACGAGCAGTGGCGCGCAGCCGGGTTTGCGGCGGCCAGCGGCGTGCTCGAGTTCCTGGGGCTGGGCGCGCTCCTCAAGGGGCTGGCCACTGGCGATCTCTCGGTTGTCACGCCCCTGGGGTCGCTTGCCGGCGGGTTCGCCGCAGTGGCCGCCATCGCGCTCGGCGAGACATTGCCGCCGATCGCCTGGATCGGACTCCCGCTGGCGGTCGCCGGCGGGTTGTTGGCCTCGATCGAGCGCGCGCCGGAGAGCGCCTTGGGTGTGCGGCGCCGGACCCGGGCCACGGCCGGCGCCGGCTGGGCGCTGCTCTCCGCTGTCCTGTTCGCGGGCGCGCTTCTCTTCTTCGCCGAGGCCACGGCGCTGCCGCCCGTCTCTCTCGCCGCGGTCGGAAAAGTCGCCACCTGCTTCATCGTCGTTCCGGTGGCCCTGTTCACGGGCGGCCTTGTGCTGCCGCGCGAGTTCCGCCGGCGGGCGACCGTCGCCGGCGTGGTCGACGCCGGCGCGTTCGTCGCACTGGCGCTCGCGGTCAGCCTGGGGCCGGTGGCGATCGCAGCCGTCACTGTTGCCCAGGCCGGGACCTGGGCGGTCGTTATCGGGCTCGTCGTGCTGCACGAGCGACTGAGCCGGGTTCAGTTGGTGGGCGTCGTCCTCACGTGCGTGGCCGTCACGATGCTGGCCGCGGCGGGGCTCGAGTAGCGGCTCCGCCCGGGCGCATCCGGCCGGCGACGCTCGGCACGTCACGCTCCCGCGGGTAGCCCTCTGCTGTCTCCACGAGCCCGGCGCGCTCGAGCGGCCATCCGTGTCCGGGGTACACGACGTCGACGTCGAGCATGCGCAAGACCTCAACCGTCCCCAGGCAGGCCGTCTCGCTCGAGCCGGGCCGCGGCCGCCGGCTGATGGCGTCACTGGAGAAGCTGCCGAAGGAGACAGTGCTCGGGCTGGAAGACGGCGCTTCCGGTTCTTCGGCTCCGGCCGGCCGGGCGCGCTGCCACCGCCGGCTGGGCACTGCTCTCAGCGGCGCTCTTCGCGATCACCATGCTGCTCCTCGTCGAGGCGAGTGCACTGCCCCCGGTGGGGCTCGCCGCCTACGGCCGCCTCGGCACGATGGTGGTGCTCGTCCCAGTGACGCTCCTGCTCGCCGGCCTGAGACTGCCGCGTGCCCTGGTGCGCCGGGCGGCGTTTGCGGGGGTCTTCGATGCCGCTGCGTTTCTGGCGCTTGCAGCGGCGATCACCATCGGCCCCATCGCTGTCGCCTCGGTGGTGGTCTCGCAAGAAGCGGCACCATGGCGGCGCTGCTCGGGCTGTTCGTTCTGCGCGAGCGGCTCTCGCGCGTGCAGATCGTGGGTGTGGCGCTCACGTGCGTGGCGGTGGCACTGCTCGCGGTCGGGTGACAGCGTCCGTCGTGCGTGACATGTAGCGGCATGACGCCTTGAAAAGGCCCCGTCTCAGGTATCCCCGAGCTCCGTCAGTACTGGGCCTCGTGACCGACCTCGATCATGGCCCGGATGTTTTCGATCGGAGTATGGAGGCTCAGATCGCAGCCACTCGCGAGCACGAAGCCCCCACCCGCCCAGCCCTTCGACACGCACGACCTGGCCGCTTCCCTCACCGTCTCGGGAGAGCCGTCGAGAAGGAGCCCAACGGGATCCACGTTACCGAGCAGGCAGACGGAGGCGCCGATGGCCTCCTTCACGACGGCCGTATCCACCGACGCGTCGAAGCTGAAAGCCGTCGCACCCGTGTCCGCTGCGAGCGTGAGGATCTTGGCGGTCTTGCCACACACGTGCAGGATCGACGGCAAGTCCACCTTCTGGAGCGCCTCGACGACAGTCCTCGTGGACGGAGCTGCGTACTCCGCGTAGTGTCGTGGAGATATCAGGTCGCCGGACGCGGTGGGGTCGCTGAGGACGAACCCGTGGACCCCGAGGTCCGCGTACAGCTGCAGATGCCGCACGATGACCTCGGTCGAGAACTCGATCAAGCGGTGGACCTCGTCGGCGTGTTCGATCAGATCCGTCATCAGGTCGGTCATCCCGCGCAGGTGACCCGCCAGCGTGAAGGGCAGAGGGAGCGAGGCGTAGCAGAACACTTCATCGCCAAGCTCCTCCAGGAGCGCCTCGGCAGCGATCAGAGACGACTGCACGCGGGAGCTTGCGCTCGTGTCCACGAGGACGAGGTCCGCCACCTCATCAAGTGAATGAAGCGCAGGCTCGATGACACTGGGGCTCCCAACCTCGGTGATCCGGGAAGTGCAGCCAAGCAGGTCGACGAAGGCGAACCAATCCCAGACGATCTCGATCGCGTCAAAGGGACAGGCTGCCTGTGCATTGACGATGGCTGCGGCTGCCCTCTCAGGATGAGCCAACGACTCGGGGGTCGACAAGCCGAAGGCGTCGAGAGCCCAGTAGCCTTGGAAGGGAGGCGCGACGGGCACCCTGTCGGGCGGGTCGAGCAGTCGAAGAGCCTTGGTGAACCTCTCCCTCCCGGTCATCTGCGTCCCTTCTGCGTCTGAGGCTTCATCGGGCGTCCTCTCCGCAGCTGCGGCATGAACGAGGCGCCCCGCGTGCGGTGCCCGTTCGCCGAGACCTCGCTGCGGACGATGGCGAGTGCAGTGTATCCGTACGTACTCGGCCTTGGCGGTGGCACCCCGCGCCGTCCTCGACCGCGAGTTCGACGCGCCGTGCGAGTGGAACATCCAGGCGCGTGCACTCGTCTCCCTGGGGCGTACAAGGGTCTGTGGACGAGCGCGACCACTGGCCGGGCGTTCCGCAGCGAGTGTCGGCCGTCGGTGACTACGTGGGTGCGGGCCCAAGCGCTCTCGCGTGCGTCCAACGCTCGGCGGGCGAGATGCTGAGTGGCAACGCGCGCGACGATTCCCCCGAGGTCACCGCACCTCTCGCGGCTCCCGGCATGCGACTGTGGGATGACGCAAGTGCTGTGACGATTGTGGGAGCCCGCGGCGCCGGCGCCGCGTTCGGCGGCGTGTGTCGAGCGATCTCACTCCGCACGCACGGCACTTGCTCTTGCACAGCAGGATGACTCATAGTCGCAAGACGCTGCGACGAGGAGGATCGAACGTGACATGCCCGACTCCCCCACCCGACGAGAGGAGGCTCCAGTGAGGGGCTACGGGCCCGCAGACCCATCGGCGACGCCGCGCTTCGCGGGGATCTCCACGTTCCTGCGTTTGCCGCACACGACGAACCTCGAGGGCGTGGATGTGGCGGCGGTGGGCTTGCCGTTCGACACCGGCGTGTCGTTTCGCGTGGGAGCACGATTCGGGCCAAAAGCCATCCGGGACGGCTCTCTGGCGTTTCGCCCGGACTTCAACCCGGAGCAGGGCGTCTCGGTGTTCGAACGGCTCTCGGTGATCGACTATGGCGACGCCCCGATCGTGCCCGGCGCGACAGTAGCATCGCTCGACAAGATGTCCGGGTCGTTGGGCGTGCTGCATGAAGCGGGCGTGATACCGATTGGCTTCGGTGGAGATCACAGCGTGCTGCTCGCGGAGCTGCGGGCAGCCGCCGCGACGCGCGGTCCGCTTGCAGTCATCCAGTTCGACGCTCACTGCGATACTCGTGATGACTACTTCGGCGAGAAGTACACCCACGGTACAGTCCTGCGTCGCGCCTGCGAGGAGGGACTCGTCGACGCGTCCCGCTCGACTCTGATGGGCATGCGGGGCGGGCTCGCCGGACCGAATGACCATGAAGAGGCTCGTGCCCTGGGCTTCCATGTCGTGCGCTGGACCGAACTGGCCAGTCTCGGCGTGGGCGCGGTCAAGACGGCTGTCGAACGTGCTCGCGGCAAGGCTTTCCTCACGTTCGACATCGACTTCATCGACCCGGCGTACGCTCCGGGCACGGGCACCCCCGTGTGTGGTGGCCCGTCGTCGATGCAGGCGCTGGAGTTGCTGCGGGCGTGTCGCGGCCTGCATATCATCGGTGCGGATGTCGTCGAGGTGGTGCCCGACCTCGACAGCTCCTATCTCACGGCGATGCTTGCGGCGACGGTCGCGTGGGAGATCCTCAGTCTCATCGCCGTGAGTACGGTGATGACTGCGGGAAGCCACTAGCAGGCCGTCACGCCGATTCGTCCCGGTCTCGCCCTCTACAACCCGGTCAAGATCCCCTTCACCCCGGAGTTCTGGGAACTCATGAAGAAGAACGACTGGGAGTTGATTCCGGCCGCCGAGCCGACCTGGGTGCACCAGATCCCGTGCTGCCTGTACGATGTGTACAAGCAGAAGTCATGGATCTCCATGAACACCTTCTCGCTCGGCCCGAACACCATCTGCGTGGAGTCGCACGAGACGGCCTTCTGCGAGCAGCTCGACAAGCTCGGCGTCGAAGTCGTTCCAATCCCCTACGAGAAGGTCACGCCATTCGGCGGGGCGCTCCACTGCACCACGCTCGATGTCTACCGTGATGGGGACTGCGAGGACTACTTCCCCAACCAGATCGAAGGGTACTGATGGTCAGTTGACTCACGCTCCGGGAGGAGCTGGCCCGAAGCGGCGCTGACGGCGGCGGTTGTTTCACCTGACCCCGGGTCTCGCCCCAGCGCGCTCGCGGCTCCCCCGCCGTGGCCCACGGGCCGGTTCCTTCCGGAACGTTCTTCTGACGCAGCCGCAGGGCGAGAGTCCTGGAGCCGCCGCAATGCCTTTTCACCCTCTGAGAACCGCGCCGAGCGCCGTGGACTTGCGGCTCTGCTCTTGAGCGACCATGCGGAGGGACCTGCAGCGACAGGAGTGAGCATGGCAGAGAGAACGCAAGCTCTGTTCAACTCTCCAATTGTTCGGTAGGTATTGTCGTCTTCGTGCATCCCACCGCCCTCACGTGTAGCTGTCCGCCTAGGAAAACGGCCTCCGGAGGACCGTTTGACACTCTACAGTCGACTGGTAGAATAGCGGCGCTGCAAAGAGGCACGTATAGACACCTGCTACCACAGGAGTGACCATGGCTGAGCGAACCAAAGTCCTGATCATGGGAGCCGCCGGACGCGACTTCCACAACTTCAACACGTACTTCCGCGACAACGAGGCGTACGAAGTCGTGGCGTTCACCGCCACGCAGATCCCGTTCATCAACGACCGCAAGTACCCGGCTGGGCTCGCCGGCAAGCTCTATCCCGACGGCATCCGCATCTACGACGAGTCGGAAATGCCCGAGCTCGTCAAGAAGTTCGCCGTCGACCAGGTCGTGTTCGCGTACTCGGACGTACCATATGAGTACGTCATGCATCGCTCGGCTCTCGTCAACTCCCTCGGCGCCGACTTCCGCCTGCTCGGCCCGGAGCACACCATGGTCAAGAGCACCAAGCCGGTGATCGCGGTCTGCGCCGTGCGTACCGGCGCCGGCAAGAGCCAGACCACGCGCAAGATCCAGACCACCCTGCGCGCCGCCGGCAAGAAGGTCGTCAGCATCCGTCACCCCATGCCCTACGGCGACCTGGTCGCCCAGAAGTGCATGCGCTTCGCCACGGTCGAGGACCTCGCCAAGAACAACTGCACCATCGAGGAGATGGAAGAGTACGAGCCGCACGTCACGGCCGGCAACGTGATCTACTCCGGCGTCGACTACGAGGCCATCGTGCGCGAGGCCGAGAAGGAAGCCGACATCATCCTCTGGGATGGCGGCAACAACGACTTCTCCTTCTACAAGCCCGACCTGTACATCACCGTCGCCGACCCGCATCGTCCGGGTGACGGCCTCAGGTACTATCCCGGCGAGGTCAACCTTCGGCTCGCCGACGTCGTCGTGCTCAACAAGGTCGACTCCGCAGATGCCGCCGGCATCCAGGCCGAGCTCGAGGCGGTGCGCTCGGTCAATCCCGACGCACGTATCATCATGGGCGCTTCGCCGCTCACCGTCGACAAGCCCGAGCTCGTCCAGGGCAAGCGCGTCCTCGTGGTCGAAGACGGCCCGACGCTCACGCACGGCGAGATGAAGTACGGCGCCGGCACCGTGGCCGCCAGGCAGCTCGGTGCCGCCGAGTTCATCGACCCGCGTCCGTTCGCCGTCGGCGAGATCACCTCCACCTTCGAGAAGTACCCGAACATCGGCGTGCTTCTTCCGGCGATGGGCTACTCGCAGGAGCAGCTCAACGACATGGAGACCACGATCAACAACTCCGGTGCCGACGTGATCGTCATCGGTACGCCGATGGATCTTCGCCGCATCATCAACATCAAGATCCCCGCGGTGCAGGTCAAGTACGACCTCCAGGAGATCGGCAGCCCGACGCTTGAGGACATCTTGCGCGAGCGCAAGTTCATCTAGGAGCCGCTCGTAGCATTTCGGCGGCGGCCGGTTTGCGGAACAACCGGCCGCCGCCGAGCCGTCTGTTGCGGCGGCTCACCAGTTCAGCCAACTATCCCGTCAAGGGAGGGTTGCTTGTCTACCCCGTTGAATCAATGCATCTCCGAACTCGATCTCACCGGTCGCAGCTTCCTCACGATCCACGAGTTCACACCAGCTGAAATCACCGCGTTGCTCGATCTGACCACGGAGTTCAAGGGAGCGCGGAAGCGCCGTGAGCTGACGCCACTGCTTGCCGGACGCACTGTCGCGATGATCTTCATGAAGACCTCGACGCGCACCCGGGTGAGCTTCGAGGTCGGCATCGCCCAGCTCGGCGCCCAGGCCATGTTCCTCAACGCCAACGACATCCAGCTTCACGTCGGGGAGACCATCAAGGACACGGCCAACGCGATGAGCCGCTACGTGGATTGCATCATGATCCGCACCTTTGCCCACAAGGACGTCGAGGACCTCGTGGCCTACGGGCAGATCCCGATCATCAACGGGCTCACCGACCTGCATCACCCGTGCCAGGCACTCTCGGACGCACTCACGATCCGCGAGCACGTCGGCCGCCTCGAGGGCGTCAGGGTGGTCTACTCAGGCGACGGCAACAACGTCGCCCACTCCCTGGCGGAGGTGGGCGCGAAGACAGGGATGCATGTCGTGATCTGTTCACCAGCCGGGTATCGGCCCGACACTGCGATCATCGAACGGGCCCGCGAGGACGCCAAGGCGACCGGTGCGACCATCGAGCTCACGAGTGATCTCAAGACCGCCGTCAAGGGCGCGGACGTCATCTACACCGACACGTTCACGAGCATGGGCCAGGAGGCGGACCACGACGTCCGCCTCGCCGGCCTGCGCGACTACCAAGTCAATATGGACCTGCTACGCCTCGCTGGCCCGCAGGCCAAGGTCATGCACTGCCTGCCGGCGCACTGGGGTGAAGAGATCACCGAAGAAGTGCTCTACTCGCCGCGCTCCGTGGTCTTCGACCAGGCGGAGAACCGGCTGCACGCACAAAAGGCGATCATGGCAGCAGTGATCGCATGAGCCTCGTGAAGGAGTCAGGTAACGTGCCTCAGAACTCAGGCGAACGCGGAAAGACAGTAGTGATTGCCCTCGGTGGCAATGCGATCTTGCAGCCGGGGCAGATCGGGACCTTCGAAGAGCAGCTTGTGAATGTCGATGGCGCTATGCGCTGCATCACCGATCTTGTCGAGGGCGGCTGGCGCGTCGTGCTCACCCACGGCAACGGCCCCCAGGTCGGTGATCTTCTCGTGCAGAATGCGCTCGCCGCAGGGACTGTACCGGTGATGCCGATGGATGTCTGCGGCGCCGAGAGCCAGGGCGAGATCGGCTACATGCTCGAGCAGACCCTCTTGAATCACTTCCTGAAGCGGCACATCTCCGTGCCGGTCGTCACAGTGCTTACGCAAGTTGCCGTGAGCGCCACAGACCAGGCGTTCGAGAACCCGACCAAGCCGGTCGGCGCGTTCTACTCTGAGGACGAGGCAAAGAAGATGATGCTTGAGCAGGGCCACGTCATGCGGGAAGACGCCGGCAGGGGCTGGCGGCGCGTGGTTCCTAGCCCCGAACCCGTGGAGATCGTCCCTCGCAAAGCGATCGTCGACATGGTCGACGACGGTATCTGTGTCATCTGCTCCGGCGGGGGCGGCGTTCCCGTGGTGCGCGCCAAGGATGGCACACTATCGGGCATCGCGGCAGTCATCGACAAGGACCTGGCTGCGGCACTGCTTGCCAAGGAAGTGGCCGCTGACGCGCTTCTCATTCTCACCGACGTGTCTCAGGCCTACGTTGACTACAACACCCCGGACCAGCGTGGTCTTGGCATCGTGAGTCTCACCGAGATGCAGGGATACGCTGACGACGGACACTTCAAGGCCGGCTCCATGGGCCCCAAGGTGAAGGCATGCATGCGGTTCGTGGAGGGCGGGGGGACGGCAGTCATCGGCAGCCTGACCGAAGTGGTCCAGGCGATGGCCGGTGAGGCTGGGACCACCATCGTCCCTGACGACGACCCACGGACCGAGTAGCGGCTGTCGACAAGGCGAGGCAAGGGGAGGATCAGCGGCCGAATCGCGAATGGCCCTTGCGAGCCGGGATCGTACAAGAGGGAGCGGGAGGCGGGTGACCGTCGCCCGTTCCCTCCGTCAGCGGAGAGTGCGCGGGGAGGAGAGAAGACACCGACTCCAGGGGTGCCGATCCCGTTCGCACTGACTCGCTTCCCAGGAGGTGAGACCCAGCCATCCGCTCGACACGGACCGTCGGGGCGCTATTCGGAGGTGCTGGAACACGACGGTGCTCCTATCATCTCGACGTGTACCGCATGCGCCTCGGTGTCGGTCGGGTTGCTCCATGTCCACGGAGTGCCGGGAGGCAGCATGATCGAGTCGCCGGGGCCCAGAAGAGCGGCCTCTTCAATGCTTTCGCCCGTGACGAGACGGAACTCGAACCAGCCCTCCGTGACGAACACGAACGTCTCGTAGCGACGCGAGAGATACCCGCCGCTGCCCGATCCTGCCGGCGCGATGATGAGAGCGGGCTCCATACAGTGGCCGAGCCCGGCAAGCTCTTCGTATCTGACGCCACCTGCCAACGAGATTCCCCGACGGCTTGCTGCTCGTTCGACGTGCCTGTCGGCGGGTTGCGGTCCGCTGGAGAAGACGCTCTGGGGCAGATTGAGCGCGTCGGCGATCCGCGCCATGGTCGTCGCCGATGCGCCAGACTCGCCGCGCTCGAGACTGGACAGGAACGACTCGGACAGCTCGGCATCGGCCGCCAGCGCCTGGAGGGTCAGACCGCGGGACAGGCGTATGTGCCGCACTCTGGCGCCCAACGACGAGTCGCCTGCGTCGGGATTCTGCTTCGGTGCCGAAAGCGTCCCGGAGCTGAGCATGGCGGCCGCGTTCCACCCATGCTGGCGCCGCAGTCCGACCACCTGGCGTACCCTGCGGTAGCACTCCGCGTCGTAGAGCCGCTGTCCACCCGCGCTCCTGTGCGGCGAGATCAAGCCTCGCCGCTCCCAGTTTCGCAGCGTCTGAGGACTCACGCCGACGGCTCTGCTCAACTCTCCAATTGTTCGGTAGGTTTTGTCGTCTTCATGCATCCCTTCGACCTCACGTGTAGCGGTCCGCCTAGGAAAAAGGCGCCCGGAGGACCGATTGACACTCTACAGTCGACTGGTAGAATATCAGCGTTACAGCGTCTCAATGAAGATTTCTCATCTTGCGGACGACGCGGCGGCAACAACAAGGAGGTTCATGCGCGGTAGCTTGCTGACTAGTCCAAGTGCCTCCGAGACTGACGGTACTGCCTCGGCAGCGCACTGACCCAAATGCCCCTACCAGAGGAGTGAAGATATGCCTACTATCGTCAAGTCGTGGGATGAGTGGTCGCCACTCAAGCGCGTGATCATCGGGCGTCCGGAGGGGACCAACGTTCCGGCTCCCGAGCCGGCTTGGTTCTACGACCTGCCGAATGGCGGGTACCCGCTCGGCTCGCACGGCCCGTTCCCGCAGGAAATGGTCGACGCCGCCAACGAGCAGATGGACTACTTCGTCGCCCAGATCGAGAAGCGCGGCGCCATCGTCGAGCGCATCGACATCCAGCCCTTCATGATGAACAAGCCCCTCTGCTCGCCGCTCGGCTGGGTCCATGAGGGCGCGCACGGCGTGAACAACGTCCGCGACGTCACCACGATCCACGGCAACTACATCATCGACGCCACGACGGTCCGCCGCTCCCGCGTCTTTGAGCGCTTCAACCTCCGGCCGATCTTCGAGCGCTACTGCGAGGAAGATCCCGAGGCTGTGCACTTCTCCGCGCCGTTCCCGATGCTCACCGACGAGTCGTACGTGAACATCTCCGGCACCGGCGCGCCGGACTACTACCATTACTACGAGAACGTGTGGACCGACGAGGAGAAGCGCGACCGCCTCTACAACTCCGAGTTCCAGCTCGCTGAGAAGGAAGCCCTCTGGGATTCCGCCGACACCATGCGTTTCGGCAAGGACTGCTTCCACCAGATCTCCTGCGTGACCAACAAGAAGGGCGTAGACTGGCTGAAGCGCATGTTCGCCTCCCTCGGCCTGCGGCTGCACCACATCACGTTCGACACGCCGATGGATCCGTCCAAGCAGAAGCCGGAGAACTTCCATCCGTGGCACATCGACGTCAACTTCGTGCCGCTGCGCCCGGGTCTCGTCATGACCAACCCGGACTGGAAGCCGCGCACTCCTGAGGTCTTCGAGCTCTTCAAGCTCAACGATTGGGAGATGATCGAGGCCGCACGCCCGACGCGCGTCCACAAGAACGACGTCTTCCTGACCGGCCTCTACGAGGGTAAGTCCTGGATCTCGATGAACACCTTCTCGTTCGACGAGAAGACCGTGTTCGTCGAGGCCGGCGAGACGGCGTACTGCGAGCAGCTTGAGAAGCTCGGCTTCGACGTCGTGCCGATCCCGTACGAGAAGGTCATTCCATTCGGTGGGGCGCTGCACTGCACCACCCTGGACGTCCACCGCGAGTCCGAGTGTGTGGACTACTTCCCGAAGCAGGTAAAGGGATACTGAGTCGAATCGCGCAGAACAGGAGGGCGCCGCACGTGGCGCCCTCCTGTGCTGCATCCAAGCAGCGTTGTCCCCCAAGGACAAGGGGAAACATGCGGGCCCCACGCCAAACGGCACGACCCGCGCTCTTCCCCGGGAGAGGGCTCTCGGGGCTTGTGCGGCGCCCGTGCACGACCGCTGCGCGTAGCCGGTCGTTACCGGCTTTGAACGGCGATCGCGCACGCATGCCGCGTGCGGCCATCTTCGGCCGCGTTCCGTATCGTTGTCTTCCGTACTCATTCAGCATGCGCTCGGTGTCGGCAGGGGATAGATCCGCCACCGGGCGGACGAGGGGGAGATCGTGATGCAAACAGGGTGCCATGGGATAATCGAAGGGGGTTTGACCAGTGGATAAGTTCGAAATCGGCCTTTTCCTGCTCATCGCTTTTTTCGCCATAGTCGGTATGTCCACGTATTTCCTCGTACGTAAGAGCGGTAAGCGCTTCATCATCGCCGGCAAGTCGCTGCCATTCTTCATCATCGGAACGATGCTGTTCGCCCAGGCGCTGGATGCCAACGCCACGCTGGGGAACACTGGTGCCGCCTACGGCAGTGGCTTCTGGTGGGGGTTCCAGTTCCCGCTGGGCCTGGCCCTCTGCCTGTTCATCACCGGTATCTGGTTCGCCAAGCCGCTGAACCGGATGAACCTCATGACGCTGCCCGACTATTACTACCGGCGCTACGGCAGCGCGACAGAGGTCATCGTCTCCGTGCTGATGGCCGTGAGCTTCATCATCCTCGTGGCCGGTAACCTGGCGGGCTGTGCCTGGATCATCCACATCATCTTCGGCGTAGGCTACGTCCCGTCACTCATCATCATCAGCCTGATCATCATGGCCTACACCGTCAGCGGCGGGCTCTTCTCGTGCGCCGCGACCGACATCGTGCAGCTGTATCCGGCGTTCATCGCCTTCGTGGTGGGGACGATCTGGCTGGTCGTCGACGGCGGTGGCTGGTCCGAGTACGCCGCCGTGATCCCGGACGGGTACTTCAGCATGGCCGGCCTGACGTCGTTCGACGACGGCGCGCTTGTCGTCTGGGCCGGCATCCTGGCGCTGGCGATCGGCGATATCGTCGCACTGGACTTCATGGAGCGCATCTTCTCCGCCAAGAGCCCGGAAACGGCGCGGAGAGGCTGCTTCTTTGCCGGCGTCATGACGCTCGTCGTCGGCTTCTGCGCTTCTCTCATGGGCCTGATGGCGTTCAAGCTGATCCCCGGCGGCGTGGACGACCCGCGGTCGGTAATCATCACTATTGCGACCGCATCGTTGCCGTTCCTCCTGGGCCTCTTCGTTCTCGGCGGCATCCTCGGCGCCGGCTTGTCCACCGCCAACGGTGGCTCTCTCGGAATCTCCGCCGTCTTCGCCCGGAACATCATGCAGAGGAACATCTTCCTGCCGAGGATCCGCAGGCAGGCCAAGGCCGAGGGCAAGGACTTCCTGGAGGTCATGGAGTCGACCGACTGGCACAAGGCAGACCAGAAGCTGCTGTGGTACGCGCGACTCATGCTCATCCCCACGTTCGCGGCGGCCATCACGCTCGCCTACTATCGGCCTGAGCCGGGCATGCTGCTCGTCCTCGCGTTCGACGTGGTCTTTGCCGGCTGCGTCGCGCCCCTGATCCTGGGGATGTACTGGAAGAAGGCCAACGCGTACGGCGCCGTGACGGCCGTCATCGTCGGCAGCGTGTTGCGTCTGGTGCTCTACTACACCATTCCGGTGGAGTGGGCCGGCATCGATACCATGATCCCGCCGGTCGTTTCGGTGGTGGTCATGGTGATCGTGTCGCTGGCCACACAGACGCAGAGTCCGCCGATGCACGAAGTGAACTTCGAGACGCCCGACGAAGCCGAGGTCGCTCGAGCACTCCGCTAGACGCGTCTTGCTTGTGGGGCGGGGCGATCCTGCGGGATCGCCTCGCCCCTTTTCGCGTACGCCCGGCGTCGTCTGAGGACGCTCTGTTCGCGCTCTCCGCATCATCGAGCGCTTCGACAGCCTGCAAGACGCGACTTGGCTGCCGCCCGGCGCTGGCAGGGTCGCACACTCCACCGCCCCCTCGTCGGTCGTCTGACGTTCACCGGCACGCGTCAATCCGGTAGACTGCGCGCAACTCCCGGTGACTTGGCTTCGCACCCGCGGATGCCGCGCCCGGCCGCTTCAAGGAGACCACCTCGATGGCAGCCAACCTCATCGACGACAGTCACCTCGTCAAGACGCGCGAGATGTTCGCCAAGTGCCAGCAGGTCGTCTCCGGCGGCGAATCCAGCTACGCGCGCCTCATCGGTACGCGCCCGATCGTCATGGAGCGCGGCGAGGGCGCCTACTTCTTCGACGTGGACGGCAACGCCTACATCGACTGGTGCATCGGCTACGGCCCCATGATCTTCGGCCACCGCCCCAAGCCGATCCTCGACTCGATCGTCGCCCAGATCACCCAGGGCGGCATGCTCTACACCTTCCCGCACGAGCTGGACTACGAGGTCGGCCGCAAGATCATCCAGGCGGTGCCCGGCATCGACCAGGTGCGCTTCGCCAACTCCGGCAGCGAGGCGACCCAAGCGGCGATCCGCCTCGCGCGTGCCTACACGGGCAAGGACAAGATCATGAAGTGGGAGGGGAGCTACAACGGCTTCCTCGACTGTCACGCCTACTCGCACATCACGGCGATGGGGGCGGCCGGCACCGAGCGCTTTCCGCGCGTCCAGCCGTCCTCGGCCGGCATTCCCAAGGCACTCGACGACACGATGGTCATCGGCTGCTTCAACGATCTGGACGCCGTCGAGACGGTCATCAGGCGCAACCGCGACGAGCTGGCCTGTGTGCTCGCGGAGCCGATCCTCGCCGACGCCGGCATCATCCCGCCGGTCCCCGGCTTCCTCGAGGGCCTGCGCCGCATCTGCGACGATAACGGCGTGCTCCTCGTCTTCGACGAGATCATCACCGGCTTCCGGGTCTCGCTCGGGGGCGCCCAGGAGCTGTACGGCGTCACCCCGGACATCACCTGCGTCGCCAAGGCGGTCGGAGGCGGCACGCCCGGCGCGGCGGCCTTCGGCGGCAAGAAGGAGATCATGGCACTCGAGGCCGACGGCACCGTGCTCCACGGCGGCACCTACAGCGGCAACCCCATGACGCTGGCCGGCATGAACGCCGCGCTCGACATCCTGATCAACGACCGCGAGCGCGTGTACGGCCACCTCAACTCGATCGCCAACGCGATGGTCCAGGGCATGCGCGGCATCTTCACCGAGAACGGCGTGCCCGCGTACATCAGCCAGGTGGGGCCGATGTGGCAGGTGTTCTTCGGCCAGGAAGGCCCGGTCACGAAGTACCGGCAGGCCCGGGCCAGCGACACCCGGTTCTTCGGCATGCTGCAGGCCGAGTGCCAGATGCGCGGCGTGTACTTCCACAACTTCAACTTCGAGCGCTTCTTCGCGAGCACGGCGCACACCAAGGCCGAGGTCGACCGCAGCCTCGAGGTGATCGCCACGGCGACGAAGATCGTGAAGGACCGGCTCTCGAATCTGCCGGCCGGGGTCTGAGACGGCCTGAGCGGCCGCGACACGAGTGGCCCGGGGGCGCCCGAGCGGCGCCGGTGGAGATGATGCGACGGGGGCGAGGCGGCCGGAAGGGCCACCCCGCCCCCGTCGTGCGCGTGCTGCCGGCCTTCAGCTCCGGGGTGCGTACCGCGTGAAGCCCTGCTCGTCGAAGTGCGGGTCGAGGCCGAGATAGCGGTCGATCTCACGGCGGCGCATCACCGCGAAGCTCACGCAGTCCACGAGACTGAGGCGACGCCGCCGTGCGGTCAGCAGCGCTTGCAGGCCGAGCGCGTGATCCGCATCGGTGACCCAGTGGATCTCGGCCATGGGGAGCATGTCGTCCATGAGTGTGCGGACCGCGTCCACGCCGAGACGCCGCTGCGTCAGGGCGGTCGTCTCGAGTACGACGTAGTTGCTGGTCACAAAGCCCTCGCCGTCGTCGATACCGCTGTCCCAAGCGGGGCGAAGGAGCTCGTGACCGACGTCGCCGATGTCGAGGAGAGCGTACAGAGCGGTGGTGTCGACGAACACAGTCATTCGTCGATGGAATCTGCGAAGTAGTCGTCGTGGCGCACGGAGACGTCGCCAAGCCCCGAGCGGAAGCGGCCGCAGGCCGCCTTGGCTCTGCGCCTGCGTTCGTCGAGGCTGACACCGGGGCGCTGCCGCAGCAAGCTCTCATCGACGGCGTTGCGCACCACAGCCGAGATCGAGACCTGACGCTCAGAGGCTTGGCGACGCAACGCCTCGACCGCGGACTCGGTGAACTGGATCTGCATGCGGATCATGGTGCGCCTCACTTCGTCACTGATGGTATCTATGCCAGTATGATGGCATGATTCGGGACAGGCAAGGGCGCCGTGGATCAGTCCGGGTGACTACTCCACGAGGATCGCGCGGAAGTCGTTGACGTTGGTGCGGGTCGGGCCGGTGACGACGAGGTCGCCGATGGCCGCGAAGAAGCCGTAGGCGTCGTTGGCGATCAGCATCGCGACGGGGTCCGCGCCGGCGTCGCGGGCCCGGGCGAGAGTACCCGGCGTCACGATCGCCCCGGCGTTGTCTTCGCTGCCGTCGATGCCGTCGCTGTCGCAGGCGATCGCCGAGACGCCCGGGTGTCCGTCGAGCGCGAGCGCCAGGCCGAGCAGGTACTCGACATTGCGGCCACCGCGGCCGGACCCGGACACGGTGACGGTCGTCTCGCCGCCGGAGAGCAGCACGAGCGGTCTCTGCGGGCCGGTGAGGATCGAGCCCTCGATGTGCGCGACGCCACGCGCAACCGCTTCGCGCAGCGCGACGAGCGCCGCCTCTCCGCCGCGCGCGCACGCGATCGCGAGGGCGCCGTGCGCCCCGCCGAGGTTGCGGGCCTCTCCCTCGAGGTCGCCGCCGAGAGTCACGACGTCGAGGCCGGCGGCGCGGGCGCAGCCAGCCGCCGCCTCGAGTGCGTCGTCAGCCGTCGCGAGCATCACGACCTCGTCGCCGGCGAACGCCGGATCGGCGGGCTTCGGGGTCTCGGCCACCGAGCCCGCGGCGCCGGCGCGCAGGTGCTCGCGAACCGCCGGAGGCGCGGCGACCTCGTACTTCTCCAGCACGTCGAGGGCGGCGGCGAACGTCGTCGGATCGGGCACGGTCGGCCCGGAGGCGATCACCGAAGGGTCGTCGCCGGGCACGTCGCTGATCAGGTACGTGACGACGCGTGCGGGGTGGGCTGCGGCGGCGAGGCGACCGCCCTTGATCGCCGAAAGGTGCTTGCGCACGCAGTTCATCTCGTCGATGGCGGCGCCGCTCCGGAGCAGGGCGGAGCTTACGGCGCGCTTGTCGTCGAGAGAGACGCCCTCGGCCGGCAGCGCCAGCAGAGCTGAGCCGCCGCCCGAGACGAGGCAGAGCAGGAGGTCGCCGGCGGAGAGGCCGCCGGCGACCTCGAGGATCGTGCCGGCCGCGGCTCGGCCGGCCGCGTCCGGCACTGGGTGCGCGGCTTCCACGACCGCGATGCGCACGCACGGTATGCCGTGGCCGTAGCGGGTGACGACGAGGCCCTCGAGAGGGCCGTCCCACTCGCGTTCGACGGCCCGCGCCATGGCGGCCGCGGCTTTGCCGGCGCCGGCGACCACCGTCCGGCCGGCAGGGATCTGCGGAAGCCGCCCGGCCAGCAGTTTGTCGGGGTCGGCCGCCGCGACCGCGGCGCCGAACAGCGAGCGTAAGAGGGCGCGCGGCGTGAGCGGGTCGCCGTTCGCCGCCGCGCGCCACCCGCCGGTCATCTGGGCACCTGGGCGCGCGGCTGTGGTGTCACGCCCTCCACCTCGGGAGGCCCAGTTCGTCCGCGTTGACGATGCTGGGCGCCGCTGCCGGCGGCTCGGGGTCGTCGAGGAAGGGCGCGACGTCGTCGCGCCCGGCGATCGGCGGCCACACCGGTAGACCCTGGATGACCGCCGCGGCGTTGGCCGCGGCCAACGTCGCCATGCCCTCGCGCGTCCAGGTTGTGGCCGATCCCAGATGAGGCACGATGACGACGTTGTCGAGGTCGGCGAGGCCCGGCGCCATGCTGGGCTCGTGCTCGTAGACGTCGAGGCCGGCACGGAAACACGGATGGGTGCGGCAGTGGGCGACCAGCGCGGCCTCGTCTATCAGCGGGCCGCGACTGGCGTTGACCAGCACCGCGGTCTCCTTCATCGCGGCGAGCTCGCGCGCGCCGACCAGGTGACGTGTGCGCTCGGTGAGCGCGGCGTGGATGCTGACGACGTCCGCGGCGCCGAGAAGCTCCTCCAGGTTCCCTGCGCGTCGGCAGTGGACCGGCTGCTCGCCGCGCGCCGCAAGGAAGGCGCCGTAGTCGGCGACGTAGCGCTCGAGCTGGTCGTTGGCGCGCACGTCGTAGTAGACGACGTCCATCTTGTGACCCTCGACCATCATGCGCGCGTACGCCTCTCCGATGCGCCCGGCGCCGACGACGCCGAGAGTGCCGCCGTAGAGGAGCGAGCCGAGCAGCATGCGCGGCAGCCAGCCGTGGTACTTGCAGGCGCGCATCAGGCGATCGCCCTCGACGACGCGCCTCGCGGCGGCGAAGGTGAGGGCGACCGCAAGCTCGGCCGTGGTCTCGGTGAGGACGCCGGGGGTGTTGCCGACCGGCAGGCCGCAGCTCGTCGCCGCGGCAACGTCGACGTTGTCGTAGCCGACCGCGAACTGGCTGTAGATCGCGGCTCCGGCGGTCTTGAGGCTTTCGAGGAGCGGGGCGGACCAGGCCTCCGTGAGCTGGCCGATGGCGGCGTCCACGTGATCGCCGAAGGCGGCGTTGAGCTCGTCCGCCCCGAGGATGTCGTCGCCCTGGGCGATCTCGACGCGGCAGTCGGCGGCGGTGAGGATCTGGAGCCAGCGGTCGCCCGGCAGCTCCTTGCTCACCATGACTCGGCGTGATCCGCCCTTGTTCACGACTCTCCACTCGCGCCGGCTCATGCACACACCTCCTGGACGACGAAGGACAGGGTGATGAGACCCATCACCCTGTCCGCGGTGGGGGCGACGAGCGCCCGTCGCTTCAGGGGGCCCGTAGAGTCGCGTTCCGGTGGCCTGAGAGTTTCGGCGACGCGTCCGGCGCCGTCCTTGCCCCTTCGGCGCCCGCTCGCTCCGCTGAGCGGCGGACTCTCACGCGACCTTCATCCGGGCATCCTCGGTGTTGAGCGCAGAGTAGCACCCGGCGCGGGGCGTGACAACGAGATGGACCGGCGTCGTCGTCTGCCTTCACAGGCTCAGCACCCACCAGACCTGGTAGGTGACCACGGCGGCCAGCACGGCGGTGAGCAGAACCGCGGCGACGGTCGCCGAGCGGTGTGCTCGCAGGCGCCAGAGCAGCACCGCGCCCACCGTCACGATGCCGAGCTTGAAGGCCAGCGCCTGTGCCGTTCCGGCCCGGAGGAAGAAGTCCATGATGTCGTTCGACTCGGTGGCGAAGCCGAGCCACATCGCGTGGCGGGTCAGCGCGAGGTCGGCGACGTTGAGCAGCCATAACTGGACGAGCAGCAGCAGGAGGAACCGGTCTCGGGCGGCGCTGGGGCGGGGTCGCCCGGTGATCGCCCGGTGCTGCCAGTTCACTGCGGCAGCTCCGTGGTCTCAACCCGGACGGCGCCTGCGACGGTCGCGAGCCACGCCGCCACGCCGCCGCTCACCGCGACCTCTGTGACGGGGCCGGGGACCGCGGCGATGGTGAAGGCGGGGCCATCGCCGAGGCGACGCCCCCGGATGCGGTAGCCGGAGGCGGCGTCGTCACGCTCTGCCCAGACGGCGGTCCGGCCGTCGAAGGCAGGACCGACGAGCCCTGCGACGCCGGCCGCCACGGGGCGCGTCGCGCCTCCGTCGACGGAGGCGGCGAGGACGCTTCCTGCTGAGTCGACGCCTGCGGCGACCTGTCCCCACACGAGCGTGCGCGCGCCGAGGGCGAAGCCCGTCAACTCGCCGCTCTGCCCGCCGGTCGCCAAGGGCCACGCGCGCCCACCGCTCAGCTCACGAGCCGTGAAGGGCCCGCTCGGCCCGCGAGACCAGACGACCAGCCCGTCCGAGACGACCGGCGTGCCGTACTCGGGGGCGATGTCGAACGGGGCGCCCGTGATGATGCGGACGCCGCCGAGGCGCGGCTCGCCGATCTTCGCCGCCGCGCACCACACCGCGGTCTCGCCGGACACGGAGGGGTACGAGTAGACGGAGCCGATGTCGGCCACGGCCCAGCGGCGCCCGCTCGCGGTGTCGTAGACGACCACCTGAGCCGCCAGTGCGCCCGTGGTGTCGGCCTCGAACCAGACCGCGTAGCGCTCGCCGACCGCGGGCGCCCAGGTCGAGCGCATGCCCGGACCCGGCCCGAGCAGGCGGAGCCTGCCGGAGGCGAGATCGAGATACTCGATGGACGGCCCGTTCTGCCAGAGCAGCCGTGGGCCGCTCAGCGCGAGGCCGCTGAACCGGCGCCCGGGACTGCCGGTGACGCGCCAGCCGTCTGTCGTCTCGGCGACGGCCGGTGGCCGCAGTGAATACGCGCGCTCCATGCGGAACCAGGCGGTGCCCAGAACCGCGCCTGCGAGCAGGACAAGGAGGGTGATGAGGCCGGCGCGCAGCCACGACGGCCGCCGTCCCGGGCGGGCGTCGCTGCTCGCCCCGGCGGCGAGGGGCGGAGCCGGGCACTCGTCGCCGCGCGGGTCGCTCACCTGACGTCGCTCCGCGCTGCGACACTCGTTCCCGGCCGCGGCCGGGGGTCGTCGTCTGGGCACACGCTCCTGCCGGCCATTCTGCGGACTCCGTTCCGGTGCCGTCGTGGACGGTACCGACATGATGGCACAGGGACCGGGACGACAGCATCCGGGACGCTCGCGGCCGGGCCGCGGCGCGGCTGCGCGGATCCCCCCGGTGTCGCTATACTACTCCGACCTGCCTACGGAGCAGACCGACAAAGGATGCAACTCTTGCTGCATAGGTCGAGGGGTTATTCGTCGCGGTCCGGTCGTCGTCCTGTGGCGGGGGAGCGGGCGTGACCGACGTCCTGCAGCAGGTGCTCAACGGCATCAGCCTGGGAAGCACGTATGCTTTGCTCGCTTTGGGCCTGGCCATCGTCTTCAGTATCGTCGGGCTGGTCAACTTCGCCCACGGCGAGCTCATCACGGTCTGCGGCTACGTCATGTTCGGCGGCCTCGCTCTGGGACTGCCTTGGTGGGCCTACGCGCTGCTCGGGATCCTCGGCACGGTGCTAGCCGCGCTCGCCATGGAGCGCCTCGCCTTTCGCCCCGTCCGTCACGCGAGCCCACTGACGATGATGCTCACGTCTCTCGGCGTGAGCATCATGATCGCCGCCGCCTTCGAGAGCTTCGTTTCGCCTCGCGTGAGGGCGGTGCCCGCTCCCGGCTGGGTGTCTTCGGCGGTGCACGTCGGCGAACTGCGCATCCAGGCCGAGCACATCCTGACCATCGGCGTCACCGCGGTGGCCGTGCTCCTCCTCCTCCTCCTCCTCAAGCGCACGGTCATCGGCACCGCGATGCGCGCCGCCTCCGAGGATTTCGACGCCGTCCGCCTCATGGGCGTCAAGGCGAACAAGGTGATCGTCGCCGCGTTCGCCATCTCGGGGCTGCTCGCCGGCCTGGCCGCCGTGCTCATCCTGGCCCGTCGCGGAGCGGTGAGCCCGCACATGGGCGTCTTTCTCGGCATCAACGCCTTCGTCGCCAACGTCATCGGCGGGCTCGGCAACATCTGGGGAGCTCTCGCCGGAGGCTTCGCCCTGGGCTTCATAGAGGTCATGCTGCGGGCCTGGCTGCCGGCCGGCATGAGCGGCTTCACCACCGGCTTCGTCTTCCTGTTCGTCGCGATCGTGCTCGTCCTGCGTCCGGGCGGGCTCTTCGGCGAGGTCAGCGCGGAGCGCGTGTGAGCCTGTATCGCCGCGACCTCTCCCGGGCGGCGCTGGGCGCCGTTGCGCTCTTCGCCATCGTCGCTGCGGTCACGCTCGTCTACGGCTCGTTCGGCGGCTCGCAGGCGAATGTGGCGATCGTGCTGCTGATCAACCTCATCATCGTGCTCGGCCTGCAGATCTTCGCTGGCAACTCGGGCGTCCTCACGCTGGCTCACGTCTCGTTCGCGGGCATCGCCGCCTACGCGTCCGCGATCCTTAGCACGCCGGCTCTCGTCAAGGGCACGATCATCGCCGGCGCGCCGCTCGGCCTCGCCGAGGTGCAGTTGCCGGTGCCGCTGGCGATGCTCGCCGCCATCGTCCTGACGACGGCTCTGGCGGCGCTGATCGGCCTGGCTCTCGCGCGGCTCTCCGGGATCAGCGCCACCATCGTCACGCTCGCGCTGGTGATCGTCGTGTTCGCCGTGCTGACCAACTGGAAGAGCGTCACCGGCGGCGCCGAGGCCTTCTACGGTATCCCCTCCACGACCACGCTGGGGTGGGCGCTGGCTGCGGCCTTCGCGGCGCTGCTGATCGCTCGGCTCTTCAAGGCCTCGAAGCTCGGGCTGCGCGTGCAGTCCACGCGCGAGGACGCCGTTGCGGCGGCTGCGTGCGGTGTGCAGGTCGTCCGCTCACGGTACTGGTCGTGGGTGCTCAGCTGCGCCGTGTGCGCCCTGGGCGGCGTGCTCATGGCGCACTTCCTCGGGGCCATCAGCCCCGCGGGCTTCTACTTCCCGCTGCTCTTCCTCACGCTGTCGATGCTGGTCCTTGGCGGGGAATACAGCGTCACCGGAGCGGTGGTCGGCACGTTTCTCATCACCATCATGGCGGAGGCCACACGCTTTCTCGGCGACGGCCCCGTCATCCTCGGCTGGCAGGTGCCGGCGCTGGCGGGTCTGTCGCTGCTCAGCCAGGGCGCGATCATCATCATCGTGATGATCTGGCGGCCGACCGGGCTTCTCGGAGACCGTGAGATCGACGGGCTGTTCCCGCGGCGCGCGCTCCGTGCTCGCACGGATGCCGGAGCAGAGCGCGCGGATGCTGCGGCCGCCGCACGCGCCTTCGGCGCACGCGGCGCGGAAGTACCTGCCGCGGGTGCACCCGCGGCGTCGCCCTCGGCGACCACCCGCCCGATCACGCTCATCGTCAAGCACGCGTGCAAGCATTTCGCCGGCCTGACCGCGCTCGAGGACGTGTCGCTGGAGGTCCAGACCGGCGAGATCGTCGGGCTGATCGGGCCGAACGGCGCGGGCAAGACCACGCTGCTCAACCTCGTGTCCGGTCTGTACGAGGCGACCGAGGGCGAGATGACCCTGGACGGAGTCTCGCTGGACCGGGTCTCCCCGCACCGCATCGCGCGCCTCGGCATGGCGCGCACCTTCCAGACGACGCGCCTGTTCCGCGAGCTCACCGTGGATCAGAACATCGAGGTCGCGGTTTCGGTGGCGCATCGTCACCGGCCGGAGGCTGCACGGCCCGCCGGCGACATCCTCGCGCAGTTCGGGTTCGAGGACATCGCCGAGCGAAAGGCCGGGGTGCTGCCCTACGGCCGCCAGCGCGAGGTCGAGATCGCTCGTGCCGTCGCCCTTTCGCCCTCGATCCTCCTGCTCGACGAGCCGGCGGCGGGCCTCAACGACGAGGAGTCGATGGAGCTCGTTCACGCCGTGCGCACGATCCGCGACCGCGCCGGCTGCGGAGTGCTGCTCATCGACCACGACCTGCACTTCGTGATGGCGCTCTGCGAGCGCATCTACGTACTCGACGCCGGGCGTGTCATCGCCGCGGGGACTCCCGCGGAGGTCCAGTCCGACCCACTCGTCGTCGAGGCCTACCTGGGGACGCGCGAGGTCCGGCGGCCTCGCGCTTCGCCGGCCGACGCATCCGCAGCGCCGCGGACGGGTGCCGGCGACCTCGGCGTGACGACATGACGACGACCACCGCCCGGCGACGACGGTCGTCGCCGGGCGAGACGAACATGACTGTAGAGTGAGACGATCTTGACGACAAAGAGACCGGCGAACAGGGGGATATCGTGAGAAGAAGCAAGCGGATAGGGACGATCGTCATCGTCCTCGCGCTGGCCGTCACGGCGGCGACCGGCGCGCTGGCCTGCGGCGGGTCGGGCGACGAGGGTGACGGATCCTCGAGCGAGAAGATCGTCATCGGCGCCGCCCTCGGGCTCGTCGGCGACGCGGCGCCCGGCGACGTGCCCGCCTCCGAGGCGATGAAGTACGAGGTGGCGCAGATCAACGAAGCGGGCGGTATCGACGGCAGGCAAGTCGAGCTGATCGTCAAGGACATGAAGAGCGACCCGGCTCTCGGCGGCACCGTGACCCAGGAGCTTCTCGACGCCGGCGCGCAGGTCATCATCGCCCCGGCTTTCCCGGGCATGGGTGCCGGAGTGGTACAGACGGCGGCCAAGGCCGGCGTGCCGGTGCTCAGCGCGACGTCCACGCAGCCCGAGTACGTCGTCGTCGGCGGCAGCAAGGCCTATCTGGTCGCCTTCGGCGACAACGTGCAGGCCGCGGCATCCGCCGAGTACGCGCTCGGGCAGGGCTTCAAGACCGCCTACACGCTCACCTCGCCGGATCTCTCCTACACCGAGCTCGCTGCCCAAGTTCTTCACGGAGGCGTTCAAGAACGGCGGCGGCACGACCATCGGCGACGCCGCGTTCAGCATCGGCCAGCAGGACTTCGCCGCCCAGGTGACCAAGATCCAGGCGCTCGACCCGCAGCCCGACGTCATCTACACGAGCATGTTCCCGCCGGACGTCGGCGTGCTGGTACGCCAGCTGCGCAGCGCCGGCGTCAAGGCTCCGCTCTACGGCGCCGACGGCTGCGACCAGCAGGCGCTGATCGACCTTGCGGGGAAGGACGCCAACGGGATCGTCTTCACGACGCACGGCTTCCCCACCCCGGGCGGGACGTTCGAGGAGTTCATGACCGGCCTCACGGAGTTCCAGGGTAAGGCCCCCGGAGGCTCCGGCGCTGGCCGCGCTCGGCGGCGACGCGATGCTCGTCGTCCAGGCTGCCATCGTGGCGGCGGGGAGCACCGACCCGAAGGCCATCGCCGACGCGCTTGCGAACCTGGAGAACGTCGAGGTCGTGAACGGCGCGATCACCTACGCCGGGACCAACGGCGTGCCGTCCAAGACCGTGGCCATGGTGGAGATCGAAGACGGCCAGTTCGTCTTCAAGGAGACCATCACGCCTTCGTTCATCCCCGAGCCGTGACCGCCGGCGCGTGAACCGCGAGGGCGATGGGTGAACGGGATGCCATGACGGAACGGCAGGCAGCATCTGAGCCGGGTCCGGCGACCGGCGCGGCCATGCCGCGCGGTCGCCGGGACCCCGGCTCCGTCCTGCTCTCGGTCGAGGGCCTCGTGGTCAAGTACGGAGGCATCGAGGCCCTGCACGGTATCTCGCTGCACGTGACCGCCGGTGAGATCGTCGGCGCTCCTCGGCCCCAACGGGGCGGGCAAGTCGTCGGCGCTGAACGGCATCATCGGACTGGTGCGGACCGCCGCCGGCCGCATCGCCTTCGAGGGTCGGGACATCACCGGCCGCGAGACCGAGAGCATCGTGCGCGGCGGTCTCGCACTGGTGCCCGAGCGTCGCCGCCTGTTCGGCCGCCTGAGCGTCCGCGACAATCTCCTGCTGGGCGGCGCGTCTCGCGGCGACAAGGCTGCGGCACGGCAGGACCTGGAGCGTGTCCTGAGCCTGTTCCCCGTGCTCGGCGACCGGCTCGACCAGCTCGCCGGCCTGCTCTCCGGCGGCGAGGCCCAGCAGCTGGCCATCGCCCGGGCGGTCATGTCCGGGCCGCGGCTGCTGCTGCTCGACGAGCCGTCGCTGGGACTGGCGCCGCTGCTGGTCGACAGGGTCTTCGAGCTGGTGCAGACCTTGCGTGACGAGGGGCTCACGATCCTCATCGTCGAGCAGAACGCCTATCAGGTTCTCGAGTTCGCGGATCGCGCCTACGTGCTGCGCAACGGCTCGATCGTCGACGAAGGCACGGGTCGGGAGCTTCTGGCGCGAGAGGACCTCCATGCGCAGTATCTCGGGTCGAGCGCCGGGTAGGCCGGGCGCTTCTAGTGGAAGGGTGAGCAGAACATGGAGACGGTGAGCGGATCGGGAGAGCGTATCTCCCTGTCGGTCAACGGCGCCCGGCACAGCTACGTGCTCGGCCACGACCTGCTGGGGACCGAGACACTGGCCGAGGTGCTGCGCGAGCGCATCGGCCTCACCGGGCTCAAGGTCGCCTGCGGACGAGGGCGCCTGCGGCGCCTGCACGGTGATGATGGACGGCCGGGCCGTCCTCTCCTGCATGGTCCTGGCGATCGAGGCGGCCGGGCACGAGGTGCTCACCATCGAGGGACTCGACGACGACGACCCCGTGATCCAGGCGTTTGCCTGCCAGTGCGAGCCCGGGCACGGCACGGCTCTGCAGTGCGGCTATTGCACCCCGGGCGCCGTGATGACGGCCAAGGCCTTCTTGAGCGAGAACCCGGATCCCACACTGGACGAGGTGCGCGAGGCCCTCGCGGGCAACCTCTGCCGCTGCGGCTGCTACCAGGGCATCGCCCAGGCGGTGTTGAACGCGGCGGCGACGATGCGCGAGCGGCGGGCCTTCGAGGCGCCGCTCGCCGCGGGCAGAGCCGAGTCGTGACCCGCCCCTTCGTGCCTCGCGAGCCGCACCGGTACGTCGGGACGTACCGCCCCAGGGTCGACGCTCTCGAAAAGGCGAGCGGCCGGGCCGAGTACCTCGACGACATTGCTCTCGGCGCCAAGCTTCCCGGGCATGCTGCACGCCAAGGTGCTGCGCAGCCCGTACCCGCATGCCCGCATTCTGAGCATGGACACGACTGAGGCCGAGGCTCTGCCCGGCGTGCACTGCGTGCTCACCTACGCCGACCCCGAGGTCGCGGCCCTCAAGCCGACCACGAACGCCTGGACGAGCATGAACACGGCCGGGTACCGGCAGATGTACTGGCCCAGCCTGCGCGACCGGCGCGTGCTCAGCGACCACGTCACCTGGGCCGGCGACGAGGCCGGCGCGGTCGTGGCCGCGGAGACCGAGGCGATCGCCGACGAGGCGCTGCGCCTCATCGAGGTCGAGTGGGAGGAGCTGCCGTTCGCGCTGCGGCCGCAGGACGCTCTCGCCGAGGACGCACCGCTCATCCACCCCGAGATCAACTCGGCGAGCAACCTCTTCCCGGTGGCCGAGGACACGCAGGAGGACGTCTTCTACGAGCGCGGCGACGTCGCCGCGGGGTTTGCCGCCGCCGACGTGGTCGTCGAGGTCACGGCGCGGCACCATCGCGCCGACCACGGCTGCCTCGACACGCGCGGCTGCCTGGTGCGCTGGCAGGGCGGCAAGCTGACCTGCTGGACCAACCTGTACCAGGCGGACCAGACGCGCATGCACATCGCCGAGATGCTGGACCTGCCGCTCAACAAGGTGCGCGTGATCTGCCCCTACGTGGGCGGCTCGTTCGGGCGCGGCAACGTCGGCGACCAGATCTTCTTCATCTTCACCGCCATCCTGGCCCGGCGTACCGGCCGCCCCGTGCGCTTCAAGCACACGCGGCGCGAGGACTTCCACGACACGCGCAACGCCATCGACTACGCGATGCGAGTCGGCGCCACCAGCGACGGCCGCATGACCGCGCTGGCGACCCACGCCATCGGCGACGCCGGCGCGTACGCCGAGCACACGCACGCGGCCGTGAAGATGGTGCTCGAGCTCGACGCTCTCGAGGTGCTGCTGCCGCGGATCCCCGCCGTCGAGCTCAAGGGCCACTCGGTGTACACGAACACCATCCCGGGCGGCTGCATGCGCGGCATCGGCAACATCCAGTTCAACCTGGCCATGGGGCTGGCCGTGGACGAGCTCGCCGAGCGGCTCGGCCTCGATCCCATCGATGTCGCCGTGAGCAACTTCAGTCACGAGTGGGAGGCGCCGCCCAACAAGAGCCTGCAGGCCGTTCTGGCCGCCGGCGCCGAGCGCATCGGCTGGGAGCGCCGCGGGGAGCCCGGCGCCGCTCAGCCAGGCCCCGACGGCAAGTGCCGCGGCATCGGCTTCTCGTTCCACCACGCTTGGCACGCCGCCTGGCAGGAGGAGCCTCGCGGGCGCGTGCAGGTGGGCGTCAAGCTCAATCCCGACGGCACGGTGATCCTGCAGGCCTCTCAGGTCGAGACCGGTGTGGGCTCCAACACCTGCGCCGTACTCGCCTGCGCCGAGGCGCTCGACTTCCTCGGCGTGACCGCGGACGACGTGGAGTGGATCTCCCCGACGGACACGGAGACCGGGCTCAAGGACATGGTGCAGACGGACAGCGCCGTGTCGTACCTGCACGCCGAGGTCATGGCGCAGGCGGCGCGGGAGCTCAAGGTCCAGGTGTGCGCCGCCGCCGCCGCGGAGCTCGGGGTCGCCGCCGGGGACGTCGACGTCCGCGGCGGCGTCATCTTCGTCGGCGGCGCCGACAGCGGCAAGGCGGTGACCGACATCCTGCAGGCCGGCGACATGCTGCCCCTGCACGTCACGGTCACCGACCATCTTCCCCTGGAGAAGACGGGCGCCCCGTACCTTGCTTCGTTCGCCGAGGTCGAGGTCGACACCGGGACGGGCAAGGTCGACGTCCTGCGGCTCGTCGTCGTCCACGACGCCGGCACGGTGATGTTCCCGCCGGGCGCCGAGGCGCAACAGATCGGCGCCCAGGTCCAGGCCATCGGCGAGGCGCTGTACGAAGAAGTCGTGTACGACGAGGCGAGCGGGCAGCCGCTCTCGTTCGACTGGGTCGGCTACACCATGCCGACGATGCTCGACATGCCCACGGTCGAGCCGGTGCTCCTCGAGGTGTGGAAGGGCGCTGGGGAGTACGGCGCCTGCGGCATCGGCGAGTCGGCCATCACCTGCACGCCACGGGCGATCCTGAACGCCGTCTACAACGCCACCGGCGTGCGCATCAACGAGATCCCCGCCAAGCCGGAGAAGGTACTAGAGGCGTTGGGTCGCAAGGAGCGGAATGAGGTCGCCGTAGACGAGGAGCTGAACGTGGAGGTCCACGGGCGCCTGGATGCCGCCGTGAGCCTGAGCGAAGCCGGCGGGCAGGTGGCGCCGTGAGCTTCTCGCATCGCAGCGCCGGCACCCCCGAGCATGCGGCGGAGCTCCTCGCCGAGTCTCCCGGCGCGGCGAGGATCGTCGCCGGAGGCACCGACCTGCTCGGCGTCATCAAGGACCATGTCCACTCGCAGTCGCCCGAGGTGCTGGTCGACCTCAAGACCGCCGCGGGGCTTGACGCCGTTGTCGAGAGGGACGGCGGCGTCGCCGTCGGCGGCCTCGTGCGCCTCAGCGACCTCGAGCGTGACCCGCTGGTGCGCGAGCGCTACCCGGCGCTCGCGGCGGCGGCCCACGCCGTGGCTTCGCCGCAGGTGCGCAACATGGGCACCGTCGGCGGCAACATCTGCCAGGAGCCGCGGTGCTGGTACTACCGCGCCCCTGAGAACACCTTCGATTGCACGCGCAAGGGCGGCCGCTACTGCAACGCCTTCACCGGCGACAGCCGCTTTCACTCAATCGCCGGCTCGATGCGAGTCGACACGCGGCCCTGCACGGCCGCCTGCCCGGGTGGCGTCGAGATCCCCGAGTACATGGATCTGCTGCGCGCCGGCGACGTCGACGGAGCCGCACGGCGCCTTCTCGCGCGCAACCCCTTGCCGGCGGTGACGGGGCGTGTGTGCCCGCACACCTGCGAGGACGACTGCAACCGGGGTCTCTTCGACGAGGCGGTCTCGGTGCGCGACGTGGAGCGCTTCCTGGGGGACCACGTCCTCGAGCACCCGGAGCTCCTCGGCGGCGGCCTGCCGGACACCGGCAAGGGCGTCGCCGTCGTCGGCTCCGGCCCGGCGGGGCTGTCGGCCGCTCACTACCTGAGGCTGAAGGGCCACCGTGTGACCGTCTTCGAGCGCGCCGACCGTCCTGGCGGGATGCTGCGCTACGGCATTCCGGCCTATCGCCTGTCGCGGCAGGTGGTGGACCGCTCCGTCGCACTGCTCGAGGATCTCGGCGTCGAGTTCCGCTGCGGCGTCGCCCTCGGTGAGTCGCTCACCGTGGATGCCCTCCGCGCCGACTTCGACAGGGTCTTCGTCGCCACCGGCGCCTGGGGGCTGCCGCGCATCGGCCTCGAGGCCGAGGACGAGCTCCTCACCGGCCTCGACTTCCTCACGGCCGTCGCGGGCGGCGACCGGCGGGTGCCCGGGCCTCGCGTCCTGGTCATCGGTGGCGGCAGCGTGGCGATGGACGTAGCCGTGACGGCCCGGCGCCTCGGCGCCGAGCGCGTCACGGTAGCGTGCCTCGAGACCTGCGACGAGATGCCGGCTCTGCTGGAAGAAGTCGAGGAGGCGCTCGCCGAGGGGATCGAGCTGGCCCCGTCGTGCGGGCCCTCGCGGGTGTTGCGGCGAGACGGCCGCATCGTGGGTCTGGAGGTCGTGGCCTGCACCTCCGTGTTCGACGACCAGGCGTGCTTTGCGCCGACGTTCGATGAGAGCCTGCGAGACACGGTCGAGGCCGACGAAGTCATTCTCGCCGTCGGCCAACGGGTGGAGGCGGAGACGCTGGCCGCAGCCGGGCTGACGCTCGACGGCGGCCGTCTCGTGGCCGATCCAGAGACACAGGCAGCCGCGGCCGATCGCGTCTTTGCCGGCGGTGATGTGGCGACCGGTCCGGCGACGGTGATCGCGGCGATCGGCGCCGGGAGGCGTGCCGCCGCGGCGATCCACGCCGAGCTGTCGGGAACGGCGTCCGAGGGGGCGGCCGATGTGGTGGCCGAGGCAGGACAGGCCTTCCAGCACTTCGACGCCGGCTGCACGACTCCATCGGCGCGCCTCTCCGGCGTGCCGGCGTCCGTCGCCGAGCGCAGCCTTGTCGAGGAGGACTGCCGTACGGTCCCGGGTTCTGCCGCCGTGCGCGAGGCCGCCCGTTGCTTCAACTGCGGGTGCGTCGCGGTCAGCCCGTCCGATCTGGCTCCCGTCCTCGTGGCGCTCGACGCCACCGTCGTGACGACCGTCCGGGAGCTGCCTGCGGCGGCCTTCTTTGCGGCGACACGGGCATCGTCCACGGTCCTCGGCGACGACGAGGTCGTGACGGAGGTGCGTCTGCCGCCGCCCGCCGCCGGGACGCGCACCGCCTTCGACAAGTTCCGCCTGCGGAACGCCATCGACTTCCCCATCCTCTCGGTGGCGATCTCGCTCGTGGTGCGGGACGGCGTGGTCGGGGATGCGCGCGTCGTGCTGGGCGCCGCAGCCCCGATCCCCTTGCGCGCGCCGCTCGTCGAGCGCGCGCTCGAGGGTCTCGAGGCGTCATCCGCCGGGTTCGGCCCGGCCGCTCGCGCCGCCGCGACGGAGTGGGCGGCGGGCTGCCTGCCGCTGGCCCCGAACGCGTACAAGCTGAAGATCGCGACGACGCTGATCGGCCGCGCCGTGGAGAGAGCCGCGAGCGCCTGCTGACCCGCACGGGCGCTCCTTCAGAGCGCCGTGACGTGCGCTGCCGTCAGCGCGTTCGGTAGAGGTGCAGGAGGTCGGCGTAGACGCCGTAGGCCGTCTGCGGCACGAGGCCGTGACGCTCGCTGACGACGACGTCGGCCATGAGGTCGGTGTGCAGGACGGCGCCGAGCGACTCCCCGGTCAGCGCCGCGAGCGGGTGCTCGATGTCGAGTTCGCGGGCGCGCAGGCGGGCGCGCACGCACCCGGCCTCATCGCGCCACACGCTGGTGACCAGACGAAGCCTGCGCCCGTCGGCGCGGGCCCGCAGGATGCGTTCGAGCGGCACATCGTGCAGCCGCTCGCGGTCCACATCCGCCGGCGTGATCTCGGCGTCCATGGCCACGTTGGCCAGCGCCGCCGCCTTGCTGGCCGCGTCCCAGCCGTCGAGGTCGTTGGACGGGTCGGCCTCCGCGTACCCGTCCGCCTGGGCGCTCGCGAGAGCGTCACCGAGGTCGCGGCCTGTCCCCATCTCATCGACGATGAAGTTGGTCGTCGCGTTGAACACGGCGTCGAAGCCGAGCAGCGTGCAGTCCGGCAGGGTGTATTCGAGGAGGCTGAACACGGGCAGGCCGTCCATGACGGTGCTCTCGAAGCGGATGCGGCGGCCGCTTGCGGCGGCCGCCGGCGAGACCTCGGGCCAGCTCCAGGCGATCGGTCCTTTGTTGGCGGTGACGACATCCATGCCGAGGCGGAACGCCTCGAGGGCGTGCGCGGTGGCGGCGGGGACGAAGGTCGTCTCGCCGCCCGCGACTCCGGAGAGGTCGCCCATCACGGTGAGCTCCACGAGCACGTCCGCTCCGGACGCGGCGAGGAGCTCGGCGGCCGGCAGAGGCGCCTGCGGCGGGGCCGGCCGTTCGCCCACCTCCGCGAGCACGGCCGCGGGGCTCAGCCCCGCCGGCGCCAGCAGACTGCCGTGACGGGTGCCGGCGGCGGTGATCAGGACGCGTAGGCCGTGGCGCTCGGCGAGCACACGTTCCTGGTGTGCGAGCAGCTCGCAGAACGCCCGCGCGACGCTGCCGAATCCGAGCAGGCACAGGCGCACGTCGCGCGGCGCGCCGGCCGGCGTGGCGGGGCCGGCGCTCATCGCACCGATCGCGAGAGGTCGCCGACGGCGGTGACCAGCCGCTCGAGCTCACCTTCCGTCGTGTACGGGGCGAGACCGACGCGCACGAGACCGCCGCTCTCGAGCAGTCCGAGCAGTTCCACGAGGCGGTGTGCGTAGAAGTCGCCGTCCCAGGCGAAGAGGCCGCGGGCGCCCAGCGCTCGGCACACCTCGGCGGGCCGGTAGCCGGCGAGTGTGAAGGCCACGGTGGACGTGCGCGGGCTGCCTTCGGGCGGTCCGCACAGCCTGACGCCCGGGGTGTCGGCGAGCTGTTCGCGCAGCCGCCTCGCGAGCGGCTGCTCGTAAGCCTCGCCGGCCAGTATGCCGGCGACGATCGCCTTGCGCCTGCCGTGCAGCGCCGGGCTGGAGGAGCCGGTCGCGGCGCAGCCGAGACCGCCGGGGAGCCGGTCCCCGACCATGCCGAGGTGCCGCTCGCCGAGGTCGGCGATGAAGTCGATCGCCGCGGTCGTGCCGGCCATGCCCTCGTGATTGAGCGTCCCCGTCTCCCACACGCACGGTGGTTCGTCCTCCTGCGTGCTCAAGCGTATCGGGTCCAGCATCCGCGTCGTCTCCCGGCGCGCGTACATGAGACCGATGTGCGGGCCGAAGAACTTGTAGGCCGAGCAGAGCAGGAAGTCGCAGCCGATCGCGCTGACGTCGATCGGCCCGTGCGGTGCGTAGTGGACGGCGTCGACGATGCTGAAGGCGCCGGCGTCGCGCGCCAGCGCTGCGGCGCGCGCTACGTCGTTGACGGTGCCGACCGCGTTCGAGGCGTAGCCCAGCGCGATGACCTTGGTCCTGCCGGGCTCCACCAGCTTCTCGAAGGCGTCCCAGTCGAGGGTGCAGCTCTCGAGGTCGACGGGCACCTCGCGAACGACTGCGCCGCGTTCGGCCAGACGCAACCAGGGTCCGCGGTTCGCCTCGTGGTCGAGTTGCGTGACGAGCACCTCGTCGCCCGGCCCTATGTCGCGGGCGATCGCGTCGCTCAGCAAGAATGCGAGCGTGGTCATGTTGGCGCCGTAGCTGACCTCGTCCCAGTCGCAGCCCATGAGGTCGGCGCCGGCCTCGTGCGCCGCCTGGACGACCGCATCGGTCTCTTCGCTCGTCGCGAAGAAGCCGTGGATGTTGGCGTTGTGGTTGATGAGGTAGTCCTGGACGGCGTCCAGGACCCGCTGCGGCGTCTGCGTGCCGCCGGGGCCATCCAAGTAGGCAACGGGGTGGCCGTCGATGACTCTCTTGAGTGCGGGGAACTGGCTGCGCACGTAGGCGATATCGAATGCAGGCATCGGCTCACCTCGGGTCGGCGGGTCGGCGGGTCGTCGGGAGACCAGTGTATCGCCGTCGTGCATGAAGCGCGCACATGGGGGAGGATGTGAGCACGATGCCGAAGAGCGACGACAAGACGACGGCGGCTGAGGTCGCGCGGGCGGTGACCGCTGAGGGTCTGCCCGCGTCCGCCGGGCGGGACGGACCCGGAGACGAGGCCGCCGGTCGTGCTCTCGCGCGTGCTCTCGATCACGAGTTCGATCTGATCTGCTTCGACTGGGAAGGGACGGCCGTTGCCGACCTTCGGGCGGACGCCGCGGCCGTCCGCGGCCGCGTCGAACGCCTCACGGCGCTCGGCGTCGACATCGCCGTGGTGAGCGGTGGAGGCGCCGCCGCCGTCGACGGTCAGCTTCTCGCCCGGCCCGGCGTCGAGGGTCGGCTGTTCCTCTATCTCTCGGGCGGCTCCGAAGTCTACGTCGTGGGCCCGAGCGGCCCACGGCTGCTCGAGCGCCGGCAGGCGACACCGGAGGAGAACGCGCAGCTCACGGGCGCCGCCGAGGCGTTGCGCGACCGGCTGGTCGCGGATGGCCTCCGCGTCGAGGTCGCCTACGACCGGCTGAACCGGTGTCGTGTCGACCTCGCTCCGGACTGGCCCGACCCGCCGCAGGGCGGGCTCGGCGAGCTGCGGCGCCAGGTGAACGAGCGTCTGCGGAAGGCCGGCATCGCCGGCGTCGACGGGTGCGTCGATCTGGCGCGCGAGCTGAGCCACGAGGCCGGCCTCGCGCACCTGCGCATCGCCGGTCACGGCAAGCGCATCGAGATCGGGTTGACGGACACCGGCGATTCGATGCGCTCCGTGCTGCGTTCGCTCGTCGTCGGCCGTGGGCGCCGGCCGCAGGATGTGCTCGTGCTCGGCTCCCGGTTCGGCTCTGTCGACGGCGAATCGCCGCTGCTCATCCCCGAGCTGCGCCGGGCGGTGTTCGTCGGCGTCGGCACGGAGCCCGGCGACGCACCCGCGAGGGTGCTGAAGGGCGGCGGCGGCCCCGGGCGCTTCCTCGAGATCCTGCACGACCAGCTGGCGACGCGCGAGATCGTCGCGCAGCGCGGCTTTCCCGAGCCGATCGCCGACCCGGCCTGGCGCTTCGAGGTCAAGGGCTTCGACCCGTTCCGCGAGCGCGAGGTCGAGACGTGGCTCACGGTCGCCAACGGCGAGACCGGTACGCGCGGCGCCGTCGAGGAGGGCTCGGCCGTCAGCACGCCGGCCACCTTCGTCGCCGGCGTCTTCGGAGACGGCACCGGCGACCCGGCCTTTCGCCAGCCGGTGCCGGCGCCCGACTGGACCGGGCTGCGTCTCATGGTCGGCGGGAGCATCCTCACGCTGGCCAACGGCGAGATCCTCGAGCACGAGCGCGTGCTCGATCTCAAGCACGGGGTCGTGTACCGGTACTGGCGCCAGCGCCTGCGCACGGGGCGCACCGTGCGCGTGCGTACGGCGCGCTTCGCGTCGCTCGCCGACCGGCAGCTCATGGCTGTGCGCGCCGAGGCGACGCCGGAGGACTTCGCCGGCACGCTCGTTTGGCAGGGCGCCGTGGGCGTGACGTACGCGGGCGGGGCGACCAAGGAGACCGTGTTCGAGCATCTCGAAGACCCGCCCGGGTTTCTTGCCCGCACGCGCGGCCGCAACGGCGGCGGGCACGCGCTCGCGGTGACAACGAGCCCGGCGCCCGGCTCGCCGGTCGCGCGCACGGTGCAGCAGGCGCGCGACGTCATCGGCGGCCGCCTCGAGCCCGGGGACCCCGCAACGGTCGACCGTCTGGCCGCCGTCGTCTCGGCCCGCACCAGGGCGCCGTCGGGCGACTCCGCCCGCCGCGCGCTCGTGCGCGCAGAGACGCTCGGCTTCGACGAGCTGCTTCGCCGCCACCGCGCGGCGTGGGACGAGGCCTGGGGGGCTGCCGACCTGCGCATCGACGGTGACGCGTCCGACCAGCACGCCCTGCGTTTCGCCATCTACCACATGATCAGCACCGCGCACCCCACCAAGGACACCGTGTCGGTCGGCGCGCGCGGCCTCGGCGGCATGTCGTACTTCCTCCACGTTTTCTGGGACACGGAGATCTTCGTGCTGCCGTTCTTCATCTACACGCAGCCGGAGACGGCGCGGACGCTGCTCACCTACCGCTTTCGCAATCTCCGAGGCGCGCGCGAGAAGGCGGCGAGCCTCGGGCACCACGGAGCCCTGTATCCTTGGGAGTCGGCGGACAAGGGTGTGGAGACGACGCCGCCGTACGCGTATCTGCCCAGCGGCGAGATGGTCCCGATCCTCTCGGGGCTGATGGAGCATCACATCTCGGCCGACGTGGCCTGGGGTACGTGGGAGTACTGGAAGGCGACCGGCGACGACGCCTTCATGGCGAGCATGGGCGTCGAGATGATGCTCGAGACGGCGCGCTTCTGGGTCTCGCGCGCCGTGCTCGGCGACGACGGGCGGCATCACGTCGAGGTGGTCGTGGGCCCCGACGAGTACCACGAGGGCGTCGACGACAACGCCTACACCAACGTACTGGCGCGCTGGAACATCCGGCACGCGCTCGAGGCCGTGGCCTGGCTCGAGAAGGTCGACTCCGGGTACGCGGAAGAGCTCAAGGAGCGTCTCGGGCTGACCGTCACGGAGCTGTTCGGATGGCGCCGAGTGATAGACGGTCTGGCGGACGGGTACGACCCGGAGACGCTGCTCTACGAGCAGTTCGCCGGCTTCTACGACATGGCCGACGTGCCGCTCGAGAAGCTCCGCCCGCGGCCGATGGCCGCCGACCTGCTGCTCGGCCGCGACGTCACGCTGGTGAGCAAGGTCGTCAAGCAGGCTGACGTCGTCATGCTCTGCCACGTGCTCGCCGACGAGATCGACGACCCCACGACTCGCGCCAACTACGACTACTACGAGCCGATCACCTGTCACGGCAGCTCGCTGAGCCCAGGCATCCACGCCGCCGTTGCCGCGCGGCTCGGTCATGTGCCCGAGGCGACCGAGTACTTCAAGATGGCTGCGGCCATCGACCTCGCCGACAACATGGGCAACGCCGCTGCCGGGCTGCACATGGCCACGATGGGCGGTCTGTGGCAGGCGGCTGTGATGGGCTTCTGCGGCCTCATGCGCCGTGGGGAGGCCCTGCAGCTCGACCCGCACCTACCGAAGGCGTGGAAGCGCGTGCGGCTCCCGCTGCGCTTCCGCGGCTCGCGCGTGCGCTTCGATCTGCGACGCCGCAGGGGTGGTGACGAGGTGGGTATACACATCGAGAAGGCGCCGCTCACGCTGTTGCTCGACGGCGAGGAACGGGAGTTCCGGCCCGGCGAGCATCGCCTGAGTCGCCTGGACGGACAGGCTTGGCGAGAGGTCGTGGAATGAGTTCGTCGAGTAGGGCAGGGACACGTCAGGAGGCGTCGTCGTGACGCTCCTCATCGCCGTCGCCGACGCCGGCGCGGACGCCGATCTCGTCGTCGCGGCGCGTGCGCTCGCCGCAGCCGCCGGCTGGGATGTGCGCGCCGTGCACATCCACGAGGCCGGCGCCGCCCCGGTCGGCGACCCCGGGCTCGACGAGATCGAGCTCACCGAGCTCGAGGGCGATCCGGTCGCCGCGCTGTGCTCCCTGGCCGGCCGAGGCGGTATCGACGCCTTCGCCATTGGCCTGCGGTCGTCGGCCGGCGCAGCGCCGGAGCCCGGCCTGGGTCACGTCGCGGAAGCGATTCTCGCGGCTGCTGTGGCGCCGCTTCTGCTGGTACGGCCCGGCATGCGCCCCCTCGGTGGCCTGAGGCGCATCCTCGTTCCGCTCGAAGGCAGCCCGTCCGCGTCCGCCTCGATGAAGGTCGCCGACGACGCCTTCTGCAGGCGCGGCCGCGAGATCGTGATGCTGCATGTGGTGACCAGCGAGACGCCAAGTGAGCGAGGGAGCCTGCCGGCGCCGCGCATGATGGACCAGGAGCACTACGAGTGGGCCGCCTGGCAGGACGAGTTCACGATGCGGTTCTCCGCCTGCCCCGAGGGCGGCCGGCACCGCGTGGCCGTGCGCGTCGGCGACCCTGCAGACACCATCGCCGAGGAGGCGGCTGGTCTGAACGCCGAGCTCATCGTCCTCTCGTGGAACGGCTCGTTCGCAGCCGGTCACGGCGCCGTAGTGGGAGAATTGCTCGACACGGCGCCGTGCCCCGTGCTGCTCGTTCCCTGCGGGGTCTGCGCCGTCTGAGCCCGCGGCCTCCCGCACCCGTGCTTGACCCGCTCCGTCGCCGGCTGACACACTGCAGGGACGACGCATGCGAGCAACGGGGGGCATGAGACGTACCACCACCATCCGCGGGCTCGTGGCCGCCGCCGCCCTTGCGGCGCTTGCGGCGGCCTGGACGCCCGCACCGGCCGGGGCTCTCGAGCTGCCACTCCGTCTCGATACGCAGGGGACTCTGCTCGAGCAGTTCGGCTACTCACCCGGGTATCCGCTCAACATCCCGTCGTTCAACGTCGCCAATCGCCCCTTCATCCGCAGCCGGACCTCCTCGCAGCACTTCACGCAGTCGGCGATCAGGCTTGGAGACGACGGTGGGTGGATCACCGCCTCCATCCTGAAGGCGGTGCGCCGCGCGTTCCCCACGTTCGCCGATACGGTGAACGCCGGCGGGTACGTGAGCGAGCGCATCGAGTTCGACACTCGCGGCCGCGCGTACACACTGCTGGAGATCCGGCTGCGCGGCGGCTGGTACCACAACGCGCTGCTCTATTCGCTCGACGGTTGCCGCACCTGGCGCGTCGTCAAGCTGCCGTTCGGCGGCCGGCGGCCGCTCTTCGACGGGCGCGACGGCGGCACCGCGGCGCTGGAGCAGTACGCGGGCCACAACGTGACGTCCAGACCCCCGCTGGTGGCCGTCTGGCGACCGATGGCCGACTGGCCGGGCGACTACTGCTCCCGGAACTGGCTCTACGTCACCAAGCCGCGCTTCCGCAACGGTCGGCTCGTCTTGCCGGCTCCGACGCTGGTCAGCAAGCGGTACATCGGTCAGACGTACGGAGCGGGGGGAGCCTCGTTCGCCGTCTCCACTTCGTCCACCTCGTACCTCGTCTGGCCGGAGCGGGCGCGCATTGGCCAAGCCGGAACTCCGACGTACGTAGCCGCCTTCGATCATGCCTCCGGGAGGATCGTCGAGCGCCAGCTGTTGGCCTTCGCGCAACGCCGTAACGACAATCACGACGCCCCCGGGATCGCTCGCGACGGCAAGGGCCATCTCCACGTTCTGACCGGGGCCCACAACGCCGCGCTCCTGTACTCGCGTAGCGTGGCGCCGCTCCACGCGGGTATTTGGACGCCACCCGAACAGGTGCTTGCGGGGGGCTACGTGGCCGACGGCGCGGAGCCGCCCGGCGCGGCGCGCCAGACGTATCTCTCACTGGCCTGCCTCCCCGACGACAGCCTGGTGATCGTGTTTCGCCAGGGGCGGCGCGGGGTGGACCCCGATCACGACGGCGCAGCCTACGACGCGTTGAGCGTCCAACGCCGCTCTCCCGAGGGGGTGTGGAGCGACGCCGAGCGCCTCGTCTGCTGCGGCGACCGCGCCGGCTACGCGAACTACCATCAGAAGCTCACGGTCGACCGTCTCGGCCGGCTGTACCTCTCGCTCAGCTACTTCAGCCCGCTCGACTACCCGCCGCATCAGCGTGCGGACAACCGGTACCGTCATCGGATGGTGCTGATCTCCAAAGACGGAGGCGTGGGCTGGGACTTCGCCGCCGCCGCCGATTTCATCGAGGGTGTCTCGCTGGCGGCTGCCGACTAGCTCAGCCGCACCGCCGGCTTCTTTGCGAACAGCAGCACCAGCACGAAGCCGATCGCCACGCTGGCGATGCTCACCCACTGCGGTTGCGTGAGACCCGCCAGCCACTCCGGGTTACGACGCACGAATTCCACGAGAAAGCGCTCGAAGCCGGAGAGGACCAGGAACCAGCCGAAGGTCCACCAGCCGGATTTGTCGTAGCGCGTGGCTAGTCGCCAGAGGATCCAGACCACGAAGGCCATCGCGATGATCTCGTAGATCGGTGTCGGGTGCACGGTCACGCCGGGCGGGGTCGGGACCGTGCCTTGCGGGTAGCCCATCGCCCACGGCAGGTCGCTGGGCCGGCCGTAGTCGCCGTCGCCGGCCAGCTGGCAACCGACGCGACCGATGGCGTAGCCCATCGCGACCGCGGGCGCCATCGCGTTGGCGACGATGTCGAGCGGGAGTCGTCGGATCAGCGACCAGATCACGACGGCTACGAAGCCGCCGATGAGGCCGCCGTACCAGGTGAAGCCGATGCCGCCGAAAGCCACGCCCCAGAGGTCCGCCTTGGTGACCGCCCAGTTCTCGGCCATGAAGTAGAGCCGGGCGCCGATGAAGCCGCCGAGGGCGGCGGCGACGATCAGTTCATAGGCGAACTCCGCCGGGGCGCCGCGACGACGTACCAAGGGCCTCACGAGGGTGAGCCCTGGAACGATGAGCGCCAGCGCGGCCATGAGGCCGAAGCTGTAGAAGGTGAAGTCGCCGATCTGGAAGAGGACGGGCCGCATCGCCTTCCAGTCTAGGTCTTCCGCGCGGCGGCGGCCAGCGGGGGGTCGCGCAAGCGGCCGACTCCAGCCGTCGGCCAGCCGGCGTCGGACCTCGGCCAGCCGGCTTCAGACACCCGTAGTCAGGCGCCTGGTGAGCCCACGAAGGCGCCGCCTGCCAGCTCGCGCGCCAGGTCCGGGTCGACGTGACCGTTGTACGGGGACGTTGCGTTGGCGGCGGCGGCGCCGGCCGCAATGCGGAGCGCGACGTCGGGCTCGTCGCCGCGCCCGAGCGACAGCGCCAGACCGGCGGCGAAGCAGTCGCCCGAGCCGACGGGGCTCACCGTCCGGACGGGCGCGGTGCGCACGTGCCACTCGCGGCTGCCGAGAACGGCTGCGGCTCCGGCGGCGCCGAGCGTGACGACGGCTTGGCTGGGGCCGCTCGCGACGAGTCGCCGGGCTAACTCGAGGCCTTCGGCGACCAGCTTTGCCTCCGGCGCGTGCTTCTCATCCTCACAGTGCGCCACGGGCAGGCCGACTGCCGAGCAGGCCTCGGCCAGATTGACCTTGACCAGGTCCGGCCGCTCGGCGAGGGCTCCGGTCAGCTGCTCGTCCGCCGCGTCGACCAGCGATCGGAAGCCGGCTTTGCGCACCGCGCGGACGAGGTCGGCGTAGAAGCCCGGCGAGACGCCGGGTGGCGCCGCCCCCGTGATGACGGCCCAGTCGCCGGGGGTAGGGATCTGCGCCCCGACGAGGTCGACCAGCGCGCGCTCTTCGTCCGGGCCCTGCTCCGGGCCGAACTCGTAGAGGCGCGTGACCGAACCGTCGTCCCCGAGGACAACGGTGGAGACGCGCGCCTCACCGCCCGTGACCACGACGTCGAACTCGAGCCCCTCATCGCGGGCGAGCTCCTCGATGATGCGCCCGCCGCGGCCGGCGGCGAATCCGGCCAGCACAGCGGCCCCGCCCAGGGCCCGCAGGGCGCGCGCCACGTTACCGCCCTTGCCGCCGGCCTGCGTGCGCAGCGCCCGGCAGCGCGTCGTGCCGCCGGGCCGTAAGGTATCGGCGGCCAGCATGCGGTCGATGGCGAGGTTGGGGCAGACGACGAGGGTCACGGCCGTCCGTCGAGGGCGCGGCCGTCGCCGGGGCAGCGGCCGGCTGAGCCGCCGCCGCGGTCGTGCGGTCGTGGAGTTCTCGGCGCATCCCCTGTGCGATGCTCGGTGGAGGGCTTGTGGCGGTCGGATGGCATGCTCATCTGCCCACGATAGTACACAGGGGGCGACCGGGGGACCAGGCGGCGCGTTCGGTGTACGCGGCGCCGTCCCACGCGAAGCCGTTTCGCGTCGCCTTCCCGCAGCGCACGTGGCTCTTGAGGCCGACGCCGATCCTGGCGATAGGATGAAGGCAGGTCGTCATCACGGATCGGGGTCACGTGCACTCTCATCACCGACTCGCCGCCGTTGCGCTGTCCCTGGCGGCCACGCTTGCCGTGGCGGCGTCGCTGTGGCTGTTCATCGCAGGATGCGGGCTGGAGCAGGAATCCGGAGCGGACGACGAGCGGTCCACCCAGGCGCGGACGCTCGCGCTGGCCCGGGACGGATTCTCCCGTGCCGCGGATGCGCTGCTCGCCGGCGATCAGGCCGGGTTCCGCGCCGCGCTGGCGGCGGGCGGCGCCGCCGCCGCATCCGCCGCTGTGCGCGAGAGCTTCGAGGATGTGTACCGGGCGCTGGCGCCGCTGCCGTGGCGGAGCTTCTCGTTCGAGGTCACACCGCTCGACGCCGACTCGGGGTTGTATCGGGTCCGCGGCATCGGGCAGCTCGGCTCGGCCGGCCCTCCCGACCGTATCGCGGTCGTGCGCCACCTGGTCCTTCACACGTCCGCGGACGCGGTCACCCTGCGTTCCGACGAGACGCCCGCCGGCCTTCGCCGCCGGTATCTGATGGCGCTGCGCGACCCCGTCGTGCTGCAGCGCCCGGGCCTGCTCGTTCTCGGCGATCGCCGCGCCGGTGACCGCGTCGCGACCGTCGCCGCGGCGGCCACGAGGGCGCGGCCGCGGCTCGCAGTCGTGGGGGTGGGTGCCCGAGCGACCGTCGTGGTCACCGTCTTCGACTCCGCGGAGGACGCGCGCGACGCTCTCGGCATCGAGGCATCGAGCGCGCGCCTCGTCTTCTTCGCATATCCGGCGCTCCGAGTCGCCGGTGAGCCGTGGCGCGTCACGGACGTCGGCGTCATGGGGCCGTGGCTCCGTGACGCCGGTGATTCGCTGGAGGCCGTGCTGGCGCACGAGCTCGCGCACGCGTTCACCGTGGGCTGGTTCGCCGGCGCCGCTCACACGCCGGCGTTGCTGGTCGAGGGCATCGCCCAGACCGTGGAGGGTGCGGACCCGGTCTATCTGCGGGAGGAGGTCGCGAGCGGCAATCAGCTGTGGCCGCTGCCCGAGTCGTTCGCCACCGAGGATCTGTGGGCCGGCAACGATGGCCGGGCGGTCGGACTCGGCTATGAGATCGGCGGCTCTCTGGTCGGCTACGTGCTCGAGCACTGGGGCGTGCGCCTGCTGCGGCCCTTCGTTCGGGCGGTGGCCGTGGCCGAGCCCACCGAGGCGGACCTGGACCGCGCCTTGCTGGAGACGCTCGGCGTGAGCTGGAGGCAGTTCTACGACGGCTGGCGCAGATGGGTGCTGACGGGCGCGTGATGGCGCAGGGTCGAGGCCCCTGACGTCACCGGCGTGGCAGCCCCCTCGGTGCTCGCGCCACGGGGTGACCCCCGCGGCGGGACCGCGCGCCGTACAATGGTCGTCATGGATCGACCTCGCCGCAGCCCGCGCTCCACCGTCCTCCTCGCCGCGATCGCCTTGCCGGTCGCCGTCCTTGCGCTCGTCGTGTTCGGCGCCCTTCTGCCGGTCATCGTCGAGGAGAGGGCGCCGGCCACCGAGCCGGTGGTGCGGGCGGCCCGGCCGGACGAGGCAAGGGCGGCACTGGGCCGCGCGGCGAGCGCGCTCCGCGAGGGCGACCGCGTCGCCTACGACGACGCCCTGCCCGCATCCGGCCCCGCCGCCCGCACGGCGCTCCGCTCGCTCTACCGGCACCTCGCGCCGCTGCCGTGGACGAGCTTTCGTTTCGCGGCCAAGCCGGTCCCTGGTGTACCGGGGCGCTTCGACGTGCGCGCCGTTGGAGAGCTCGGCGCCGCCGACCCTTCGGACCGCATCCTCGCCGAGCGCATCCTCGACATCGGCGTGCTCGACGAGCGGGTCATCGTGCGCGGCGACGACACCCCGCCCGCCGTCGCCCGCCAGAACGTCATGGCCTTCGCGCGGCCGATCGCGGTGCGGCGCAACGGCTGCATCGTGCTCGCCGACGAGAGTGAGGCTGGGCGAGCCGGCGACGTCGCCGACGCCTGCGGCCCGGCGCGAGAGCGGCTCGCGCTGCTCGGCATCACATCGCGCGAGCCGGTCGTCATCTACTACTTCTCCTCGCGCCGCCAGCTTCGCCGGGCGCTCGGCGGGGGCCCTGCCGAACAACGCATCCGGTTCTTCTCGCGCGCTCCCGACCGGCTGAGCCGCGCGCCGGCGAAGACCCGCGACATCGGCGTGCTGGGCCCGGCCCTCGACGGCCAGGACGACTGGATGCCACTGATGCTCGCCCACGAGCTCACCCACGCCCACACCGCGAGTTGGTTCGCGAAGACGAAGCACGCGCCCACGCTTCTCGCCGAGGGTCTCGCCACCGCCGTGGAGGGAGGGCGCACCTACCAGCCGCTGCGCGACGACCTCGCGTCGGCCGACCCCGAGCTGCCGCTGCTCACGGCGATCGCCAGTGGCAGCCTGTGGAGCGGAAAGCCGATAGACATCGTGCGGCTCGGGTACCTCGAGGGGGGGTCCCTGGTGCTCTACGTGCTCGACGGCTGGGGCTTGGCCGACCTGCGCCGCTTCATCACCGCGGCGAGCGACTCGGACCTGAGCGAGACCGGGCTCGACAAGGCGGTGCGCAAGAGCCTCGGAGTCGGTTGGGACGAGTTCTACGCCGGGTGGGTGCAGTTCGTAAAGACGCTGCCCTGACGGCGGCGCCCCCGCGGGCACAACGACGCCGCGAGAACGGCAGCGGAGCCCCGCGGCCCCGCCGCGCCTCAGACCGCCGGTTCCGAGAGGTCGACGAGGCCTCGACGCACCACCCGGAGGCACGAGGCGGCGACGTCGTCGTGGTACAGGCGGCCGGCGCCCCACTGGATCTCGTCGAGCGCTGCGCCGACGCCCAGAGCCGGCCGGTACGGGCGGTGCGAGGCCATGGCCTCGACGACGTCGGCCACCATCAGGATGCACGCCTCGAGCATGATCTCGTCGCCGCGCAGGCCGCGAGGGTAGCCGGAGCCGTCGAGGCGCTCGTGGTGCTGCAGCACGATCTCCGCCACCGGCGCCTCGAAGCCGATGCCGGCGAGCACCTCGTGGCCGACCTCCACGTGGGTCTGGATCAGGCTGTACTCCCACTCCGAGAGGCGCCGCGGCATGGTCATGATCTCCGCCGGAACGGCGACCTTGCCGATGTCGTGGACCGAGGCCGCGTGGCGCAGCCCGGCGATCACCCGCGGCTCAAGCCCCATGTCGGTGGCGATGGCCTCCGCGAGCGCCGTGACGCGGCGCTCGTGCCCGGCGGTGTACGGGTCGCGCAGGGCGACGATGGTGCCCATCGCCGCGACCGTGTCGCCGAGCACCGCGCTGAGCTGCTCCTCGCGCGCGAGAAGCGCGTCCTTGGCCAGGCGCGCGTCGGTGATGTCGGTGCCGGCGACGATCAGGGCGCCGACGTCGCCGTCCGCACCCACCACCGGCGTCACCGACAGGTCGAACCACGGCGTCTCGCCGTCCTTGGCGACGAGTCGCCGCTCGAAGCGGTCGCTCTTGCCCTCGCCGGCCAGCGCCAGCGACAGCCGGCGCAGCATAGCCGGGCGCTCCTCCGGCGGCGTGATGTCGCGCATGGTCATGCGCTGCAGCTCTTCCGCCGGGTAGCCGAGCGCCCCGTGGAAGGCGCGGTTCCAGCGCGCGAACGCGCCGCGCGGGTCCATCACGACCATCGGGATGCCGACGAGGTCGAACACGGCGTGCATCTCGGCCTCGCTGGCGCGCAGAGCCTCCTCCGCCCGCTTCTCGGCGGTGACGTCGTTGTAGATCGCCACGATCTCCCCGGTGGGCAGCTTGAAGACGTAGTTGTCGTACCAGTTCGCGAACCGCTCGTCCGTGTAGATCTTGGCCGGGAAGTGCTCGGGGTCGCCGGTGCGCCAGACGCGCCAGAAGACGTCGACAAGGCCGTACTCGTCGATGGCCGGGCGCAGACCCTTGAGGCTCTTGCCGATGACGCTGTCCTTGCGCCGGCCTTCGATACGCAGGCTCGTCTCGTTCATGTCCTTGATGACGTAGTCGTCGCCGGAGCGGCCGTCGCCGCGCACTTCGTAGATGCCGCAGCCGCTCGGCATGGTGTCGAAGAGGCCGCGAACCAGCGCTTCGCGCTCGAGCAGCCTCTCCTGCGCCTCGACGGCGTCGGTCACATCCTGGATGACGCCCAACGCCCGCAGCGGCTCACCAGCGTCGTCGCTCTCCACCTCGAGCGACTGGCGCAGGTGACGTGTCTTGCCGTCGGGGCGGATGATGCGGAACTGGAGCTCGGCGGCGGTGGCTCCCGCCGCGATTGCATCGTTGAGCTCCTGGTTGCGGTCGCGATCGTCGGGGTGGATCAGGGCGACGATCGCCGGGAAGGAGAGCTCGAAGCCCTCGTCCACGCCCCAGATGCGATAGAGCTCGTGTGACCACGTGAGTTCGCCGGCGGCGATGTCCCACTCCCAGCTTCCCATGCGGCCCACCTGCTGGGCGCGATTCATGGTCTCCTCAGCTCTGCGCAGCGTTGCTTCGGTGCGCTCGCGCTCGGTGACGTCGAACTCCACGCCGACGATGCCGGCCGGACGGCCGGCCAGGTCGGCGTACACCGAGCGGTGCAGATCGATGCGGCGCAGGCCTTCGTGCGCGTACATCGCGTCCTCGATGACGTGGTCCGCGCCTCCGCGTGCGAGGATCGCGGCGTCGTCCTTGTCGTAGGCGGCTGCCAGGTCGGCCGGATGCACGTCGGCGGCCGTCCTGCCGAGGATCGCGTCGCGCTCCACGCCGACGGCCTCCGCGTACGCGCGGTTGACGGCCACGTACACGCCTTCCGCATCCTTGTGGAAGATGGGCGCGGGGATGGCGTCGAGGATCTGTTGGAGGTAGTTCGCGGACTCGCGAAGTTGCTGCTCCGCGCGCATGCGGGCGGAGACGTCGTGGGCGATGTGGACCGAGCCGACGATCGAGCCGCCGGCGTCGCGGAGCGGTGCGCACGAGACCTCGAAGAGGCCCTTGCCCGTGATCTCGACGCGCTCGGTCGTCGGTTCGCCCGAGTCGTTGAGCAGACGCATGTGCGGGCACTTCGTCATGGGGCCGTCGGTCCCGTGGACGAGCTCGTAGCACTTGCGACCGACGAGCTGGTCGGGCTCGAGCCCGAAGGCGGTGGCCATCGCACGGTTGGCGCGGCGCACGGTACAGTCGGTGTCGATGAGCGCGACCCAGTCGGGAGCGACGTCGAACGCCGCATCCGGCGTGAACGCGTCGACGACCGGCCCGGCCTCTGCCTCTGACTCGTTCATGGTGTGGCTCTCTCCGCCCGGCGGGTGCCGTCTCCCCGCAATGGGTGGATTATGCACACGAAACCGGCGCTCACGCCACTCCGGGGTGGGAGCTCTTGCAGCTCGACCGGCGCCGGTTGCGTGGTGCGTCCGGATCGCCGGTTGCCACTGTAAGGTTGCGTCGTCGCCCGGTCGGGGGTACACCTCAGTAGACACAGCCCCGCAGCAGCATCACTCCGGAAGGAGATCCCATGCGGTCCAGAGTCATCATCCTCGCCTCCCTCGTCGCTCTCGCGGCGGTGATCCTGGTCGTCGGCGTCGCCGTGGCCGGCGCCGACCAGTCGACTCCGCTCCCCGACGTCAGCGCTCCCGATCTGCTCGCAAGGATGGGGCAGGCGGACGGCGAGGTGACGGCCATGAGTGGAGAGATCTCCTGGCGGAACGAGTTGTTCGGCGATGTGCGCGCGGCGAGTGACATGGCGCAGCTCCCGGCACAGTCGCCGCTCATGACCGGCGGTTCGGGCCGCATCTGGGTGAGTGACGCCGGCGCCCGTGCCGAATCCCAGGCGAGCGGCGGCGACCAGGTGGTCGTCGTGAACAAGGCAGCGCGCACCGCGTGGGTCTACGACTACGCCGCGAACACGGTGGAGGAACTGGTCGTCACTGGTGAGGCGCCGGCGGAGACCCCTTCTCCGGCGCCTTCCGCCGCCTTCATGACACCCGAGGCGATCACCATGTATCTGCAGCGTTTCGCGCGCTTCGCTACGGTCGAGGTGTCCGGCCAGGCCGAGGTCGCCGGGCGGGACACCTACCTGCTGCGGATGACGCCGGTGGCCGACGACACCGCCTTGGGCTACGTGCAGGCGGCGATCGACGGAGAGACCATGGTGCCGCTCCGGCTCGAGGTCTTCGCCAAGGGCGGCTCCGCGCCGGTGCTGCGCTTCGGCTTCGACAGCGTGAAGTACGATCCCATCGACCCGTCGCTGCTGGTCTTCACGCCGCCTGAGGGCGCTGCCGTCAAGGCGAAGACCGTGGACGGCGACGCGATGCGCGAGAAGGCCGAAGCGGCGCACGACGATCAGGCGGCCAAGGGCGAGCCGACCGAGGCCGAGAAGGCCGCCGCGCAGAAGCAGGTGCGGCGCGCTCTGCTCACGCGCGAGCAGGTGCAGGATCTCGTGCCCTACGACGTCGCGCGGGCGCGCGGCTACGAGGCGCGACCGTATCGCTGGGGCTACGTGTTCGACCAGGGCGGCCCGCTGACTGCCGCCGGGACTCCGCTGGCGCAGCTCATGGGCATGGCGACCGGAGGCGGCAAGGCCTTCGAGGGTATCGGTGAGCAGGCCGATCGCCCGACGACCGGTCCGACCAGCGTCCTGCTCTACGGTGACGGCTTCGGCGCCGTCGCTCTGGCGCAGACCGAGACGACGCCGGAGATCGAGAAGCAGCTCGAGGAACTGCGGAAGACGTCGCAGATCCTCGGCACGACCAGCGTCGGCGGCGCGAAGGCGCAGGTCGTCGGCACGCCGCTCGGCGGCGTCATCGTCTGGCAGCAGGGCGGCACCACGCTCGTCGCCGGCGGGATGGTGCCGATGAGCGACCTCGAGGCCTTCGCGAGTTCCGTTCGTTGACGTGGACGACACTGAGACGCCAGACGTCGCGGAAGCGCAGATGGTGAGTGGACACGAGGAGGTGCGGCCCGGGCAGCAGAGTTGCGACGGCCGCGACCCCGACGGCGTACGCGACCCGGACGCGTCGCGCGCGGGCCCCATCCTCACGACCCATGGCCTCACCAAGCAGTTCGGCGGCATCCGCGCTGTGGACGGCCTCGACATGCGCGTCTGCAAGGGCGACATCTTCGGCTTTCTCGGGCCCAACGGCGCCGGCAAGACGACGGTCATCCGTCTCGCCCTCGGGCTGATCCACCCGACGAGCGGTCACGTGGAGGTGTGCGGGCACCGGGTGCCCGGCGAGCTTCAGGAAGCGCTACGCCACGTCGGCGGCTTCGTCGACGACCCGACGTTCTACCCGCTCATGAGCGCGCGGCGGAACCTCCGGCTGCTGGGCAGCATGACGGGCCCTGTGAGCGAGGAGCGCATCGACGAAGTGCTGGACATCGTCGCGCTCCGCGACAGGGCCGGCGACCGTGTCGGCGGCTTCAGCCACGGGATGAAGCAGCGCCTCGGCATCGCCCAGGCGCTGCTGCACAGCCCCGAGCTCATCGTGCTCGACGAGCCGACCAGCGGGCTGGACCCGCGCGGCATGAAGGACGTGCGCGAGCTCATCCGCGAGCTCGGCGCGGCGGGCACGACCGTCTTCCTGAGCTCGCACCTGCTGCACGAGGTGGAGCAGGTGTGTACGCGCGCGGTGATCATCAACAAGGGCCGCGTCGTCGTGCAGGGTCCTGTGAGTGAGTTGCGGCCCAAGGACGACGCCATCAAGGTGCTCACCGGCGACCAGGGGCGCGCTGCCGGTGTGCTGCGCGGCCAGTTCGGCGCCGCCGGCGTGAGCGACGACGAGGAGTACCTGATCGTCAAGGCCGGCGAGGACGCGGTGCCCGAGATGGTCCGCCGGCTGGTCGGCGACGGCATCGAGGTGCGCGCCGTCGTGCCGGCGCCCGAGCAGGGCCTCGAGGACTTCTTCCTCGAGCTCACCGGCACGGACGACGCGAGCCGGCCGGCGCCGGCGAAGCGCCGCGCCGGTCTCTCCCGCCTGCTCCCAGGGAGACGGAGATGACGGCCGCGGCCCGCCGCGCCGCGCGGCCCGCCGTCGGAGGCCCCCGATGAGCCCCGCCGGCTGCGCCTGCCCGCCCCCCAAGCCGCCGGGCAAGGACGGCCCGGCGCCCGTCCCACAGGCCGGCGGCCCCGACTACACGACGACCTCCGGCGAGCCGATCCACGGGCCCGCCGGCCCGCCGCCTGCCGAGCGGTCGCCCGCCGCAGCCACCGACTCCGCTCACGGCAGCACCACCGCCGCCATGCGCGGCTCCGCCTGGGGCCCGCTGCGCCGCGAGTGGATCAAGCTGTTGTTCCAGCGCCGCAGCTACCTCATCTGGGGCGGCGCGCTCCTCATCCCGTTTCTCATTGCTCTCGCGCTCTACCTGGCGAGCGAGGATCCGCACGGAGGCGGGGGCGGCCCGCTGTTCATGGAGCGCGTCACCGGCAACGGCATGTTCGTCCCTCTCGCGGCGCTGTCGTCGCTGCTGCCCTTCCTGTTGCCGCTGGCCGCGGCCATGGTCGCCGGGTACATGGTCGCCGGCGAGGCCGAGTTGGGCACGCTCCGCATCGTGCTGCTGCGACCCGTCCGCCGCGGCTCGCTCCTCCTCGCCAAGTGGACGATCGCGATGGCCTATCTCGCCGTCGGCTTCGCGATCATGGCCGTGGGCGGGCTGCTCTTCGGCGCGCTCTTCTTCGACATCGAGCCGCTGATCACGTTCTCCGGCTCGACCGTGAGCATCGCGGAAGGCCTCGTCCTGATCTTGCTCTGCTGCCTGTACGGCTTGGCGGCGATGGCCTGCATCGTGTCGCTGGCGCTCCTCTTCAGCACCATCACCGACTCGAGCCTCACAGCTCTGATTGCCACTATCGTCATCTACATCGTCCTGCAGGTGCTGATCGCCTTCAGCTACTTCGACTGGTTGGCCCCCTGGGTGTTCCCGCACTACTTCCTCGAGTACGTCAACTTCTTCCGCGACCCGATCTACTGGGAGCCGATCGTCAAGGGCCTGGCGTCGTTCGCGGCTTGGAGCTTCGGGCTGACGTTCGTCGCCTATCTGCTGTTCCGCCGCAAGGACGTGTTGTCGTAAGCTGAAGTCGCGCCGGACGTGCCCCCGACCGGACCCGTCCGGAAGCGTCGTCAACCAGGAGGATGACGATGACTGAGGCGATCCCCCCGACGATGCGGGCGATGCGGCTCGCGGTGCCCGCACCCGCAGCCGAGGCGCCGCTCGAACTGGTGGAGATGCCCGTGCCCGAGCCGGGTCCCGGCCAGGTGCTGCTGAAGGTGCTCGCATGCGGCGTCTGCCGCACCGACCTGCACATTCTCGAGGGCGAGCTACCGCCGCATCGCTCACCGGTCGTCCTTGGTCACCAGATCGTCGCCGAGGTCGCGGCGCTCGGGGAGGGTGCGCAACAGGTCGCGCCGGGCGGCGACCCGTCCGCGTTGCCGCTTCGCGTCGGCGACCGCGTCGGCGTGCCCTGGCTGCACCAGACCGACGAGACCTGCCGCTTCTGCGTCCGCGGTCGGGAGAACCTCTGCGATCACGCGCTGTTCACCGGCTGGGACGTGGACGGCGGCTTCGCCGAATACACGCTGGCGCCGGCCGGCTTCGTCTACCGTCTGCCGGCCGGCATGACCGCGATGGCCGCGGCGCCGCTGCTCTGTGCCGGCATCATCGGCTATCGTTGCCTGCGGCTGGTGGGCATCGTCGGCGACAGCGTCGCGCTTCCGTCGGCCGCCGGCGCCCCCGGCGGATCGGCGGCCGCCGAGCTGGCCGCCGTCAAGGAGCGGGAGCGCTGGCCCGACTGGCCGCCCGCTCCGCCCGGTTCCGCCGGCCCGCGTCGCCTCGCCATCTACGGCTTCGGCTCGGCGGCCTCGCTCTGCACGCAGATCGCCGTCTGGCGCGGCTGGGAGGTCTACGGCATCGCCCGCGACGCCGAGCACCGGGCGATGGCGCTCGAGCTCGGCGCCGTCTGGGCAGGCGAGGCGAGCGACGACCCCGGCGTGCTCTACGACGCGGCGATCGTCTTCGCGCCTGCCGGCGAGCTCGCCGTCGACGCCCTGCGCCGGCTCGACAAGGGCGGCATCGTGGCGCTGGGCGGGATCTACTCCTCACCCATCCCGCCCATCGAATACCCGTTGATCTACCACGAGCGCGTGGTGCGCAGCATCGCCAACTCCACGCGCCAGGACGCCCGCGAGCTGCTGCGCGACGCGGCCGCCATCCCTATCGCAAGCCGTGTGCAGGAGTACGCGCTCGAGCAGGCGAACGAGGCGCTCCTCGACCTCAAGGAGGACAGGGTGCGGGGGTCCGCGGTGCTCAGGGTCGCTGAGGGCTGAGCGAGCCTGGGAGCATCATGAAGCGAGGTGGAGTGGGCGTTGAAGCGCGCCCCGAGGAGGTGTGGCAGCAGACCGCCGTGCTCTCAGGAGTCTCCAAGGAGTTCACCGACAGCTACTACGCCGGGAAGAGGAAGGCGGTCGCCAATCGTCTGGGCGAGGTCATCGAGTACGAGGCTCCGAAGCGGCCTGCCGACATCGGGCTCACCCGCGCGCAGCAGTCGTTCGTCTACCTGCCATTGGCTGGCCCCATTCGCCGGTCCACTTCCTATGTCAGTGCCGGAGTCACCTCCGGGGTAGAGGTCGGAGGAGCGTAGTCGGAGAGCGAGAAGCCTGGGAAAACGCTCGTCTCAGGCGCCGGCGGCCTGTTGCCGAGCGCGCCGTGCAGGCGGCGGTGGCGAGGCTGCCGCAGCGTCACTCCGACCTCCTCAGGATCTTCAAGTCGGTGGAGCACACGCATGACGAAGAGGCCTGCGAGCGGCTGCCGGCAGACCAGTCGGTGCGCGACGAGTTCTACGAGCGGCTGTCCGCGTGTGCGCGCTCGCCGGGCATCTCGCTCTCCGCCGAGGCGCTCTTCCGCGACACGAGCGACAAGAAGGTCCGCCGCTACAAGGCGGACCTGCGGTGCTTCGAGAATCTGCGCCGGTCCGTGCGCCGCGGGGCGCCGGACTGCCCGGCATCGCGTGCCGCAGCGCCGCGCCGGCCGCCCCGGAGGGCGGCGAGGAGTTGGCGTGGTTCCCTCGCGAAAGACGGCTCGCCGCACGCGGCGTCAAGGCCTTCGCCGACTGGTTCTGGCCCCGCCCCGTGTGAGAAGGGGTAGCGCCGCGCTCACCTGCGGCCACGGAGGCAGGCGCCTCGACCATTCTGGCGTCAGCAGAGCGGCGAGGGGCGTGGCCAGCGGCGCGAGCATCCCGAGTACCACCGGGAGCCATACTCCGGCGGCGAGCCCCAATGCAAGTGGCGGCAGCCAGTACCAGGCGTGGACGACCGGCAGGCAGAGGACGAGAAGGGTGAGCGACCACGCGAAGGCGGTCGCCGTGCGCTCGCGTCCGCGCAGCAGAAGCGCGAAGGCGACCGCTCCGCCCACGGTGACGGCGCCGCACAGCAGCAGAGCGACATCACGCGAGGCGACGTGGGTCAAGAGCGAGTAGATCAGGGCTCCTCCCGTCCACGTGGAGCCGCTCTCGAAGAGCGAGCCGAAGGCGCCGCCGGTCAGCAGGTACGGCACATAGGGGATGGCGAGGGTGGGCACGAAGCCGGCCAGAAAGCGCAGCGGCTTTGCCCGCCCGCCCAGCAGCGCCGGCACCAGAAGCACCGCCGGCGTGATCCTGAAGGCGACGGCCAGGCCCAGTACGGCGCCGGCGGCCAGGTCGCGGCGGCGCACGAGCAGCGCCGCCGCAGCGACCACGAGGAAGACGGTGACCGCCTCAAGGTGGGCCTGCCCCCAGGTCTGAAGGATGACGACCGGGCAGAGCAGGTAGAGCACGGTCGCCGCGTGCCGGCGTCGGGCGCCCGCCAGCCACCAGATGGCCGCAGCCGTGGCGAGGTCGAAGAGGCCGAAGAGGAGCTTGAGGCCCATAAGGCCGCCATCAAGAGCGGCCACTCCGAGAAAGGTCGCCTCGGCGAGAGGCGGGTACGGTGTGCGCACGCCCGGATGGTTGATCAGGTCGCGCCCGTCGTGCTCGACACCGTCGAGTGCGGGTGCTCGTGGAGTGTGCAGATACGGATTGACCCCCGAGAGTTGCACTTTGCCGTCCCAGAGGTAGCGGACGTAGTCGTCGGAGATGCTGGGAGTGACCGGAAGGAAGATGACGCGAAGGATGACGGCGGCGATGATGACGCCGCGCAGCGGCAGTCTCGTTGCCGCCGAAGCAACGAGGGCGAAGCCCAGGCCGCTGAAGCCGTAGAATACGGTGAACCGGGTGGAGTGCTCGACGAGGTCGCCGGATGCGGCGAGCGCCACGAGCCCCGCCGCGACCGACGCCAGACCGAGGTAGGCGCGCCAGCGTGGATCATTCATCGTCGCCATCGTACTTCATCGTCGTGCCGGTGCTCGACGAAGCCGAGGCGCTACCGGGTCTTCTCGCGGACCTGCAGCGGCTCGGACTGCTCGAGCAGACGCTCTTCGTGGACAACGGCTCTCACGATGGGAGCCCCGACCTCGTCGTCGCGGCCGGCGGAACCGTGCTGCACGAGACCCGCCGCGGGTACGCCTACCCCTGCTTCACCGGCGCGCGCGAAGCCGCGGCGCGGGGCGCCTCGGCGGTCGTCTTCATGGAGGGGGACGGTACCGACGACCCGGCCCAGGTGCGCCACCTCGTGGGGCCGGTGCTCGCCGACGTCGCCGATCTCGTCGTGGGGTCGCGGCGCGTCGCCGTGCAGGGCGGCGACGCCGGCTCCATGCCGTGGCATCAGCGGGTCGGCAACGAGTACCTGGCTCTCGCGCTTCGCATCCTGTTCGACCTGCGGCTCAGCGACGACGGCCCGTTTCGCGCCGTTCGCCTCGACCTGCTCGACCGGTTGCGGCTCGAGGAGCGCCCGTGGGCCTTCACCACCGAGATGGCCGTGAAGGCCCGCCTCGTGGGCGCCCGGATCGCCGTCCGCGACACCAGGTACCGGGTGCGTGGCGGCCGCTCCAAGATCGCCGGCACGCTGGGCGGCACTCTGGGAGCCGTGCGCGACATCCTGTGGAGCATCCTGCGGCTGCGGCTCTTCGGCTTTCGGCCGCAGGGCTGAGGCCGGACGCCTCGCGCACGTCCGTCAGTGACTCCTGTGCCCGGGAGACTCCCGAGCGGTCAGTAGCCTCATATGCAGTCGAAGAGCGCGAGGTTCCTTTCGCCGGCGACCGCCTGACCGGTATCGCACGAGGCGCCGGCTTCGCCGGAGCAGGAGAAGACGGTGGCGGGCGGTGCTGCCGGATCGGCCGCGGCGGCCGCTTCGTCGATGAGCTGCTGCATGACCGGGCGCACCAGGTCGCAGTAGGGGAAGGGGGCCGTCAAGCCGCCCGGCTCTTCGGCAGCTCGGGCGGCATAGTGCGCCTGCATCCAGCACTCGCCGCCGCAGGCGTCCACGACGGGGCAGCTGCGGCACTCGTTGCGGTCGCGCGCATGCATGTTGCGCAGCAGCCTCAGGGCTGGGGAGGAGCGCCAGATGTCCTCAAGGGAGGTACTGCGCAGATCGCCGGCCACGAAGGCCGGATCCCCGCAGGTGATCGGGCAAGCGTGCACGCGGCCGAAGGGGTCGATGGCGAGATCCTTGCAGCCTGAGGCGCAGAAGTCCAGAGGTGCCTTGAGGCGTCGCCGCCAAGCCGGGATGTTGTCCACGAACAAGTCAACCTCGCCCGCCGCCGTCTCCAGAGCGCGCACGCCCTGCAGCATCTCCTCGCTGCTCGGGATGAGTTCGGGGGCGTCGGGCAGGCCGCCGCGGTCGTGCGGGAAGATGAGGTGCAGGCGCGTGACTCCGGCGGCCCGCACGAGCCGCGCCATCTCGGGCAGACCCGGCAGCACCGGCCGCAGCACGACCGTGTTCACCACCGGCGCCAGACCGGCTTCCAGCAGGTGGGCGATCGTCTCCATGACGCCGTCCCAGTTGCCGGCTCCGCGCAGCGCATCGTTGGTGGCCGGCGGACCGTCGAGGCTGAGGAGCGGCCGGAAGCGGCCGTGCCCTGCGCGCGCCAGTTCAAACGCCTTGTCGCGATCGATCCTGCGGTTGAAGAAGAGCCTGGTCTTCGCCTGTCGCGTGCCCGACGCGTAGTCGATCAGCTCGATGAGATCGCGGCGCAACAGCGGGTCGCCGCCGATGAAGACGAAGCTCTCGCCGCCCAGATCCAGGCACTGGTCGATCGCATCCTTCCAGGCCTCCGTGGAGAGCTCGTCCGGGTCGCGCGGGCTCGTCTTGTTGTAGCAGTGCGGACAATCGAGGCCGCAGCGATTGGTCACGTGCAGGTAAGTCTCCCTGATGTGCTCAAGCGGTTCCCCGCGCGGCGGCTCACCGCCCCCCGCGCCGATGAGGCGCTCCATGAGCGGCAGGTCGGCGACCGTGTCGACGTCCACCCACAGGGGCAGCTGGTCCACGTGCAGGCCGAGCACGGCCGCCTCACGCAGCGTGAACGGCAACGCTCGAGGCGTCCCCATCGGCGTACCGGACAGGAGCCCGTTCAGTTCGTTTCCGCGGGTCTCCCACGTGGAGCGGGAGAGGCCGATGAGGTAGTAGCCGCCGTCGGTGGCCGGGCCGAGCACCAGATGTCCCTGTGCCTCTCGGCCCTCGTCGTCTGCTGCTTCCAGGAGCTCGAAGCTCCTCGCCACGTACTCCTCCGGCATGCCGGGGCTGTCGCTGCTCACGATCGTGACCCAGTGGTAGCCGGCGTGGAAGAGCTGCGCGAAGACGCTTGCGAGACGCTCACCCAGGTCGTCGCCCGTCTGACGGATGAGGGTCCACGCCGAAGGAGTCAGGCGACTCTCGGTGCTAAGTCCAAGGCTCCCCAGGTCGGGTTCACCGTCCGGGTCGCCGTCGGCGAGAGCGACGAAGAGCGTCGTGTCCGGCGCGGATTGAGCACGCACCATCGTGTCTCCGAGAAGCGTGATGTACACGTCCAGGGCGCCCTCCGCCCCGATGCCTTCGGCCAGGCGGGTCTTGACCTGGCCCGCCACAGCCCGGCGGGCCATGATCACCAGAGCGCGGCCGCGATCCGCCACGGCGTCTCGCCTTGCTCCCGCCATCAGTACACCGGCAGCCGTGGGCTCGGCTTCCGGCGCGCCAGGACGGCATCCACGCCCAAAGTACGCCCCGACTGCGCGAGACCGATCGCGACCAGCAGCAAGAACATGATGATGTAGATGCCGGGCCACTCGTTGGTCCCTGAGGTGGCGATCAGCAGATTGAGCTGAAAACCGGCGGCCAGCAGCGCCGACACCGGCGTGAAGACGCCCAGCACCAGGAAGAGGCCGAAGACCACGAGCTCGATCGCGAACTGGCCGTAGGCGAACACCCAGGCGTTGGGGATCATCACGTCGTTCAGCATGTCGGCGAACAGGCCGACCTTGGTCGTGTCGGCGTAGTGCTGCACGAAATCGGCCCAGCCGCCGGGCGAATAGAAGCCCTTCGCAAGGTTGTCGGTCCACACGGCGATGAAGATGGCGCCCATCATGATCCGAAGGCACGCCATCAGAAGCTCGCTGCGGTGTTCCCGGGTCGTCCAGAGGCTCATGGTTGCTCCCCGCGTTGCTTTCAGAGGGAGCGTACCCGGGGGAGGTGCTTCGTCACCCTCCGGCGACCGGAGGAATGATGTCGATCCGGTCGCCGTCGGACAGCGCTGTCGCTTTGACGCCGGCCGACGGCAGGTGCCGCCCGTTGAGCACGACCGAGACGAGCAGACGGTCGCCGTAGAAGATGCGCTGCTCGTACTGCGGCGCTCGCGCCGCGACCGCGAGCAGCGCCTCTCCCACCGTCGCCGCCTTGCAGGGCACGTCGTGGGCGGGCTGCGGCGAGGTCAGGACCGCGGGGAGGTGGACAATGACGGCCGGCATGCTCACTGCGGGGATCCGGTGGCTACTCGACCATCTGCTCGACGGCGCGCAGCGCCCTCACGCGGATGGGCTCCGGCACCGTGACCTCGTGCTCGAGCACATCGTCCCATTCCTCACCGAGGGTGGCGACGCACTTCTCGAGCGTGATCCTCTTCATGTTCGGGCAGATCGCCCTGCTCGAGGCGGGCAGGAAACGTCGCTCCGGGTACAGCTGGCCGAGGCGATGCAGGAGGCCGGTCTCGGTGGCGACGACGAACGTCGTCGCGCCGCTCCCGGCCGGGTAGCGCAGCATGCCGGAGGTGCTGGCCACGACATCGGCGATGTCGAGAACCTCGCGACGGCTCTCGGGGTGCGCCATGAGAACGGCGCCGGGGTTCGCCGCGACGATCTCCGCGATCTCGGCGGCGCGGAAGTCGTCGTGGACGTGGCACCAGCCTTGCCACAGGATCATCGTCTCCTCGCGACCCGTCTGGCGGGCGACGTAGTCGCCGAGGTTCCTGTCGGGGACGAAGATGATCTCCTGGTCCTTCGGGAAGCGCTCGACGATCTGCACGGCGTTGGCGCTGGTGCAGCACACGTCGGTCTCGGCCTTGATGTCGGCCGAGGTGTTGGCGTAGGCCACGACGACGGCGTCGGGGTGTTCGGCCTTGAGCTTGCGCAGCCCGGCGACGGTGACCATGTCGGCCATCGGGCAGCCGGCGTGCTTGTCCGGCATCAGCACCGTCTTCTCGGGCGAGAGGATCACCGACGTCTCGGCCATGAAGTGCACGCCGGCGAAGAGGATCACGCTGTGCGGATCCCTCGCGCCGATCCGGGCCAACTCGAGGGAGTCGCCGGTGTGGTCGGCGGCGTCCTGTACCTCGGGGCGCTGGTAGTTGTGGGCGAGGATCACGGCGTCGCGCTCGGCGGCGAGACGGCGGAGTTCCTTCTGGAGGGCGCTGGGTTCGGGCATCGGGTCACCGCTGGGGGTAGGTTGCTGTTGGTCTTCGATTATACGTCGCCTCCCGGCGCCTCACGTGCAGGCCGAGGCTCGAGGGCACGGTTCACCTCGACGCCGACGAGCACGGCCAGGTTGAGCACCCAGGCCCAGACGAGAAAGGCGACGCCGGCGCCGAGCGTGCCGTAGACGCGGTTGTACGACGCGAAGTGACTCAGGTAGACGCTGAAACCGGCCGACGCTGCGACCCAGAGACTCACTCCGACGGCGGCGCCGGGAAGGAGCCGCCAGAAGGCGGGCTGCCGTCGCCCGGGTGCGTACCGGTACAGCAGACCGAACATGAGCAGGCCGACACCGAACAGCAGCGGCCACTTGACCCACGACCACAGATCCAGGCCGTAGGTGCCTATCCCGGTGAGGTCCGCCGCCCAGCGGCCGAACGGACCGACGAGAGCGACCATCGCCGCGGCAAGGGTCAGGAGGCCGAGCAGCAGAAGCGCCAGGGCCAGGCGTACGGGGAGGATGCGCCAGTACGGGCGCCGCTCGGTCGTCTGGTAGATGGTGTCGGACGCCCACATGAAGGCGCCGACGTACGCCGAGGCGGCCCACAGCGACGTGGCCGCACCGACGACGAGGGCCAGGCCGGAGCTCTGAGAGCCCAGCACGCTGCCAAGCGCATCCGAGATGAAGTCCGTGGCCCAGCGCGCGCCGAGGTCGCCGACGGAATCGAGCAGGCCCTGCAGCGCATCCGTGGACAGGCCGACGACGCCGAGGAGGGCCGTCACGACGAGGAGCGCCGGCAGCAGCGAGAGCACGGTGAAGTAGGTCAGCGCCGCGGCGAGCTTGGGCAGCTCGTGGGCGAGGATGGTGTTCAGGAGCGCGACGGCCTCGCGCCACAGTCGCGCCAGCCCGGGCGTAGACGTTCGGGTGCCACGGTACCTCCATTGTCGAAAGACTGAGCCTAGACTATCTCGCCGCGGCCGCGGCCGCGGCAGCCGACGCAGTCAGAGCGTGAAGAAGAAGGTCGCTCCCTCATCCGGCGTTCCCTCGGCCCAGCAGCGCCCGCCGAGCCGGATGACCGCCCGGCGGACCGTGGCAAGGCCGATGCCCGTTCCCTCGAAACGCTCGGTCGCGTGCAGACGTTCGAAGGGCTGGAAGAGCTTGTCGGCGTAGGCGGGGTCGAAGCCGATGCCGTCGTCGCGCACGTAGTACACGCGCTCGCCGTCGACATCCCGCGCGCCGAACTCGATGTGCGCCGGCGTGCGGTCGGCGCTGAACTTCCAGGCGTTGCCGAGGAGGTTCTCGAGGACGACCTCGGCAAGAAAGGCGTCAGTCCGGGTGCTCAGGCCGGTCTCCAGGCGCCACTCGACACGGCGCTCTCCGTCTTCCTCCTCCAGCCCGGCGGTGACGCGCTCCACGATCGCCGAGAGCGAGACGTCGGTGAGCTCGACGGTGTGCCCGGCGCGCGGAGCGCGGCGGATGCGGTCGAGATGCCGGCGGGCGTCGTCGTCGAGCTGCTCGCCGGAGTCCTCGAGCAGCGCGAGACTGAAGCCGTCGAGGGCGCGGAGCGGCGCCCGCAGATCGTGCGACACCGAGTAGCTGAAGGACTCGAGCTGCTCGTTGGCCGCCTCGAGTTCCCGCGTGCGCTGGTGGACGAGCTCTTCGAGGTGCTCGCGGTGTCGTTCGAGTTCCTCCCGCGCGCGCTCGCGCTCCGTCACGTCGTCGAACGCCGTGAGGACTCCGCTGATCTGGCCTCGCTCCGAGAACATCGGCGCGCCGCTGACCGACAGCAGCAGGTGACGGCCGTCCCGGCAGTCCACTTCGAGCATCACGTCGTGCACCGGCTGCCGTGCCTCGAGCACCTCGGCGACCGGCGCCTCCAGCGCTGCGAACGGGTCGTCTTCCGCGTCGCTCGTGTGCCACGCCGGCGTGTCTCCGCCGGGTCGCCCCGGCGCGCAACTTGCGCCGAGAAGATCTTCGGCGCGCGCGTTCGACAGCGTCACACGGCCGTCGGCCGCCGCGAAGGCGATCCCTACGGGGCTGGTCTCCAGCAGGCGCTTCACCATGTCGCGCTCGCCGCGCAGGGCCTCGGTCCTGCGGTTCACCTGGTGCTTGAGCAGCAGGCTCATCGCAACGAACAGGATGGCCACCCCGGCTACGCCGGCGATGATCGCGGCCACGTATCCGGGGATCTGCGAGCGCACCGTGGGCGCGGTCCCGAGCCACCGGTCCATGATCTGGTTGTACTCGGACCATGGGTCGTCCTTGCCCTCATGGATGAAGGCGTCCAGCTGCCGCAGCAGGTCGGCGTTCCTGCCCCTAGCGGTCGCGAAGCCGAAGGTGATGGGGCTGAACATCAGCGGGCTGGCGACCAGGCCGTACTTCTTCTGGTAGATGCGCCCGGGGATGCGCAGGTCGACGACGGCGTCGGCTCTGCCGTCGTCGACCATGGCGAAGTTGTCGTCGATGGAGTTCGTGGCCAGGTAGCGCGCGCTCACTCCGAACGTGCGCGCCAGGCGCTGGAGCGAGCGGTAGGTGCGGTCGTCTCTCCAGCCGACGACCGTCTTGCCCTCGAGATCGAGTATGGTCTCGAGCCGCCCGTCGTCGCGCGTGTAGATCTGCCCCCAGTCCGAGACGACCGGCTCGTTGTTCAGGTCGAATTCGGCCGTCCGCAGCGCCACCTGCCCGACACCGAGCCCCAAGTCTATCGTCCCATCTCCGAGTCTGGCCAGGGTGTCCTCCCAGGTGCCGTGCACGTACGCGATCCGCCAGTCGTGCCGGGCGCCGACCGCCTCGACGATGTCGATGAAGATGCCCTCGGGCCGACCTTCCTCGTCGAGGGCGACCTGCGGGGGATACGACCAGGTGCCCACGCGCACTTCGCGCACGGCGAGCGCGGGAGCCGCCGCCGTCAGCACGCCGACCACGAGGAGGATGAGAGCGAGAACCGATCGCAGATGCAGCCGTGGCGGCATGCGGCACGGATTCCCGCCGGCCACGACCAGCCGCGCTCGTCCCTCGTCATTCTGCATACGCTTCATACAATGCTCATACCCGGGTGCGTGCGGTCGCGCAACGCCGCCCGGTGTTCCGCTCCTGCCGCAGGGAGTCGTATACTTACTGTTCACGGTGTGCTTTCGGGGATTCTCCATCGCCGCCGGGCCGAACGCGGCACGGGAGGAGGGGTCGGCCATCAGCACCAAAGTGGTGTCGGGAGTTCTGCTTGCGACGCTGGTGTCGGTCGCGGTCCTTCTGGTAGCGCCCGGCTCCGCAACGGCGCCCACGGCGGTCGCGGCTTCCTACCCGCCCTACCCGTCACGGCTGATCGTGAAGTCGGAGCTGCGGTACAAGGCCGATCTCATGCAGCGTGGTCTGTCCAGTTCGCCGCAGCTCATCTTCTTCGGCGGCTCCCGCAGCCAGCGCTTCGACCCGGCGTTCGCGCGCAAGCGCACGGGGCTGCGCTCCGCCAACCTCGCGCACAGCAATGCGCGCCCCGAGGCTGCCTGGGCATACGTCAACTGGATCTACAAGCGCTGGCCGAACGCCAAGCTGCGCTGGGTGTGGGGCGTGCAGCCCACCATGATCCGTGACCGCGACATGGACCCGGCACTGCTGCAGGACCGCCGCTTCTACCGGTGCTTCCCCGCGGACCTGCTGGCCGCGCAGCGCCGTCTGCTCCCCGGCAGCGTCTCGGCGATGCCGCGCTTCTACGGCTTCCAGCGCAACCGCTATTCCGACCTCGGTCTGCTCAAGTGGAACGTCTACGACGCGCGCCGCGCCGCCGGGTACACGCTCGACCGCTCGCTCGACGCCTACATCGCGAAGATGCTGCGCCCCTCGCACCAGGAGCCGCGGCAACAGACGGGGCGCGCACGCGACTACTTCGAGAAGACGATCAAGCTGCTGAACGAGCACGGGACCACGCCCGTGCTCGTGCTGATGCCGACGCACCCGCGCGTCCTCCGAGTGATCAAGGAGCACGGCCTGGGCGGCTCGCGCGAGGCGCTGCGCGACTACCTCTTGAGCCTCGCCGAGGACACCGAGAACTACGACGTGCAGGTACTCGACTTCACGCGCATCCAGTCGTTCAACGGCGAGTCGCGGTGGTTCTACGACGGTGTTCACATCACGCGGCTCAACGCCAATCGCGTCATCACGGCGATCAGGTACAAGGCGCGCGACTGCCTCAAGTAGCGGCTTTCCCCGCCACCGGCGTCGCCGTTCCGGCCGCCGCCGGCTCTACTCTGCGCCGCCGGCGGCCGGCCCCTTCGCCGAGGTTCCCTCACCACGCACCGCGGCCAGGCGCTCCTTGAATCCCGTCTCCTCGAAGATCGTCTGCACTTCCCTCACGACGTCGTCCGGAGGGTACAGGTCGCCGAGGCCGAGTTCCGTACGGATCTCGAGGAGATGCTCCATGTAGCAGGTCCACTTCTCGCCCCACGCTTCCTTCACGGCGGGGAACATGAGGTGTGGATCGCCGCCCATGCCCTTGTCGTAGAAGTTGCCGCACCACTCCGCGAACATCTCGACGTGCGGGCGGCCGCGGCCGCTCTCGACCTGCATGCCGCGGACGACCTGGTTGATGACCGCCACGCTGTTGTGGCGCGGGCAGCGGCTCTGGCAGGTGTAGCAGTAGTAGCAGTACCAGATGTCGTCGTCCTCCAGCAGGCTCACGTCGCCTTCGAGCGCGCGGCGCGCCGTCTCGCGCGGCGAGTAGTCGGTGAAGCGCGCCGCAGGACAGCCCGACGTGCAGATGCCGCACTGGATGCAGCTCTGAAAGCCCTCCTTGTGATCGTGCATGCGCGGGTCCTCGAGGATGCGCCGCCCCAGCTCCGGATCGCGTCGCGGCGCTGCCGCGAACCTGTCGTCGGCGATACCGGCGTTCGCCCGGTCGTCTCGCGTGTCGTCAGTCATCGGGGCGCTCCTCGGGGATGTGCTCGACTGCCCGGAAGAACTCGGGCCAGAGGTGGACGGGGACGGTGAGCCTGAGCTCGCGCGCCGCGGACCGCAGGTTGTCGCGGCAGAGCACGCAGGTGGTCACCACCGGCGCCTGCGACGCCGCGGCGAACTCCAGGAGCCGCGCGCTCGCCTTGGTGGCGCCGCGGTACATCCCGCCGAGCGCCCCACAGCAGCCGCTGTGCAGCGTGGGGTAGTCGACGGCCATGGCGGCGCCGGACTGCTCGGCGGCGTCGCCGAGCGCGGCCAGCGCCGCGTCGCGATCGGCGAGGCAGCCGACGTAGGGAACGAAGGTCGCGCCGGACGCCCGCAGCGTGATACGCGGGCTGCGGGCGGCGCGCTCTGTGAGCGCGTCCCAGAGCGGCACGGCCTCGACGCCGGCCTCCTCGAGGCTGGCGTCGCACGCCGGGCACGCCGTGTAGACGCGCTCGTCGGACGCGAAGAGGCTGGCGACGGATCCACGGCTGGGATGGCCGCAGCAACCTGCGTCCGTAGGCTCGCCCAGACGGACGCCGAACCCGGCGGCCACTTCGTGAACGAGCGCGTGAAGCTTGCGGTCCTGCGGTATGGCGCAGCCGGCGTAGAAGGGCAGCGTCACGGCATCGCCGGCGGCCGGCCCGGCGTCGCCTGCCCGCCGCCGCCCGCCCAGCGGAAGCAGCTGGCCGGCGAGCTTCACGCCCATCTCCACTGCGCCGATCTTGTCCTTGGGCAGGTGGCCCTTGACGACCATGGCCGCGCCGAAGCGCAGGTTGTCGATGCGCGGCCGCTTGCGCAGGTGATGAGCGGCGACGTTCGCGGCGGTGCGCTCGGCGCAGCGGATCGCGTCGCCGTGCTCCTGTTCGAGCCGCCGCAGCCGGCTGAGGATCGACGCGACGTCGATGCCCATCCGGCAGACAGCGGAGCAGGTTCCGCACTCCGTGCAGCGCCAGAGGTCGTCGCTCTTCAGCACCGCGTCGATCTCCCCGGCGAGGACGAGCCGCACGATGCGCCGTGGGCCACGGTAGAGATCGCGTGCGCTCGGGCAGCTCGAGGTGCAGGTGCCGCACTGGTAGCAGATGCGGCATTCCTCCGCGAGGCGAGCGAACTCCTCGACGACGGTGGGTGGGTACGCGCGGGTATCAGCGACCGCAGTCATGGTCGTCACCTCCTCCGGAGGGGCCGGCGGGGGCGCCCGCGAGGGCGCCGGCTCCGGCGCCGATCAGTCCCATCTCGTGCTCGACCAAATCCGGCGAGAGGTCGCCGCCGACCGCCTTTGCATGGAACAGGCGGATGCGCCGGCCGACGCTCCTGCGGTCGACGGCGCACAGGTGCCACAGCTCGAGCGGCATGGGCACGCCGCCCTCGGCCAGCACCTCCTCCGCGATCTGCATCTGTTCGAGCGCGCTCGCGTCGCCGCTGCGGTACTGGCAGCGGCCTTCGGCGCAGCCGGCGAGAAAGGCGCCGGCGGCGCCCAGACGAGCCGCCTCCACGATGTGCAGCGCGCTGACGCGTCCGAGGCAGGGCAGCTCGATGAGTCGCACGCCCTCGGGGTACGTGTCCCGGCGCTGCCCGCTCAGGCTGATGGCCGCTCCGGCGCATTCCCTGCAGTAGAAGCCGACGACGGGCCGATCCACGCCCTCCGTCATGGTCGCGATGCGGCCGAAGAGGGCGTCGTCGCTCAGGTTGTGCGCGATCGCCACTTCGGGGCAGTTGGCCGCGCAGATACCGCAGGCACGGCACGTCTCGGTATCGATCACGGCGAGCTTGCCGTCCTCCTTCACGGAGTCGGGCCGCGGTGTGCCGGCGGGCCGGTCGACCAGCGTGATGGCGCCGAACGGACACATGTCCACGCAGGTGTCGCAGCCCACGCACTGGGCCGGGTCCACGCGCGATGCCGCCGTGCCGAGGCGCCCGGTCGAGGTGAGGAAGTTGTGAATCTCGCCGGCGACCGCGGAAGCCTCGGTGTTCACCTCGATCAGCGCCTTAGGCCCGGCGGCGGAGCCGCAGACGAAGATGCCCTCGCCGCTCGTCTCCGTGGCCCGGTTCTTGCGGTCGAGGATCTCGACGAACCCATCCACATCGCGGTCGACGGCGAGCGTCCCCGTCAGCTCCTCGGCGCCGGCGGACGGGACCATGCCGGTGCTGAGGACGACGAGGTCCGGCCGAAGCACGCGCTTGCGCGCCGCCGTGACGTCCTCGACCTCGACGACTGGCCGTCCGGCCGCGTCGAACTGCACCTCCGGCGGCGTGCCGCGAAGGAACTCCACGCCGGCGCGGCGCGCCTCGAGGAACCAGTTCTCGTAGCCCACGCCGGCGGTGCGCATCTCGAGATAGCAGATCGTGATCTTCATCTCGGGAAAGAGCGTCTTGAGGCGGATCGCGTGCTTGAGCGCGATCATGCAGCAGAGGCGCGAGCAGTGCGGCAGGTGGCGCTGGTCGCGCGAGCCCGCGCACTGGATCATGACGAGCTCCTCGACCGGCATGCGGCCCAGGGACGCCTGCGCCGCCCAATCGTCCAGCATCTCGGCCAGCTCGACCTGCGTGACGACGCCGTCGTGCCCGTAGCCCAGGTAATCGAAGCACTCGCGCGGCGCCGGCTCGCAGCCGGTGGCCGCCAGGATCGCGCCGGCATGCACGGTGGCGCGCTGCGGCGACTGCGCGAAGTCGATGGCGTCGACGGGGCACTCGGCGGCGCACCGGCCGCAGAAGGTGCAGGTCTCGAGGTCGACGGTGCGGATCACGCGTCCGTCGTAGAACTCGGTGAAGATCGCCTTCTTGCCGGGTTCCGATGCCTCGACCTCGCAGACCGTCTCGCACGTACCGCAGTTGATGCAGGCGTCGGTGACGATGTTGGGCAGCGTGCGGATGCTCACCTGGAAGTCGCCCGGGTGACCCGTCACGGATTCCACCGTGGATCGCCGGCGGATCGAGAGGCCGGGGTGGTCGATGGCGACGTTACGGTGGAAGCACTTGCGCGTGCCGGCCTGCGCGTCGGTGGTCGGCAGGCACTGGCCGCAGTCGTTGGTGGGGAACACGGTGCCGATGCGGGCGGCGCGGCCGCCGAGGAAGGGGCGCCGCTCCACGAGTTCGACGCGGTGTTCCATCTGGGCGAGAACGGCGGCGGCTTGCGTGCCGGCCACGCCGCCGCCGATCACCACGACCGTGTTCTCCCGCTTCGCGCAGCTCATGGTGTCGGCGGGCGCGTCGGGATACGCGAGCGACGAGTCGATGATGCGCTCGGCCTTGCCGGTGACGGCGGCGACGTCGACGCCGTGCACCCAGCTGCAGCTCTCGCGGATGTCGGCGATCTCCAGGTGCAGGCCGCGCGCCCGGAGCTTGCCGAAGCGGCGCGCGGCGAAGTCGGGAGAGCATCCGGCGAAGACGATCTGGCGCTCGCTCCCGGTCTCCAGAGACTCGAGCAGCCTCGCCTGGCCGACCCGGCCGCACCAGTGGGTGTCGCGGATCACGTCGGCCTGCCGGCCGACGTGCGTCTCAAGCCGGTCGAAATCGATGTTGCGGAGGGTCCCGGCGCACTCGCAAAGGAGGACGAGCGGGCGCTGCCGTCCGTTGTCGGCCGGCGCGGTCATGCGCTCACCGCCGCTTCGGCCGGCGGCGCGGCGGCGGCCGATCCGGCCTCGCCGGCCGTCATCCCGGCGTCTGGCGGCGCGGCGTCCGCCTTCGGCGGCCGCGCCTCGATCGCCCCTGCCGGGCAGGCGCGCGCGCAGGCGCCGCAGCCCAGACACCGCTCGGAGTCGTAGACGATGGTGCGGTAGACGGTCACCCGCTCCGGGACCTCCACGAGGCCGTCGGGAGCGTGCCGCATGAGACGCCGGAGCGCGCCGCCGAGGGCGCCTCGGCGGCTGTCGGCCGGCGCTTCGAGCAGCTGGCTCACGTCGAAGAAGTCGCCGCGCCGCGAGGCGCCCGACGGGCAGCAGGCGGCGCACTTCCCGCACCCGACGCACAACTCCTCGTGGCGGACGATCTCGCAGCCGACGCCGGTCGCGCTCGGCATGACGGAGCCGGGCACGCGGCTGAGGATCTCGTTGCCGCGACGGCTGAGCGGCATCAGGCGGCCCCCCTCGCGACTGTGGGAGCGCCGGTGTCGCCGCTGAGCGCCGTCGCCGGCTCGCCACCGGCTGGGGCGTTGATCAGCGAGGGCGCCACCGTGGACCGCGGCAGCGGCGGCAGGCCGCCGATCACGCGGTCCATCTCGCGCACGGCGGCGACGAACTTCGGCGGCTCGCCGGCGCTCATGGTGAACATCCGGCAGCGCTCGGGCTCGACGCCGACGCTCTTGAGCAGTCGCTGCACGAACGCGACCCGGTCGACGGCGTTGAAGTTGCCCTCGCGGTAGTGACACTGGCCGAGCAGGCAGCCGGCGACCATGACGCCGTCTGCACCCTCGGCCAGAGCGCTCAGCAGGTGGAGCGGGCCGACGCGCCCCGTGCAGGGCACGAGGATCAGCCGGACGGTCGCCGGCAGCGGCGTACGGGCGTTGGCGCTGGAGTCGGCCGCCGTGTAGGCGCACTCGCGGCAGCAGAAGGCGACGATGGAGCGGCCGGCGGCGGGCCCTGCGGCCCCGCCGGCCGTGCCCGCGCCGGGTGCTCTGGTGGCGCCGGCCATCAGACCGTCGCCTCCGCCAGGAGCTCGGCGTCGCTGTAGCCGCCGAGCTGGATCGCCCCGGTGGGGCACTCCGCGGCGCAGATGCCGCAGCCGCGGCAGATGTTGGGATCGACCACCGAGTGGGCGTTGGCGCCCACGGTCAACGTCACCGCGAGCTGCGGGCAGGTCGTCTCGCAGACGCCGCAGCCGATGCACACCTCCGAGTCGCTCGCGGCGACCTGTGCCGGCGTGAGCACGAAGCCCGTCGAGAGCATCGCCATGGCTCTTGCCGCCGCGGCCTTGGCCTGGGCGATCGACTCGGGGATCGTCTTCGGGCCCTGCGCCGTGCCGGCGACGAACATGCCGCTGCGCTGCGTGTCCACGGGCCGCAGCTTGGGGTGGTACTCGCGGATGAAGCCGGCGGCGCCGGTCTGCAGGCCGGCGACGCGCGCGATGTCGCGCGTGCCATCGCTGGCCTCGAGACCGGCGGACAGGATGACCATGTCGTAGAAGTCCTCCTGCTTGCGGCCCGTCATCGTGTCTTCGAAGCGCACCCGGAGATCCCCGTTCTCCTCCTCCTGGACTTCGCCGAAGCGGCCGCGCACGTAGCGCACGCCACGTTCCTGCACGAGGCGGTAGTACTCCTCGTGCGCCTTGCCGGGCGCGCGCAGGTCGGTGTAGCCGATGGTCACGTCGGCGTCGGGGTAGTGCTGCTTGATCAGCGAGGAGTGGAGCGTGGCGAAGAGGCAGCAGATGGCCGAGCAGTGCTCGTTGCCGGTCGACGTGCAGTCGCGCGACCCGACGCACTGCAGCATGAGGATCCTCTTCGGGACGGCGCCGTCCGACGGACGCACCAACTCGCCCTCCGTGGGGCCGGCGGCGGAGAGAAGGCGCGCCACCTGACTCTGGGTCAGCACGTTCTTGTGGCGCCCGTAGCCGAGGGGCGCCTTGCGCCTCGCGTCGAACTCCTGGTGGCCGGTGGCGATGATCACGGCGCCGACCGTCAGCTCCTCGAGCGTCTCGGGCTGGTCCCAGTCCACGGCGCCGGACGGGCAGGCCTGAACGCACGATCCGCAATCGCTGCACACGGCGCAGTTCAGGCAGCGCTTCGCCTCCGCGACGGCCTCCTCGGCCGTGTAGCCGCGGCTGACCTCGTTCCAGTTCGCGCAACGCTCGAGCCCGTCGACCAGCGCCATGGGGACGCGCTGGCCGATCGCGACCGCGTCGAGCTCGGCGTCGCTCGGCCGGGCGGTCTCGGCCCCTTCTTCCCACACGGGCAGCAGGCGCTCGCCGCGCAGGTGGTTGTGGATGGCGGCGGCGGCGCGGCGGCCGGCCGCCACGGCCTCGATGGCGGTGTAGAAGCCCATCGCGGCTGCGTCGCCGCCGGCGAACACGCCGGCGCGCGTCGTCATCATCGTCTCGCGGTCGACGCGTATCTGGCCGTTCTCGAGCGCCAGGCCCGGGCAGCCCCGGGCGAAGTCGTCGACCAGGGCCTGGCCGACGGCGAAGATCACCGTGTCGGCCTCGAGCGCGAACTCGGAGCCGTCGACTGGCACCGGCTGGCGGCGGCCGGACGCGTCGGGGTCGCCCAGCTCGCAGCGCTGCAGCTCGATTCCGGCGACGGACCCGTCCCGGCCGCGGATGGCCAGCGGCTGGACGAGGAACTCCACCATCAGGCCTTCTTCCCGGGCCTCTTCGACCTCGGTGACGTTGGCCGGCATCTCGACGCGGGTCCGGCGGTACACGAGCGTCACATCGGGCTCGTGGCCGGCCTGCTTCTGGAGGCGGATGGCGCTGCGCGCGGCGTCGAGCGCCACGTCGCCGCCGCCGATCACGACGACCTTTTCGCCAAGGGCCGGCGTGCCGCCGAGGTTGAGCTCGCGGAGGAGCTCCACGGCGCGGGTCACGCCGCTCAGGTCGCCGCCGGGGAGCTCGACCGCGGCGCTCTTCTGCAAGCCGGTGGCGAGGAAGACGGCGCTGTAGTCCCGCTCCAGGAGCTCGTCGACGGTGAAGTCGGCGCCTGCCCGCTGCCCGAGCCGGAGCTCGATGCCCTTGGCGAGGATCTGCTCGACCTCGCGCTGGATCACGTCGTGCGGGAGGCGGTAGTCGGGGATGCCGGTGCGTAGCATGCCGCCGGGAACCGGCTGCGCCTCGAATACCGTCACCCTGTACCCGAGGTCGGCGAGGTCGCGAGCGCAGGTGAGGCCGGCGGGGCCGGCGCCGACGATCGCCACGCCTTCGTCGTGGATGACGGGCGCCGGCTGCACCGGCAGCGTCGGCCCCACGGCGTCGGCGACGAAGCGCTTGAGCGCCGCGATGGCTACGGGATCGTCGACCTTCCCGCGGGCGCACGCCGTCTCGCAAAGGCGCGTGCAGATGCGCCCGCAGACGCTGCTGAAGGGGTTCGGTTCGCTGGCCACGCGATACGCTTCTTCGAGGCGGCTGGCGGCGACCAGCGCCACGTACCCCTGGGCGCTCGTGTGGACTGCGCAAGCGCTCTTGCACGGGCTCCAGCCCTTCCGCTCCACGGCGAAGGTCGCCGGTACGGCGCCGGCGAAGGGCCGGGAGATCGCGGTGCGGTCGGCGACGCCGAACTCGAACTCGCTCGGGTAGCTGACCGGGCACACGGCAGCGCACTCGCCGCAGCCCACGCAGGCCTCGCTCACGTAGCGCGGCTTGTGGCGAAGGGTCACGGTGAACTCGCCGGGCGGCCCGGTGACGGCGTCGACTTCGGTGAGCGTGTGCACGGTGATGCGGCCCTCGAGGGCGGTGCTCGTGAGGCGCGGCGCCAGCGAGCACATCGCGCAGTCCTCGGTGGGGAAGGTCTTGCAGAGGCGCGCCATGTAGCCGCCCAGCGACTGTTGACGCTCGACGATGTGCACGTCGATGCCGGCGGAGGCGAGCTCCTCGGCAGCGGTCATGCCGGCGATCCCGCCGCCGACCACCAGTGCGGTGCGGTGCAGAAAGGTGCGCCGGCGCGGCAGGTCGCTCTGCTGCCGCGCTCGGGCGATCGCACCGGCGATGATGCTCTTCGCTTTCTCCTGCGCGAGCGCCGGCTGATCGCGGTGGACGAAGGAGCAGCCCTCGCGGATGTTGGCGAAGGCGACGGCGTTCTCGCCGAGCCCCAGCTCGCGGGCGATGCGCTCGAACGTGGGTCCCTGGAAGCGCGGGGAGCAACTCGCGACGACGAGGTGGTCGAGTCCGCGCTCGTCGACGGACTCCGAGATGACCTGGTGCCCCTCGGTGCCGCACATGAATTGGTTGATGGCGACGGCGACGACGCCGTCGAGGTTGCGGACGTGCTCGGCCAGGTTCTCGAGGTCGAGCACGCCGCTGATGTTGCCGCCACACTCGCAGAGGAAGACGCCGGCCCTCATCGCACACCCGCCATCCGGCCGGTAGCGGCGGCGCGCGCGGGGCCGGCCTTCTGCCGCGCGCCGATGCGCTCGAGGAAGGGCTCGACATCCTGGGAGTGCGACTGGATGCCGACGACCTTCTCGGGGTCGGCGCCCAGGGCGAGCGCCAGCAACTGCTGCACGTGAAGATGCACGAACGGGTAATCCTCACCCGCGCTCGCGGCGATGATGTCGTGGTAGCGGTCGTACTGCACGTGGCAGTTGGGGCACATGTGCACCAGTACGTCGACGCGTTCCTCCGCCAGCCGGCGCAGCTTCTTCTGGGTGACCGCAAGCGAGATGGGCGCATTCACGAAGCGCTGCCTGAAGCCGGCGCCGCAGTGCAGCGTCTTCTCGTTGTAGTTGCCGGTGGGGGTGACGCCGGCCGGCATGAGCAATTCCTCCGGCACCATGAAGTCCTCGTTGCTCCCCAGCGTCTCGTCGGGAAAGACCTTGCAGTAGTGACAGGCCGGGTGCGTTGCGACCTTGATGCCGTCGAGGCGGCGACGAACGAGGCCGGGGACGGACCGGTGAGATCCCCAGAGCACATCCAGCACGTGCTTGTGCTCGACGGTCGCGGCGACATGGTCGTCGTAGGAGCGGCCGACTTTCGCGAGGACGGCGTTGGTCTCGGCGCGGTACTCCTCCACGGCGAGGATGCTCCGCGCCTTCTTGTTGATCGCGTAGCAGGTGGAGCAGAGATAGCTGAACACCGGATGCTCGTCGTCCACCGCCACGCAGGCGTTGCGCGCGGCGATGCCCACGGTGGTCTCGATCGGCATGAGGTCGGAGTAGTAGCCCAGGCCTGTGCAGCAGGTCTGCTCCGGGTTCACGGTGTATTCGATCCCCAGCCGCTCGAAGAGCCACTTGGTGGAAGACTCGACGCCCGGGTACTCGGCCGAGACGAGGCAGCTGCGGAACAGCGTGATCCCCCCGTTGGTCCGCGGTACGTCCGGGGTCTTCGTGAAGCATGTGCTCATGGACTCCCTCGCGATAGACGACAGCCGCCATTATCTATAAGTAGATGTAGTTTGACCAATAGCATTTGCTTATAGATAGAGCACACCGCATAAGTGGTCCGGCGTGGGTGGCTCGAGAGGGCCCGGTCGAGCCCCTCGTGCCGGAGCCGGACTGCGAGAATGGTCGAGGGTCGGGGCGGCGAAAGCGGCCCCGGCCCTCGTGGCGCTCGCGCCCCCGGCGCGCGGTCTTTCTTCAATCTGTCGTACCGTCATCGACGTTCGCGACGGCCGGACGCGTGCGTTTCGCGAAAGCGGTGGGCCAGGACGATGGAGTGCGGGCAGCACCCGATCGGGTTAGACGGGCAGCGTTTTCGGGCAGAAGCCAACTAAGGTGTACAGGCTGCGCGACACCCTCTCCGGGGCGTCGTCGCCTCTCCGACGGGAGGACTCCATGGGCCAGGTCCATCCCTTGCAGACCCCGCAGGCGGGAGACTCCGGCCCGCCGTCCCACGCGCCTGCCATGGTGCGCTCAATCGATAGCGCCCACTGTGCCCTGTGCGGCGCCAAACTCAGCGCCCGGGCGCTCAGGCATCACCTGATCTCGCCGCAGAGTTGTGAGGCGCCGATCACGGTGTGCCACACGTGTCGCAAGGCGGCGCTCGGCGAAGGGTACAGGCCGGCCGAGTGAAACGAGGCCGGCGCACCCCTTTGCGACCGACGGGAGCCCTCGGGCTCCCGTTTGCTACAATCAGCGTCCCAGCTACGCCCTCGGACCGACCGACCAGGTGATGCCCATGCGCCTCCTCGATGCCTGCGCACGCAAGCGCGTCGACGCGACTCCCATCTGGCTCATGCGCCAGGCCGGCCGCTACCTGCCCGAGTACCGCGCCATCCGCGAGAAGATGAGCTTCGTCGAGATGTGCCGCCGGCCGGACATCGCCGCCGAGGTCACGCTTCAGCCGCTGCATCGCTTCGACCTGGACGCGGCGATCATCTTCGCCGACATCCTGCTGCCGCTCGAGCCCATGGGCATCGGCTTCCACTTCAGCAAGGACGACGGCCCCGTGATCGAGAAACCCATCCGCGGGGCCAAGGACCTCGAAGGCGTGCACGGCATCGACGCCGCCTCCGATCTGCAGTACGTCATGGACGCGATCCGCCTGGTGCGCCACGAGCTGGCCGAGGAGACGCCCCTGATCGGCTTCTCCGGCGCGCCCTTCACGCTGGCGAGCTACATCGTGGAGGGCGGTCACTCGCGCAACTACGCCCACGTGAAGAAGATGATGTACGCGGATCCGGTGACCTTCTCGCGCCTGATGAGCCTCATCTCAGAGGTCGTCGTCAGCTATCTCAAGGCGCAGATCGCCGCCGGCGCCCAGGTCGTACAGCTCTTCGATTCCTGGGTCGGCTGGGTGAGCCCCTATGACTACGAGCTGCTCGTGCTGCCGCACGTGCGCTTCGTCGTCGACCGCATCAAGGGGCTGGGGGCGCCGGTCATCTACTTCGGCAACGGCGCCTCGGCCATGCTCCACCACGTCGCGACGGTCGGCAGTGAAGTGATCGGCGTCGACTGGCGCATCGAGCTTGACCGCGCCTGGGAGCAGCTCGGCGACGTTGCCGTGCAGGGCAACCTCGACCCGATCACACTCCTCGGCCCACCGAAGGCCATCGGGGAGCGCGCCACCGACGTGCTGCGCCGCGCCGGCGGGCGCCCGGGCCACATCTTCAACCTCGGGCACGGGCTGATCCCTCAGGTTCCGCCCGACAACGTCAAGTACCTCGTCGACGCCGTGCACCGCTTCACGGCCGCCACGATCTGACACCGGCCAAGGGCGCTGGCAGCGGGCGCTGGACTTGCCGAGATCGTTCGCCTTGCAGGTGCCGACCTGGGTCCAGCCGTTTCACTTGGTGAACCCGCCGTTCCTCGCCGGCGGACCTGCCGCGGGCCTGCGTCTGCAGACGATGACGTTCCTGCTACTGACGGGATCTTCGCCCTCGCGTCACGCGGGGACGACGCCGCTCGGACGAAGGCGGCTGCCCCTGCGCGGCCGGTCTCCTTGCCGGCGTTCGGCGTGCGGGCCCGGTCAGGCAGCTCCGTGCCCTGGTCCCGTGCTCCGAAGTCCAGGGCGGCGGACGGGATGGTCCTCGGCAGGACGTGCGCGGGTCCGACCCATGAGAACGCTGCGTTCGAGGCGACGTTGTCGCGTGGCGCCTTTGCTAGAATGAGTCACCCGATGGAGGCCCGAACATGCGCCTGTCCGAGTGCCGCACGCTGCGACTGCGTCTCTCGCTGGAGGAAAAGCCATGACTGCGAGCCGCAGCGGAGCACCACCGAGCCTGGTCGACGTCGCCCTGCTCGCTTACGGCGGGCCGGAGACGCCCGAGCAGATCGTGCCGTTCCTCGGACGCCTGATGGGCCGCGAACCCGACGCCGGGACGGTCGCCGCCGTGCAGGAGCGCTACGCGCTCATCGGCGGCGCCTCGCCGCTCCCGGCGATCACGGCGCGGCAGGCGGTCGCCCTGCAGGCGAAGCTCATTCAGGAGCTCGCCTTCCCGCTGCGGGTGCGCCACGGCTTTCTCTACACCGAGCCGACGGTCGCCGACTGCGTGGGGGGGCTCGACGCGCACGAGGTGATCGCCGTGCCGCTCAGCCCCTTTGCCTCATGTCTCACGACCGAGAAGTACCGGGCGCAGATAGCGGCCGCGGAGGCTGCCGCCGGCGGCCGCGAGATCCCCCTGCTCGAGGGTTGGTACACGAGCCGCGGCTTCGTGCAGGCCGTCAGTCGCCGCGCCGCGGCCGCGCTCGACGGCTCCGACGCCAACGAGTGGGCCGTCCTCTTCACGGCGCACAACGTGCCGGCGGAGACGATCGCTCAGGGCGATCCCTACGCCGAGCAGCTGCAGCACACGATCGCCCAGCTCGTGCCCGCGATCATGCCCGGCGACTGGCGCTTCGCCTATCAGAGCAAGGGGCGCGGCGGCGGGGAGTGGCTCGAGCCCGAGGTCGACGACACGGTCAGAAGGCTCGCCGAAGACGGCTGGAAGAAGATCCTCGTGATCCCCGTCGGCTTCGTCAGCGACAACGTCGAGACCCTGTACGACCTTGACATCGTGCTGCGCGAGCAGATCGAGAGTCTGGGCATGGAGTACCGCCGCTCCGCGGCTCCCAACGACTCGCCCGTGTTCATCAAGGCGCTCGCCGACGTCGTTACCGACTACCTGGCGCGCCGCCCCGTCGAGCACGCCCTGCGCCGGCCGGATGGGCCGCACGACCACGGCGGGGCGTGACCCCGATGGCTGAGGCGCCCGGCGCACGTCCCTCCCTGCGCGTCGCCGTGATCGGCGGCGGCATGGCCGGCCTCGGCGCGGCGCGCGTGCTCGAGCAGGCGCGCGCGCAGGACCCCGCCGTCGACTGGCAGCTCTATGAGGAGGAGCCGCGCTTCGGCGGCAAGGTGCACACCGTGCGCCGCGACGGCTTCGTGGTCGAGGGTGGACCCGACTCGGCGATCATCGAGAAGCACTGGCCGATCACGCTGGCTCGTGAGCTGGGTATCGGCGACCACTTTCAGGATTCCAACGAGGACATCCGCAAGAGCTACGTGTACACGCGGGGGCGGCTGCACGAGCTGCCCGAGGGCATCATCCTCATGGTGCCGACGCGCATGGTGCCCTTTGCGCTCAGCGGACTGATCAGCTGGCCCGGCAAGGTCCGCATGGGCCTCGACCTTCTGCTGCCTCGGGGTGGGGCGGCGACGGGCGGCCCCGTCAACGCCGTCGGCTCGGCCATGGACGAGAGCCTCGCCGACTTCGTGCGGCGGCGCCTCGGCAAGGAGGCGCTGGCGCGCATCGCCGAGCCGATCGTCGCCGGCATCCACGCCGGCGACCCCGAGCACATGAGCGTGCGTGCGACCTTCCCGATGTTCCTCGAGATGGAGCAGCAGAACCGCAGCCTGATCCTGGCGATGGCGAGGCGTCGCAAGGCGCGGCAGAAGGCGGCCGAGGGCGCCGCCGCCCGCCCGCGCCCCGCGGGTCGCCCGCGCTCCTACTTCTACTCGTTCAAGGGTGGGCTGCAAGATCTGAGCGACGCCGCCGTTGCGTCGCTGCCCGCGGAGCGGCTGCACGCCGCCGTCGCCGTCGAGACGCTGGCGCCGCGTGCCGGCGGCGCCTCCGGCTCCGGAGGCGGGTACGAGCTGGGGCTCGCCGACGGCTCGCGAGTGGTCGCCGACGCCGTGGTGCTGGCGACGCCGGCGTGGGCGAGTGGCGACCTGCTGCGCACGGCCGCGCCGCACGCCGCGGCGGACCTCTCGTCGATTGACTACGTGAGCACCGCCACAGCGTCGATCGCCTTCCGTGCCGACCAGGTGGGGCACGACCTCAAGGGCTTCGGCTTTGTCGTGCCTCGCTCCGAGGACCGGCCGGTGATGGCGACGACGTGGAGCTCGAGCAAGTTCCCCGGGCGCGCCCCCGACGGCCACGTGCTGCTGCGCAGCTTCCTGGGCCGGGCCGGGCGCGAGGCCGCCGCCCAGCTGGACGACGACGAGATGGCGAAGGTGGTGCGCGCGGAGCTGGCCGACATCATGGGCATCTCGGCCGAGCCCGAGTTCGTCCAGGTCTTCCGCTGGCCGCGCGGCATGCCGCAGTACCGCGTCGGTCACGTCGATCTGGTGGCCGGCATCGAGGCCGCCGTCGCGCGGGTGCCGGGCATCGAACTCGCCGGCGGCGCGTACCACGGCATCGGCATCGGCGACTGCCTGCGCGAGGGCGCGGCCGCGGCCGAGCGCGCCCTCGAGCACGTCCGCGGTCTGCCTGAAGACGACGTGCCGCCGCAGCCGCGCGACCTTCCGGCCGCCGACGGCATCGTTGAATGACCTTCGCGGGGGACCGACGACACACCACCCCTCGTCGCAAATAGAGATCGTGGTCCGGAGAGCAGCGACGGCGAGCGGATCTCTCGCGTTCCGCCGGACCGCAGGGATTGCATCGTCGACGGGCAATCCCACACGTGGGCCGGTCCTTCAGACCGGGAAGAGACGACGCGCTCGCTCCGAGGAGGCACAATGGAAACCTGGATACTGGTCCCGACCATCTGGTTCATCGTCTGGGTCGTCTGCCTGTGGCTCGTCTGGCGGATGGTCGACCGCAAGGACCTGAACCGCGCCCTCTGGATCATCCTCTGCATCTTCTTCCCGGTGATCATCCTCATCGTGGTCGCGCTGCTGCCGGTGAAGCAGCGCCCGGAGCCGCCGGAGATGCTGCAGTAGCAGACCGCGCGCGCCGCCGGCCGGGTCAGTACTTGCCGAGCAGCTTCCAGATCCAGCGGTGCGGCGCGTGCATGCTGAAGCCGGGCACGTTGTACATGACGGCGCAGTGCCCGGTGATGACCGTGAGCCCGCGCTGCTCGGCTTCGGCGAGCGCCTCGGGCGTGTCGGTCATCTGGTGGATCCAGATCTGCTCGACGCCGGCGTCGGCGGCCTTGGCCACCCAGGCCGCCGTCTCCTCCTTGGGGAGCTCGAGCACGGCCGCGGCGACGGGGGCCGGGAGCGAGGCGAAGTCGGGGTAGGCCTTGTCACCCTCGATCGTGGCGCTACCCGGGTCGATCGGATACACGGTCTTGCCCTGTTCCTTGAGCGCCCCGTAGGCGATCTTCGGGAACGCTCTCTTGCTGCCCTCGTGGCCGACGATCGCGTAGCTGTCGCTCTCCCAGAAGCGTTCGCACTCAGATGGCATCTTCTTCCTCCTGCGCGTGGTGTTCGGGGGCGGGCGGCGCAGCGGCCCCCGCTCCTTGCTTGCTCTCGGCTCGGCTCTCGGCTTCGTTCTCGGCGTAACACTGCCCCGGGGCGACGACCTCGGGGTGGCGCCCGGCGGCGCGCAGCGCCGCCCTGACCTCGTAGCATAGATGGCATTCGTCAGCGTAGTGTGAGCGCCGCGGCGTGTGGCCGACGGCCTGGGCGAGCGCCCACGGGCCCCCGGCGAGGATCTCGCGGATCACGCGGCCGGGCGGAGTGGGTCGTAGGCGTCGAGGACGCGCCGCAGGCCGTCTGGGCACGGCGCCGGACGGCCGTCGCCCGGAGCGCCGGGTGTGCCCTGCGCCGGCCACGGCCCGTCGCCTCCGGCGAAGACGTTGCCGGCGCTGACGCCCTGGCAGATCTGCAGCTCGCCGTCCGGGCCGACGTGAGCGCGGCCCGGATCGGTGAAGTCCTCGAAGGGGCAGGTGGTGAGCGTCTCGGGCGGCCGGGTCGCTCGCTCGGGAGCGAGCGCGACTGCCGCCCGGCCCTTGTACATCACCGCGCCGACGTCGCCGGAGCAGGCGCCGGGCACGCCGATGTCCGCCGGCGCCCCCACCTCGAGCACGCTCACGGGGATGCCGAGCGCCTGCGCCGCCAGCACCGCGTTGCGCAGGTGCTCCTCGTTCGCGTCTTCGACGAAGTAGGCGTAAGACGACAGCGAGAGGTCGGAGATGCCGAGCTCGGCGAAGGGCGCGAGCCACACCTTGGCGTCGGCGACGGTGGTCGCCCAGAAGCAGTTACTGACGATGCCGACATCGAGACCGCGCTCGCGGGCGTGCTGCGCCGCCGCGAGCACGATCGGGTACGCCAGGGTGGGCTCGCCGCCCTCGAAGTACACGTCGGTGAGCCCCAGCTCGGCGCCCTGGTCGATGACGCTCGTGAGTTGCGCGAGCGTCATCGTGCCCTCGGCGTCCGGCGACCCCCACACGAAGCAGTGGTCGCACGCGTAGGTGCAGCGGTACGTGACCAGGAAGTGGATGCTTTCGAGACAGACGGGCATGGGCTCAGTCTACGCTCGCAGCCCCAAGGTGCGAAGTCGCCGTTGGCCGGACCGGCGCGGCCGGCTGCGTGGCCGGAGCGGCCGCGTCAGAGCCGCGAGCGGAAGACCTTGACCTCGGCGGCGTACCAGTCGCCGGCGGCGTTCTTCTGGCCCGTGTAGTCCTTGAAGAAGCGCGACTTGTTGGCGGTCGCGTGGCCGACGACGTCGGTGGTCCTGATGCCGAAGCGCGCCTTGAGGTAGCGCACGAGCTTGAGCCCGGCGCGGATCTGCTTGTCGCGGTTCAGGATCTGCCGGTCCATCCAGTGGCCGTCCTTGCCGGACCGCGTCTCCTGCACGAACTCGATGCCTATCGACGTCCAGTTCATGCCCACGCAGTGGCGGCCGCGCAGGTTCAGCGGCATGCACTGGTAGATGGCGCCGCCCTTGCCGATGATGAAGTGCGCCGACACGCCGGGCTTCTCGCCGCCGTAAGCGGTGTTGGCGTTGAAGGTGTTCCAGGCGCTCTGCCAGTAGGCGCCGGCGGTGTGGTGCAACACCACGGCCTTGGGCTTCGTGAGCTTGTAGGTGTTCTGGTGGTAGCGGCGCTTGCTGTACTTCGCCGCCTGCGCCTTGCGCGTGTCGCCGAAGCGGATGTACTTCTTGACGATCTTCGGCCGGAGGCTCGCCGCGTCGGCCGCGCCGGCGGCCGCGGGGGTGAGGGCGGCGAAGGTCGCTGCGCCGAGGAGCAGCGCCGAGAGAGCCACGAGGATCGCGGTGGGCTTCGTCGTGGGCGTGCGTAATCTCATGCAGTCAGTATACGACGAAGAGGGCGAGCGGCCTCCGATCGGCCGGCAGGCTCCGACAGGCCGCATTCGGCGGTCCGCTTGCGTTCGCGGTCTTCCGTCACTCACCTGGACTACGATTCACGGTCCCACCAGTCCGTGTCCGTCCTTCGAGAGACCCGGCGATGGGGGCGGTCACGGGTCCCGGCGCCGGCGCCGCCATCCCCTGGACTGCGCGAGGAGGAGGGACGAGAGATGGATTCCCCGGAGCGGCTGGCGGAAGCGGCGTGGATCCACAAACTGGGGCCCGAGGCGGAGACGCTGTTCACGAGGGGGAGCGAGCCCGAGCCGTACGTCCGCAGCGGCGTCGTCGACCCTGTCGTCACCCTGCTGCGGCGCGGGCAGAGCGTGGCTCTCGTCGGTCCTGTCGGGGTCGGGCAAGCGCTCCCTGGCGCTGTCGCTGCGCCGCTCGGAGGCGTGGAGCGACGAGGTCCAGCCCACGCTCTCCTTCGACGTCGCCGATCGCCGCATCCGCACTCGTGGCCGGTGTACTGCACGACCACGCAGGCACTGGATCGCCGGGTCGTTCTACGTCGGCAATCTCGAGAACCGCAGTCGACATGATGCTCCGCCGCGTCAAGAAGCCGGCCGTCGTCGTCTTCGAGTCGGTGCACACGGCGATCGGCGCCTGGCAGGGACGCGGAGACCGGCTCGACCTCGTCGACCTGCTCGTCGCCGTGGTCACCCACCCCCGTCTGCGCATGGTGGTCACGACGACGCCGGACGGCTGGGCGCAGCTCGCGCGAGCGCAAGCCCGACTTCGCGGCGCAGTTCACGGTGGTGGAGACGCCTGCGCCGAGCGTGGCCGAGTCACGGACGATCGCCGCGCAGGATCTGGCGCGCCGCGGCGTCGACGCGCCCGCGACCGCACTGGCTGTCGACGAGGCCTTCGCCCTCGCAGGCCGCCACTTCCCGGCGGAGCCCTCTCTCGGACCGGCGCTCAGCTTGCTGCGCGGCGCGCTCGCCGGGCCGGGCGGCGTCGGTCTCGGCGACATCCGCGCGGCCTGCGCCGCGCAGCTCGGCCTGAAGAGGTGCTGGGTCGGCAGGGACGTGGTTCCGGGTTCGGCGGACGGTCCTCGCCCGTCTGGAGGAGACGGTGCTGGGGCAGCGCGACGCCTGTGCGGCCGTCGTCGACGACCTGACTGCCGCCGTGTACGGCCTCGCGTCGCCGGGCCGGCCGCGCTCCTACGTCTTCGCCGGGCCTCCCGGCATCGGCAAGACCAGCCTGGCCTGCGCTCTGCAGCGGGTGCTCGGCGGCTCGGACAGCGAGCCGCTCCGCTTCGACTGCACCGAGCTCGTCGCTCCCAGCGACGCCTTGCGTCTGCTCTCCACCGACGAGCCCGACTCGCTGGTGGTCGGGCTGGTGGAGCGTCCCGGCGCCGTGGTCCTCTTCGACGAGGTCGACCGCGCCCACCCGTTCGTCCGGGGCCTGCTGTACCAGCTCCTGGAGGGCCGCATCACGACGCGCGAGGGCACCCTCGTCTCGAGCGCCAACGCGACCGTGATCATGACCACCAACGCCGGCGACGGGGCCTGGATGCGGACCGGCCGGGAGGCGGGCGAGACGGGGACGCCGGGTGGAAGAGCAGGCGCGGGCGGCTACGCTGCGCGCCTGCGCCGAGGTGCTCGGCGACGCCATCACCTCGCGCATCACGCGGCTCCTCGTCTTCCCGCCGCTCGGCGACTCGGCCGGCCGCTCCATCGTCGAGCTGGAGCTCGAGCGCTTCGTCGGGCGGCCGGACCTCAGGGAGCGCGGCGTCACGGTGAGCGCCACGCCACGCCTCGTCGACGCGCTGGCTCACAGCGGCCTCAGCGGCCGGAGCGGGGCGCGCGGCGTGCAGAAGGCCGTCTACATCGCCGTCGCGATCCCCGTGGCGCGGCTGATCAACGAGCAAGACGTGCGCCGTAGCCGGCTGGTGGTGGACGCGATGACGGCCGGCGAGGAGCTCGAGGGGGTGCGTATCGAGATCGAGCGGTGGAACTGAGGCGGAGGCGCGTCGCAGCGCAACGTCCACCTCCGCAAGCGGCGAACGGCGCCCGGTAGCGGAGCTCTTGGCGCAGCGCCTGCCGTCGCGTGGCCGCATGCTGACCGCATGGACGCGGAGCCCGCCTCACGGCCCCCGGGTATACTCGAAGCGTCGATATCGGGGGCTCACATGACCAGCATCAAGGTGATCGTCGAGAAGCACGAGGACGGCTACGTCGCCTACCCGCTCGGCCTTGGCGGTGTGGTCATCGGGCAGGGAGACAGCTACGAAGCGGCGCTTGCCGACGTGCGCTTGGCGATCGAATTTCACATCGAGACGTTCGGCGCTGAGGCCCTGACGGCGGAATCACCTGTGCTCGAGGCGTTCGTCGCCGAGGCGACCATCGCTGGATGACCGGCAGGTTCCCCGTCGTCGCGCCGCGAGCCAGGGTCCTTGCCGCCCTGCGGGCACTCGGCTTTCGTGTCGTGAGACAGGGCGATCACGTCGCCATGATCCGTGAGAACGCCGACGGCACCCGCACTCCGCTCACCCTCCCCGCGCACTCCACGATCAAGAGCTCCACTCTACGCACGATCTGCACGCAGGCGAGGATCCCCCGCGAGGAGTTCGTGACCGCATACCGCCGCTCGAAGTGACGTGACCGGAAGCATCGTGACCGACGGCAGGACCGGCCGCCGGGATGAGCCGTGAGAGCTGGCACGGCCAGTCTGACCCGCCCTCGTCAGCGCCCGTCGGCCTACAGCCGCCGCAGCGCCTTGTTCACCTGTTTCACGTCCATCCCGCTGCGCATGCTCGACGAGTACAGGATCCGGATGGCGGCCGCGTCGTTCTGGCTCCAGTTCGTCACGGAACTGGCGTAGTAGAGGACGCTGCGCCGCTCGTAGCTCCGCCCGCGGAAGTGGCCGTTGAAGCCGAGCGCGTGTGTCAGCTCGTGGATCACGGTGGCTTTGCGCTGCCCTTGCGATCTCATGGCTCCGGCATCGACCTTGATGTCGGCGCTGATCAGCCCCGGCGGCCCCACGTAGTACTGGGTGGCGCAGTTGCCCACCGAGTCCGTGTCGGCGATGGTCTGGCGGTAGTCGCCGTGCGAGAGATACTCGATGGTGATCTCCGCCTTCCCGTCTACCACCACGAATCTGACCGCTTCCTGGATGCGGTTGAGGCGGCGCGTCAGCGTCGTCACGTAGCGCTGCATGCCGGGCCCGCCGCTGTTCAGGATGTCGATCCTCACGCGGCGCCTGTCCCACCGGGCCAGAATGCCGGTGAGCGAGCCCGGGCCATCGGCGTCGGCGAACACCATGCGCGTGAAGTAGCGGCGGAACCACGCCTTGCGCGCGACGGTGCGCGTGTACCGGGGGAGGGAGGACACCGAGACCGCTCGCGTGGGCCGCCCGTCGCCGGATCCGTCGGTTCCGCGCAGCCACGTATCTGCCCACTGCCCCGGCCAGCCGAAGAAGTGCACGGCGGCGCCGGCGATGACGACGACCAAGATGATGGAGACGAGGTTGCGGATGATGCGCATGGGCTCAGGGGGTCGGCAGAGTTGACGGTGATGGCGGGATCGATCCCGTCCTCGAGTATACGACGTGTTCGGAGGGCGGGTCGGATGCGCCGTCTGGCTGCCGTCAGCCCAGATTCTCGATCGTGACCGGCTCGATCGCGTCGGCTGGCGTGAATCCGAACACGCGGCCGTAGAAGTACAGCTCGGCCTCCTGCGCGCGGATGATGTTCTCCGCCTTGCGGAAGCCGTGCTGCTCGCCCTCGAAGGCCAGGTAGGCGTACGGCAGCCCATTGGCCCGCATCGCCTCGACGATGATCTCGGCCTGTCTGGGCGGCACGATCACGTCCTCCAGCCCCTGCAGCAGGATCACCGGGCAGGTGATGCCGTCCACGTGATGGATGGGGGAGCGCTCCCGGTACACCTCGCGCCGCTCCGGATACGGACCGACGAGGCTGTCGAGGTAGCGCGACTCGAACTTGTGCGTGCCGCCGGTCGCGAACATCTCGAGGTCGGCGAGGCCGAAGAGGCTTGCGCCGGCGTTGAAGAAGCTGTGGCGGGTGAGCGCGTTGAGCGTTGTGTAGCCGCCGGCGCTGCCGCCGCGCACGCCGACGCGGGCGGGGTCGGCGTCGCCGCGCGCGACGAGGTACCTGGCGGCGTTGATGCAGTCGACGGTGTCGACGACGCCCCAGCGGCCGCGCAGCCTTTCGCGGTACTCGCGGCCGTAGCCCGTGGAGCCGCCGTAATTGACGTCGACGACGGCGAAGCCCCGCGAGGTCCAGTACTGCACGTCGAGGTCGAGCATCGCCTCGTGCGCGGAGGTGGGGCCGCCGTGGCTGATCACCAGCAGCGGCGGCCGCTCGCCTGCCGGCGCGGCGAAGTCGGGGTTGGCCGGCGGGTAGTGGTTGGCGTGAGCGCTGAGGCCGTCGTCTGTTGGGAAGACGATCGCCTCCGGCCGGCTGATGTACGACGGGTCGATAGGCGCCGGGCGGCCGCGTCGCACCACTTCGCAGTCGCCGCGCGACGGGTCGAGCACGGCCACCTGCAGGCCTTCGGTGTGGCTCCCGGCGATGAGGCCGACGCGGTCGCCCAGCGGTGTGAGCGAGTAGACGACGGTGTAGGCAGTCTCGAGTTCGCGGAGTCGGGCTGCCGGGCTGCCGGGCAGGCCGTTCTCGAGCACGGCGAGGTGGTCGCGGCCGCCCTCGGTGAAGCAGACCACGAGCGTGCCGTCGTCCAGAGCCACCGAGTGCTGCAGGCCGAAGACCCAGGGCGCCTTGGCGAACTCGGCGGCGAGCGGGGCGAGCGGGCGCGCCGGCCCTCGCGCCGCAGCGTCGGCGTCAACCACGTAGAGGTTCCACCAGCCCGTGCGGTCGCTGCTGAAGAGCAGATCGCCTGCCGGGCTCCAGAAGGGCTGGATGACCGACTCTCCGTCACCGCCGGCGGTGAGTCGCTCGCCGCGCAGCGCGCCGTCGCCGGCGAGGTCGGCCGTCCACAGCTCGGCTCCGTCCCACGGCATGAGCGGGTGGTCCCAGCTCAGCCACGCGAGCCGCGATCCGTCCGGGCTGAGCCTCGGCGCCGCGTAGAAGTCGCGCCCGCCGGCGATCGTGCGAGGCGGAGCGGACCCGTCGGTGGGCAGCGAGACCAGCTCGTTGACCACCGAGCCGTCGGCCTCATGACGCTCGCGCACGCAGATCGCCACGCGCCCGTCCGGGGTGGCGCGCCCGTCGGCGTAGCGGTGGGCGCGGGCCGCCGCCGACTCCGGGGTGATGGGCTGCGGGTCGGTCCATCGGGCTTTGGCCTCAGGCGCCGCGACCAGATCCTGCCGGTAGAGCCGCTGGTCGGCCTGATCGCTGAAGAGCACGCTCTCGGCGCCGCGCTCGTTGCGAAAGGCGGCGTACATGCCGCCGCCGTACTCGTGCACGAGCGTGCGAGCGCTGACGCCGGGCGGAGTGACGTCGGCGATCTCGCCGCCCGGCCCGCGGCGGACGACCGCGTAGCGGCCGTCCTCGAGCGGGCGCAACTCCACCCAGTACAGACTCTCGCCGACGCTCTGCGGCCACATCGTGGCGACGCCGCCCTCGGCGATGAGCCGGGCGGTGACGGGTGACCGCCAGGAGCCGTACGGCGCGACGCATGGCCGGGCCCCCTCGCCGGCGGCCGGCTCGCGGCTCACACTCGCCGGCCGCTTCTTGTGGTCGCTCATCGCGCTCCCCGTTCGGCTCATGCGCGAGGCGGGCGCGGGCGACTGGAGGGGCCATCCGCGCCCGCTCGCCGTGCCCGCTGGGCGGGCGGCTCTGCCGCCGCCCCGCCCCGCGGTCTACTTCACCCTGATCGTGTAGGCGCGCGAGATGCCGGCGGCGTTGACGGCGCCGCCGGGGAACCAGGCGCGCAGCACGTGAGTGCCCTTGGGCAGACGGACGCCGCCCCTTCCGTCCTTCACGCTCACCGTCTTGAAGTCGGCCCAGCGCCCGCCGGTCTTGCGCTGCAGCCGGGCCTTGCCCGCGGCGGCGCTCGGCCTGACGTGCACCTCCAGCGGGATCTGCTGAGGCGTAGTGGCGCTCATGGTCGTGAGCATGTTGCCGTTCAGCGGTGCCGGCCGCGCTGCGCGAGCGACGAAACGACAAGAATGGGATGACATGGTCCCTCCCAGTGCTCCACGTGCGGCGGCCTGCCGGCCGCCGCACAAGCAAATATCGTACACCCGGGAGCAAGCCGTCGATCGCGGCGGGGGCCTGTCGGATGGTAGACGTATCGGCGGCCGGGCGCCCGGCCGCCCGGCCGAACGGCGGCGAGTCCTCGGCCGCCGCGGAGGCGAGCCGTCAGCCGCCGCGATGCTCGATGCGGAACACGTGGTGCCGGTTGGCGCCGCGCTCGCAGTCGAAGGCGAGGGTGGAGCGCGAGGAATCCTTGACGTCGAGGCCGGTGAGCTCCGCACGGTCGAGGTGGAAGTTGCGCGCGTTGGTGGCGAAGAGCAGGGTGCCGCCCGGGGCCAGGAGGCGGCGGGCGGTGAGGCGGATGAGGTCGGCGTGGTCGCGCTGCACGTCGAAGGTGGCGCGACCCATGCGCTTGGAGTTGCTGAAGGTCGGCGGGTCCAGCCAGATGAGGTCGTACTGGCCGCCCGCCTCGGCGATCCAGCGCAGGCAGTCGGCCTGCACGAGGGTGTGGGGAGCCGGCGGGGCGCCCGCCTCACGAGCGCTGCCGTCCGGCGGCGGCCAGACCTCAGTGACGGTTTCGAACCCGTTCGCGGCGAGGTTGCGCCGCGCCCAGTCGAGGTAGGTCGCCGAGAGGTCCACGCTCGTCGATGAGGAGGAGCCGCCGGCCAGGGCGTTGACCGTCATCGCCCCGGTGTACGCGAAGAGGTTGAGGAAGCGGCGGCCGCCCGCCATCCGGCGGACGAGGCGTCGCGTGAGGCGCTGGTCGATGAAGAAGCCGGTGTCGAGGTAGGTGTCGAGGTCGATGAGGTAGGTGAGGTCGTCCTCGGTGACGGGAAGCAGGGCGCTGCGGTCGGCGCGGCGCTCGTACTGGGCCGCGCCGCGCTGCCGACGCCGCTGTTTGAGCACCACGTGGTCGGGCGGCGCCTGGAGCACGGCGCCGATGACGTCGAGCGCCTCGGCCAGCCGTCGCTCCGCCTTGGAAGGGTCGATCTCGGGAGGAGCCGCGTACTCTTGTACGTGCACCCGTTCGCCGTAGACGTCGACGACGAGGTTGTACTCGGGCATGTCGGCGTCGTAGAGGCGGTAGCAGGTGATGCCCTCGCGCTTCAGCCGTCGTCCGAGGCGGCGCTGGTTCTTGCGCAGGCGGTTGGCGAGGTACTCCGCGCCGCCGCCGAGCATGCCGCGATGGGGCTGGACGCCTGTGGCGGGCTCGGCAGGCGGGCGCTCGGCGCGTCCATCGGCCGGCGTGCCGCCTGCCTGCGCAGGGGCTGCTACGGGTGCGCTCGCTGAGGAGGCATTGGGCGCTTCCGCGGGGGCGGCTTCGGACGCCCTGGGAGCCGCCGAGCGCACGGCGGCGCGCGCGCTGCGCGGCGCCTCGGCCGGCGTCTGCGCGCCGGCCTCGCAGTACGCGAGAAGGCAGGTCAGCGGCCCGTTGCGCAGCTCCGTCTCGCGCTTGGCCGTGAGCCCGAGGGCCTTGATCTGCCGGCGGCCGCCGGCGAGGACGGCCGCGCTCCATCCGGGGAAGGCCGTGCGCAGCCGCTCGCCGAGCAGCCGGTAGACGGCCTCGGCGTCGGCGGTCTCCGCGAGACGCTCGCCGTACGGCGCGTTGGTGGCCAGCAGGCCGTGGGTCGCCGGGGGCAAGGCGGTTGCCAGGTCGGCCTGCTCGATGACGACCAGGCCTTGCAGGCCGGCGTTGGCGACACAATCGCGCGCCAGCTTGACGGCGTGGGCATCGCGGTCGGAGCCGCGGATGAGCTGGCCGGGACGCGCCGTCGCAAGGCGCTTGAGCCCGGCGGTGCGTCGCTCGCGGGCCTCCGTCACGATGCTCTTCCACAGCGCTGCGTCGTGGCCGAGCCAGCGCAGGAAGCCGAACGGCGGCGCCTTCGCCTGCGGGCTCGAGGGCATGTCGGCGCGGATGAGCCCGGGCGCGACGTCGGCCGCCATGAGGGCCGCCTCGATGGGCAGCGTGCCCGACCCGCAGAGCGGGTCCAGCAGGCTGCCTCCGGAGGCGGCCTCCTTCGGCCACGCCGCGTAGAGCAGCACGCCGGCGGCGAGGTTCTCCTTGAGCGGCGCCTCGACCTGCACCCTGTCGGTGCGGTAGCCGCGCCGGTGCAGGCTCTGGCCGCTGAGATCGATCGAGATGGTCACGCGCTCGCCGGCGAGGCGCACGTTGACGCGCACGTCCGGGGCGCGCGGGTCCACCGACGGGCGCCCCCCCGTCTTCTCGCGGAACTGGTCGACGATCGCGTCCTTGACGCGCACGGCCCCGTAGCGGGTGTCGCGGATGGTGTCGCTCACCCCGGCGAAGTCGACGGCCAGCGTCCCGCCTGCCTTGAGGTGGAGCGACCAGTCCACGCCGAGCGCCGTCCGATAGAGTTCCTCGCCGTCGCCCGCGGGGCCGTTCTTGACCGGCAGCAGCACCCGGCCTCCGACGCGGGACCAGAGACAGGCGCGGTACGCGGTCTCGAGCGAGCCCGTGAACGACACGCCGGCGCGGACCTGCTTGACGCGTGCCGCGCCGAGGTCGCGCAGCTCGCCTGCAAGCAGGGACTCGAGACCGCGAGGGACGGTGACGAAGAGGGGGAGGTCGCTCACCGCGCAAGGCTACCACGCCTGTGACGGCGGCGTGGTCGTGTCACCGTCGTACCTCCGTCGGCGTAGCCGCTTCGGCGGCCAACGGCCGCGTGGGATGCAGGCATTCAAGCCCGCGCCTAGAATCGACGAAGAAGAGGGTAACACCCGCCTGGGTGACGAGGCCAAGTCGCGCCGCGCGGGTTCTTCGGGGAGGTAGCCGTGCTTCGTCATCTGCTCATCTTTGTCGTAGCTCTCGCGCTGCTGGTGCCGGGCGCCATCAGCGTGGTCACGAACGCCTCGAGCGCCTCGCCGGACCTCACGGACGCGCTTGTGGTCCCGGCGCAGCCCGTTCCCGATACCAAGCCGACGATCGTCCCCACCGTCAGCCCGTCCCCAGGTGACATCACGCCGCCGGTCACCACGGCCACCGGCGCCGGCGCCGGGTGGCGCAAGACGCCGGCCACCGTGCGGTTCTCGGCGACCGACGCCGAGTCGGGCGTCGCCGCCACCGTCTACAAGGTCGGGAGCGGCCCGTGGGTCGTCGGCAACCAGGTCGTCGTCAAGGCGCCCAAGGATCACAGCGACGACGGCGAGCACGTGATCACGTACTACTCCGTCGACAACGCGCTCAACGAAGAGGCGGCCAGGACGGTCACCGTCAAGATCGACACGCGGCCCCCGTACTTCGCCTGGCGCAGCGTGTCACCCAACCTGATCCGGCGCATCCAGAGCGTCCACCTGCGCTTCAACGTGACCGAGCGCACCGGCCCCGTGAGCGTTGCGTACACGGTCACCGACCAGTACGGCTACCTCGCGGTGAAGAAGTCGGGGCTCAAGCGGGCGGCCGGGGCACGGAGCGTCGACGTCGTACCGCGGTACAAGAACGGCAAGGGCTTCGCGCCCGGCGTGTACCGCGTGCAGATCACGATCACCGACGAAGCCGGCAACAGCACCGTGAGCAAGCGCCGGAGCTTCCGCAACTACCGTCCGACGAGCGGCCGCGTGTGGAGGCGGGTGAGCGGCGCCGGTAAGCGCGTCGCGCTCACCTTCGACGACGGCGGGGCCGGGCCGTGGCAGAGCATGCTCAACACCTTCAAGCGCTACAACATGCACGGCACGTTCTTCCCGCTCGGCGGATACGCGGCGGCGAGTCCCAGTCTCATGCGCCGCACGGTGCGCGAGGGTCACGGCGTCGGCGCGCACGGCTGGACGCACACCGCCATGACCCGTCAGAGCGCCTCGGCGGTGCAGAGCGAGTGGCTACGCAACACCGCGCCGTGGTGGAGCGCGACCGGCTACTCACCGGTCCCGTACTGCCGGCCGCCGTACGGCGACATGAACGGCGGCACCACGTCGGCCTCCGCCGCTATCGGCTTCAATCGCGTGATCCTCTGGGACGTCGACCCCCAAGACTGGGCGTCGCCCGGCTCGGGCGTGATCGCCTCGAGAGTGCTGTCACGGGTGAGGCCCGGCTCCATCGTCTGCATGCACCTCACGTCGCAGACCGCCGCGGCCCTGCCGACGATCCTCAGGGGTCTCAAGTCCCGGGGCTACAAGGCCGTGAGCCTCCCCGAGTTGTTCCACGCCGCCGGCTACCGCTGACGCTCGTCCGGCGGCGGGCGGCCGCCTCGCGGCGACGCTTGCCGAAGGCCCCGCGCCGGAACCGTCAGACCAGCGCGCCGGGGGCCGAGCCGCCGGTGGCGCGCTCGGCGATCGCCTCGAGGAATGCGTCGCCGTACCGTTCCAGCTTGGTCTGCCCCACACCCGTGACCTCGAGCAACTCCGCGTACGTGGCGGGACGGCGGGCGGCCATCTCAGCCAGGGTCGCGTCGCTGAACACGACGTAGGCCGGCACATTCTGCTCGTCGGCCAGCCGCTTGCGCAGGGCGCGGAGCGCCTCGAACAGCACCTCGTCGACCGGCAACCCGGCGAGTTCGGCCGCGCGCCCGGCCTGCGCCGCGCGCAGGCGCTGCTTCTTGGTCGGCACGCGGGTGCGCGGCCTGGCCAGCGTCAGCGACTGCTCGCCGCGGAGCAGCGGCCGCGCCGCCTCCGTAAGGCGCAGCGCCGAGAAGCGGGCGATGTCCTGCGCCAGGTAGCCGCGGTGGATGAGCTGGCGCATGAGGCTCTGCCAGTGGTCGCGGCTGAGCTCGGCGCCGATGCCGAAGGTGCTGAGCTCGTCGTGCCCGCGGCTCAGCACCTTGTCGTTCTCCGAGCCGCGCAGGACATCGATGACGTAGGCCACGCCGTAGCCGAACCCGTCGCGCTCGTGTAGCCGGTACACACAGCTCAGCGCCATCTGCGCCTGCTCGGTCGCGTCGAAGGTCTCAGGCGGATCCAGGCAGATGTCGCAGTTGCCGCACGGCGCCGGGTACGCCTCGCCGAAGTAGCCGAGCAGCGCCTCTCGCCGGCAGCTGAGCCCGTCGGCGTAGCCGACCATCGCGTTGAGCTTGTGGGTCTCGACGCGCACCCGATCCGGGTCGCGCTCGACGTCCTCGTCGCCGTTCGGCCCGGTGCGGCCGCGGCCGCCGCCCTCGATGAGGCTGCGCACGACGGCGGCGTCGCCGAGGCCGAAGAGCAGCAGGGCCTCGGCCGCCAGCCCGTCGCGGCCCGAGCGGCCCGTCTCCTGGTAGTAGCTCTCGATGCTCTTGGGCAGGTCGTAGTGGACGACGAAGCGCACGTCGCTCTTGTCGATGCCCATGCCGAAGGCCACGGTGGCGACCACCACGGCGACCTCGTCGCGGGCGAAGGCGTCCTGGGTGCGTCGCCGCTCGTCCGCCGGTAAGCCGGCGTGGTAGGCGGCGGCGCTCACGCCGTGGGCGCGCAGCTTTCCGGCGACCTCCTCGGTGCGCTTGCGCGAGAGGCAGTAGACGATGCCCGACTCGCCCTCGTGCGCGCCGAGAAAGCCGACCAGCTGGTGGAGCGGCTCGCGCTTCTCGACCACGGTGTAGCGGATGTTGGGCCGGTCGAAGCCGCTGACGAAGAGCGGCGCGTCGGCCAGCCCCAGACGCTCGCGCACGTCCTGGCGCGTCTCGGGGTCGGCGGTCGCCGTGCAGGCGAGGATCGGGACGGCGGGGAACAGGTCGCGCAGCCGGCCCAGCTGGACGTACTCCGGGCGGAAGTCGTGGCCCCACTGGCTGACGCAGTGCGCCTCGTCGATGGCGAAGAGGGCGATTCCGTCGCCGTCGGCCAGCTCGCGCAGGCGGTCGAGGAAGGACGGCATCATGAGCGTCTCGGGCGCGACGTAGAGGAGGTCGAGCTCGCCGCCGTGCAGGGCGCGCAGGACGCTGCGCGCCTCGTCGGCCTCGAGTGAGGAGTTGTACGCGGCAGCGCCGACGCCGTCCGCCCGCAGCGCGTCGACCTGGTCCTTCATCAGCGAGATGAGCGGCGACACGACGACGCCGGTGCCGGGTCGCACCATGGCCGGCAGCTGGTAGCAGAGCGACTTGCCGCCGCCGGTGGGCATGAGGACGAAGGCGTCGCCTCCGGCGACCATGTGGTCGACGATCTCCTCCTGGTCCGACAGGTACTCGGTGAAGCCGAAGACGTCGCGCAGCAGGGCGCGAGCGGAGCGCGGCGACGCCGCGGAGCCGGTGGGGGTGGAAGCCGGGATCACGCCGTCGAGTCTAGCAAGGTTGACGGACGCACGAGTCGGGGCCGGGTGCGCTCGCGGCGAAGGGCCGGCCGCCACGGGTAAGATAGCCGTCGAGGAGGTTCGTCATGAAGTACAGCTCAGCCCGGCTCGGCCGCGTCATCGTCATCCGTCTCGAGGACGGTGACGTCGTGCACGAGTGCATCGAGGAGGCGGCGCGAGCCGAAGGCATCGCGCGCGCCGCCGTCATCCTGCTCGGCGGTGCCGACGGAGGCAGCCGGGTGGTCGTCGGCCCGGAGGACGGCCGCGCCGACCCCATCGTGCCCATGGAGCGCCTGCTCGACGACGTGCACGAGATGGCCGGCGCCGGCACGATCTTCCCGGACGAGAGCGGCCGGCCGGTGCTGCACCTGCACGCGGCCTTCGGCCGCGACGACCAGGTGACCGCCGGCTGCATCCGCAGCGGCGTCACGACCTGGGTCGTCGGCGAGGCCGTGGTCATCGAGCTCACCGCCAGCGCGGCGGTCCGGCGCGTCGATCGGGCTACGGGATTCGAACTGCTCGACGCCTGAGTGATCTCAGGCCGCCGCCCGGCGGCGAGACCCGGCCGGCCGGACCGCCGCGACCTGGGCGCGCGCATGGAGGTGGCTGTCAACGTTGTCGACCGAGGCGAGCGCCGACCCCGTCCCCGAAGGCGTGCCGCAGGCGTTCGCGGCCCGGGCATGCTTCGCGCGGGCTGCCGCGGTCCTTGTCGCGCGGCCACCGCCAGGCCTCGCTGAGCCGCGCCTCCCTCAGGGTCCGCCGGCCTGGCCGGCGGACCCTGGGACGTTCCCCGGGCAGCGGTCCCGGGCGTCAGCCCGCGGCCGGTCGTCCGCACTCCTGCCGCGGCCTGTCGCATCGTTTGCGCCTGTGCGAGAATGCCGTCAGGCGACATGGGGAGGCGGACCATGCAAAGGGTCTGGTTGTCGGTGAGTGGTGTGGCGGCGGTCATCGCGGCAGTGGTCATCCTGGCGATGACCGGCGTCACGGCGGGGGAGGCGGGCGCGTCGACCGGCCTCGCGGCTGACCCGTCGCCCGACCCCTCGCCCAGCGCGACTCCTTCGCTCACGCTCACGGCGACCCCTGGAGCCCTGACGGCCGGCGACGCGGTGCGCCTCACGGCGCGGCTCGGAGTCGCCGGGCAGGCGCTGCGGCTGAGCCGCCGGGTCGGCGAGACCGCCGGTTTCTCGCCGGTCTCCGAGCTCTTCACGGGCGCCACCGGGGCGGTCGCCTGGCGGCTGCGTCCTCGCGCGACGACCACCTTCCGCGTCGAGTATGCCGGCAACGATGAGTGGCTGCCGGCCTCCGCGGACGTCACGGTCACGGTCCGGCCCCTGATCCGCCTCACTGCCCCGACCCGTGTCACCAAGGGTGCGAGCGCCCGGCTCGGCCTGCGTGTGGCGCCGGCGCATCCCGGGTCCGTCGTCACCATCGAGTTGTGGCGGGACGGCGGCTGGGTCCGCTGGCGGGATGTGCGGCTGAACAGCGAGTCCCGCAGGGTGATCAGGTGGCGCGCCGACCGGGTCGGCCGGCAGCCGGTCCGCGTCACCATGGCGGCGGACGAAGCGCACGCCGCAGGCCGCTCCGCTGTGCGCCGCATCCGGGTCGTCAAGCTCAATCCCTACGGTGTGCCGGTGACCCTGAAGCGGATCGTCGTCGTCGACAAGTCGCAGTATCGCCTGCACTTCTACTCGTACGGGCGTGAGATACGCTCGTTCCCCTGCGTGCTCGGACGGCCGGGCCTGCCGACGCCCCTCGGCCGCTTCCGCATCTACGCGAAGGGCATGTGGCCGGGTGGTCCCTTCGGCGCGCGGATCATGTCGTACCACTCGCCGTACGCGATCCACGGCACCAACGAGCCGCACCTGCTGAGCCGCTTCCCCCGCAACTTCTCGCACGGCTGCACGCGGCTGGCAAACGCCAACGCCGTCTGGCTCTACGACCACGCACCCGTGGGCACACCGGTGTGGAACGTGCCGTGAGCGGCCGCTCTCCGGGCTCCGCTCCCCCTCGCTGAAGCGTCGTCGCGCGCGCCGCGCAGCGCCGCCGGCCAGACATGATGAAAACGGGGGCGGGGAGCGTCGGGTGACGCTCCCCGCCCCGCCTGCTCACGGGCGTGCCGTCTGTCGGGATGGGTGGCCCGCTGCGCCCCCTCGATGGGCCCGGGCGCTCGGCTTGGTCAGATCCCCAGCGCAGCCCGCTTCTCGTCGATCCAGGCGAGCATCGCGGCGACTGCTTCGACCGGGTCGCTCTCCACGGCGAGCTTGCCGCCGGTGACGCCCGGCAGGTCCTCGGTCACGAGCTTGACCAAGTTGGGCGCGCCGGTGACGAAGGGCACCGGGTTCACGTGCGTGTAGAGGCCGAAGGCCAGCGCCGCCATGGCGTCGATGGTCGCCTTCTGCTCCATGTACTCGGGCGCTGTTGCCACGACTGGCAACGCCGGCACATCCACGCCGAGTGCGTCGGCGATGGCGCCGACGAGCAGCATGATGCGGCCGGTGTCGGTGCAGGTGCCGAAGCTGAGCACCGGCGGGATGCCGAGCAGCTCGCAGACGGCCTTGAGGCCGGGGCCGGCGAGCTCCTTCGCCTCCGGCGTCTGCAGGCCGGCCACCTGCAGGCCGGCGTTGCCGCAGCCCATGGCCAGCACGAGCACGTCGTTCTTGATGAGTTCCTTCGCCATGGCCACGGTCATGGAGTCCTGGGGACCGTCGCGCAGCGTCGTGCAGCTTACAAGGCCACAGACGCCCTTGAGGGTGCCGTTCTTGATCACGTCGAGCAGCGGGTCGAGGCTGCCGCCGAGCGCGCCGAGGATGCTCTCGGTGCTGAATCCGGCCACGGCGTCGCCGGTGCGCAGCTCCGGGGTCTCCTGGCCGAGCGCTCTGCGCTTCGGGTAGTTGGCGACGGCGAAGTCGATGAGCTGCTGCGCCTGCTCGCCGGCGTTGGCCGCGTCGAAGACGATGGGCGCCTCGGCGCCGTCGACGCCGATCACGTCGCTGACCGGGATGAGCAGGGTGCCGTGGGCGGCGCAGGTTGCGCCGAGGGTCGGCACGGTGCAGTTCATGTCGGCGGCGAACACGTCGAGGCCGCCGGTGGCGACGGCCAGCTCCTCGGTGAGCCAGTTGCCGGTGAGACCGACGAACACGTCGTCCACCTCGAATCGCTGGACGAGCTCCTGGCCGGTCTCGATGGACCCGACGATGCGCAGTCCTTTGGCGCCGGCGGCCTTTGCCTTCTCCTGAGCTGCCGGTACGTGAGCGGCGTCGATCAGCGCCGCGCCGATCATGGGCTCGTGGCCGTTCACTGCGATGTTGACGTACTCGGGGTCGATGATGCCGAGGTCGACCTTGATCGCGTGCGGCGTCGGCGTGCCGAACAGCGCGTCCTGCGCCAGCTCGAGCGGGATCTGGGCGCCGTACGTGGTGGCGATGCCGAGGCGGAGGGCTTTGAGCGCGAGACTCACGTAGTTGCCGTCGACGTTGGTGAGGCAACTCGAGGTGGCGAACACGTTCTCGTGCAGGACGCCGCCCGGCATGATGCCGAGCTCCTTCCACTTGGCCACTCGCGGCGCCGGGGCCAGCTTCTCGACGAACGGCGACGGGCTCTGGTGGTCGCGGCTGAACTCGGTGAGGATCGCGTCGGCCACGCGTTTGGGGAGCGTGTCCCTGGGCTCGACGGACTCGCCGACGACGCCGGCGAGCGTCTCGAGCTTGCTCCAGTCCTTGATCTCGTAGGTGCCACCGGGCTTCGCCTGCGCCAGGGTCTTCATGACCTCGGTGGCGTGGTAGGTGTAGGTGGCGGTGCCCATCGTGTTCTGCAGCAGGAAGTTGCGCATCGCCATGCCGTCGGCGTCGATGCCGCACACGCCGCGCGGCGCCTTCGCCGTGATGCGGCACGGGCCCTGCGAGCAGAGCGAACAGCGGATGCCCTGTTCGCAGAACGAACAGCGCTTGCCCATGTCGTCCATACGGTCGAACGAGGTGCTCTCGCCGGCCGCCCGCGTCTTCTCGAGCATCGTGTTGACCGAGCCGTGGTGACTGTCTGCCATGGTCCCTCCTGGGAGTTTTGGGAGATTTGAGGCGCTGTATGCGCCGGTCGACCGATCCGGGCGCCGGACTCAGCCGTGGATGAGCGCCGGCAGGCACTTGACGCAGACCCAGGCGCTCTCGCCCCTGGTCCGCGCCGGGAAGAGGATCGCGTCCATCTCGCTGCGACCGCAGTTCATGCAGGTCTGGGTCATGGCGACGCCGGCGGCCAGCTTCTCGGCCATCTTCTCGGCGGCCGCCTCTTCGTCGAACTCGGCGGCTTCGCGCTTCTCCACGGTCAGCGCTCCTTCGGGGCAGACGGCCAGGCAGAAGCCGGCACCGTCGCAGAGCTCCTCCTTCATGACCTTGGCCTTGCCGTCGACGATCTCGATGGCGCCCTCGGCGCACGGGGTGACGCAGAGGCCGCAGCCGGTACAGAGGTCTTCGTCGATCTTCACGATGCTTCGGAGGGCCATGCGCTGCTCGCTTTCGCGTAGTTTTCACGGTGGTGACAGTGATAAGGGTACCCGGGAGCGCCCACTGGGCTCCTTGATCTGCGTCAAGGCGGGCTGCGGCAGCCGTGCCGGGTTTGTACTTGAGGCGTACCCGTCAGGCAGGTCCGCGGCCCCGTTGGGTGAAAAGGCAGGGATGCCCAGCACGACCATCGACGTGAGGATCGAGTTCCTGAGCGCTCTGGCCCGCTCTCTTGCGCGCTGCGGAGAGAGCTCGGACGACATGGAGCGCGACCTCAACGAGTGTGCGGCCCGTCTGGGGCTGGGCGCGCAGTTCTACGTCACGCCGACGATGGTGATGGCGTCGTTCGGCAGCGACGCGCACGAGCGAACGGTGCTGCTGCGCGTCTCCGAGGGCATCATCGACCTGCAGGCGCGCAGCACGATGCACGAGATCGTCGAGGGGGTGAAGGCCGGGGAGAAGACGGCGGCGCAGGCGCTGGCCGAGGTCAATCTCATAGCGGCCGCCCCGCAGCGCTTCGCATGGTGGGTGCGGGTGCTGGCCTCGGGCGTCGGGGCCGCCTCGTTCGCCATCTTCCTCGGTGGTGGCTGGCGCACCTTCTTCGCCGCCGCGGTCGTCGCCATCTCTCTCTCGCTGCTCGTGATCACCGACTCCCGGACGCGCGACTGGCCCATCGTGCTGGCCGCCGTCGTCCTCGTGCTCATCGGGTCCCGGTTCGGAGCCTGGCTGGTGGGGGCCTCGCTGGGCGTGGCCATCGCCAGTTTCGTCCTCGGCATGGTCGCGAACGGCTACGCGCGCCTCAGCCGGCGCCCCGCGGCGGTGCTGCTCATCCCGGGGTTGGCCGTGCTGGTTCCGGGAGCCCTGGGGCTTCGCGGCGTGACGGAGTTTCTTCGGGACGCCTCCGGAGGCATCGACGTGCTCACCGGTGTCGTGATCATCGCCGCCGGCCTCGTCGTTGGGCTGCTGGTTGCGGACGCTTTGCTGCCCGCGCGACGCCAGGCCGGCCGACCGGAGTAGAAGCGGCCGCGTCGGGGCGCTCGCCGCGACGGAGGTGCCCTCTGCACGGCGAGTGGGTAAGTATCCGGTCGGGCGGCGGGCGTGGTGCGCGCGCCGTGTCGCGCGCCGCGTCACGCGCGCGGGAAGTGCGCCTGAGGCGCACACGTACCGCGCCGCGTATCGCGCGTTCGTGTGGCGCGCGCATCTCGCCCGCCGCCCGTTCCTTCCCCGGCGCAGAAGGAGGCCAGCGTGGATTCGTTCTCGGTGCTCATCGGCGGCAAGGCCGGAGACGGCATCACCCAGGCCGGCTCCATGATCGCGCACCTGCTGAATGAGCTCGGGTATCGGCTCTACACGTATGTCGACTCGCCGTCGTTGATACGCGGCGGCCACAACTACGTCATCGTGCGCGCCCACCGCGGCCGCATCGCCGCCCACCGCGACCACGTGAACGTGGTCATCGCGCTCAACGCCGAGACCCTCGACAAGCACGCCTGGCGCCTGAAGCAGCGCCCGGTGACGGTCTACGACGACCAGTCCATCAAGCCGGCGAGCATCCCGTCCATGGCTCATCCGTTCCGCACCGGCATCCCCGTGAAGACCATCCTCGAGCAGGAGGAGGCGCCGCCGGTGATGCGCAACAGCGCCATCCTCGGCGCCTTCTGCAAGGCGATCTCTATCCCGTGGGAGGTGCTCGAGGACGTCATGCGGCGCTATCAGGCCAAGCAGACCGAGCTCAACCTCAAGGTGGCGCGACGGGGCTACGACCTTGCGACGGAGAAGCTCCTGGTCGACCTGCCGGGTGGCGGCCCGCGACCGGTCATGACCGGTCTCGAGGCCACCGGGCTGGGACTCATCCGCGGCGGCCTCCAGGCGTACGACGGCTACCCGATGACGCCGGCCAGCGGTCTGCTTCACTACCTCGCCAGGCAGGCGCCGCGCTTCGAGCTCAAGGTGGTGCAGCCCGAAGGCGAGATCGCGGCCATGCTGATGGCGCTCGGGCACGCCTACGCGGGCGAGCGCGCCGCCGTCGGTACCTCGGGCGGCGGGTTCGCTCTCATGGTCGAGGGACTCAGTCTGGCAGGGCAGGCCGAGCTGCCCATCGTCGTCGTGCTCGGGCAGCGTACCGGCCCGGCCACCGGCCTGCCGACCTACACGGCGCAGGCCGACCTGCACTTCGCGCTCAGCGCCGGGCACGGCGAGTTCCCGCGTTTCGTGGTGGCGCCGGCCGACGTGGAGCAGGCGTACGCCTGGAGCGCCTTCGCGCTTGACGTCGCCTGGAAGTACCAGCTGCCGGCGATCGTGCTCGGCGACCGCACGCTCAACGACGACTCGCAGAGCTTCGACTGGGACGCCGTCCCCGACCTGCCGCGGCTCGAGCCGCGGCTCTGGGACGGCGCGCCACAGGGCGCCGGCGACGGCGGCGCAGCCGCCGCGGATCCGGCGCTCGCCTACAAGCGGTACCTCTTCACCGGCGATGGCGTCTCCCCGCTCGCCTTCCCCGGCCGCGAAGGCGCGGTGGTCAAGGTGAACAGTTACACGCACGACGAGTCCGGCATCACGACCGAGGACCCGGAGCTCACGGTGCGCATGCAGGACAAGTGGAACGCCAAGGGACTGGCGCTGGCTGAGGAGCTGGACACACTCCCGCAGGTGAACGTGTACGGCGACCCGGAGGCGACGCGCACGCTGGTGACGTGGGGCTCGCCGACCGGCGCTGCCCGCGAGGTCGGCGAGCTCGCCGGCATCCGCATCGTCCAGCCGGTCGTGCTGTGGCCGTTCCCGGACCGGCAGATGGCCGAGGCGCTCGAGGGCAGCGAGGTGATCGCCGTCGCCGAGGGCAACTCCCGTGGGCAGCTCGCGCGGGTCATGGAGCAGCGCGGTGTGGCCGTGGACGGCCGCCTGCTGCGCTACGACGGGAGGCCGTGGGGCGTCGGCGAGCTGCGCATGCAGGCCGAGGAGGTGCTGGCATGAGCGGGACCGGCAAGAAGAGGGCGACGGGCAAGGCTGCGGCCGGGAAGGCGGCGGCCGGCGAGAAGAGGGCCGGCGGGGCGGCGGCGCCCGTCGCCGCGGCTCCGGCCCCCCGTCTCGCCACGTACGCCAAGAACACCTGGTGCCCCGGCTGCGGCAACTTCGCCGTGCTGAACGCGATCAGGCCGGTGTTCCAGGAGCTGATCGTCGCGGGCACGCGGCCGCAGGACATCGTGCTCGTCGCGGACATCGGCTGCAACAGCAAGATCATGGACTACATCGGCGTGAACAGCTTCGATTCGCTGCATGGGCGCGCGATCCCGACGGCCATGGGCATCAAGCTCGCCAATCCCGGGCTGACGGTGGTCGTCCACGCCGGCGACGGCGCCGCCTTCGCCGAGGGGCTGGAGCACACGCTCTTCGCCGCCAAGCGCAACATCGACCTGACGCTGATCGTCCACGACAACGGCGTCTACGGCTTGACCGTCGGCCAGGCCGGCCCGGAGACTCCGCCGGGCCACAAGGGTCGCTCGACGCCGTACGGCAGCGTGGAGGAGCCGTTCAACCCGCTGGAACTGCTGCACGCCGCGGGGGCGAGCTACCTCGCCCGCGGCTACTCTCACGGCAAGGAACAGCTGAAGAAGCTGTACGCGGAGGCGATCGCGCACCGCGGCTTCAGCGTCGTCGACACGCTGCAGGTCTGCGTGACCTTCCGCAACATGTACGAGTACTACAACGAGCGGGTCTACGAGCTCGAAGATCACGACCCGCGCGATCAGGAGCAGGCTTCGGAGAAGATCCGCGAGTGGGACTACCAGTCAGACGGACCCGTGGCGCTGGGCACGCTCAGCATGCGCGATCGCCCGGTCTTCGGCGACCAGTTCTCCGAGTACGGGCGCCGCGAGATCGACCTCGAGCACGAGCTGGAGGCCGCGTTCGCCGAGCTCACCTGACGGCGGCTCGGCCGTACCGGACGGGCCGGCGCAAAGGGGCTGCGCCGCGCGCCGGCCGCCTCAGCGCCGCCCGGCGGCGTGGAACAGCTCCTGCAGCGACACCGACGTGTACCCGCGGGCGCGCAGGCCACGGAGGATCGCCGGCAGAGCCGCCATCGTCGCCGGGCGCACGTGCAGGCCGATGATCGCGCCGGAGTGCACGCGCGACAGGGTGTTCGCGGCGATGGTGCCCGAGCCGTAGCCGCGCCAGTCGCCCGGGTCGACGTCCCACATGACGAGGTGCTTGTAGCCGGCCGAGCCGGCGGCGGCCACGGTGGCGGCGTTGTAGCTGCCGTACGGCGGCCGGAACCAGCCTACGGGCGTGGCTCGCGCGGCCCGCCACCACGGCGCCTGGCTGCGGATGAGCTCGGTGCGCACGCCGGAATAGCCCTGGCCCATCATCTCGGAGTGGGTCCAGCCGTGCGAGCCGATGCCGTGACCCTCGCGGACCGTGCGCCGGGCCGTGTACGGCGCCGACGAGACGTACGGCCCCAGGATGAAGAACGTCGCGTGCATCTTGTGCGCCTTGAGGGTGTCGAGCATCTGGCCCCACACCCAGGCCGGCCCGCCGTCGTCGAAGGTCAACGCGACGCGCTTGCCGGCTCCTCTGACCCGGTGCGTCACCGAGGCGCGCACCGGGTGGTAGTCGCGGAAGACGAGCGGCCGGGTGACCGTGCGGTTGCCGGCCTCATCGACCAGCGTGACGGTGACTCTGTACAGGCCGGGGACGAAGGCCCGGCGGTTGGCATACCGGGTCGGGATGGTGAGCGTGCGTGATCCGGCGGAGATGGTGGTCGCGGCCCCCCGCTGCGCCTGGTAGCCGTACTGGTCGCGCACCGTGAATGAGACGCGGGCGGCGCCTGAGATGTCGGAAAGCGTGAATCGTGCTTTCACGGGCTGCGTGCGGTGGAGAAGGGTCGGCCTGAGGCTCAGCCTGCGGACGACGGGTGGTCGCGTGTCGATCTTCACGGTCAGCGACTGCGGCGTCTCGGCGCGGCCGTCTACGTCCACGGACCAGTAGGTGAGCGTGTGGACACCGTCGCCGGTGTGGTCGCGCGGCGCCCTCACGACCACCTCGGTGGTCGCGACCGGGGCGCCGCCGTCCACCTGGACGAAGGTGTCGGCGACGGGCGCCGCTTCGCCGGTCGCGGTGAAGGCGACGGTGACGGCGTCCGCGTGCCAGAGGTCGTCGGCGCCGTGAGCGGTGGTCACCGGGGGCGGGCCGTCACCTGCTGATACGCCGGAGGCGAACGCGTTCGCCGGCCCAGCCGTCAGCAGAAGCGCGATCCCTACGAGAACGAGTGCCCGGCTCATGCCCGCCTCCCCTCATTGCCCCCAGATCCGCCGTCGCCGCTATGCCCTGCGGCACGCGATGGACGGACCCACTCGTGAGCATACTCCTGCAGGCTCTTCCGGCCAGGCCTCGGGCGTTGTACGCCGTCAGTCCTGGGCGAGGCGGTGCAGCTTGTCGAAGCTCAGGATCTCGATGAGCTGGTGGTCGCCGCTCATGCGGATCACCTCGGCACGCTTGAGACGGTCGAAGGTCCGGCTCAGCGTCTCCGGCACCGTGCCGAGCCGGGCGGCGAGCTCGCGCTTGCTCGTGGGGAGGGTGATGACGCGCGGGCCTTCGGGCCGGGTGGCCGAGTCGCGTTCCGCCCGCGCCGCTCCCGCCGCCGGCTCGAGCTGCTCGTCGGCGCGCGCCAGCAGGTACCTGGCGAGGCGCGCCGGCACCGGCAGCAGCAGCTCCTCGACGCGCCGGTTCAGCAGCCCGAGGAGCTCGGCCATGGCGCCGATCAGGCTGACGGAGAGTTGTGGCTCGGCGACCAGAAGCTCGAGTGTGTCGTGCTTGTCGAAGCGGTAGACGAGGCATTCCGTCATCGTCTCTGTGCTTGAGGGGTACGTGTCATGGAACAAGGCCGCCTCGGCGAAGGTCTCTCCGGCTTCGACGTGGCGCACGCTCGCGCTGCGGCCGTCACGCAGGAGCTTGAAGACCTTGAGCCGTCCCTCGGCGAGCAGGTAGAAGGCGGTGGCGTGATCGCCCTGCATGAAGAGGGACGCATCTGCGAGGAGGCGCTGCGGCTGCGCGATGGCGGCCAGCCGGGCGAGCTGATCGTCGTCGAGCTGCGCGAAGAGGGCGGCGGCGCGCAGGTCGGCGAGCGTACGGTCCGGCGTGGAGTCCATGCCGGGGAGTATACCGGGCACGCGCGGCGCAGTCTGCGTGGCCTGTCGCTTCGCCGCGTGCACGGCGCCTCCGCAGCACGTGCAGCGCCTCGCCGGTCGGCGGCGTTCCTACCCGGGAACACCACCGGTCAGGCCCGGGTCGGTCGGCAGCACGACGATCGCCGCCGGCCCCTCGACCGGGCACTTGTACTCGCAGATGCCGCAGCCGATGCAACGGCTCGCGACCACGGTGGGTCGAGACAGGTAGTTCTCCGCGCCGTCGGAGCGTGTGATCGGGCGGCGTTCGCTCAGCTCGATGGCTTTGTCGGACACGGGGCACATCTCCTCGCAGACGATGCACGGGGTGTCGGACGCCCAGGGCAGGCAGCGGTCGCGGTCGATGACGGCGACGCCGAGCACCTGCCGGCGCTTCGCCGCCAGTGAGAGGAGAGGGATGGCGCCGGATGGGCACACCTGGCCGCAGGCGTTGCAGGCGAAGTCGCAGTAGCCGAGACGCGACTTGAGGACCGGCGTCCACAGTCCCTCCAGGCCGGCCTCCCCGAGGGCCGGCTGCAGGCCGGAGGTCGGGCAGGCCTTCATGCACTCGCTGCAGCGCAGGCAACGCGAGAGGAGGCGCGCCTCGTCCTGGGCGCCCGGCGGCCGGATGAGGCCCGGGCGTTTGACCGCGCGCGCGACCCCGGTGCCGAGCAGGACGGCGGTCCCGAGGCCGGCCGCCGCCGCCAGGACCACCTCGCGGCGCCCCGGGTCGTAGGGCGCCCACGGCCCGGGACGGCGCGCCACGCCGAAGGCCATGGCGCCAGGTCGCGGGCAGGCGACGAGACAGTCTAGGCACATGGTGCACTCGGAGCTCACGAGGCGCGCCGCCGGGGCGGCCGACGGCGCTTCACCTGCGCCCACACGCGTGGCTTCTCCGGCCGCCGCACCGGGGTCGAGCTCGATCGCCCCGACGCGGCAGGCCCGGGCGCAGGAGCCGCACGCGTCGCAGGCGTCGCCGACGACCGGGCGCAGCACCTGGACCTTGGACACGAGGCCCAGGAGCGCCCCGAGCGGGCAGAGGTACCGGCACCAGAAGCGGTCTGCCATGGCATTCAGCAGGACGACGAGGAGCAGGATCAGGAACAGGCCGACCGCCTGCTCGTACCGGGGCTGGATCGTCGGCAGGACGCTGCCGCGGAAGGTGTCCTCCACCCAGGTGACCAGGCCGACCGACGGTCCCCAGGTCATGCCGGCCCGCTGGAGCGAGTCCACGACGTAGACGAAGCCCGGGATGGCCGAGGTGGTCGCCGTTCGGGTGAGCAGCGAGAGCGGATCGAGCGCGAGCAACGTCAGGTTGGCCAGCGCCGCCAGGAGCACGATGGCCCCGAGGACGACGTACTTGACGCGGCGGAGAGCCGCGGGCATGCGTCCGCCGCGCCGCCGCGCCGAGCGGAAGCGCAGCCAGCCGAGCAGCGTGCCGAGCGGGCAGATCCAGCCGCACCAGACGCGTCCCAGCAGAACCGTCAGCGCGACGGTGATCAGCGCGAGGCCGAAGGGCGGCAGCCAGGCGCGCGCCGCCAGCATGGTGGCGAGCGCGGCCAGCGGGTCAAAGCGGAAGAAGACGTTCGCGTAGGGGAGCGGGTCGATACGCTGCAGCCCCGCGAACAGCAGGTAGACGAACGCGACGAACGCGGCGACCTGGACGGCGCGCCGGACCTGGCGGGCGGCGCGCCAGCCGCCCGTTCGCCGGCGTGTCGCTCCCGCTTCGTCCGGCCGGTTGGGGCTTCTGCTCTCGTGCACCACGACCGGGTCAGGCCTCGGGTCGTCTGCCGGCGAACCTCGAGCGGCCAGGCTCCCCGAGACCCGGGGCGCCGCTGCGTTCGTGGTCGCCGATTCGTCTGTGGTCGCCGGTCGCGCCGGTCATGACCTCGCCGGCGAGGCTACCCCGGAGCTCGGTGCGTGTGAGAGGCTCGCGTGCCATGGTCCACCCATCATGCCGCATTCCGGCCTCCATGGTACTCCCCGGCACGCGCGGTCTCTAATTGAGCGGAAGGCCGAACGTCCAGTGCTCCGCCAGCACGAACCCGGGGATCGCCTCCATGGTCGGGCAGAGCGCGGCCGGCATCTGGATCGCCAGCGGGAGGACCACCCGTCCCTGCGCGCGCGGGACCAGCGGCAGATCCGTGTCCTTCTGCACCACCAGGCGCAGGTCGTCCTGGTTCGAGAAGTAGAAGTCGTGGAACGCTTGCTTGTCGGCGGCGGACACGTCCGCCAGGTAGTCGACCATGGTCGCCGCAGTCGGATCCACCGGGACCCAGCCGTAGTTGGGCAGGTAGAACTCGGCCCAGAAGTGACCGGCCGGCTTGCCGGAGAAGATCTGGAAGCCGCCTGCGGCGCGCGCAGGTATGCCGACGGCGCGGCAGAGGGCGGAGAAGTACATGCTCTGGGCGCCGCAGTCGCCGTACCTGTGCTCGTGAACGTACACCGACTCGGGCACGCCGCGCGGCCACATCGCGGGGTGCGGCATGTAGCTGTACTTCACACGCCGGAGGATGAACCTGTAGAGGCGCTGGGCGGCCAGGTACGGGTTGGTCTCGCCGGCCACCACTCGCCGGGCGGTCCGGCGGATCGACGGCGTGATCCTCGTGTTCGCGCGCGACCGCGTGTAGCGGCGGTAGACGGCGCTGCTCTTGTCGTAGCGCCCGACACGGCGCGGATCGACCTTGAAGTACTGGGCGGCGTGCTTGAAGCCCACGCGGAAGCTCACGTCGAGGTCGCCGGAGAGTCGCTCCAGGGGAACGCGCATGTAGAGCAGGCCGATGGCCTGGTCCGTGCTCGGAGGGTAGCGCAGGTACGTGTCGGGCGTGATGTCGCTGATGACCACATCCGTCTGTGGCCCGGTGGTGATGGGGATCGGGAACCAGGCGCGCAGGATGCCGCTTGCGGGGAGCTCGTCGCGCGGTACTGTGAGCGTCTGGACGAAGTCGTACGCCCTGGGCTTGCCGTACTGCTGCCACGAGGGGGTCTCCGCGGCGACCGCAAGATAGGGGGCGAGCTCACCGTAGATAGTCTCGTACGCGGCGACCATCGCCGGCACCGTCCGGAAGAGCTCGACGTCGCGATACGCCAGGTTGATCGGGACGTCGCTGAAGTAGTGCACGACGCCGTCCCAGCGCATCCGCTCGGTGCTGGGGAGGTCGAGCCAGACGCGGCGCTGCGCTGCGGTACTGTCGGGGTAGGTCGCCTCGAGCTGCGCGAGCATCTCGGCGCGTGTCGCCGGGTACGTCCCGGTGATGAGGTAGATGTCCTGGATGGCCGTGAGACAGGCGCGCGCCGGGCGCGGCGCGCCCGCTGTGGTGTAGAGGTCGCGGGCGCGGTCGTAGAGCGGCGGTCGCCCGCGTGAACAGGTGTGCCTGCCGAGCGGTCCGGGCGCGCTTGCGCAGCGCGTCGGCGCGCGTCCGCGCGCTCGCGGCGCGAGAAGCGCTGAGCGTCGCGCCGGCCGGCGCCGGTCGCGCGGCCGGGTCGGCGGCGTCGAGGCCGGGTGCCGCCGCCGCGAGGTTCGGCGCCGAACCTTGCCCGAGGGCGCCCGTCGGGGGGCTCGCCAGCGTCAGCACCGCGAGCACGGCCAGAAGGGCGGTGATGGTCAAGGCCGCCGCTCGCCGCGCCAAGGGCCTCCGGAACACTGCGTCTCCCGAAACGTCGGAGTGGCGCGCCATCGTCGGACCTCCCTCGTAGCCGGCGGCGTCCTCCCCTGTGGCGGCGCCGTCACTCTGGGTGTCGGTATCGCGACGGCGCCACTTTAGTCGAGGAAGCCGGAGGGTGGTGGTCGCCGCCCGTGACCGCCGCCGCTCTCGTCTACCATCCGCGGCGCTTGGAGATGCTCGCGAGGGCTACGAGGGAAGCCGGTGCAAGACCGGCGCGGACCCGCCGCTGTGACCGGGGACGAAAGCCGCACGAAGCCACTGTCGGCTCGCCGACGGGAAGGCGCGGCCGGCTCGTCGTCTTCGCGGGGCTGCTCCCCGAAGCCGACCGCAGCGCACACGTCGGTCTTGACCGCATCCACTACTGCGAGCACACCGTGGTCGGCGCTTACGGGTGCAGCTTCCGCCACGGGGCGGACTCCCTCGATCTGCTCGGTAGCGGACGCCTGCATGTCGACGACCTGGTCAGCCACCGGCTGCCGCTGGCGGATCTCGACTGCGGCCTCGACATCGTCGCCCGGCGTACCGGCATGAAGGTTCACCTGTATCCGGAGCACGGCTCATCGCCGCGCTGCGTCGACCCGGACACACCATCCTGAATCGTCGACCTACTCCGAGAGGAATCAGATGACCCCCGACGACTCCGCCCTGCGCGCCTTCGGCGCCGACGTCCAGCGCCTCATCGCCGGTGAGGATCGTCCTCGACACCAACGGACTCGTCTCGGCGCTGCTGTCGCCCTTCGGGTCGCCGGCACGGATCCTCAGCCTCGTCATCGCGGGAGTCGTCAGTTGTTGTGTGGACGCGCGGATCGTTGCCGAGTACGACGACGTCCTGCATCGTCCTCGGCTCTCGATCGACCCGGTGAAATCGGCTTGCGTCCTCGAGGAACTCCGGTGGTCCGGAATGGCCGTAGCCTCCTTGCCGCTGCCCCCGGCCGCTCCCGGACCGTGACGACGATCAGTTCGTCGAGGTCGGGCTCGCCGGAGGAGCCCGCTGTCTGGTCACGGGCAGGCGGGCGCACTTCCCCGACGACCGCTGCCTCGGCCTGCCGGTGCTCTCGCCGGCCGAGATGGTCGGGGCCGTGCGCCGGTCGAGCGGGGCGCGTCATGTCGCCGACGGCCATCCCTCTGCGCGGCGCCGCGCGGCGGATTGACGCGCGCGTCGGGGCTGCGCTAGCCTTGTCGGGCATCTCTCAGCTGCTGGGAAGCCGGTGCAAGACCGGCGCTGCCCCGCAACTGTAGGCGCCGACGAAAGCCGCAACAGAGCCACTGCCCTCTGGGTGGGAAGGCGCGGCCGGTAGGACGAAGCGCGAGCCAGGACACCACGGCTGAGGGGTCACTGCGACAACGCCTCGAGGGAGGGCAGCGGTGGACACAGTTCACGACCGGTCCGTTCAGGGCTCACTCATGCTCGTCACCGGCGGCGCGCGCAGCGGCAAGAGCACGTACGCGGAGCGGCTCGCGGCGCAGCTGGCCGAGCCGCGTGGTGGCCGGGTGACGTATCTGGCCACCTCCGAGACGCACGACCCCGAGATGGCGGCGCGGGTCGCGGCGCACCGCGCCGCGCGGCCCGCCGGCTGGACCACCGTGGAGTGCCCCCTCGAGGCGCCGGCGGCCGTGCGCGCGGCCGCCGGCGGCGCGGGTGCGCAGGGCGCCGGGTCCTCGAGTCCGTCCGGCGTCCCTCCCGTCGTCCTTCTCGACTGCGTCACCCTGTGGGTGACCAACCTGCTCTTCAGCGGTGGCGCCTTCGGCGGCAGCGAGCCGCCTGCCGACGGCTACAACTACGACAACGACCTGCTCCCGGCGGACGAGGAGCGCGCCGCCGCCGGTCGCGTCACGGCGGCCGTCGACGACCTCGTCGCCGCCGTCGCCGAGACCGGGGTCACGCTCGTCGCCGTGACCAACGAGGTCGGTCTCGGCGTCGTGCCGGAGTACCCGCTCGCCCGGCTCTACCGCGACCAGCTCGGCTGGGCCAACCAGCGCCTCGCTCGCGACGCCGACCGCGTCCTCTTTCTCGTCTCCGGCTTCGCCCTCGACGTCAAGGCGCTGGCCGCGGGATCGCCGCCGGCCGCCGGCGCCTCGCCTGACTCATCCTCCGACCTTCCCTCGTCACTCCCGAAGGAGCCCCAGTGACCGACCTTCTGACCCGTACCATCGCCGCGATCGGTCCGCTCGACGCCGACGCGATGCGCGCCGCCGAAGCTCGCCAGATGCAGCTGACCAAGCCGCCGAAGGCGCTGGGCCGGCTTGAGACCTTGTCGATCCAGCTCGCGGGCATCCAGGGCGCGCCGTTCCCTGCGATTCAGGACAAGGCGATCGCCGTGATGGCCGCCGACCATGGTGTGACGGCCGAGGGCGTGAGTGCCTTCCCCGCCGAGGTCACCCCGGGCATGGTGTTCAACTTCGCCGCCGGCGGCGCCGCGATCAACGTGATCGGTCGCCACGTGGGTGCGCGGGTCGCGGTGACCGACGTGGGCGTCAACGCCGACCTGAGCGCGGCCGAGGGCGTGCGCCGGAAGAAGGTCCGCATGGGCACCGCCAACATGGCGCAGGGCCCGGCGATGACGCGGGAAGAGGCCGTGCGCTCGATCGAGATAGGTATCGAGCTGGTCGAGGAGGAGCTGGCGAAGGGCCTCGACATCATCGCGACCGGCGAGATGGGCATCGGCAACACCACCCGGAGTCGGCCGTCGATCGCGGTGCTCACCGGCCAGCCCGGCGGCCGAGGTCACCGGCCGCGGCACCGGCATCGACGACGAGGCGCTGCGCCACAAGGTCAGCGTGGTCGAGCAGGCGCTCGCGCGTCAACCGGCCCGACCCGACGGACGCCTGGACGTGCTCGCCAAGGTGGGCGGGCTCGAGATCGGCGGCATCACCGGCCTGATCCTCGGCGCCGCCGCCCACCGCATGCCGGTGCTGGTGGACGGCTTCATCTCCACCGCCGCGGCGCTCGCCGCCGTGCGCCTCTGCCACGAGTGCGTGGATTACATCCTGCCCAGCCACGTGAGTATCGAGATCGGGCATCAGGTGGTGCTCGACGAGCTCGGCCTGGTGCCCCTCTTCGATCTGCAGATGCGGCTGGGCGAAGGCACCGGTGCGGCCCTGTCGATGAGCATCATCGAGGCCTCAGCCCGGATCCTCAGCGAGATGGCCACCTTCGAGAGCGCCGGCGTCGCCGGCGACCCGAACGAGGCCGACGCCGAGCTGGCGCGGTAGCGGTAGCGGCGGAGCGGACGAGGCAGACGACCCATGCTGCGGCAGCTGATATTGGCGGTGACCTTCCTCACCGGCATCCCGCTCAAGGTCGAGGGGGAGGTCAGCCCCGCCGACCTGTGGCGCAGCATGGGCTGGTACCCTCTGGTAGGCCTCGCACTCGGCGCCGCCGCGTGGGGCGTGTACGCGGGCCTGCTCGAACTGCTGCCGGGGCTGGTCGCGGCGACGCTCGTGGTGATCCTGCTCGAGGCCGTCACTCGTGGCCTGCACATGGACGGCCTCATGGACACCGCCGACGGCATCCTCAGCGGCGCGCCGCGCGAGCGCGCGCTCGAGATCATGAAGGACAGCAACGCCGGCGCCATGGGTGTGGTCGCGGCGGTGCTCCTGCTGGTGCTGAAGGTCGCGGCTCTGGGCGCGCTCTCGCGCGCCGATGCGGCCGCGCCTCTGCTCGCCGGCTGGTGTGCGGCGCGGGCGCTGCCGGCGCTTGACGTGTACGCCTGGCCCTACGCCCGCGCCGCCGGCACCGGCGAGGCGTTCACGCGCGAGCGCTCGCTCGGGCCCGTACAGCTCGCCGCCGGGCTGCTCGTGGCGGGCGTGGTCGCCGCGCTCTTCGCCGGCAGCGCCGTCGGCGGGGCGGGCGGCTGGTACGCGGGCCTGGTGATCGCCGTCCTCTCGATGGCGGCCGCGCTTGCCGTCCAGGCCGCCGTGGCCAAGCGGCTCGGCGGCCTCACCGGCGACGTGTACGGCATGGGCATCGAACTCGCGGAGGCGGCGGCTCTGGTCGTCGGCTGCGCGCTCGTCGGGCTGGCGGCGTGATGACGCCGGACTCCCCCGCACGGCACTCGAAGGAGCGCGCATGAGGCTCTATCTCGTCCGCCACGGCCAGTCGACCGGCAACATCGGCGGGACGCTGATGGGCCAGAGCGACCACGTGCTGACGCCGCTCGGCGAGCTGCAGGCGCGCGCGGCCGCGGACCACCTCGCTCCCTACGGCCCCATGCGTGTGTACCACAGCGACCTGCCGCGGGCGCGGGCGACGGCCGAGCGCATCGTCGCGTCGTGGCCGGGCGGCGAAGCGGTGGCCTCCCTCGTGCCCGACGAGCGCCTGCGCGAGATCCACCTCGGCGACTACGAAGGCCGTCCGTGGCAGGAGTTCGAGGCCGACATGGAGCTCACGGCCGCCTTTGCCGCCGACCCGTACTACACCGTGCTCCCCAACGGCGAGTCGCTGGCCCAGCTGGAGACCCGCGTCCACGCGGCGGTCTGTGACGTCCTGGCGGAGCACGGGATGGACGACAGCGGTGCGCTCTGCGCCAACGCGGTCGCGAACGCCGACGCCGGCACACCCGCTCACGCTGTCCCCCGGCTCCGTCGCCGCCGGCGGAGCCGCCACGGCGAGCGGTGAGGCGTGTCCGGCCGGCACTGTCGATCCCAGCGCGGTCGCGACCGGGCGCGTTGCACCCGAGCATCGGGGCCGCGCCTGCATCGTCGCTCACGACGGCCCGATCCGCGCGATCCTGAACCACTACCTGGGCGTGCCGCCGCAGAAGTGGTGGACGTTGTCCACCACCCACGGCGGCGTCTCTCTGCTCGAGTTCGCCGACGGGTGCGTGAGCATCCGCTTCATCAACGCGACCGCTCATCTCGCCGGGCTCGAGGCGGACACCTACGTCCCCGCCGCCGACGGCTGAGCGCTGCGCGGCCGTCCGGAATGATCTTCGTCCCGCATGATTGGCGGCTGGCCCTTGCCACGGTGCTTCTCGCAGGGGTGATCGACGTTGTCGTCGGCGAGCCGCCGAACTCTCTGCACCCGGTCGTCTGGATGGGCCGACTGATCGGCGCCCTCTCCGGGCGCCGCCCGCACGACCGGCCGCGCGCCGAGTTCGCGTACGGGGTACTCATCGTCCTGGTGACGGCCGGGACGGCCTTCGCTACCGGCGTCCTCCTCACGTTCGCGTTCGGCCTGCTGCCGTGGTGGCTGGCGCTGCCCGTCGCTGCGTATGCGCTGAAGACGACGTTCTCGCTCCGCGGGCTTGTGCGCGCGGGGCGCGACGTCCAGCGCGCGCTGGCGAGCGACCCTGCGCGGCCCGCACGAGCCTCGCCGCGCTGGTCAGCCGCTCACTCGACCGGGAGCCCCCGCTGATCGTCTCGGCAGCGGTGGGGTCACTGGCCGAGAACCTCACCGACAGCGTGGTCTCGCCGCTGCTGTACTACGCCTTGTTCGGCCTGCCCGGGGCGCTGGCGTACCGGGCCGTGAACACCATGGACGCGATTGGCTACCGCGACGAGCGTGAGTTCGTGGGCAAGGCGGCGGCGCGCGCCGACGACGGCGCCAACTGGCGCTACCGACTGCACGGCGCTGCTCCTCGTCGCGGTGTCTGTGGTGAAGGGACGGCGCGCCGCGCCTGGTGGGCGTTTCGCACGCAGCATCTGCCCGAGTACGGGCCGAACAAGACGCTGGCCATCGGTACCATGGCCGGAGCCCTCGGCGTGCAGCTTCGCAAGCCGGGGGTGTACGCGCTGGGAACTGCCGACAGGCCGCTCACGGCCGCCGTCATCGGTGACGCCGCCGTGCTCGTGTGGGTGGCCGGCGGCGTGACCATCGTCGCCGCGGCCGGTCTTGCCGCGGCGCTCAGCTGGGCGTTCTGGGATCTACCGGTGGGCGCCGGACAGACCCCGTCTTCTTCCCGCCCGTCAGCGCGTCGGTGCACGGGGCGGTCGACCCGTTGGCGCTGCGCGCCGAAGGCGTCGACCCCGCCGCCATCATCGACTTCAGCTCCAACCAGTCGCCGCTCGGCGCCGCGCCGGGCGTGGCCGCCGCCGTGGCCGGCGCCGTCGTCGACGCCTATCCGGACCCGCACGCGACGGATCTCACCGTGGCGCTCGCTGCGCGTCACAACGTCGACCCGGCGCAGGTGGTCTGCGGCAACGGCAGCACCGAGCTGATCCGGCTGATCGCGCAGCTTGCGCTCGGACCCGGCGACGCGGCGCTCGCGCTGGCGCCCGTCTTCGGGGAGTGCGAGGTCGCCACCGCGTTGACGGGAGCCCGGTTCGAGCGCGTGCGGCTCGCGCACGGGGGTCCCGGCGCCGGCTTCGCGCGCCGACGAAGCCGCTCTTCGTGACGCCCTCGCCCGCCTGCGCCCGCGACTGTGCTGGCTGTGCTCCCCGAACAACCCGACCGGGGCGGCGCTGCCCGCGGCGCTGACCGCCGCTGTCGCCGCTGACCACCCGGGCACGCTGTTCGTCCTCGACGAGGCCTACTGCGACCTGCTGGCGACGCCGCAGTGGGAGCGGGCGTCGCTGGCCGGCGGCAATCTGCTCGTGCTCCACTCGATGACCAAGTACTGGGGCCTCGCCGGCCTGCGCCTGGGCTACGCCGTGGCCGCTCCCGCCGGGGGCCGCGGCGCTGCGCGCCGCGGCCCCACCGTGGAGCGTCAATGCGTGCGCCCAGGCTGCCGGGCTCGCGGCGCTCGCCGACCTCGAGCACCATCGCCGTTCGGTCGCGCTGCTCATCGACGAGCGCATCAGGCTGGCCGCCGGATTGTGCGCGCGCGGGTGGGTCGTCGAGCCGTCCACCGCCGGTTTCTTCCTCATCCACGCAGGCGATGCGCCTGCGGTCCGCGGCTGTCTGCTCGGCCGGGCTGCCTCGTTCGCGACTGCACCTCGTTCGGACTTCCCGAGCACGTGCGCGTGAGCCCGCGGCACCCGGAGCAGAACGATCGCCTGCTGGAGGCGTTCGCCGCGCTGGAGCCGCCGGAGGCCGCGCTGTGAACGCGGACCCCGCGCCCGTGAGCCCGGCTGCCACATCCGCGAGCGCGACCGTGCCGCGAGTCGTGGCGGGGGCGCCGTGGAGCGGTGAGGGTAAGACGACGGTGGCGCTCGGGCTCATGGCGGCGCTGAGGAGCCGCGGCCTTCGCGTGCAGGGCTACAAGGTCGGAACGGACCGCCTCGACACCGGTTACCAGCGGCATACGGCGAGTCCTCCCGGCCGCAACCTCGACCGGTTCATGATGGGCGAGTCCGCCGTGTGCGCGGCATCGGCCGGCGACGCCGCGGATGTGGCCGTCGCCGAGGGCGTCATGGGCCAGTTCGACGGGCACCGGGACGGCATGACTCCCACGAGCACCGCCGACGTGATGAGCGACGCGGCCGTGCTGCACGCGAGCGGCCTGCGGGTACCGTGGGTGCTCGACCTCGACGCTCGTCTGCAGGCTGCTGAAGTGCTGGGCCCGGCGGCCACGCCCCGGCGTTCTCGCGCCGACCTCCTCGAGGCGCTGGAGGCTCTGCGGCAGGCGGGCTCCCACCCCGAGGCTCAGTGCTGATAGGCTCCCGCTGTCGTCGGCCGGGAGCCAGCCATGAAGTATCTCGACCTCTTCTCGCAGAACCGGGCCTGGGCGGGCGAGTGCGTCGCGCTCCGACCCCGAGTACTTCAGACGGCTCACCGACCTGCAGCGCCCCTCTGACCTGCTCTGGATCGGCTGCTCCGACAGCCGGGTTCCGGCCAACGAGATCGTCGGCCTGGCGCCCGGCGAGCTCTTCGTCCACCGCAACGTGGCCAACGTCGTACCGGTCACCGACCTGAACGCGATGGCGGTGATCGAGTACGCCGTGACTTCCCTCGGTGTGCGCCACATCGTCGTCTGCGGCCACTATCGCTGCGGCGGGGTGCGCGCGGCCCTCGAGGGGCACCAGGCCGGCGCAGTCGCGCTGTGGCTGCAGCCGCTGCGCCTGCTCGCCGCCGAGCGCCGCGAGGAGCTCGACGCGCTCCCCGACCTCGAGTCGCGCTGGGACCGACTCTGCGAGCTCAGCGTCGGCGCGCAGGTGCACGCAGTGGCCTCCTCCGAGGTCGTCGAGGCGGCGTGGAGCGCGGTGCTCCACTGGCCGTCCACGGCTGGATCTACGATCTCAAGGACGGTCTGCTCCGCGACCTCGAGGTCACGGTCGGGAGCATCTCCGCGGCCGGCTGAGGCAGCCGGCTCGGCCGGCGCTTCAGGCTGACGGTGTCGGGCCCGTCCGGAAGGGCGGTTTCGCGCGACAGAGTGCAGGGGGTGCATCATGAAGAACGGCGAGTGTCCCAGGTGCGGATCGCACGAGATCTCTGCGTCGACGACCGGTCCAGGCAGCTGCCCCGAGGACTGGCGGTGGAACGTCGCCCCCGCGCACAGCGCCAGCATCAGCCTCGATGATCAGACCCTGCTCTGCGCCGCGTGCGGCTGCTCGGAGAGCTACCTGAGGAATCCCGAGGTCGTCGCAGACATCGTCGCCCATGATGGAGGCAGCAACTGGGTTCAGCCCGGCCCGGCTCGTTCGTCCCGGGTGATTGACCGCTGGCGCCTCGGATCCGACCTCGCGACGTTTCCGCGGCCGCGCCGGGTGGAGATACTGGCTTCGAGCCAATCGTGAATCAGTGAGCGGGGGTCGCCATGAAGAAGTCTGACCGCAACGCGATCGTCGCGTTCCCGGTGGTCGTGCTGATCGGGGCCGGCGTCGCCTTGGCCGGCAGTCTAGGCGGCGCGTCTGCTTGGGGCATCCCGGTCTTCGCCCTCGCCGTCGGCTTGGCATTCGTCATCCAGTGGCTCGCCTTCATCCCGGCGTACCTTGGGCAGAGCGAGCGCTTCTTCGACCTCACCGGCAGCCTCACGTACATCACCGTCGCGGTCGCGGCGGTCCTGCTCGGGCCCCCGGTCGACGGGAGATCGATCCTGCTGCTGGCGCTGGTCTTGATCTGGGCGGCGCGCCTCGGCACATTCCTGGTCCGCCGCATCCGCAAAGCCGGCAAGGATGCTCGCTTCGACGCCATCAAGCCCTCCTTCATCCGCTTCCTCAACGTCTGGACGCTGCAGGGTCTCTGGGTGACGCTGACGCTCGCCGCGGCTCTGGCTGCGATCACGACGACGGCGCGCAAGGAGTTGGACGTCGTCGCCGTCACCGGGAGCACTTGTCTGGGCGGCCGGCTTTGCCCTGGAGGCCGTTGCGGACCTCCAGAAGAACCGCTTCCGTGCCGACCCGGCGAACAGAGGCGGGTTCATCCACACAGGTCTCTGGTCCTGGCTCCCGCCACCCGAACTACTTCGGCGAGATCGTGC
>CAVPVX010000011.1:0-477500 GCA_963709345.1 uncultured Actinomycetes bacterium
TTTCCCCGTTGCCAGCCCATGGGAGTGGAAAGCCGAAGCCTGGGCTTCGTTCATTGGAGTAGGCGAACGTGACCAGCACTTCCCCCGCTATGCGACCAGGATTGACGAGGTCCGGCCAGAAGAACTGCTCGGGAGTTGGAGTCGAGCCGTCACCGCGCAACACACAACCGCGAGCGCCGAGTCCCCGCAGGTGCACTCGGTCACGCATCTTGACTGGAAAGATCTCTCCGTTTCCGGCGGGCCCATAGAGGCCAGGCATGGCGTAGACCAACCCCTGGATGTCCGTGACGCCAGCATTGAAGGTCGTGACGAGATGGTGCTCGACGGCGTCAATCGCGAATTGGAGCGTCTTGAATGGCGCGGTGCGGTCATCGACCTGCAGGAAGAACAAGGTTGGCGAACCCGGAATAATCCTTCCCGCATTGTCCACTCCGAACACAGGATCCACCCACGCATGGATGAGATGGCCGCAAGGGTCGGGATCTTGACCCGGGTCACCTTGAATCAGCGAGGGGGGGGGGGGGGGGGCAGTGCGACAGTCAAGGCCACGAACAAGAAATCTGCGAGCATCTGATTCTCCTTCGGGTTTTGGAGGGATGGACGGGGCGGGAAGTGACGGCCGGGACGTGGGTGATCTCTCCGGGCGTGAGGATGAAGCAATTGTCAAGCCCAAGGTGCATTCCCCAAAAATGCCGCCGGAAAGCGTCAGGAGGCGCTGGCCAATTCGCCCGGACTGCCTGGTCTGTGCGCTTCCGCCCACCGTCCGCTCGAAATTCGCACAGTCCCGGGCAGAGTCGGGCAGATTCACGCAGACCAACGTCCCACATCGCGAGGCCTTCCATCGCGGCAGAGGGGCCGAACAGGATACCGCAGCGGCGTTGCAAGGGGAGACCGTGCGAGGTCAGATGACTTCGAGACCTGCTCCTGTCCGACCGCAACCCCCTGCCTTGACCGGCCGCGCGCGCGCCCGCAGAGTCCTCGCTTGTTCCCGCAGCCCTCGCGGCCCGTTCGATTCCCTGGAATTCGGCGCGTGGCGCGCGGTCAAGATCACGCGATTGCCGCAGCAGGCCGGGCCGTCTACGGCGAGAGCGTGAACTCGAGGCCGTCGCTGAGCATCGCGTTGTTGGGAGCCGCAAAGCCGGGATCTCGGCCCCACCACTGGCATTGGACGGTGGTGCCGGGAAGCAGGAACGGGGACGAGTTCAACAAGTCTGCCGATGCGGTCGTGGCGTGGTACTTGTCCCAGATCATCGCGTTGTAGTCGATCGACCACGTGCCGGAGCAGTCCAGGGCGGGTAGTGGAGTGCCAGCCGTCGATCCTGGCGGAGAGCGCTGCACTGGCGTCCTCACGCATAGGAGACCGCCTTGGAACGGAAGCGAATAGCGGCCGTTCGTCGTGTAGAGCAGCAAGCCGGGTCGGTTGTTGTTGAGACTGCTGGCCCGGATGATGAAACCCGATTTCGCCGTTGGGCTGGCAATGCCGTCGGCGCTGAGGGAAGGAAGGCACGAGAGCGATGTGGTCTTGCTCAAGCAGTAGTTCGAGGCTGCGGTCGACCATCCGAACGCTAGGCCAGAGTACGCCACTGGAGTCACGACAACTCTGGTCGTAATCCAGGTCGTCGTGTCAATCCGATAGATGCCGCTGTTCAGCCCATTCTGAAAGTCCTCGAAGATGGCCCAGAGTTGATTGTTTGAGTCGTAGGCCATTTCCATGCAGATCGAATTGGGAACTGCCGTGGCTCCAACGTAGGCCGTCTGGCCCGTGGCAGGGTCCAAGACGAAGTACGTTTGGTATGTCCCTCTAGCCAACAATACTCCACCAGTACTGTCGATGGCCATTGAAACCCAATTGCCTGGGGGCGTTATCAACGGTCCGACCGTAAACGTCCCCGCGTTGGTGTCCATCGTCCCTGCGTAGTAGTCCGGTTGGTTCCAGCGATCAAGTACGACCGCTCGAACAATGCCTGCGACTGGATCGACATCCATCGCCTGCATGATCCAGCTTGCACCTATGGGTGTAAGCTGGATCGTGGAGGCATCCGCAGGATGGCACTTGATGACTCGATCCCAGAATCGATAGTTGCCCAAGCCGAACAACCTCCAATTGAACCACCCCAGCCTCGTAGGGACGGTTTGAGCTGGCGGAAGTGCCGTTGAGGATAGGACGGCTCCAGTTTGCGGATCCAGCCGGTCGAGTCGTGCACCGCCGTACGCGCGCAATGCGTACATCGTCTCGTTACTCTGTGAGCGACCTCGCGGGCAAAACACGAAGAGGATCAGCCCGACGCCGGCGCACCCACAGAGGACCCGCATCACGGAGGAGATGCACGTGCTGAGCCGACAAGCGCGGATCGCCAGCATCGGAGTTCGCATCCTCGTCGAGAAATCCAATTGTTCGCTATCGGTACTCATACTGGAGATTGCTCCATAGTGCTGGATTGATCATGGCCTGTCCCGCCGCGTGTATAACGGCCTGTGCTCCAAAGTACCCAGTGGACACTTCGGCGTCGGAAACAAAGAACTGCGAGAACGACCAGAATTGCGGCAGATTCCATGGAATCGTGCCACTGACGAGCGCGGGGCCAACGGATCCGGTGGCCCATGGCATAGCAGTTCCCATGGGGGGCACGGTCGAAGTAGACGCGTTGGTGAAACTGATCCACCGCGTCTGGAAACCAACGGGCAACAGCGGATTAACGACCGATGTCGTGCGCGGAGGCTGCGTCCAAGCCGGCGGCGGGGCGACTGGCGGCGGCGCCTGCACCGCAAATACTCCATTGATGGTCACCTCCGGCGCACTGATTTGAAGCACCGGGAACAGCATGAATCGAGTCGGCCGGCCCGGCTCCAGCGTCGGATTCATGAACCCCGAGACATTGTGACTGTTCGAGTCGTTGGCGTAGTTACCAGCCATGATGAAGAGCTCGAACTCATCGAACCCGATGTCGATCGAACCGCCCGAGACCCTGGGGTTGCCAAATCCCTCGTGATCCCAGTCGAAAGACCGCAGCTCCTTGCAAGGCGATTCCTGGTAGGTCCAGCCTGGAGGATCGGTCGACAGGCTCGGCAGCGGATCGACGCCGGGCGACGATGTCGGCGGAATCGGTGTCACGCCGATGTTGATGAATGGAGAATTCGGAAGCAGCCGATGATCCCGGTACCGCGGAGGTCCCTGAGCGAGCTGCGTCTCCAGGTATTCGCCAACAAACAACGGATCAAGTCCCGTCGTACCACCATCGAATACTTCGAGAACAGGCATCGGGGGCTGCAGGTTTCCGACACAAGACGCGGGTTGAGCGAGGGCATTACAGCATCCATTCGTGTTTGGCCCTATCGGCCATGCGCAGAACTGTGATGGACTCCGACAATCGAAGAGCGCGGCAGGCGGAGACGTCCCCCATCCGACGAACTGGGGAGTAACTTGAGCAGAAACAAACCTGCCATTGCTGAACCCATTGCTTTGTTGTCCGACTCTCGCAGCCGCGAACGCATTCGACTGCCGAGGTGGCGCACTGCCGGGGCGACATTGGCGTCGAAGAAATCAATCCCCAGCATTGCGAACGGCTTTGGATTCGTCCCGGGATCCAAGGGCACTGTCCGAAACAGATTATTAGCCAGGATGGGATTGCCGAGTCCGCGAAGAGTCATGTCTCGATCGGTGTTGGTCCAATTCGTTGGGCACCCCGTATCCGTGACATCGATGATCGCGACTGCATCCATCTTCGAGTACGTCACAATCCCGAATCCCTCCCCGACCATTCCGAACTCGCCCATCAGGAATGTGTTGTTGGCGATCAATACCTCCTGATCTGCATATCCGCCTGGGGCCGAATAGACCTTCGTCATCTCGATGCCGATGTAGGGTCCCTCCACGGTGACAATGCCCGAACTGGTGACAACGTCCCAGTTCGTGCGCATGTCGAAAAGACAGTTTGTTATTCTGCCACGCAGGGTCGGTGCCCCGATGTAGGACGTCTGGCTGAGTTCCTTGTCGAACAACACCTGAACGTCCCCGCCCTGGAAAGTGAAGCTGTCGAGCAACTCGCTCGTTTCCCCGTTCCCGACCCACGGGAGTTGGAAGCCAAGGCCTGGGCTCCGGTCGTTCGAGTAGGCAAACGAGACCAGTACCTCCCCATCTGCGCGGCCGGGAGTGAGAACTGGGGGAGCGCTGATGTTCGGCCAGAAGACCTTTTGAGTTTGTGCCGATCGGTCTCCGCGCAACACACAGGCGCGGGCACCTTGACCGCGCAAGTGCACGCGGTCGCGCATCTTCACGGGGAAGATCTCTCCGTTTCCGGCAGGCCCGTAGAGGCCAGGCATGGCGTAGACCAACCCCTGGATGTCCGTGACGCCAGCATTGAAGGTCGTGACGAGATGGTGCTCGACGGCGTCAATCGCGAATTGGAGCGTCTTGAATGGCGCGGTGCGGTCATCGACCTGCAGGAAGAACAAGGTTGGCGAACCCGGAATAATCCTTCCCGCATTGTCCACTCCGAACACAGGATCCACCCACGCATGGATGAGATGGCCGCAAGGGTCGGGATCTTGACCCGGGTCACCTTGAATCAGCGGGGGGGGGGGGGGGGGGCAGTGCGACAGTCAGGGCCATGAACAGGAATTCTGCGAGCATCTGAGTCTACTTCGGGTTTTGACGGCCTGGACGGGGCGGGAAGGGACGGCCGGGAACTGGGTGTCTTCTCCGGGCGCGGGGAGGATGCAATTGTCAGGCCCGCAGTGGATTCCCCCTCCGGTGTTGCCGGAAAGCGCGGCGAGGGGCTGAGGCCGGGGCTCGAAGAGCGCTTGGCCTGTGCGCTTCCGCCCACCCTCCGCTCGAAATCCGCACGGGCCTGGGACAAAGTGGGGCAGGTTCACCCAGACCGACGTCCCACATCGCGAGGCCTTCCATCGCGGCAGAGGGGCCGAACAGGATACCGCGGCGGCGTTGCAAGGGGAAAATCCTCGGACCGCACGCCAGTCGTGCCGGCCTGCCTCAGCGCCCCGCCGCTACGCCGGCAATTCGAAAATCGAGACGCGCGTCTCCTCGGCCACCAGGCATGCGCCCTGGGCCACGGACCAGGCGACGCGCTCGTCGAGTCCGGGGACGGCCCACTCGTCGAGCCGGCGGCCGCTCAGCGCGTCGCGCGCCTCGAGCAGTGCGCCCTTGATCACGTACAGGCGCCCGGCGTCGGCGTGCACGGCGACCTCGGGAAACTCGCCGTCCTCTTCCCCCTCGAGTGCTTCGTACCACAAGGGCGCGTCGCCGGCCTTGGCGTCGGGCTTCAGCGCGAAGAGCGCCAGGCCGGGACCGAGTTCCTGATCGTCGCTGCGCCGCAGGTACTCGATCAGCGCCTCGCGCGGCAGCGCCGCGGTCAGGTTGTCGAGCAGCACGGTCAGACTGCCCGAGTCCGCCGCGAGATCGTGGATCACCGACTGCTCGGCGGGGATCAGCGCCGTCACGTAGTGACCGTTCTTCACGTCGAGCGCGATCAGACCCTGCTTCTTCTTCGCCTCGTGCGAAGCGACGACGAACACGCGCGAACCCTGGCGCGCGATGTTGTGGTAGCGCTCGCCTTCCTTCGAATAGGTCCAGCGCTCCTGCAAAGTGCGCGGATCGATGGCGACCACCTTGCGCTTGGAAGCGATCACGACCACGTCGTCGAAGACGATCGCCTCGTCAAAGGCTGGAATCGCGCGCGCGTCGAGCAACTCACCCGTGGCAAGCGTCATGCGCACGATGCGGTGGCCGTTCGACGAGGGGCCCGCCACCAGCACATCTTCCTGCGGGCCGAATCCGGCGCCGAAGCCGCGGCCGTAGCCGACTTCGCACGGCGAGACCCACAGGATTTCACCGCTGCTGCGATCGAGCGCGCCGAGTTTGCCGGGAATCGCCGCGTCGATCCAGCGCTCGCCCGCAGGCGGCTCGTAGACGTGAACCAGGACGGGCCCGCTGTCGGCGACAGCGATGCCGTCCACTTCGAATTGGAGTTCGCGGCTCCAGCGGCGTCGCGCAGTGCGTGTCATCGCGTCGATTCTGGCAGCCGACTTGGGAGGATCAACCCTTTTCCGGCTCGCGCTTGCTGTCGAGGATCTTCTCGGCGATGTTGCGCGGGACGTCGCGGTACTCGTGCAACTCCATCGCGTACGAACCGCGGCCCTGCGTCGCTCCGCGCAGTGCGGACGAGTACGCGAACATCTCCGCGATCGGCACCAGCGCGCGGATGATGCGCAGGTTGCCCAGTGCGTCCACGTCCGAGACTTCCCCGCGGCGGCTGTTCAGGTCGCCGACGACGCCGCCCATGAATTCATCGGGCACGCGCACCTCGATCTTCATGATCGGCTCGAGCAGCGAGACGTTGTTGTCCGCAGCTTGGCGGAACGCGAGCACGCCCGCGGACTGGAAAGCCATTTCGCTGGAGTCCACGTCGTGGTACTTGCCGTCGAACAGCGTGGCCCTGACGTTGACGAACGGGAACCCGGTGCGGCCACCGGAGTTGAAGCCCTCGGTCAGGCCCTTTTCCACCGCCGGGATGTACTCGCGCGGGATCGATCCGCCCTTGATGCCATCGACGAATTCGAAACCGCCGCCCTCGGTGGGCACGGCTTCGAAGCGCACCCAGGCGACGGCGTACTGGCCGCGTCCGCCCGATTGACGGATGAAGCGCGCTTCGGTCTCCATGTTCTTCGCCAGACGCTGCTTGTAGGCGACCTTCGGCTTGCCGGTGGTCACCTCGCACTTGTGATCGTTCATGATCCGGTGCGTGATCGCTGCCGGGGACTAATCAGCATGACCTACACAGTCACCCTCATTCCCGGCGACGGCACCGGCCCGGAGCTCGCCGCCGCCCTCGAGACCGTGATGGCCGCGACCGGCGTCCCCATCGTGTGGGAGGTCCACGACGCCGGCCTCGACGTCATGGACGAGTACGGCACGCCGCTGCCCGAGCACGTGCTCGAGTCGATCCGCCGCACCAAGGTGGCGATCAAAGGACCGATCACGACGCCGGTGGGCAAGGGCTTCCGCAGCGTCAACGTGGCGCTGCGCAAGGAGCTCGACCTGTATGCCTGCCTGCGGCCCTCCAAGACTATGACGGGCGTGCGCAGCCGCTTCGACGACATCGATCTCGTCGTCGTGCGCGAGAACACCGAGGATCTGTACGCCGGCATCGAGCACATGGTCACTCCCGATGCCGCCGAGAGCATCAAGATCATCACCCGCAAGGGCAGTGAGCGTATCGCTCGCTTCGCCTTCGAGTACGCGCGCCGGCACAAGCGCCGCAAGGTGACGGCGGTGCACAAGGCCAACATCATGAAGTGCACCGATGGGCTCTTCCTGCGGGTCGCCGGCGAAGTGGCGGAGGCGTATCCGGACATCGAGTTCGAGGACCGCATCGTCGACAACATGTGCATGCAACTGGTCCAGAAGCCCGAGTTGTACGACGTCCTCGTGCTCCCGAACCTGTACGGCGACATCGTGAGCGACCTGTGCGCCGGCCTCATCGGCGGTCTCGGCGTCGCGCCGGGCGCCAACATCGGCGACGACGCGGCCGTCTTCGAGCCGGTGCACGGCAGCGCCCCCAAGTACGCCGGCCTGGACAAGGTGAACCCGACCGCGATCCTGCGCTCGGGCGTCCTGCTGCTGGAGCACCTCGGCGAGGACGAGGCCGCGCGCCGGATGGAAGACGCGATCGCCGCCGTGATCGCCGAGGGCGTCGAGGTCACCTACGACCTCGGTGGGACGGCGGGCACCAGCGGTATGGCCACCGCCATCGCCGAGCGCATACGCGGCTGACGGCCGGCGGAGCGGCTGCGCCGCCGCCGGCCCCGAGAGGAGAGATCTGCATGGACGACGACGAGCGCCACATCAACCTGCACGCCACACCGGAGATGATGGCGGGCGTCTACGCCAACTTCGCCAACGTCAGCCACTCGGACTACGAGTTCTCGATCACCTTCGTGCGTCTCGACCACGAGAGCGAGGAGCCGGGCGAGATGAACGGGGTCGTGGTCAGCCGCGTGAACCTGTCCGCCCGGTTCATGAAGGAACTGATCGACGCCATGGCCGACAACCACAGCAAGTGGCAGGCGGCGGAGAACATCCGCGACCTGCCGGAGGCGCCCGGCCACAACCAGCAGGCGTAGCAGCGCTGCCCGCGGGTGCGCCACAATGGCTAAGTGAGCCGGGTATTCGGCTCCGTTTTGTGCTGCATTCCGAGGATTTCCAGGCGTTGCCCCGCAGACGGGGGTTGGCTACAATGGCGAGGCCTGCAATCCCACCGCCCGCGTTCGAGGCCTCGCGCCAGGCGCCGCGAGCTGCGGAGACCTTGTCGCACGTCTTCAGGAGGACGCATTGGACTTCTACCAAGGCAAAGTGCTCAGGATCGACTTGAGCGCCATGACCTCCGCGGTAGAGCCGCTCAACATGGAATGGGCTCGGCTCTACATCGGCGGTAAGGGTCTCCTCTTCCGGTACCTGTGGGAGGAGGTCACGCCGAAGATGGACCCGTGGGCCCCTGAGGCGCCCATCATCCTCATGACGGGCCCGTTCGCCGGCACCAACGTCAGCACGGCCTCTCGCTTGGTCGTGGGGTGCAAGAGCCCGGCTACCGGGATCCTCAACGATAGCTATGTCGGAGGCGCGTTCGCTCCCGAGATGAAGTTCGCCGGGTACGATGCGGTCATCATCAAAGGTGAGGCGGCGGAGCCGACCGTGATCGTCGTCAAGGATGATGTGGTGGAGTTCCGCCCCGCTGCGCCGACGTACTGGGGCATGAAGACCTCCGAGATCGAAGAGGCCATGCGCCGGGACGTCGACCCCGACGCCAGGACATTGTCTATCGGGCCCGCCGGCGAACAGCGCATACCGTGGGCCTGCATCAGCACGGATCAGTACCACAAGGCCGGACGTGGCGGCCACGGCGCCCTCATGGGCAAGAAGAACCTCAAGGCTCTCGTCATGCACGGCACCGGGAGCGTCTCAGTGGGTGACGCCAAAGCGTTTCTCGCCGACATGTACCGCATCCACGAGGAGTTCGTGCTCACGGAAGACAACCTCTGGGCACACGAGGAGGGCACGCCGATCCTCGTCGACCTCGTCAATGGCGCGGGCGCCATGCCAACGAAGAACTGGTCGGCCGGTAGCTTCGAGGGCACAAAGAACCTCAACAGCGAGTCCTTCCAGAAGATCCGCGTCAAGAAACGCGCTTGCTACCAGTGCGCGATCGCCTGCCGCAATTTCCACGGTACGACGTTCGCCGGCGACGAGGTCCGCGGCGAGGGCCCGGAATACGAGACCATCGCCTTGTGCGGAGCCAACTGCGGCATCGACGACATCGACGCCCTCATGAAGTTCAACGAGCTCTGTGACGAGTGGGGGCTGGACACGATCTCGTCCGGTTCGGTCGTCGGCCTTGCGATGGATCTCACCGAGAAGGGCATTCACGATTTCGGTGTCCGCTTCGGTGACGTGGCGAGCTACGTCAAGATGCCCGAGCTGATCAGCAAGCGTGAGGGTGTCGGCGCCGATCTCGCCTTGGGTGCGCGGGCGCTGGCGGCGAAGTACGGTCACCCGGAACTCTCGTACGACGTCAAGGGCCTTGAGCTCCCCGGGTATGACCCGCGGGGGTCCTTCGGTATGAGCGTCGGCTATGCGACCAGCGACCGTGGCGGCTGCCATATGCGTACCTATCCGGTGGGCGACGAGATCTTGGCCGGCACGTCGCCGGCCGACGAGATCGGTGGCGCCAAGGTCGAGCAGATCGTCGTCGGCGATTCGTCCAAGGGCTTCATCGGGCAGAACATGAGCTCGGTCAAGTTCACCGGTATCTGGTGCGACTTCTGGGCGGTCACTCCTGATCAGATCGCACAGATGTTCAAGCATGTCTTCGGGCGTGAGTTCACCACCGAGGATATTCTCACGATCGGTGAGCGCATCTGGAACCTCGGCCGTCTGTTCAATCTGCGCGAGGGCGTTGAGAAGGATGGTCTTCCAAAGGCTCTGTACGCCGAGTCCGGAGCCTTCAAGGACGGTCCCTCGGCCGGCAAGGCGATCGGCGAAGACGTGTTCGCCGAGCGCATGGAACACTACTATGAGATACGCGGCTGGGACGAGAGCGGCGTGCCCACCGAGAGCAAACTCGCCGAGCTCGGCGTCGACGTCCGCCTTTAGGAAGGGAATCCGATGCCACACGTGATGATCAGCAGCAAGAAGTGCACCGGCTGCCATATGTGCGAACTGGCCTGCTCCGCCCACCATGAGGGCAGCTATCGGCCGTCGGTGGCGCGACTCTTCTCGGAGGTCAATCCCACGACGGCGGCGATCAAGGGCCACACCTGTCTGCAGACCGCCTGCGCGAAGTGCCAGGACGCCTGCCCCCACGATGCGATCCTGACGAAGCGCATCACCGTCAAGCCGAGCGGTGAGTTCGCGAGCAAGGAGAAGGTCGGCGAGTCGGTCGAGGGCTACGTCCTCGTCGTCGACGAGTCCAAGTGCACCAACTGCGGCGAGTGCTACGACGTCTGCCCGACGGGCGTGATCCACGAGCATCCCGACCGCCACGTCGCCTTCAAATGCGACCTGTGCGACGGCGAGCCGCAGTGCATCGCCTTCTGCCAGAACCCGTACGTCCTCGCCGTGGACCTGAAGGTGGACAAGATGGACAGGGAGCTGGTGGAGGCCTGAGCGTGGCGACCGTCTCGGTGAAGCTCCCCGTCGGCATGGTGACGGGGGAAGGAGCGCCCGTCGTCGAGTGCGAGGCTGCGACCGTGGCCGAGGCTCTCGAACGCGCGATCGCCATCGACCCGCGGCTCAAGCCGCGCATCTTCCGCGAAGACGGACGCATGTGGGCCGGCGTCTTCCTCAACGCGCGCAACATCAACGCGCTGCAAGGTCTGGACACGCCGCTGAACGACGGTGACAGGCTCGCGCTCGTGCCGCCCATCTCCGGCGGCTGAGGCGCGCACACGTGGTACCGAACGCCCGGCGGGGCCGGCGCTCCCATCGAGCGCCGGCCCCGCCTTCGTTGGTACACTGGTCGCATGACCGAACGCGGATCACGATCACGGCTCGAGTTGACGGGCCTCGCCGACGCGGTGCACGGCCGGTGCAGCGTGCGGCGTTTCGCTCCCGACCCGGTCGCGCGCGAGGACGTGACGGCTATGGTCGAACTGGCCGTGCGCGCGGCGAACGCCGGTAACGCCCAGATGTGGCGGTTCGTGGCCGTCGAGGACGAGGCTCTCAGGGCGGGGATGAGGGAGGCCGTCGACGCGGCCCTCGACGAGGTCGGCTCCTGGCCCGAGGTCGCCGGCATGGAGAAGGAACTCAAGGCCCTGCGCGCGTACTCCACCTTCTTCGCGCAGGCGCCGCTGGTGATGGCGGTTTTCGGTCTGCCCTACGGGTCCAGGGCCGACGAGATGCTGACCAGGCGCGGCGTGACGGCCGAGGAGCGAGACAGGCTGCGGGCGCGGCCCGACTTGCAGAGCATCGGCGCCGCCGTGCAGTTGCTCTGCACGGCGGCCCACGCCATGGGGTACGGCACCTGCTGGATGACCGCGCCGGTCATGGCGGCGCCGGCGATCGAGTCGCTGCTCGGCGTCGAGCCTCCGGCCAGGCTGGCCGCGGTCGTGCCTGTGGGCAGGCCCGCAGGCACGGTGCGGCCTTCGTCCCGTCGGCCCGTTGCGGACGTCCTCGAGTTCCGCTGATCCGGCGCCGGCGGCTTGCCAGCCGGTCCGGCGCCTCGGTAGACTCGCCCGGCGCGCCGCCGGAAGGGGGCCGCGCCGCCCGGGACTCCCCAGTGGCCACAGTGAGCGGGAGAAACGTTCAGTGAACGATACCACCGGCGTCATCCGCGACCTCTGTGCCCGGATCCTCGAAGGCAGGGCTCCGGATGCGAGCCAGATCGAGACGCTCCTTCGCGCCGGCGACGCGGCGCCCGAGGTCTTCGCCGCCGCGCGCGAGATGCGCGCCCGCGAGACGGGCGATGCAGTGTTTCTGTATGGATTCGTCTACTTCTCGACGTACTGCCGCAACGAATGCGCCTTCTGCTTCTACCGCGCGGGGAATACCGAGAGCCCGCGCTACCGCAAGTCGCTGGGCGAGGTCGTCGCCATCTGCCGCGACCTGGCCCGGTCCGGGGTCGTTCTGCTCGATCTGACCATGGGGGAGGACCCGCTCGTCCATGGAGATCCGGGGTACGCCTCACTGCTTGAGCTGGTCGACGCCGTATCGGGTGGCTCGGGTCTGCCGGTGATGGTGTCGCCGGGCGTTCTCCCGGACGAGACGTTCGCCGGTCTCAAGGATGCGGGGACTGACTGGTACGCCCTGTATCAGGAGACGCACACACCCGAGCTCTACGAGCGCCTGCGCGTGGGCCAGCCGTTCGCGGTGCGCGTCGCCGCGCGCGCCGCGGCCCGGCGTGCCGGGCTCCTCGTCGAGGACGGCCTGCTCACGGGTATCGGCGACACGCCGGCCGATCGCGCCCGATCCGTCGTCGCCATGCGCGACGCCGGCTGGGAGCAGGTGCGCGTCATGACATTCGTGCCGCAGCCGGGTACGCCGCTGGCCGGCGTCGCGCCGGCCGGCGATGCCGACGAACTCCTCACCATCGCCGCGATGCGGCTGGCCATGCCCTCGCGCTTCATCCCGGCGTCGCTCGATGTGGACGGGATCCGCGGTCTCGAGCGCCGGCTGGACGCCGGTGCGAATGTCGTGACGTCCATCGTTCCGCCTACCGTCGGGCTGGCCGGTGTGTCCCAGTCGGAGCTCGACATCGACGAGGGGTATCGGACGGTCGCCGGGGTCCTGCCGCATCTCGAGAAGCTCGGCCTGCGCGCGGCCACCGTCGACGAGTACCGCACCCGCATGTACGTCGTGCGCGGCGACGTCTGAGGCCGCCGGCGTGCGCCTCCTGATCGTCGGCGGCAGACTGCAGGGCACCGAGGCCGCGTACCTAGCGGGCAAGGCGGGCATGGAGACCGTGCTCGTCGACCGGCGAGAGGAGCCTCCCGCGGCGGGCCTCGTGGACGTGCACATCGTCACCGACATCACCGCCGACGAGGATCGCGCACGGGCGCTCGTCACGTCGTGTGACGCCGTCCTGCCGGCGTGCGAGGACGAGCCGACGCTGGCATGGCTGGCCCGCCGCGTGCCGGCGTGGGGCGTGCCGCTGCTGTTCGACCTCGACGCCTATCACGTGACGGAGTCCAAGCTCGCCTCCCGGCGCCTCTTCGCCGAGCTCGGCGTGCCGCGGCCCGGCGACTGGCCCGAGTGCGGCTTCCCCGTCGCGGTCAAGCCGAGCACAGCCAGCGGCAGTGAAGGGGTCACGATCGCGCACGATGGTGGCGAGCTCGAGGCGGCGCGTTCGGCGCTGCTCGCCGCCGGGCACGAGGTCGTTGTCGAGGAGTTCGTCGACGGTCCCTCGCTCTCGCTCGAGGTGCTCGCGTGGGGCGGGCGCGCCGTGCCTCTCCAGGCGACGGGCCTCGAGTTCGACAGCGGCTACGACTGCCGGCGCGTGGTCGCGCCGGTCGGGGCGGCCGGAGCCGGAGGGTCTGCGGCCGCCGCTCCAGGCGGCGCCTGCGACTGGCAGCGCGCCGCTCCGGCGGGCGCGCTCGCCGCGCTCGACGCCGCCGGCGTGCGTCTGGCAGAAGGCCTCGGCCTGCGCGGACTCATGGATGTGGAGGTCATGGTCCGTGGCGACGAGGCGAAGGTCCTGGAGATCGATGCGCGGCTCCCGAGCCAGACCCCGACCGCCGTGTTCTGGTCGAGCGGGCTGAACCTCGTCGAGCTGCTGGCCGAGACGGTCATCCACGAGGGAGTGCCGGCTCTCGATCGCCGTCCGCGTCGCGCCTGCGTGTATCAGCACGTGAGCGCGTCGGGTGGTTTGCATGGAGGTCGTCGGCGAGCATGCCATGGGAAGCGCCGGGATTCTGAGCCTGCTGCCCGGCTTCTTCGGCGTGGACGAGGCGCTGACGGACTATCGTCCGGGGGCGGCGACATGGGCGGTCACGCTGATCGCGGTGGCGCCGACGGTCTCCGAAGCGCTGGAGAGGGTGCGACGCGCCACCCAGGAGGTGGCGCGGGTGGAAGGCCTTGACCTTCTACCTGAGGTTGATGGTCATGCAGAGGGGAGTCGGGCCCGGTGACGCGATTGACCGAGAACGACGTGGGAGATCTCAGGCGGGGCCTCGACGCGTTCGAGGAGCGGCTGCGTGAAGTGGCCGGCCTCGGTCTCAGCGAGGTCGCCCTCCGCAGCGCCGGCGAGGAGGAGTACGGCGTGCGGCTCTACGGAGCGCGTGCGGCCTCCGTACCCGTTTCCACCGGCGAGGGTTTCATTCCCGGGTTCGGTGAGTGCGTCGTCGCCGTTCTCGAGCATCTGGGGTGCGAGGCGTGGGTGACGGCGCAGTCCGACGTCCGGGGGATCCAGGAGGCGGTGCAGGCTGGCGCCGAGGTCGTCTTTCTCGCCGACGACCACCGCTTCATCGCGCTGAACGTCACCAAGGCGCGCTGCGTCGACGACGACCCGGCCACGGCCGACGGGTACGTCACTGCGCTCGAGGCTGCCTCGGGAGGGTTGTGCGACCGTGACGTGCTGTTGCTGGGTCTTGGCCCGGTCGGCCGCGCCGCCGCGCACGGGCTGCTGGGTCACGGCGCCGTCGTCCACGTGGTCGAGCCCGACTCCGAGCGTCTCGAGGCGGTCCTGGAGGCGGGCGTCAAGTTGCATCCGACCGGCCTGGCCGATGGCCTGGCCAAGTGCCAGCTCATCTTCGACGCGACGCCCGCCGCGGGCATCATCGCTGCCGGCGACATCGGCCCTGAGACCATCGCCGCCGTCCCGGGACTGCCGTCGGCGTTCACGGCGGCGGCCCGCGGGGCTCTCGGCGTACGGCATATCCACGAGCCGCTGGCGATCGGTGTAGCCGTGATGATCGCGCGGGCGATCAAGTAGCCGGGCGACGGTCCTCCGTCGCGCGGCTCGGGGTGTACAATCGAAGCGCGCGGGGGGTCGATCGGAAGGATCAGCGTGGGCTCTAAACCCACGCAGGCGGGTGTGACTCCCGCACTCCCCGCCACTGCGCTTCTTGGCCCCCCTCCGCCCCGCCGCCCGCGTGGGCGCGACCGTTCGGCGGGCGGGCTCTCTAGTTCCCTGCGAACGTGATGGGGATGCGGATGGTGTTCTGCCGCGACCCGTCTTCCATCGACTGCGTGAACACGACGAGCGTGCCCGCGGCGGCCGACGTCGAGAAGGCGATCTCCTTGCGAAAGCCGCCGCGATCCGGTGCTCCTCGCGTGGCCTGCACGGTCGTGCTCACGACGCGGCGGCCGCCGGCGTCGACGAGACGCGCGGTGAAGCTCCCCTCGTAGACACTCGCGGTACCGTGGATCGTGAACGGGCTGGAGACCACAGCGCCGAGACCCGGGCGCTCGACGAAGATTGCCGGCTCGAGTGATCTGAAGTCGGCGCGTCGCCACACGGCGGGCTGCGAGCCGGTCTGCTCGCCCGCCGGGAACGGCTGCCCCTCGACGCGGATGGCGACCTTGCGCACCGTCGGGTACTGCGTCAGGGCGTAGACGATCTGAGCCGTAGGGCTCGGCTCAGGGTCGGCGGCGGGGTCCGCGAAGCGCGAAGAGAGGTCGACGGACGCCGTTGCGCCCGCGATCGTGATCCCCCTGAGCTTGACGCCGTTCGGCAGGGCGGAGGAGACGCCCGCGCTCCTCTCAGACGATGTGGGCCCCTTGAACAGAGCGTTGAGCGTTGCCCGCGCCGGCGCGGGCGTGTACGGCACCCAGCGCTCCACTGCGCACAGCTCGCCGCCGCGGATGAAGTAGAGCGTGACGGGCGTCTGCTCCGGACGGGGAGTGGCTGACGGCGAGGGTGAGGCGCTTGGAGACGACGACGGGCTCGCGGTCACGCTGACCGTCGCTGCGGGCTGCGGCGTGTCACCGCCACCGCAGGCGGCGGCCAGGGCGGCGATCAGGACAACGGCGAGCGCGCCGGCGATGAGCAGCAGCGGGAACAGGCGGGTGAGGCCGGCCGCGGCGCGGCGAGTCATGAGGCACCTCGAGTCGTGTGGGGTCGAGAGAAGGGCATTCGACGCGGCGCGCTCTCATCCTGCCTGGCGGGCGGCGAGGGAGCTCGGGCGGCGTGGTAGACTCGGCGCCCGATGCCCACCGATCCGAACAAGGCGCGCTACTACCGCAAGCAGGTGCCGCTCTTTCGCCTCGTCGAGAAGCTGAAGCTGTGGCCGTCGCGACGCGGCATCCTGCACGGCGTCAAGCAGTTCGAGGAGCACGGCTCGTACGCGGTCATCGTGACGCACTGCAGCAAGCACATGGTCGTCCACGACTCGAAGTCGAGCCGCGCCGGCCGGTGGCTTCGCAACAAGTGGTATGCCGAGGCGTGCCCGCAGTGCCGCATCCCGGAGTGGAAGCTGCAGAAGTACGCGGCGACGCACTTCAAGCGGGGGTTCGGCTCGCATCTTCGCGACACCTGAGGCGGGCCGTGCCGTCGCGGCGCCGGCGCGGCCTCAGAGGAGACGCCAGCTCTCGGGTCGCAGTTGCACCGACTCCGGCGCTTCCAGCACCTTGTCCAGGGACTTCAGGATGCTCTCCTTGTCGGCGGGCAGGTGACCGCCGACGGGCAGGTAGTTGGACGCGTGGTTGCAGCGGAACACGCAGTCGGTGACCTCGAGGTGCGCGACGATCTCGCGGAGCTCGCGCAGCATACCGATGGAGTCGGGCAGGACGAGGTGGCCGGAGGCGACCTTGCGCTCCATCGCCGTGCCCGGGGGGAGCATCAGCGTGAGGATGCCGATGTACTCGGGGTCGATCGCCGAAAGGGCCTTGCCGGTGGCCGCGGCGTGGACCAGAGACCTCTCCCGGCCGGCAAGGCCGAGGATCGCGGTCACCGAGAGCCGCATGCCGGCGTCCGAGGCGCGGCGGCACCCCTCGATCTGCTCGGCGACGGTCATGCTCTTGTGGATGTCGGCGAGCGTCGCGTCGTCGCCGGACTCGAGGCCGAGATAGAGAAGGTCGAGACCGCGCGCGCGCAGCGCGGCGAGTTCGCCGACCTGCTTCGCGAGGAGGTTCCTCGCATTGGCGTAGCTGCTCACGCGCTCGAGGTTCGGCAGCGCGCGATGCAGAAGGTCGAGGACGGCGTCCAGCTTGCGCGGGCTGAGCGCCATGGCGTCGCCGTCGGCGAGGAAGACCCGGGTCACCCGCTGCCGCACGCTCGCGGGGAGACCGGTCACATCTTCGACGACCTCGTCGAAGGGACGCGCCGCGAACGGCTTGTCCAGGTAGGTGCCGCAGAAGTCGCAGGTGTTGTTGGAGCAGCCGTAGGTCACCTGCACGATCAGGCTGTCGGCCTCGCTGGGTGGACGGATGACGGCGCCGTGATACCTCACGCAGCGATGCTAGCACGGGCGGAGAGCCCGTGCGCCCCGGCTCCGCGGGCCCATCGACGGACTTCTCTTCGCACCTCGTCATGTGCGCTTGTGTGGCCGCATGTTCGACCTGCTGATATACTCCCGTCGCGCGCTGTAGGAGGGCGTCTGGGGAGGAACGGCCGACGAGCTGTCCGGCTGCTGCTCCCCTCGGCTTGCGGAGTCGGATCTCCCTCCCCGGCGCACCCGCCATACCTAGCTGCGCGGAAACAGTTGTGAGCGATGTTGGGAGGAGTCCAGGGTCATGGCAGAAGGCATCTACCAAGAAGCAGCCGAGAGCATCATCAACGCAGACCGGGCGGCGTCCGAAGCGGTGGCGACGCGTGCCCTGGCCGAGGGCATCGCCCCGGCCGACATCATGCAGAACGGCTTCGTCAAGGGCATCCAGGAGGTCGGTGAGCTGTTCGAGAGCGGCGAGGTCTTCCTCCCCGAGCTCATGATGAGCGCCGACGCCATGGCCGGCGCCACCGAGGTCACCAACGCCGCCCTAGAGGGCGAGGCCGCCGAGGCCAAGGGCGTGGTCGTGCTCGGCACCGTCCAAGGCGACGTGCACGACATCGGCAAGGCGATCGTGATCGCCTACCTCAAGGCCAACGGCTTCGAGGTCACCGACCTCGGCCGCGACGTGGCCGCCGACACCTTCATCGCCAAGGCCAAGGAGCTGAACGCCGACATCATCGGCATGAGCGCCCTGCTGACGACGACGATGGAAGAGCAGAAGAAGGTCATCAAGCAGATCAAGGACGGCGCCCTGCCCTATAAGACCGTGGTCGGCGGCGCCCCCTGCACGCAGCGCTGGGCCGACCAGATCGGCGCCGACGCCTACGCCGAGGACGCCAACGACGGCGTCAAGAAGATGGACGCACTACTGGGCGTGTAAGCTCGCCCGCGGCATCCGAGCGCTCCGAGGGGCGGGCCCATGGGCCCGCCCCTCGCGCGTACGCTCGGCAGTCGCGCCGTGGGCGCTAGATGTTGAGGCGCACGCCGTCGACGTAGCTCAGGCTGCGGCCCGCGCGTTCGATGTTGGGGTAGCCCTCGCGCGTCGCGAGCAGTCGCTCGAGGCCGAATCCCAGACCGACCCACGGGTCCACGATGCCCCAGTTGCCGTCCAGGGGGTGCGGACCCATCCCGGCCGAGCAGACCTCGACGCCGTCGACCTCGACGTCGACCATGGCGCCGTAGACCTCGGAATCGGTGACGACCAGCTCGTAGGGGGCGATGCCGGCGGCGGCCATGACGGCGCCGGCCAGCTCCTCGAGGCGCGAGCGGCACTCGGCGGCGGGCCGGCCGAGCTCGACGAGGTTGAGCATCGTGAACTCGTTGAGGTGATTGGCGCCCTGCGAGTCGCGCCGGAAGCACGCGCCGAGCTCGAAGATGCCGAACGGCTTGCTCCAGAGGCGCCCGAGCCGGCGAAGAAGCGTATACAGGTTGGGCGCCAGCATCGGACGCAGGCAGCGCCCGTCGTCAAGCCAGAAGACCTGGTCGCGCAGCGGATGCCCGTGGTCGACACCCATCTTGACGAGCGAGTCCGACGTGATGATGAGGGGGGTGGCGACTCTCACGAACCCGGCGCCGGTGAGAGCGTCCGAGAGACGGGTCTCGAGCGCGACGAGTCCGGGGACCCGGGTTCCGTCACGCAGCTGCTTCAGCCGCCGCCGCCCGGCCTGAGTGAGCTCGTCCTCGAGGCGCTTGAAGGCGGCGTTGCGAGCGCCGGCGTCCGGGTAGACGCCGGCGAGCGCAACGCCGCCGGCGCCGAGCTCGCGCAGACGCTGGGCTTGCGTCGCCGTCAACCCGACGAGCGGGTGCTGGTCGCCCGTCGTCATCGCTCCGACTCCTCTCCGGGGGAGCGCGCGAGGTAGTCGGCCAGACCGCCCACCAGCGCGCGCGCCAGCGTCTCGATGTGCTCGGGGCTGCGCGCGAGGGTCTCGTCGGCCGGGCAGGAGAGGAACAGAGGCTCGATCATGAGCGCGATGCCGCGCGTCTCGCGCAGCAGGCCGTAGTTGCGGCCGAAGCGCCCGATCCAGGGGACGCCGGCCGCCGTCATGCGGCCGGCGATGTAGCCGGCGAGGCGCCGTCCGTGCTCCGAGTAGTAGTGGCTGCGCTGGAAGAAATACGCGGCGCCGCCACGGGCTTCCGGGGCCTCGTTCGCATTGCAGTGCAGCGAGATGAAGTACGCGGACCCCGCGGCGTTGGCCGCCTCGGCGCGTGCGTAGAGAGGCAGGCGCTCGTCGGTCTCGCGCGTGAGATGCACGCGGCAGCCCTCGGCGCGCAGCAGCTCCGCGAGACGCCGCCCGAGAGCCAGTGCAACATCCTTCTCGGCGAGCCCGCCGGGAGAGACCTGCCCGGTGTCGGCGCCGCCGTGTCCGGGGTCGATGGTGACGGACTGGCCGGTGAGGCTGCGCGCCGACACGTACCCGCCGTCGCGCTCGGGGATCTTCTTGCCCTCGCGGCCCGACTCCGCCTTGCGCAGCGCCGCGAGCTTGCGGATGGTGCTCTCGCCGACGATGCCGTCGAGCGGCAGGCCGGCGTTGCGCTGGAAGTCGAGGACGGCGCGCTCCACATCGTCGTCGAGCACCCCGCGCTCGGCGCCCGCGTTGAAGCCGAGCAGGTTGAGCTTGACCTGGAGTTCGAGCACGTCGTCGCCGCGGAACGGCGGTTCGCGAAGGTACAGAAGGCGGTCGCCCAGGGTGTAGCCCGCCTCGACGAGCTCGCGCCACGTGTTGGCTCCGACGCGGCCGTCCACGAGCAGACCGCGCCGCTGCTGGAACGCGCGCAGCGCCAGCTCCGTGCCGGGGCCGAAGTAGCCGTCGACGCCCTCTCGGCCCAGCTCGAAGCCCTGCCCGCGGAGACGGGTCTGGACGTCGAGGACTTCTTTGCCGCGGTCGCCGAGAGAGAGGTCGCGCACCGGTGACTCCTGGTCGCCAGGCCCTGCTTCGCAAGGCCCGTGTCGCTGGGCCCTGGATTCTATACGACTCGCCTCGCCCTGGCGGCCTGCGCGCGGGTGAGCCACTGCCGGAGCCGAGGTTAGCGCATCGGCGTCTGGTGGTAGCACCGCATGCGAGGGCCATCAATCGGGCACGGACATAAGGGAGACGAGGCCGATGGCGATCACGGACCCGGTGACGATCAGCTGGAAGAATGAAGGCCTCCTCTTCGAAGGGCGGTCGGCGAACGGGCGTGTGGACCTCGTGTCGTCGCTCGACGAGGGCGCCGACGGTGTGAGGCCGATGGAGATGCTCGCGCTTGCCCTCGGTAGCTGCACTGCCATGGACGTGCTCTCGATTCTGCGCAAGATGCGGCAGCCGATCGAGGCCTTCCGTGTCGAGGTGAGCGGGGAGAAGGCTGAGGACCACCCCAAGCGGTATACCTCACTCGAGGTCGTGTACTACTTCAAAGGCGAGCTCGACGCGGCCAAGGTCCGTCGCGCGATCGACCTCTCGGAGACGCGGTACTGCTCGGTGGAGGCGACCCTACGTCCGGCGGTGCCGATCACGTCGCGATACGTGATCGAGTCCTGACGACGCTCGGGACGCCCGGGACTTCGCATCCGGAACGAGTTCGCACTACGCGCACCGTGTTTACAGGAGTAGTGCCTGACGATACTATCTGGCCAACGACTCCGGCACAGAGGAAGGTGCGTGGACCGCGATCACGATTTGTCGGCCGTCCTGGCGGACGACACGCGCTATCACATTTACAGATCGATCGCGGAGCGACCCGGCGAGGACGTCACCGTGGCCGACGTGGCCGGAGGATTCGGCCTGCACCCGAACGTCGCCCGGATGCACTTGGCGAAGCTCGAGCAGGCGGGCTTTCTCGTCACCGGCTTCCGTCGCGCCGCCGGTGGCGGGCGCCCCGCCAAGCTCTATCGCCTGAGCGAGATGGTCGTCACCTTCGGGTTCCCGCCGCGCCGCTACGACCTGCTCTCGCGACTCGCCATCGACGCCCTGGCTTCGGGCGGTACGCGAGAGGACGCGCTGCGGGTCTGTCGAGAAGCGGGCGCCGCGGAGGGGAGGCGCGCACTCGCCGGGGAGGCGGGACCGCCTCGCGACGGACCCGCGGCGGCGACCACGATCTCCGCCATCGCCGAGGAGCAGGGCCTGCTGCCCGATGTCTCGTGGCGTGACGATTCCCTGAGCGTGGTGGTGCACAACTGCGCGTTCAAGGAGTTGTCGGCCGCCGATCCGGATCTCGTCTGCGCCATGCACCGGGCGTACCTCGAGGGGATCCTCGACGTCGTGACCTCGAGGCTCGGCACGCTGGTCATCGCCTCGGACGGCCGTCGCATCAGTTGTGGAGACGACTGCTGCGAGCTGGTGTGCTCCTTCCGGCCCCGGCGCGCGTGAGAGAACGGCTCCGCGCGGTGATACTCTACCGGCAGCACGCGACCAGAGGGAGACTGATCTGAGCATCGACGAGGCCATCCGAGATCTGCTCGACGTGTCCACCGACATCCGGTCGGTCGCCGTCCTCGACGGCGACGGGTCGTTCGTCGCCGGTGGCCCTGGGACGTACGAGTCCGCCGCAGCGCCGGTCGGTCGTCTGTGGGACGCGGCCGTTCTCCGTGCCCGGGCGTTCGGGGATACGCTGCTCGACCACGTCTTCGTCCCCGGCCGCAACGGGTGCGTCGCCGTCGTGTCCGCGCGTGGACGTCGCATCGTCGCGCTCACGGGTCCACAGCCGGCCGTCGGCCTGCTCCTCTTCGACCTGCGCACGTGCCTGGGCGATGCCTATGCCGGCGAGGAGGGCTCGCCGTGAAGGCGCGTCGCATCACCCTGATCGCGCTGGCCGCCGGCAGTATCGCCGGGCTTCTATGGTGGCGTCGCCGCGGCGGCACGTCGGTGTCGCAGACGTCGGCCCAGCTCGGCCTGGCCGACGGGAGCGTGCACGTGCTCGACTCCGCCGGCCCTGCGGTGGCCGAATTGGAGAGTCTTTCGGCGGCCGTGCGCGCGGTCATGACGGAGCAGCCCTGATGGACGTCAGGTCGTTCGACACCGGTCTTCTCGAGGCGACGATCGCGAAGGCCCTGCATCGAGGCGGCGACTTCGCCGAGGTGTACGTGGAAGACCGCGAGAGCCTCGGTCTGCGCCTGGAGGACGGGCGCATCGAGCAGACGAGCGGCGGCCGCGAGCTCGGCGCCGCCGTGCGGCTGCTCTCCGGGGAGCACACCTACTACGCCTACAGCGACGCCGTCGACGAGGCCGGTCTCCTGGCCGCCGCCGACGCGGTCGCCGCGGCGGTCAGTTCGGGGAAGCCGGGCAGCTCGGTGGTCCGGCTCGTCGCGGTGCGCGCCGACACCAACCGGCACCCGGTCCTCACGCCTCCGTCCACCGTCGCGATCGCCCGCAAGGCCGAGCTGGTCCGGGCCGGTGACGAAGCGGCGCGCAGCGCCGGCGCGGAGATAGCCCAGGCCATCGTCGGCTACGGCGACACCCGCCAGCGGGTCCTCATCGCCAACTCGCTGGGCGACCTCGTCTTCGACGACCGCACGCGCACGCGCTTCTCCGCCCAGGTCGTGGCTCGCCGTGGCGAAGTGATCCAGACCGGTCACGAGACGGTCGGCGGCAGTGCCGGATTCGAGCTTCTCGACGAGGCTACGGCGCGCGACGTGGCGGCGACAGCGGCAGAGAAGGCGCGCGCCATGCTGGACTCCAGGCCCGCACCTGTCGGCGCGATGCCGGTAGTCCTGGCCAACGGCTTCGGAGGCACGCTCTTCCACGAGGCCTGCGGCCACGGGCTCGAGGCCGACGCCATCGCCAAGGGCGCGAGCATCTACGAGGGAAAGCTGGGCGAAGTCGTGGCCGCTCCCATCGTCAGTGCGTTCGACGAAGGCTCTCTGCCCAACGGCTGGGGCTCGCAGGCGTTTGACGACGAGGGCACGCCGACCCAGAAGACGCTGGTCATCGAGGAGGGCCGCCTCACCGGCTATCTGTATGACCGGCTGCGGGCCCGCGAGGTGGGCGCCGAGCCTACGGGCAACGGCCGCCGGCAGTCCTTCCGCCACGTCCCGATCCCGAGGATGACGACCACCTACATCGCGCCGGGAGACGCGTCGCCGGACGAGATCATCGCAGCGACGCCTCGAGGCTTCTATGCCAAGAGCCTGGCCGGCGGGCAGGTCGAGCCGGCCAGCGGCAGTTTCGTGTTCGGCGTCGCCGAGGGCTACCTCATCGAGAACGGCAAGGTGACGACCCCTTTGCGCGGGGCCACGCTCGTCGGCAACGGGATCGACATCCTCATGAAGATCGACATGATCGCGAACGACTTCGACGTCAAGACCGGCATCTGCGGCAAGGACGGCCAGGGTGTGCCGGTCGGAACCGGCCAGGCGACCCTGCGCATCGCCGAGATGACGGTGGGGGGGACGGGCTGATGTTCGACGTTCTCGACGCGATCCTCGAGCGTGCGGCCGCCGCGGGCGCCTGTGATGTCGAGGCCTATGCGGAGAGCTCGACGTCGCATCGCATCAAGGTGTACCGGCAGGAGGTCGAACAGCTGACCGCTGCGCGGCATCGCGGCGTCGGCGTCCGGGTCTTCCGCGACGGCGCCGTGGGGCACGCGTACACGTCGGACCTGAGCGACGAAGCGCTCAATGCGGTCGTGCGGCGCGCCGTCGAGCATGCGGCCGTGAGCGATCCGGACGAGTTCGCCGCGTTGCCGGCGCCCGCAGGCGAGCCGGCCGACGTGCACCCGTTCGACCCACGGCTGACGGCGACGACCGACGAGGAGCGCATCGCCGTCGCGCTCGAGGTCGAGGCGACGGCGCTGGCCGCCGACCCGCGCGTCAAGACCGTCGAGGACACGATGTACGTCGACGGCGACGGCGAGGTCTTCATCGCCAGCACCGCCGGCGTGCGCGGCAGCTACCGCGCCGGGCAGTGTTACGCGTTCGCCTACGTGCTCGCCGAGCAGGAGGACCAGGTCGAGACCGGCTACTCCTACAGCGTCGGCCGGGCGCTCCAGGATCTGGAGCCGGCAGCCGTCGGGCGCGAAGCCACCGAGAGAGCCGTCCGGCTGCTCGGCGCCCGCAAGTGCCCGTCCATGAAGGCGCCGGTGATCCTGGATCCGTTCGTGTCCGCGGCGTTCTTCGGCGTGCTGAGCTCGGCCCTCACGGCCGACGCCGTGCAGAAAGGACGCTCGCTCTTCGCCGGGCGCGAGGGCGAGCGGGTCGCCGGGGAGCTCCTCCAGCTGGTCGACGACGGCACGCTCGAGGACGGCATCGAGAGCGCCCCGTTCGACGGCGAGGGCACGCCCTGCGGCCGCACGCCGCTCATCACCGGCGGTGTGCTCCAGGGCTTCCTCTACGACACGTATACGGCGCGGAAGGCCGGCCGCGAAAGCACCGGCAACGGCCTCCGTGGCGGCTACTCGGGGCTGCCCGGCGTGCGGCCGACGAACCTTGTGGTCGCCGGGCCGGCGACCCCGCTGGCCGAGATCGTCGCCGGCATGGACCGCGGCGTACTCGTGACTGACGCGGTGGGCATCCACTCCGGCGCCAATCCCATCTCGGGCGAGTTCTCCGTCGGCATCAGCGGCGTACTCATCGAGGCCGGTCAGTTCACGACGCCGGTGCGAGAGGTCACTCTTGCCGGTGACATCGTCGGTATGCTCACCGGTATCCGGGCGCTCGGTGACGACGCCCGCTGGGTCCCCGCCGGCGCCGTCCGTACGCCGTCCGTGGTCATCGACGGCATGGCCGTCGGCGGTACCTGATACGGTCTGCCGGGGCTCGTCCGCGGGTCCCGAGTTCGACCTCAGACGACTGAAGGGAGCCCCGTGAGCGATGATCTCGGCAAGCGCCTGCTTGAGGCCAGCTACCTCGAGGGCGACTTCGTCCTCCGGTCGGGCCGCCGCAGCAGGTTCTACCTCGACAAGTACCTGTTCTCGACGCGACCGGATCTGCTGCGCGACATCGCCGCCGGCCTGGCGGCGAAGCTGCCGGCGTACGAGCCCTTCGACTTGCTGGCCGGCCCGGAGCTCGGCGCCGTGGCCATCGTCGCCGCCGTGTCGCTCGCCTGCGGCAAACCGTTCGTGATCGTGCGCAAGGGCGCCAAGGGCTACGGCACCGACAAGGCGATGGAAGGCAAAGCCGAGGTCGGGCAGCGGGTCGTCATGATCGAGGACATCGTCACGTCGGGCGGCGCCGCGCTCATGGCCGTGGACAGGTTGCGCGAGGTGGGGCTCGATGTGGGGACGCTGCTCTGCGTGGTCGACCGCGAAGAGGGCGGCCGGGCGCAGATCGAGGCCAAGGGCCTCACGCTGGATCCACTGTTCACGGCCACGTCTCTCGGGATCAAGAAGGCGGAGTAGCGACCGGGGCGTCCACACCCGAGGCCGCCGGCAGCCGCTCCGCCGCGCCCCGTCGTCACTGCACCGTGAACGTCCCCACGGCGGCGTCCAGCGTACCGCTGATGGATTCCCACTCCGCCGACGTCGCCTGCGCGGTGATCTGGAACTCGTACTGCCCATTGATCAGGAAGTAGGTGACGGCGGTGTTCTCCGTGCCCTCCTCCGTGTAGACATACTTGAAGCCGTAGCCGGGGGTGCCGTTGATCTCGGCCTCCTGGAGAGGCTCGACGACCTCGGCCGCCGGCGCGGAACCCATGAGCTGGTCGACGATACCCTGGACCTCCTGTTCCAGCTGCGGGACCTCCTCGGGCTCGACGGCGCGGGTGAGTTCGTAGACGGAGATCTGGATCACGTTCACGTACCGGTCCGAGATCGTCGGGCCGTCCTTGTCGGCGAAGACGATGCTGAAGACCGCCTCGCCTCCGGTGCTGGCCGAGGAGACGGGCTCGCCTTCGGTGAACCGGGCATCGTACGTGATGCTGAAGCCGTACTCGGCGTCGGTGTAGGTCGTCATCTCGTCGCCCGATGAGCCTCCACCCGGCTGGTCGCCGGAGTCACTGCCGCCACCGCCGCTGCAGGCGCCGACGGTGAGCAGCAGGCCCGCCAGCAGCAGGAGTAGAGCCATGGACCTGCGGATCTCGTGCACTGGTCCTCCTCGGAGAGAGATGTCGGGGCGCGGTTCAACCGCCGGGTGATGGGTCCTTCGCACGCTGTCGGCCGCGGGGCGTGCCTTCTCGTGGCCCGGGGTCAGACGACCACCCGAAGGGTGCGAAGCGCGCGGTCTTCGGGGCCGTGCACCTTGAGCCCGGTGGCCGCCGCCTCCAGCAGATAGGCGACGATCTCGGCCGAGATCTCTTCGCCTGGCCCCAGCACCGGGATGCCGGGCGGGTACGGCGTGACCATCTCGGCGCTCGCGTGACCGGCACACTCCGCCAGCAGCAGGGCGTGTGACGGCGCGAAGAAGGCGTCGCGCGGCGAGAGGATCTGGCGGGTGAAAGCGGGCGTGTGGGAGAGCAGGCCGGAGCAGGCGGCGGAGCCGCCACCGCCGGCCACCCCTCGAAACCTCGCCGCCAGGTCGCGGAGCGCCGCGACGAGCAGTTCGAGGTCGGAGCGTGAGTCGCCGTAGGTGACGTTGAGCACGACGTTGAGGGCGTCGGCCGCCTCGACGGCGATGTGGTAGTCGTCGCGCAGGACGGTCTCGAGCTGATGACCGCTCAGGCAGAGGTCGCAGGCGGAGACCGTGAGCCGTGTGGGGTCGAGCTCGGCGACTCCCTCGCGCTCGAGGATCTCGGCCCCGAGGCAGCGCAGGCCGGCGATGTTCCCGATCTCGGCGCGCGCCCAGTTCGCCAGCTCGATCGCTCCACGCCACAGCTCGGCGCCTCGCGTCGCCATCTGCTGGCGCGCCGCGTCGATGCTCGCGTAGATCAGGATCTGCGGACTGGTGCTCTGAGTGAGGTTCACCGTGGTGTCCAGCCGGTCGAGGTTGAGACGCTCGCCGCGAGCCATGAGGACAGACGATTGCGTGATGCCGCTGATCAGCTTGTGCGTGCTCACGACCGCGGCGTCGGCGCCGGCCGACATGGCGTCCACAGGCAGTTCCGGGGAGAACCGCAGGTGCGGGCCCCACGCCTGGTCGGTGACGAAGGGCATCGCGGCGGCCTGGGCGAGGCCGGCGACGGCGGCGAGGTCGGCGCCCAGGCCGTTGTACGTGGGCGACGTGACGAAGATCGCCTTCGCCTGCGGCGTCGCCTGCAGGGCGCGCAGCGCGTCGCCGGGTCGGATGTTGAGCGGGATGCCCCAGAGCGGGTCGATCACCGGCTCCATGTACACGGGCACGGCTCCGGAGAAGATCAGGCCGGCGAGCATCGACTTGTGGGCGTTGCGCGGGATGATCACCGTGTCGCCCGGACCGCACAAGGAGAGGACGAGAGCGTGGATCCCGCTGGTCGAGCCGTTCACGAGGAACCAGCAGCGGTCTCCGCCCCACGCCTCGGCGGCGTAGTCCTCGGCCAGGCGGATGAGATGCGTGGACTCACGTGTGTCCTCGACACCGCCGGCCATCGCGATGTCGACCGAGAGACACGTGTCGCCGACGAGCTCACGAAGGCCCGATGGGGCGCCCCTGCCCAGCTTGTGACCGGGTGTGTGGAACGGGGTGTGCCCGGTCGCGCGGTAGCGCAGCGCGGCGTCAAGGTACGGCGTGTCTTCCTGGTCGTACGGCACGTGGTCCTCCCGGTGTTCCGCGGGCTCGTCGGGTCGTCCCGGCGAGAGCCCTCCGCGGCAAGCATAGCAAGCCGCGTCACCCACCGCCCGCCGCGTCAGCGGCGTGCGCTTGCGAGAGGGATGGGGGTCGTGGACGAAGTGATACACTCAAGCTGTTTTGCAGGGGAAACCACTGCTCCGGAGGAGTAACGATCAACCTGAAGTCGACGGTGAGGGTACGGTTCGCGCCGAGCCCGACGGGCATGCTGCACATCGGTTCGGCGCGCACGGCGCTGTACAACTACCTCTTCGCTCGCCATACGGGCGGCGCTCTCGTGCTCCGCGTCGACGACACCGACGCCGCTCGCTCTGAGGCCGCCCTCGAGGCTGCGATCATGGCCGATCTGCGCTGGCTGGGGATCGAGTGGGACGAGGGGCCAGACGTGGGAGGTCCCGCCGGTCCGTACCGCCAGCAAGAGCGTCTGGAGCGGTATCGCGTGGCGGCCGGCGCCCTGCTCGAGAGCGGTCGGGCGTACAGGTGCTTCTGCCCCGAGGAGCGCCTCGAAGAGCTGCGCCGCGAGGCCCTGGCCGCCGGGCGCACGCCGCGCTACGACCGCCGGTGTCTCGGTCTGCCGCCCGATGAGGCACAGCGCAGGGTGGCCGCCGGGGAGCCGGCGGCGGTCCGCTTCCGGGTGCCCGCGGGGGAGGTCGTCATCGACGACCTGATCCGCGGGCACGTCACGATAGAGCATGCAGCGCTCAGCGATCCCATCATCGTGCGCTCGGACGGCGTGGCGGGCTACAACTTCGCGAGCGTCGTCGACGATCTCGCGATGGGCATCACGCACGTCATCCGCGGCGACGACCATCTCACCAACACGGCGCGCCAGCAGTTGCTGTACGAGGCGCTCGGCGGGCCGGTGCCGCGCTTCGCGCACCACTCCATGGTCCTCGGGCCGGACGGCGGCAAGCTCAGCAAGCGCCACGGCGCCGCGGCCGTCGGGGACTACCGCGATCTCGGCTACCTGCCCTCGGCCATCGTGAACTACCTTGCGCTTCTCGGCTGGTCGCACGGCGAGGACGAGGTGCTCGGCATGGAGCGCCTCGTCGCCGAGTTCGTGCCGGAGAAGCTGTCGGCGAGCCCGGCCATCTTCGATCTTCCCAAGCTCGACTGGCTCGACCACGAGCACATCATGGCGCTCGCGCCGGAGGAGCACGAGCGCCTCTTCGCCGAGCGGCTGCCGGCGGCGACGCCGCCCAGGCGGCCGCGGCGCTGGCGGCGGCCTTCCAGCCGTCGCTGGTGCGGTACGGCGAGGCGCCGGCGCTGGCCGCGGCGGTGCTCGAGCCGCCCGCCACGCAGCCCGATCGGGCCGTCGCGTTCGCCGCCGCCGCCGCGCCCCTGGCGCGGGTGCGCGCGCTTCGCTTGGACGCGCCGGAGTGGCTCACGCCCGCGACCGCCCGCGACCTGCTCGCCGCCTACCGCGCCTGGGGCAAGGATCAAGGCATCGGCGCGCGCGACCTGCTCATGCCGCTGCGCATCGCCCTGACGGCGACCGAGCACGGTCCCGAACTGCCTTTCGTGCTGGCCGCACTCGCTCGCGACGCCACGCTGGCGCGCCTCGACCTCGCCATCGCCGGGAACGCTGCCGATGGGCCCACGACGACTCCGGGAGAATGATCGTGATCCGCCTTTTCAACTCGCTGACACAGCAGAAAGAGCCGTTCGAGCCTCGTGACGCCGGCAAGGCGGGCATCTACTGCTGCGGTCCGACCGTGTACAACCTCGTCCACGTCGGCAATGCCCGGCCGTACGTCACCTTCGCCGTCCTGCGCTCGTGGCTCGCCCGGCGAGGTCTGGAGGCGACGCTGGTGACCAACATCACCGACGTGGACGACAAGATCATCGCCAAGGCCAAGGTCGAGGGGCGGGACGCCGCCGCCGTAGCGGAGGAGTTCACGGCCGCCTACGTCGAGGACACGGACCGCCTCGGCATCCCGCGGCCCGACGTCGAACCGCGCGCCACCGGGACCGTTCCCGAGATCATCGACCTGGTGTGCACCCTTATCAAGGGCGGACACGCGTACGAGGCCGAGGGCAGCGTCTACTTCCGCGTGCGCAGCTTCGACGGGTACGGCAAGCTCAGCAAGCAGCGCATCGACGACCTCGAGGAGGGCGTCCGTGTGGACAACGAGCCGGGCAAGGCCGACCCCCTGGATTTCGCCGTCTGGAAGGCCGCGAAGCCGGGCGAGCCGGCCTGGGACAGCCCGTGGGGCATGGGCCGGCCCGGCTGGCACATCGAGTGCTCGGCCATGGGGTTGCGCTACCTCGGCGTCGGATTCGACGTGCACGGGGGAGGCCGCGATCTCATCTTCCCCCACCACGAGAACGAGATCGCCCAGAGCGAGGCCGCCGGCCTCCCGTTCGCCAAGGTGTGGATGCACAACGGCATGATCCGCAGTGACGGCGAGAAGATGGCCAAGAGCGTCGGCAACATCTTCCTCCTGCGTGAGGTCCTCGACCGCTACGAGCCCGCCGTCTTGCTCACCTACTTCCTCACGACGCACTACCGGAGCCCGCTCGAGTTTGGGGCCGAGAAGCTCGACGAGGCCAAGGCGGCGCACGCGCGGCTCAGCGACGCGCTCGCGGACATCGACTTCCGTATCGCCAACGCGGCGCGCGCCGTCGCGCGAGGCGAGTGCCCCGACCTGACCCTCCGCGCCGAGGCGGCGAGGATGGCTTTCGGCGAGCGCATGGACGACGACCTCAACACGGCCGGCGCGCTCGGTGAGTTGTTCGCGCTGATCGGCGACATGCACCGCTATCTAACGGCGGTCGACCACGGTGACTCGCCTCTCGACACCGAGGCGCTGGCGACCGTTCGCGACGTGCTGCGCGAGTCGCTCGGCGCTCTCCTGATCGACGCTCCCGGCCCGGGGGCGGACCTGACCGCCGTCGGCAGCGTCGCCGGCGAGGCCGCCGCCGCGTGTGTCACCGGAGAGGTCGCGCTGCTCCCGGCCGCGCGGCTCGCCGGGGAAGGCCGTTGGGATGACGTCGCGCTGGTCTACGCCGACCGTCTCGGCTGCGCCGACGCGTCGTACGCCTGCGTGCTGCGCGACCACTATCGCGCGCAGAAGCAGTGGGGCGAGGCCGACAGGCTGCGCGACGAGATCCAGGGCGCCGGGTTCGAGGTGCGCGACACGCCCCAAGGCACGCAGGTGGTCAGGAAGCCTTGAGTCGACGGTACAGAACACGATGAGCGCCGCCACGACTGTGGCCGAGCCGGCGATGTCGCCGTCGATGCCGAGCAGCAGCGCCGCGCGGGTCGCGTAGCGGTATGGACTGGATCTACGGCCGAAACGTGGTGAGGCTGGCGCTGGCCGCCGGCGCGCGGCGGCGAGCCATGAGGCTCGCCGCGACCGCGCCGGCGCTCAAGGCGCTCGGTGCGGCGCTCCCGCCGGCGCTTCCCGTCGAGAAGGTGACCGGCGACGCGCTCCACGAGCTGCTCGGCACCCATGAGCACCAAGGGGTCGCGCTGCAGGTCGAGGCGTTCTCCTACGCCGACCCCGGCGAGTTGCTGGCCGGCGACGTGATCGTCGTGCTGGACGAGGTCACCGACCCGCACAACCTCGGCGCCGTCGCGCGCACCGCGTTGGCCGCCGGGGCCGCGGGCCTCGTGCTGCCGAAGCATCGCTCCGCCCACGTGACGCCGGCGGCCGTGAAGGCGTCCGCCGGCACGCTGGAGCACCTTCCCGTTACCCAGGTGACGAACGTCGTGAGCTTCCTCGGCGACGCCAAGAAGGCGGGCTTCTGGACGTACGGGGCGGCCGGTGAGGCTTCGATCCCGTATCTCGAGCTCGACCTCACGGGCCGCGTCGTGCTCGTGCTCGGGGCCGAGGGACGCGGACTGCGGCCGCTCGTCGCCCGCACCTGCGACGCGCTCGTCGCCATCCCGATGGCGCCGCCGGTAGAGAGCCTCAACGTCAGCGTGGCGGCGGCGCTGCTCCTGTACGAGGTCCGCCGCCGGCGACAGGCGGAGGGGGGGTGACGGTGCCGTCGCTCCCAGATGAGAGCGCTTCGGCGATTGCAGGCGTATGACTGACGCGCTCTACATCGTCGACGGCTACAACGTCCTGCACGCCATGTTCCGCGGCGCCGGCAAAGAGGAGATCTTCGCGCGCCGCGACTGGCTCGCCGGCCAGCTGGCGAGCTTCGTCGCCCTTCGCGGCGCGCGGGCCGTCCTGGTCTTCGATGGGCGCGGCCCAGTCAGCACCACCAGCGTCCCGATGAAGGGGGCGCCGGTCGAGGTGGTGTTCGCCGGCGGCCGCTACACCGCCGACACGCTGATCGCCCGCCGCATCGCCGAACAGCCCGCCGACGTGCAGGTCGTCGTGGTCTCCGCCGATCAGGAGGTCCAGCGCGCCGCCTCGCGTGCCGGCGTCAGCCGGATGACGCCGCCCGAGCTGGCCGGCCACCTGTCCGGCGGCACGCAGCGCGGGCAGGCTCTTGACTCTGCCTCACACTCGACTAGAATGCCCTCACGGCTTGAGGATGAAGTTGACCCTGAGACTTTGCGCAAGCTGGAGGAACTGCGGAACAAGCCGCAGTAGGCGTTCCGGAGGCTCGATTCACGGAACGTGCAGGGGCAAACGAGCGGAGGTGGGGACAAGAATGGCTCGCCAGGCCGACCACAGCCGCGGCTCGAGGTCATCTCACAGCCCTCAACCCTACAGTGAGAGTAACGACTTCGCCCTGGTTCAGGCATACCGCCGGGGGAACCAGGCGGCGCTCGACGCGCTGATGCTGCGCTACCACCAGTTCGTCCGTCTCAAGGCCAGCTCCTACTTCCTTGCCGGCGGCGACGCCGAGGATCTCATACAGGAGGGCATGCTGGGCCTCTACAAGGCCGTCCGGGATTACCGCGACGACCGTCTGGCGAGCTTCCGCAGTTTCGCCGAGCTCTGCATCACCCGGCAGATCATCACCGCCATCAAGACGGCGACGCGTCAGAAGCACGTGCCGCTGAACGGCTATCTCTCGTTCAGCCAGTCGCCGAGCGACTCGTCGGATGACGGAGACTGCTCGCTCGCCGACGTGCTGCCGGGGCCCACGACACACGACCCGGTCAACCAGGTCATCAGCTCGGAGGAGGTCGACAGCCTCACGAGTTGCCTGACGCGCATGCTGTCCGAGCTCGAGGGGAAGGTCCTGCGGTTCTACCTGCAGGGGCTGAGCTACGAGCGCATCGGCGGCGAACTCGGGTGCGACTGCAAGACGGTCGACAACGCGTTGCAGCGGATCAAGCGCAAGGTCGACCTGCATCTCGAGGGGCGGCGCGTTCCCAGCTGACCGCGCACGCGTACCGCGGCGCTCCCGTTCCCGAGCGCCGCGGCTTCTCCCGCTAGAACGTCATGAGGCTGACGTCGTGTCCCTGCTGCTGGACGAGCAGCTTGAAGTCGTGCGGGTTGCTCGCCACCTGGGCTGCGTCGCTGAGGATGATGAGGCCTTCCTCGTACAACGTGAGCAGGGCTTGGTCGAAGGTCTGCATCCCGTAGAAGTCACCCTCTTTGATCGCATCACCCACCAGGCCGGCCTGGTCGGGGTCGAGAATGAAGTCGCGGATCCGGTTCGTGCACACCATGATCTCGATGGCCGGCACGCGGCCCTTGCCGTCCGCGCGCACGAGCAGGCGCTGGCTGATGATGCCCTTGAGAGTCCCGGCGAGCATGATCCGGATCTGCTTCTGCTGGTGGAGGGGGAAGAAGTCGATGATCCGGTTGATCGTCTCGGTCGCGTCGATGGTATGCAGGGTGCTCATCACGAAGTGACCGGTCTGGGCGGCTGTGAGCGCCGCCGCCACCGTCTCCGGGTCGCGCATCTCGCCGATGAGGATGTCGTCGGGGTCTTGCCGAAGGACGTACTTGAGCGCCGAGGCGTAGGTGTCGGTGTCGAGACCGATCTCTCGCTGGTTGATGATGGACTTCTTGTCTTTGTGGAGGACTTCGATCGGATCCTCCACGGTGACGATGTGGCGGCGCATGGTGTTGTTGATGTGGTCGATCATCGCCGCCAGCGTGGTGGTCTTGCCGGAGCCGGTCGTGCCCGTCACGAGGACGAGCCCGCGCGGTTCCAGCGCGAGCCGCTTGATGATCTCGGGGAGATGCAGCTCCTCGAAGCTGGGGATCCTCGTCGTGACCTGGCGCATGGCCACGCTGATGCTGCCGCGCTGCCGGAAGACGTTGACGCGGAACCGGCCGAGGTCCGGGGCGGAGTAGGCGAAGTCGATCTCGTTGTGCTCGCTGAACCGGCGGATCTGCTTGTCGGTCATGATCGAGGCGGCCACGTCCTTGGTGTCTTCGGGAGTGAGCGGCGGCTCGTCCATCAATACCAGCTCGCCGTCGACGCGGATCACCGGAGGGCTCCCTGCCTTGATGTGCAGGTCCGACGCGGCGCGTGCCATCATCTCGCTGAGCAGCTGATCGATCGGTTTCACGTGGCGGCCCCGTAGGTAGCGGTCTCTCTCTCACACTCACTAGTCGGCAGAAGGCGCGAAAAGCTTACTCTTCGCCGCAGCGGCGTGCCTGCCGTCGGAACGCTGCTCCGACCGCCGCGACGCAGGGCTAGAAACGGCCGCCGATCCAGGCGCCTCGACCGTTGAGCGCGCCGTACCGCACGACATCGCCCGTGTGCGGCGCCTCGATGACGGCGCCGCCGCCGGCATAGATGGCGACGTGGTGACTGAAGCTCGCGTTGCCGAAGAAGACCAGGTCACCGGGGCGCATGTCGCTGAGCGCGACCGGCGTGCTCTGCTGCTGCTGCACGGTGGCGCCGTGGTACATGTGGATGCCGATCTGGGCATAGCAGTACATGGTGAGACCGGAGCAGTCGAAGCCGCTCGGGCCGGCGCCGCCCCAGACGTAGGGGACCCCGAAGTACCGCTGGGCGATTGTGATGATCTCGGGGTGACCCGGGCTGTCCGGGTCGACCGGGGGCGGCGTGATGCCGTTCCAGCTGCTCTGCGCGGCGAGCCGCGCCGCCCGCTCCGCCGCTTCTCTCAGCCGCTTGATCTCCGACTTGATGCCGCGCGTGAGCCGCCGGAGCTTGGCTTCGAGCGCGAGCAGCTCGTTCTTGTGTTCCTGGCGCTCCGCGACGAGCCTGGCCGCGGCGCGCTTGTCCGCCTCAAGCTTGACGCGCCGGTCCTTGATGTCACGCTTGTAGGCGGCGATGCTCTTGACCGTGTCGACATCGCTGTTGCCGAGGCGCTCCATGAGGTCGAGCTGGGTGATGAGGTCGTCGAACGAATCCGCCTCGAAGAGCACGTCGACGATGCCGACGTCGCGGGTCTTGTAGATGCTCTCGGCGCGCGTCTTGAGCTGGTCGTTCGCCGTCTGCAGATTGCGCTCGGCGAGCTCCAGTTGCCGCTGGTTCTCGTCGATCTGCTGATTCACGGTGTCGAGCTGGCTGGTGGCCTGGGCGTACTTCTCGACCGCGATCTCGGATTTCAGGTAGACCTGGTCGAGGTGGGCCTGCACGGCACGCAGACGGGCCTTCTTCTCGGAGATCGGCGACGCCGGCGCTGCCGCGGCTGCGATCAGCAGCACAACGAGCACGCCGAAGATGGCAGGAAGCGCCGTGCGCAGGGTGCGGGAGCGGTGGTTCACTCGATGCTGTCCTTTCGCGCCACCAGAGCAGTGACGCGCTGTGAGTACGTCCGGTTCACGAGGTGAGAACCTATTCGTGCCTGAGGGCGCGTTCCCTACCTGCGGCAGGGGACGCGCCCTTCAGACACTCGCGAGCGTCGGCGTCAGGGCCGTCCGCCTATCCAGGCGTGACCCATGGGGCCGTATCGGACGACGTCGCCGGTGTGCGGCGCGTGGATCATCTGCCCGCCGCCCACGTAGATGCCGACGTGGGAGCTGAAGCTTGCGTTGCCGAAGAAGACGAGGTCACCGGGCTGCAACGCGCTCAGCGGCACCGGGGTGGTGGCGCGCTGCTGCAGCGTGGCGCCGTGCGCGAGGCCGACTCCGACCTGCGCGTAGCAGTACATGGTGAGGCCGGAGCAGTCGAAGCCGCTCGGGCTGGCGCCGCCGTACACGTACGGAACGCCGAGGTATCGCTGAGCGATGGCGACGACCGAGGAGTTGCCGGAACCGCCCGGATCGACGACCGTGCCACCACTGGTGGACCCGCCCGCGCTCTGTTGCGCCGCCTGGGCGGCCTGGGCCGCGGCGCGCGCCGCGGCCGCCTGCTGGTCCTGGAGGCGCTTGATGTCGGACTTGATGCCGGCCGTCATCTGCTCGAGGCGGTTCTGCAGGCCGACGATCTCGGCCTTCTGCGTCGCCGCCTCGTCGACCAGCTTGGCGGCGGCCTTCTTGTCGGCGTCGAGGCGGACCCGACGATCCTTGATGTCCTGCCGGTAGGCGTCGATGCTCTTGACGGTGTCGACGTCGCTGTTGCCGAGGCGCTCCATGAGGTTGAGCTGCGTCACCAGGTCGTCGAAGCTGTCGGCGGCGAAGAGGACGTCGACCACGCCGACGTCGCGCGTCTTGTAGATGCTCTCGGCTCGTGACGAGAGTTGCGTGTTGGCGACTTCCAGGTTGTACTCGGCGACCTTGAGCAGACGCTGGTTCTCGCTGATCTGGTGCTGGACGGTGGTGAGCCGGCTCCTGGCCTGGTTGAACTTCTCGAGTGCGACGTCGACTTCATGGTAGACCTTCTGGAGCTTGGCCTGCACCTGGCGCAGCTGTGCTTTCTTGCTGCTGACGGGAGTGGAGAGGGCGGAAGGAACGAGGGTGAGAGAGAAAAGGATGGCGCCGAGAAAGACGGAGAGGGTGGTGATTCGTCGTGTGTGCTTCACTGCATCGCCTCCTCTTTGGGAGTGCCGCCTGGGCGTCACTCCCTCGCTGAGGTGAGCCCCTTGTGTCTTGCTCTGGTCCTGCCGCACCGCACGTTCGGGCGTCAGACTCACCGACCTCAAGTACGAGACCTTAGCATCCGACCCGGCTCCTGACAACCGTCGACGCCCGGTCGCCGGCATCACTCCGAGCCGGCGCTCGGGGTCGTGCCGCGAGGGCCTGGGTTCGGCCACATGCGCTTCAGGGCCTGGATGAAAGCCTTGTTGCGCTCGTCCTTGCGCCAGTTGTGGATGATCACCATGCCCCACCAGTGGAACATGAGCTGCTTGGTGAACTTGAGCGCGAAGATGTAGCGCAGCCAAGTGCGGATCGAGTAGAAGCGCATGTACCCGCGCAGATCCTCCATCTGCAGCTCGTAGGGGGTCATGAGCTTCGGTTCGAACACGACGTGGTGCGCGTCGTAGAGGTGCCAGCGCTTGTCGAAGATGCGCCCCGCGGCGTCGAGGTTGTCGTATTGCGGTGTGCCCGGCAGCGGCGTGAGGATGTTCAGCATCACCGTGTCGATGTGGTTCTTGATCGCGAAGGTCACCGTGTCGCGGACCGTCTGCACGTCGTCGGTGTCGGCGCCGAGCACGAACATGCCGTGACTGCGGATGTCGTAGTCGTGAAGCTTGCGGATGCCCTCGACGATGTCTTCGACGGTCTGCGCCTTCTCGAAGCTGTCGAGCGTCGCCTGGCTGACCGACTCGAGGCCGAGGTAGACGAGCTCGCAGCCCGAGTCCCTCATGAGCTCGAGCAGTTCCTCGTCGCGCGTCACGTCGGTGCGCACCTGGGCGGACCAGGGGATGACGAGGTCTTCGTCGATCATCATGCGCAGGAGCTTCTTGAGGCGCTTCTTGTCGGCGGCCATGTTGTCGTCGTAGAAGAAGATGCGTCCGGGCCGCTTGTCCTTGATCTCGGCGATCACGCTCTCGGCGCTGCGAAAGCGGTACTTGCGGCCGAACATCGCCGTCACCGAGCAGAAGTTGCAGGCGAACGGGCAGCCCCAGCTTGTCATGATCGGGATGGTGGTCAGCCTTTCGCCGCCGACCAGCAGCTTGAGGTCGGGGAAGGGGAGCTCGTCGAGGTCGTCGAGCCGCTCACGGAGTTGGTTGTGAACGGCTTTGCCGTCACGGCGGAACGAGAGGCCGGCGATGGTGTCCAACTCGCGGTCGCCGGCGAGCGCCTCGATGAGCTCCAGCATGAGCTGCTCGCCGCCCTCGCCGCGGGCCACGTAGTCGACGTGCTCGAGGGCCTCGTCGGCCATGAACGTGACGTGGGAGCCTCCGATGACGACGGGGATGCCGCGTGCGCGCAGGTTGTCGGCGTCCTCGTAGGCGGTGGTCGTCGTCGACGTCGTGCTCGAGAGGCCGACCAGATCCGAGGTGTTCACGTCGTCCCAATCGATCGGCGCCATCTGGGGGTTGTAGACGAGCACATCGTGCCCGTGCGCCTTGAGAGTGGCGGCGATGATCGGCAGGCCGAGGCGCGGCAGAAGGACCTTGGCGTAGACGTGCATCCCTGGAGGTTCGGGCTCGATGAGGCGGATCTTCATGGCGCTCCTTGAAACGAGGTCTCGGTCGTCGGCCTCTGCGGCGCGGCATGTCGCCACGGCACGAAGGACACGGACGCTCAAGTCGAGATGATAGTCGCTGGTCGCGACCCTGAAAAGACTGGGGCCTGGGCGGCGATGGCGGCGCCCATCGGCAGTCTAACGTAATACTTACGTTACGAGCAACCGTCGCGGCGCGCGCGCTCCTCACGCTTGCGCTCCTTCTGCTCGCGTTGCAGCAGGATGTCTTCGGGACTCCGGAGCAGGAAGGCGAAGGCGGCATGCGCGGCGACGACGATGCCCCAGGCTCCCGTGGGGATGACGAACCAGGGGAAGCCGCCGCCGGCGAGCACCCAGATCGCGAAGAGGAAGACACTGATCGCGGCCCACACGATGAGATCTAGCCAGAACCACTGGTGGCGGGCTATGCGCACCGCTTCGCGCTCGCGCAAGGCGGCCTTTCCGAATTCATCCATGCTCGGCTCCTTGCTGCTCGATGATCGTGGTGATTTCGGCGCGCGTGCGCGTGAGGACGGTGTCGATGCACTCGGCCTGCCGGGAGGAGAGCCCGGCGCGCCGGGGGAGGCCCAGCTCGAAGCGGTCGAGCAGAGTGCCGAGGGTGAGCCGCTGCCGCTGCGCGTCGGCACGCCGGGAGATGTCGGGCCAACTCGGCTCCGCCTCGCGCGCCTCCACGGCCCGGACGCCCTGGTCTGTCAGGCGGTACACGCGCAGGCCGTCGTGTTCGTCGGAGGTCACCAGGCCCGATTCCTCGAGCGCGACGAGCGCCGGGTAGATCGCGCCGGGGCTTGGCCGCCACTGCGTACCGACCTGCCGCTGCAGCTCCTGCATGATGGCGTAGCCGTGGCCTTCGCCGAGCAAGGCGATGACGGAGAGAAGGGCGGACTTGAGCTCGCCGCGGTTGAACACGCGCGTCATGGGCGGTCCGGGTCGGGGGTGAGTGCGGGCGCCGGTCAAGCGCCGGGCGCGAACGGCACGACCATAACGTAAGTCTTACGTTGACGTCAAAGCGTCGGGACTTCCAGGGTGGGGCGGAGGTCGGCGCCGGTGGCGACTCGGATACCGGCGCCGGCCGCGACGCGGACCACGGCGGGCCGCCAGGTCAGAAGATGAGCGTGCCGAGAAGGTAGACCGCCGCGGCGACGAGGCCTGCCGCGGGCAGCGTGAGCACCCAGGCCACCATGATGTTGCCGGCGACGCCCCAGCGCACGGCCGAGAGTCTCTGCGTCGAGCCGACGCCCATGATCGCCGCCGTGATCGTGTGCGTGGTGCTGACCGGGAAGCCGAAGTGCGTCGCGAGTTGGATCACGCTGGCCGCGGCGGTCTCTGCGGCGAACCCGTGGATGGGGTCGAGCTTGATCACCTTGGAGCCCAGGGTGTGGATGATGCGCCAGCCGCCCGAGTACGTGCCGACGGCCATGGCGAGAGCGCAGGCGAGCTTGACCCACATCGGGATCTCGAAGGTCTCGACCACGCCGCTCGCGAACAGGGCGAGCGTGATGATGCCCATGGTCTTCTGGGCGTCGTTGGCTCCGTGCGAGAAGGCCATGAAGCCGGCGGAGATCGGCTGCAGGCCGCGAAACCACTTGTTCACCGGCGCCTGCGACCGCTTGCGCACCAGCCAGATGAGCCCGGTCATCAGCACCCACGCACCCACGAAACCGAGCAGCGGGGAGCCGATCATCGGCAGGACGACCTTCTCGATGACGCCGCCCCAGAGCACGCCGTCCACCCCGGCGCTCGCGATCATCGCACCGATGAGGCCGCCGAAGAGCGCCTGGGAGGAGCTGGAGGGGATGCCGAAGTACCAGGTGACGAAGTTCCAGACCACCGCGCCGACCAGGGCGGAGAAGATCAGGGGGAGGGTGACGAGCTCGGTATTGACGAGTCCTTCGCCGACGGTCTTGGCGACGCCGGTGTAGAGGAGGGCGCCGAGGAGGTTGAGGCCGGCGGCCATCATCACGGCGATGCGCGGTGACAACGCGCGCGTCGAGACCGAGGTGGCGATCGCGTTGGCGGTGTCGTGGAAGCCGTTGGTGTAGTCGAAGACGAGCGCCAGGATGACGATCGCGATGAGAAGGGCCACGGCCTGCGCTCAGGTCAGTTGTGCTTGAGAACGATGCTCTCGATGACGTTGGCGACGTGTTCGCACTCATCGATCGCCGCTTCGAGGCTCTCGTAGATATCTTTCCACTTGATGATGTCGGTGCAGGACATGTCGCCGTCGAAGAGGCTGGCGATGGCGTCGCGGAGGATGCGGTCGCCGTCGTTCTCGAGGCTGTTGATGGCGATGATGCGCTCGTCGAGCCCCTTCGGCTTCTCGAGGTTGTCCATGCACTCCTTGAGCAGCGGCGTCGCCTTGGCGATGACCCGGGCCTGGCAGTGCGCCTGCTCGGTGATCTCGCCGACCCGGTACAGCACGATCATGTCGGCCGCCGCTTCGATGTTGTCGAGGATCTCGTCGGTGGTCGCCACGAGGTCGTAGATGTCCTCGCGGTCGATCGGCGTGATGAATGACTTGTTGAGCCGGCGCACGATGTCGTGGACGATCTTGTCGCCGACGTGCTCGTGTTCGAGGATGGCCGCGGCGATGTTCTTGCGGTCGCTGTCCTCCATGAAACGGACGAGCAGTTGCGCAGCCGCGTCGAGATTGGCGGCCAACTCAGAAAACAGCCGGAAGTAGTCGTGCTCTTTGGGGACGAGGCTGAGCTTCACGAGGGCTCCTTTCCCTACCATGCCCTGTGCCGCGCGTAATGCTATACGGATTGCCCGGGTGCGCAACCCGTCGGGGCGGCGCCCGACGACCGCTCCGCTCCGTATCGCGTCTCGCCGACGGCGGCGCGACCCCGGTACCGTCGGGCTCGCCGAAGGCGCCGCGGTCGCGTTTCCGGACTTGGCAACGGGCCGGGCTAAAGGTCGCGGCCGCAGCAGCCGTTGACGAGGTGGAAGGTCAACGTTCCGGAGGCGGGCGACCGACGGCGACAAGGAGGTCGTTCAAGTGAAGAGACTCATCCCCATCCTGCTGCTGGTCGCGCTGGCGCTGGCCGTGGTCCCGGTGGCTGCGTCCGCGGGCAACGGCAAGGCGAAGGCGCACGGCAAGGCCAAGTTCAACCTGGTCGGCACGCTGACGGCGGTCGACGAAGCTGCCGGCGCCGTGACCATCAAGATCAAGGCGGGGACCAGGACCGTCAAGAAGTACCGCGGCGACGAGCTGCCAATGACGGTCGCTTCTCATGCACGCATCCGGCTGGTGACCGTCGACGGGTGCGTGACGGCTACGCTGGCGGATCTCGCGGCTCTGCCGTCGGGAGCCAGGCTCAAGGCGCGCGGGCGCATCGACCGCAGCGATCCTTCGGCGCCCTCATTCGTGATCACGTTTCTTCAGGCGAAGGCCCCGTCTCCCGCGTCGGAGCCCGACCCGGCCCCTGTCAAGTAGGAGCGAAGTCGGACGGCGGGCGCGCGACGCCCGCCCTGGAGCCGGGCCTGGAGGCCTTCGACGGGTTCCTGCGGGAGCGGCACCGGCCCCCGCCCCTCCTCCCGACCCCCGTACTTGCCGCCGCTCCCACCGCCTCGATACTTGGTGCAAGTAACGCGCCGATCTACTTGCTGGACGGCTCCGAGCGGCGGCGCGTATCGTTGCTCAGCATGAGCCATGCGCCCCGGGCGCTCTTGCGGACGCCCGCGGCGACCAAGCGTCGTAAGGAGGATCCCCAGTGTCCGACGAGCTCTACGCACAGATGAAGCAGACCGTGATCGACGGCGAGGCCGAGGACGCCGCGCGCCTCGCCCAGGAGGGCCTCGACGCCGGCCTGCCCGCCGCCGACATCCTCGACCAGGGCTTCGTCAAGGGCATCGAGGAGGTCGGCGACCTCTTCGGCCAAGGGCGAGTTCTTCCTCCCCGAGCTCGTCCAGGGCGCCGAGGCGATGAAGGCCGCCGTGGCCGTCCTGCAGCCGGCCCTCGACGCCTCCGGCGGCGGCCGCAAGGCGCTCGGCATCGCCGTCGCCGGCACCGTCGCCGGCGACATCCACGAGATCGGCAAGACGATCGTCTGTTCCATGCTCAGCGCCGCCGGCTTCACGGTCACCGACGTCGGCTGCGACGTACCGGTCGAGACTTCGTTGCCGCGGTCAAGGACTCAGGCGCCGACCTGCTCCTGCTCTCCGCCCTGCTGACCACGACGATGCCCAACCAGCAGAAGACGATCGAGGCGCTCAAGGAGGCCGGCCTGCGCGACGGCGTCAAGGTGATGATCGGCGGCGCCCCGACGACCCGCGCCTGGGCCGACGAGATCGGCGCCGACGGCTACGCCGAGGACGCGATCGAGGCCGTGGCCACCGCCAAGACGATCCTCGGGGTCTGAGGCAGCGCCAGCAGGCCACACGAAGCACGACCGCGAGGGGCGGCGGCGCCAAGGCGCCGCCGCCCCTCGCGCGTACGAGGCGCGTGTGAACCGGGCTCGCATTCGGTAGAGTGCACCTCGATGGCCGCCGATCACAGCGCATACTTCGAAGAGGTCGAGGCGCGTTTCGCCGCGCGCCCACGACCTCGACCTCGGGCTCGAGGAGGAGTTCCAGGTCCTCGACCCCGAGACTCCTGGAGCTCACATTCGGGTTTCGAGGCCCTTCACGACGCCGCGCCTCCGCGACTGCGCGAGCGCGTCGCCGGTGAACTCCTGCGCTCCGAGATCGAGGTGTCGACGCCGCGCACGCTCCACTTCGGGCAGGCGGCGAAGCAGACTCCTGCTCAATCGCGCCGAGCTGTTTCCGCTGGCGGACCGGGTGGGCTTCGCTCTGGGCGCCGGCGGCACGCATCCCTTCTCGGCCTGGAAGGACCAGGAGATCATCGACACGCCGCACTACCGTCTTGTCGAGGAGCGGCTCAAGTACGTCGCCTGGCGCAACAACACGTGGGCGGCGCATGTGCACGTGGGGGTGCGCGGCTGCGACCGCGCCGTCGCCGTGTGCGACGCCCTGCGGACGTATCTGCCGCACCTGCTGGCGCTCTCGGCCAACTCCCCCTTCATCGAGGACGTGTGGACCGAGCTGCACTCGGTCGCGCACCCAGACCTTCCTGCGCATGTTCCCGCGCTGCGGCATCCCGGACGTCTTCGGCTCGTGGGCCGAGCACCGGCGCTTCTACGAGGAACTCGTCGACACCGACTGCATCCAGGAGTTCACGCAGATCTGGTGGGCTGTGCGACCGCACCATCGCTTCGGCACCGTCGAGGTGCGCATCTGCGACGCCCAGAACGAGGCCTGGCAGAGTCTCGCGATCTCGTCGCTGACGGTCGGGCTCGTCGCGCACCTCGCGCGCGTCTACGATGAGGGTCATGCCGCTGCCCTACCTCGAGACGCGCTACATCGAAGAGAACCTCTGGCGCGCGATCCGCTACGGTCTCGACGGCAAGCTCGTCGATTGGGAGGCGAAAGCGGAGGCTTCCGGCGGCCGACGCCGTCCGGCGCCTCGTGGAGCTCGCGGCTCCCTTTGCCGACGCGCATCGGGCTGACGCCGCATCTCGGCCAGGTGGAGCGCATGCTCCGGGAGGGCAACGGGGCGCAACAGCAGAGTAGGGCTTACATTGAGGGTGAGAGTCTGCGCGAGGTCTTCGCGGGGACGTCGGGGCGGAGGCTCGCTCCGAGCTCACTCGAGCCGGCGACCGAGACGCAGGGAGGATCGTGATGATGACACGACCCGACCCGAGGGCATGACCGACGACGGAGCGCGCCAAGGCCGCCCTCGAACAGCTCAAGAGCATCCGCGCCTTCGATCTCGCCTACGAGATGATGATCGGTCTCGTCAGCTTCGGCTATCAGAAGATGGGACTGACCGACGAGACCGCGCCCGTGCGCGACCTGGACGACGCACGGCTCTCCATCGAGCTGTTGCGCGCGACTCTGGACGTGTCGAGGCGTGAGCACGGCGCCGAGTCGCACGCGGCGACCTGCGCGCGACGCTCGCGCAGATGCAGCTGAGCTACGCCCGCGCGGTACAGCTCGCGGGCGCTCCGAGCCGGCCGGCGTCGCACGCGCCGCCGGCGGAGGATGTGTCGCGGGCAGAGGCCTCGGCGGAGGACGGGCCGTCCCAGGTCGCCGATCCGGATGTGGCGCCGGAGGCGGGGCCCGCGGGCGGCGAGCCGGCGGCGAAGAAGTCCGCGGTCAGGAAGCCCACCGCGAAGAGGCCCGCCGCCGACAAGGCCGCCTCCGATGGGACGGCCGCGAAGCAGCGCGCGTCCAAGACCGCTCCGAAGGGTGCGGCGCCGAAGAAGAAGAAGAGGACGGACGCGGCGCCGGACGAGGGCTGAGGCCGCGGGTCAGGCGCCGGCGAGCGCCCAGAAACGCGCCTCTTCGAGCGTCTCGCCGGGCTCGACGACGAGGAACTCCTCGTCGTGGGGCCCGGCGACGAGCTTCTCGAGGAAGCGCAGCGACCCGGACAGGTACTCAAGCGGCAGATCGTAGAAGGCGCTCACGGTCTCCAGGTACTCGCGTTTGTCGTCGAGGCCGGGAACGCCGGGCGTCTCGATGACGGCCACGCGCGTGTAATTCTCCATGATGAGACGCGCGACGTAGGCGGCCTTCTCCTCGCCGTACTTGGGCACGATCTTCAGGTACTCCTTGTACGGGTCGTCGATGAAGTCGACCCAGCCGCGGGTGTAGTAGTAGGTGCCCGGCTGGCCGCCGTGCTCCTCGAGGTAGCGGGCGCGAGAGCCGAGCAGCAGCGAGATGCAGTCGTCCACGGCGGGCAGGACGAGCCGGTGCGATCGCGCCTCGAGGCCCACGGTGCCGTTGCTGCAGCGGCCGCAACAGAGCATGATGTCGCGCTCGCCCGGCGTGCCGTCGATGCGCTCCTGGAGTGCGCTACGCAGCTTGTCCGGGTAGTCGTGCAGGGCGCCGTCGACGAACTCCACCTCGAGCCCGCGCCCGTCGCGTGCGAGCACGCTCTCGATCTCGTTGCGGAGGACCTCGCAGCTGACGATCTTCGGTGGCGCATCCATCGGGCCATGGTAACAGGACCATCCGGGTCCTGTCGCCTCGCACGCGCCGGGCGCTCGGGAGCGCTGCCCGGACGGCGCGCAGGCGTGTGCCTCGTCTTGGCCTGCGGTAGCATGGAGGGCGCGTCTTGCGAAGCACTGCCGGCGCGGGCAGCGGGAACGGCCCGCCCGCGCCTGACCCGAGGAGGACTCCTTGAGCGTGAACAAGCTGCTTGTCGCCGGCGCCGGCCAGATGGGCGCCGGCATCGTCCAGGTTTCGGCTGTGGCCGGGCTCGACGTGGTGATGATCGACGTCGCCGAGGAGTTCATCGCCCGGGGCATGGCCGGCATCGAGAAGGGCCTCGGCCGGATGGTCGACAAGGGACGCATGGAGGCCGCCGCCCGCGACGCCGCACTGGCGCGGATCACCACGAGCACCGACATGGCGGCCGGCGCCGACGCCGATCTCTTCGTCGAAGCGGCGCCGGAGGCCATGGAGATCAAGCAAGGCCTCTTCGAGGCGGCTTCTCGGATCCTGCGCCCGGACGCCGTCATTGCCACCAACACCTCGAGCCTCTCGGTCAGCGCCCTCGCCGCCTTCGTCTCCGCTCCGGAGCGCTTCGTCGGCATCCACTTCTTCAACCCGGTGCCGGTCATGGCGCTGGTCGAGGTGATCCGCGGCGAGAAGACGAGCGACGCCACGCTCGCCGTGGCCCGTGCCTACGCGGAGGCGGTCGGCAAGACCGCGATCGCGGTCAGCGACTCACCCGGCTTCGTGGTCAACCGCATCCTCTTCCCGATGATCAACGAGGCCGCGAGCGCCTACGCCGAAGGAGTCGCGAGCGCCGAGGACATCGATACCGGCATGAAGCTCGGCACCAACTGGCCGATGGGCCCGCTGGCGCTCGCCGACCTCGTCGGTCTCGACACGACCAAGGCGGTGCTGGAGACCTTCGAGCGCGAGCTCGACGACGCCAAGTACCATCCGGCCGCGATCCTCGGTGAGCTGGTCGCCGCCGGCAAGCTCGGGCGCAAGAGCGGCGCCGGCTTCTTCGACTACGGGAAGTGACGGCGCCGTGACTCCGCCGCGCCAAGGCTACGTCCAGCTCTACACCGGAGACGGCAAGGGAAAGACGACGGCCGCCCTCGGCCTCGTCGTGCGGGCGCTCGGCCAGGGTCTGCGGCCGGCCGTGCTGCAGTTCATGAAGTCCGATCCCACCTGGGGCGAGATCGTCACGCTCAAACGGCTGGAGGTGCCGGTTCGCCAGTGCGGGCTCGACCACTGGGTCTTCAAGGGCGAGGCCTCGGAAGAGGACCTCGCCGCCGCCGCCGCCGGCTTCGACCAGGCGCTCGCTCTCGTCGACAGTGGCGAGTACGACGTCGTCATCCTCGACGAGCTCGTGACGGCCGTCTTCTTCGAGCTCGTTCCCGTCGAGCGTGTGCTCGCCATGATCGCCGCGAAGCCGCCGGCCGTCGAGCTCGTGATCACCGGCCGCCGTGCCCCGGAGGAACTGCTCGCGGCGGCCGATCTGGTCACCGAGATGCGCCCCGTCAAGCACTACTTCGATGCTGGGGTCAAGGCTCGCCCGGGCATCGAGTACTAGGATGCGCCCGTGACGCACACGCTGATCTACCCGCACAGCGCCGCCCACAACGCCGCCGGCCACCTCGAGATCGGCGGCTGCGACGTCGTCGAGCTCGCCGGCGAGTTCGGTACGCCGCTCTTCATCTACGACGAGCAGACGCTGCGCGACCAGTGCCGCGCCTACCACGCCGCCTTCAGCGCGCGTACCGACCTCTACGAGATCGTCTACGCGAGTAAGGCGTTCAGCTGTCGCGCGATGGTGGAGCTGGTGGCCGAGGAGGACCTCTCCATCGACGTGGCGACCGGCGGTGAGCTGGCCGCCGCACGGGCCGCCTCGTTCCCGCCCGGGCGCATCTACTTCCACGGCAACAACAAGTCCGTTGCCGAGATCGAGTTCGGGCTCGACGCCGGAATCGGTCACTTCGTCGTCGACTCGTTCGAGGAGATCGACCGGATCGAGGCCGCCGCGGCCGCGCGCGAGGCGCGCCAGCAGGTGCTGGTGCGCGTCACGCCCGGCGTGCGGCCAAGCACGCACGACTTCGTCCAGACCGGCCAGCAGGACAGCAAGTTCGGCTTCGGTCTGGCCGACGGCCGCGCCGCGGAGGCGGTGCGCCGTCTGCGCGACGCACCTCACCTCGAGCTGGTCGGCGTGCACGCGCACATCGGCTCCCAGATCTTCGAGCTCGACTCGTACCGGCGTGAGGTCGAAGTGCTGTTCGTCGCCCTCGACGACTGGCGCCGGGAGTTCGGCTTCGAGTGCTGCGTCTTCAACATCGGGGGCGGCCTCGGCATCAGGTACACGGAGGCCGACCGGCCCAGCTCTATCGCCGAGTTCGCCGAAGTCGGCGTGAGCGCCGTGCGCGAGGGCGCCGAGCGGCACGGGATGACCATGCCCAAGCTGTTTGTGGAGCCCGGGCGCAGCATCGCCGGCAAGGCCGCCGTGACCGCCTACACGGTGGGCACGGTCAAGGTCATCCCAGGGGTGCGCACGTACGTCGCCGTCGACGGCGGCATGAGCGACAACCTGCGCCCGATGCTGTACGACTCCCGTTACGAGGCGATGCTGGCCTCCAAGGCCGAGATCCCGGCGACGGACGTCGTCACTGTCGCCGGCAAGCACTGCGAGTCGGGCGACGTCCTGGTGCGTGACGTCCACATCGCACCGCCGGAGCCGGGCGACATCCTCGTGACGCCGGGCACCGGAGCTTACGGCTACGCCATGGCGAACAACTACAACGCGCAGCCGCGCCCGGCCGTCGTCATGGCCGGTGGCGGCCGCGCCCGCCTGATCATCGAGCGTGAGACCTGGGACGACGTGCTGCGCCTGCAGCGCCCCCTGGCCCCCTGACGACTCACGAGCGTGGAGGACACCACAGTGGACAAGGTAGGCATCGGGCTTCTCGGGTACGGCACCGTCGGGTCCGGCGTCGGCAAGCTCCTCAAGAAGAACGCCGCCGACATCACTCTCGCGACCGGCAAGACGGTAGAGCTGCGCCGGGTGCTCGAAAAGGACCCGGGCTTCAGCCACCCGGACCTCGACCCGGCACTGCTCACCACGCGCTTCGAGGACGTCATCGACGACCCCGGCATCGACATCGTCGTCGAGCTCATCGGCGGGGTAGGCGTGGCGCTCGACTTCCAGCTCCGCGCCCTCAAGGCCGGCAAGCATGTGGTGACCGCCAACAAGCAGCTGCTCGCCCAGCACGGCGCGGAGCTCTTCGCGGCGGCCGAGGAGAGCGGCGTGCACCTGCGCTTCGAGGCCAGCGCCGTCGGCGCCGTCCCCGTCGTCAAGGTGTTGCGCGAATCGCTCGTGGCCGCCGAGGTCGACACCATCTTCGGCATCGTCAACGGCACCACCAACTACATGCTGAGCGAGATGGCCGCGACCGGCGCCGACTACGACGACGCGCTCGCGGAGGCCCAGCGACTGGGCTACGCCGAAGCCGACCCGACCGAGGACGTCGGCGGCAAGGATGCCGCCGCCAAGATGGCGATCCTCAGTTCCATCGGCTTCCACAGCCGCGCGAAGCTCGACGACGTGGCCTACGAGGGCATCACCGGTGTCACCTCCGTCGACATCGCGCACGGCACGCGCCTCGGGCTCGTGGCCAAGCTGCTGGGCGTCGCCAAGCTCATCGACGGGCGGATGAACGTACGTGTGTATCCCGCCTTCCTGCCGAAGACTCACCCGCTGGCCGGGGTGACGGGCGCCTACAACGCCGTCTTCCTCACCAGCGAGGCCTTCGACGAGATCATGCTGTTCGGCCCCGGCGCCGGCAGCGTGCCGACCGCGTCGGCGGTGATCGGCGACGTCGTCTCGGTGGTCAACACCGTCAAGGGCAGCTTCGTCCAGAACTGCCTGTGCTACAAAGCCGTGCCGTTCTTCCCCGACGAAGACATGGTGTCGAGGTTCTACCTCAGGTTGAGGGTGAATGATCGGCCGGGCGTGCTCGCCAAGGTCAGTGCGCTGTTCGGCGAGCACGGCGTCAGCATCCACTCCATGGTCCAGGAGGGCGGCGGTGACGAGGCCGAACTCGTCCTGCTGCTCCATCCCGTGCGAGAGGCGCAGTTCTTCACCGCCCTGGAGCAGATCGGGGCGCTGCCGGACGTGCACGGGGACACGACGGTGATCCGCGTCGAGGGCGACGCCTGAGCGGCGTCGGGAGAGGAGTCAGCATGAGCAAAGGAAAGAGCGGCCGCATCGCGATCCTGACCGGCGGCGGCGACATCCCGGGCCTCAACCCGGCGATCCGCGCCGTCACCCTGAGGGCGCTGAGCGAGGGCTTCGATGTGATCGGCATCCGTCGCGGGTGGGCCGGGCTCGTCGAGCTGCGTCGCGACGAGGCCGCGGACAACAGCGCCTGCGTCATGCAGTTGACCGCGGAGCTCGTGAACCGGCACGCGTACACCGGCGGGACCTTCCTGCACTCCTCGCGCACGCGGCCGAGCGCCGTGCCGGCGAAGGACGTGCCGGCTCACCTCCAGGAGACGTACACGGCCGAGAAGAACGACCTGACCGACGAGGTCATCGCCAATCTCGAGTTCCTCGGCGTCGACTTCCTGGTGCCCGCCGGAGGCGACGACACGCTGAGCTACGGCGTCGAGCTCGGCCGCCGCGGCTTTCCCGTCGTGGCCATCCCCAAGACCATGGACAACGACGTGCCCGGCACCGACTACTGCATGGGCTTCGGCACCTGCGTGAACCGCACCATTCAGCTCGCACACCAGGTGACCAGTTCGGCGGCTTCACACGAGCGCATCGTCGTGCTCGAGGTCTTCGGCCGTTACGCGGGGTTCACCGCGCTTCTGCCGACGTTCGCCGGCGCTGCCCAGCGCTGCCTCATCCCCGAGCACGAGTTCGAGATCGAGAAGCTCACCGAGCTGATCGTCGCCGATCGCAACGCACACCCGGACAAGCTCGCGGTGTGCATCGTCAGCGAGGGCGCGATGCCCGCCGGCGGCGAGATGGTGTTCGAGGGCGGCGAGAAGGATCAGTACGGTCACGCCAAGCTCGGCGGCATCGGGCAGCGCGTGAGCGCCCGTATCAAGGAGCTCTCGCCGCGGTTCAACGACGGCCGCAAGATCGACATGATCAGCATGAACCTCGGCTATCTCGTGCGCAGCGGGGCGCCGGATGCCGTGGACTGTATCGTGCCGACGGCGTACGGCAATCTCGCTCTCGACCTGATCCTGCGCGGCGAGACGGGACGCATGGTCGCGCTGGCCGGCGGCCGCTACGGCTCCGTCCCGATCGAGGAGGTCGTGGCCACCAAGAAGGTCGTCGACGTCGACCGCTACTACGACGTCGAGTCGTACCGCCCGAAGTACACTGCTCTCGAGCTGTCGCCGATGATGGTGCTGGGCGGCGCCGGGTGATCATGCCGCTTCCGCCGGATCGCTCGCGAAGGAGGAACTGATGCGCAAACGAGTCCTGCTCGTTCCCGACGGCATGGCCGACGAGCCGCAGGCCGCGCTCGGCGGGCGCACGCCGCTCGAGGCGGCGGACACACCCGCCATGGACGGCCTGGCCCGCGGTGGCATCGTCGGTCTCGTGCACACGGTGCCGGACGGCATGGCGCCGGCCAGCGACGTCGCCAACCTCGCGCTGCTCGGGTACGACCCGGCCGCCGTGTACAGCGGGCGCAGCCCGCTCGAGGCGGCCAGTATCGGGGTCGACCTCGGCCCCGATGATGTCGCGTACCGCCTGAACTTCGTCACCATCGCCGGCGGCGTGATGAAGGACAACACCGCCGGTCACATCGACACCGCGGAGGCGCGCCTCTGCGTGGAGGCGCTCGAGGCCGAGCTCGGCGGCGGACCCTTCGAGTTCCACACCGGGGTCAGCTACCGCCACCTGCTCGTCTGGCGCGGCGGCGCCGTCGTGCCGTGCACGCCGCCGCACGACATCCTCGAGCAGCCGGTGGCCGGCCAGCTGCCCGGCGTCGCCGCGGGCGTCGCCGCCGACGGCTCCCCCGCAGCGCGCCTGGGCGAGCTTCAGCGGCGGGCGGACGACGTCCTCGAGCGCGTCCGACCCGGAACGAGCGCCTGGCTCTGGGGCGAGGGCACGGCGCCGCGCATGCCCCGCTTCTCCGACCTGTACAGCTTGAGCGGCGCCGTCGTCGGAGCGGTCGACCTCGTGCGTGGGCTGGGCCGTGTGGTCGGGCTCGACGTGGTCGACGTGCCCGGCGCCACCGGCGATCTGCGGACCGACTACGGCGCCAAGGCGCGGGCCGTCGTCGCCGCGCTCGAGGACCACGACTTCGTGTGGGTGCACGTGGAGGCGCCGGACGAGGCCGCCCACATGGGCGATCTGGCCGAGAAGGTCCGCGCCATCACCCGCGTCGACTCCGAGGTGCTGGCGCCGATCCTTCTGGCGCCGACGCGCCCGGCCGTCATGGTGCTGCCCGATCATCTGACCCCGGTGCGCACGCAGACGCACGCCGTCGGCCCCGTGCCCTTCGTCATCAGCGAGCCGCTACCGGGCAGGGGCGGCGGTGGCGCCATGGCCTTCGGCGAGTCGCAGGCGTCGCACACCGGCCTCGTGGTGGACGACGGTCCCTCGCTCATGCGGTTGTTTCTCGAGGCGACAGGGTGAGATCTGGGCCGGCGGACGAAATGCCACGGCTCGCCCGCCGCTTCCCGGGCTCTCCCGATCGGAGGAGGTGAGCCGAGTCATGAGCGCGTCCCGAGAGCAGCCCGAGGGACCGTCGCCGCAGCGTGACCGGCCGGCCGCGGTCGACCCCGTGGCGACGACCAGCGCCGAGCGCTACGTGATGAGCGGCGGCCGCACGTCTCGTCTCTCCATCAAGGAGGGCGACCTCTTCCTCTACTCCAACGAGCTCGGTCAGATCCCGGGCGCGGAGAATTCTGCTCTCGGGCTCTACTACCGCGACACCCGGCACCTCAGCCGGCACGAGCTGACGATCGCGGGACGCCAGCCGGTGCTGCTGAGCGCGAGCGCCGAGCGCGGGTACTCGGCCACGATCGAGCTGACCAACCTCGAGGCGCGAACCGCGGATGGGCGCACTCTGCCGCAGGCCAGCGTGCACGTCCGGCGCACGCGCTTCGTCTCCGGCCGCGTGTACGAGCGCGTGCGCGTGCGCAACTACGACCGGCGCGAGGTCGATCTCGTGCTCGACCTGCACTTCGCCGCGGACTTCGCCGATCTCTTCGAGATCCGGGGCACACGCCGGCGCAGGAGGGGCACGCGGCTGGAGCCCAAGGTAGAAGGCGACTGTCTGTCACTCGCGTACCTGGGCCTGGACGAGGTCGTCCGCAGGACGATCATCCACTTCGAGGACCCGCCGGACTCGATCAGGCAGGGCAGGGCGCGCTATCGGCTGCGGCTGGCGCCCGGAGCGCGTGTGGTGCTCAGCTACGACATGCGGGTGGTGGGGCCGGAGGCGCCCGGGGAAGACGTCGTCCCGTTCAACCAGGCTCTCGGCGCCCTGCGGCGCGACCACGAACGCTGGGAGTCCGGGGCCAGCGGCGTCTTCACCGACAACGACACGGTCAACCTGGTCCTGAGACGCGGGCAGCAGGACCTGCGCATGCTCTCGACGACCATCGGCGGAGAGCGGATCGCGCTGGCCGGGCTGCCCTGGTTCATGGCCCCGTTCGGTCGCGAGTTGGCGCTGCTCGGCCTGCAGACCCTGCTGCTCGACGTGCGCTGGGCTCAGGCCGCGGCGGACTTCCTGGCGCGTCGCCAGGGCACGCACGACAGCGCCTTTCGCGAGGAGCAACCCGGCAAGATCATGCACGAACTGCGGCGCGGCGAGCTCGCCGAGCTCCGCGCCGTGCCGCACACCCCCTACTACGGCTCCGTCGACGCCACCCCGCTCTGGCTGCTGCTCGTCGCCGAGCTCGCGATGTGGACCGGTGACCTCGACGGGTTCGAGATGCGCTCGGCCGCCATCGATGCCGCTCTGGGCTGGATCGACGGCGCCGGCGATCCGGACGGCGACGGCTTCGTCGAGTACGAGCGGCGCTCCCGGCAGGGGCTGCGCAATCAGGGGTGGCGTGACTCTGCCGACGCCGTGATGCACGCCGACGGGTCGCAGGCGGAGGGGCCGATCGCCCTGGCCGAGACGCAGGGCTACGTCTACTACGCCAAGCGCCGCCTCGCCGCCGTCTTCAGCCAGCTCGGCGACGTCGAGCGGGCCGAGCGTCTGTCTCAGGATGCGGCCAGGCTGAAGCGATCGTTCAACGAGCAGTTCTGGATGGAGGACGAGGGCTACTTCGCCATGGCTCTCGACGGCCGGAAGCGGCAAGTGCGCACGGTGTGCTCGACGATCGGTCACGCCCTCTGGTCGCGGATCGTGGCCGAAGAGCACGTCCCGGCGGTCGTCAAGCGTCTCACCTCGCCGGACATGTTCACCGGGTGGGGTGTCCGCACCGTGAGCAAGGAGGCGCGCGCCTACAACCCGGTGAGCTTCTACAACGGGAGCGTCTGGCCGGCCGACACGGCGTTGATCGCCAACGGCATGAAGAAGCACGGGTACGTCCAGGAGTCGAACCGCCTCGCCTGGGGACTGGTCGAGGCGGCGGCTGCGCACGAGTACTCGCGGCTACCGGAGATGTTCTGCGGCTTCACCCGGCAGGCGATCGACCGGCCGGTCTCGTTCCCCATGGCGTGTTCGCCCGCCGCCAATTCCTCGGCTGCGCTCTTCGTCGTCCTCCAGGCGATGCTCGGCATCTACGCGCAGGCCGAGGAGAACATCGTCTACGTGCACAACCCGGTGCTGCCCAAGTGGCTCGGCGAGGTCACGCTCAGCAGCCTGCGCGTCGGACGTACCACCATGCGCCTGCGCTTTCGTCGCGAGGGCGGCCAGACGAGCTTCGCGGTGCTCGACAAGCAGGGCCCGGGCCGTATCGTGGTGGTAGAGTGACCCGGGACTGAGGCGGTCCGCGGGGGACGCACAGGATGACGCAGCTCACCATCGCCCACATCAGCGATCTGCACGCCGGCTCTCCGTACTTCGTGCCCAGCCTCATGGACCGCGTCGTCATCGAGCTCAACGAGCTGGCTCCGGAGATCGTCCTCTGCACTGGCGACCTCACCGAGATGGGCTTCCGCCAGGACTACGTGACCGCCTGCGAGTATCTGCGGCGGATCGAGGCGCCGCAGGTCGTGATCCCCGGCAACCACGACGCCCGCAACGTCGGGTACGTGCACTTCGAGGAGATGGTCGGGCCGCGCTGGCAGAACATCCATCTTGACGACCTGACGATCGTCGCCGTCGACTCGACGGAGCCGGATCTCGACCACGGCCAGATCGGCCGGGCGCTCTATGACCGGCTCAGGGAGGAGTACGCCCGCCCGGCCGCGTTCCGCATCTTCATGCTGCACCACCACCTGCTTCCCGTCCCGGGCACGGGTCGTGAGCGCAACATCGTCTACGACGCCGGGGACCTGCTCGAAGTGCTCCAGGAGTGTGGCGTGAACCTGGTGCTCTCGGGGCACAAGCACGTGCCGTACGCGTGGCGTCTCGAGCGCCTCTTCGTGGTGAACGCCGGGACCTGCAGTTCGCTTCGCCTGCGCGGCAACACGAAGGCCTGCTACAACGTGATCCGCGTGGACGACGACCGCGTGCGGGTGGTGCGCAAGTACCCGTTCCACGGGGAGGAGACGCTGATCGACTTCGTGCCATCTACGGCCTCCTTCGAGAAGTACATCTGCTCCGTGCCCGAGGAGGAAGTGCGATAGGCAAGAGCCTGCCGCGCGCCGTCGCTCTCATCGACGGCGAACACTACCCACCGGTCGTGGCCGCCGCGCTGGCAGGCCTGGGCGACAGCTACGATGTCGTCGCCGGTCTCTTCGCCGGGGGGCGCGAGAAGCTGCGCGGCGGCGCGACCGCGGGCCCCGGGCTGCCCGCGCTCGCGGCGGAGGTCGGCCTGCCGAGACTCGACGTCGTCGAACTGCGGTCGGGTGCGGTGCACGAGGCGCTCGACGCGGTGCGCGCGGCCCTGCGCTCGGCGCGCGCCGCCGCGCTCGTGGATCTCAGCGACGAGCCGGTCGTCGGGTACCGCGAGCGCTTTCTCCTCATGAGCGCCGCGCTCGCCGAGGGCGCCCGGTACGTGGCCGCAGACACCGAGGTGCGGCCGCAGGCCTTCGCGCGGCTGGAGGCTATGCCGTCCCTCGCCGTGATCGGCACGGGCAAGCGGGTCGGCAAGACCGCCGTGAGCGGCTGGCTGGCGCGGCGGCTCGACGCCGCTCGGCGGGCGGACGGCGGCCTCATCGTCGTTGCCATGGGCCGCGGCGGACCGCCGGAGCCGGAGGTGATCGCCGGCGGCGAGGGGCTTGGCTCCGCCGACCTGCTCGCCGCCTCACGCGCCGGCAGGCACGCGGCGAGCGACTGCTACGAGGACGCCGCGCTCGCCGGTGTCATGGCGATCGGGTGCCGGCGGTGCGGCGGCGGGCTCGCCGGCGCGCCGTTCGACGACAACGTCCGCGTCGCGCTGCCGCTCGTGGAGTCGAGCGGCGCGGCGCTCGCCGTCATCGAGGGCAGCGGCGCGGTCGTGCCGCCGGTGGCCGCCGACGCGACACTCTGCGTGGCCGGCGCCGGCCAGCCGCCGGACTACGTGAGCGGCTATCTTGGGACGTACCGGCTGCTGCTCAGCGACGTCCTCGTCATCACCCAGTGCGAGCTGCCGTTCGCCGAGCCCGGCGACGTCGAGGCGCTGACCGCCGCGGCCCGAGCTGTGAACCCCCGGCTCGAGACGATCGCGACGGTGTTCCGGCCGCGGCCGGCGCAGTCCGTCCGCGGGCGCCGGGTGGCCTTCTTCACGACGGCTCCCAGGGGCGCCGCGCCGACGCTCGAGCGGGCGCTCGCCGAAGAGCACGGAGCGGACGTCGTGCTGGTGTCATGCGACCTCGCCGACCGCGCGCGCCTCACGCTCGCCGTCGAGCGCGCCGCCGCGGAGGCGGAGGTGTTCCTCACCGAGATCAAGGCGGCGGCCGTCGACGTGGTCGCCGAGGCCGCTGCGACGTTCGGGCGCGAACTCGTGTTCTGCGACAACGAGCCGGTCGCTCTCGCCGGAGAGCTGGGGCCGGCGGTCGACCGTCTCGCCGCGCTCGCCGCCGAGCGCTTCGCGGCGCGCCGCGCCGGGCAACCCGTGACCGGCGCGGCCCGGGACGCGCCGGGGCGCTGATGGCGACCGACGACCGCGACACCCCGCTCGTCGACGAGGGGGCGTCCGCGCCGTTCAGCAAGGGTCTCATGGCGCAGACCCTGATGGCCACGGGCCTCGCCCCGGAGCGGGCCTACAACGTGGCCGCCGCCGTGGAGCGGCGTCTGCAGCGCTGCGGCCCGGCGGCGCTCACCCTCGGCGACCTGCGCGAGATCGCGCTCGAGCAGCTCGGGCCGGCCGAGGGCGACGTCCTCATCGAGCGCTTTCGCCAGTGGCAGAAGCTCCGCCGTCTGGAGACTCCCCTGATCGTGCTCATCGGCGGCGCAACCGGCGTCGGCAAGAGCACGCTGGCGACCCAGCTGGCTCACCGGCTCGGCATCACCCGCGTGATCAGCACGGACATGGTCCGCCAGACGATGCGCGCCTTCTTCGCCCCGGAGCTGATGCCGGCCATCCACACGTCGTCGTTCGACGCCGCGTCGGCCGTGCGCGTGCCCGTGCCGCGTGAGACCGACCTCAGCAAGATGGGGTTCATCGAGCAGACGAAGGCAGTGTCCGTCGGCATCGAAGCGCTCATCGCTCGCGGAATCGACGAGGCGCAGCGCCTCGTGGTGGAGGGCGTGCACGTTGTCCCCGGGTACCTTGACCGCTCGCGCTGGGGCGAGGCCATCGTCCTCGAGTTGGTGCTCGCCGTCGGCGACAAGGACCGCCACCGCGGCAACTTCACCGTGCGCGAGTGGGAGACGGGGGGCATCCGCCCGTTGCGGCGTTACATCGAGCACTTCGCCGACATCCGCCGGATCCAGAAGTACATCGTCGGCCGGGCCCGGGCGCTCGGCGTCCCGGTCGTCGACGGGCCGAGTCTCGACGCCAACCTCAACGAAGTGCTGGGGACGATCCTGCGGCGCGTGGAGGAAGAGGGGGCCGACTCCGACGCCGGGCCGCCGCCCCTGTGGGATCCTCGGGCTTGAGCCGCGGTGCGACCGCCGCGCCCGGCGGCTTCAGTTCCTGAGCGCCCGTCCGATACACTGAGTGCCCCCTTCCGGTCGCGTCGTCGCACGAGTGCTCTCGCGTCGTGCGTGGCGCAGGGGGTTCCGATCGAGACCCGTGACCCCGCGGGGCGCCTCCGACGCCGGGCCGGGTCCACGCCGTCGGTGGCGACGGCCCACGAGAGTACTGGGAATCTCTTGCGCGGTATGACATACTCTGGGACGGAGCCCGCACGGACTCCGCCTTCCATCGCACCATCCACCTCTACTCGTATGGCATCTCTCCAGCGCCGTGGCGCACAGCCATGCTGGGCGACGCCGGGAGTCACGGGAGCCCATGAGCACTGACGAACAGACAGATCAGATGACGGTACCGAACGAGCCGGCGGTCGAGACCGCCGCCGCGCCGGCCCGCAAGCCGGCCGCTGCCAAGGCGCCGCGCGTGGCCGCCGCCGCGACTCCGCCGCCGTCTCCTGCGGCCGCTGAGCCCGCCGCCGACAAGCCCGCCGCCGACAAGCCCGCCGCCGACAAGCCCGCCGCCGACAAGCCCGCCGCCGACGCTCCCGGCGATGCCTCTGTCGCCGTCGACAAGCTCGCCGCGGACGCCCCTTCTTCCGGCACGCAGCCCGCCGACAAGCCCACCGCGGACGGCGACCGCCCGCCGCAGGGCGGAGGCCAGCAGCAGGGCCAGCAGCAGGGCCAGCAGCAGGGCCAGCAGCAGGGCCAGCAGCGCCAGGGCAAGAGCAAGGGCCGCCGCGGCCGCGACAAGCAGCGTCAGGGCGGGGGCGGTGGAGGCGGCGAGCAGCGCGACGATCGCCCGACCATCCCCTGCACCGGCATTCTCGACGTGCTCCCGGACGGCTTCGGCTTCCTTCGCACGGGCGGGTTCAGCCAGGGCGACCGCGACGTGTACGTGAGCCTGAGCCAGATCCGTCGCTTCGGATTGCGTCGCGGCGATGAAGTCGCCGGCCAGGTGCGCGAGCCCAAGGACAATGAGAAGTACAATGCCCTTCTCAAGATCGACGGCATCAACGGCATGGATCCTGACGCCGCGCGCCAGCGCCCGGTGTTCGAGAAGCTCACGCCGCTGTTCCCCGAGGAGCGACTCCGTCTCGAGACCGACGAGCACGACACGGCGGCGCGCATCATGGATCTGCTCTGCCCCATCGGCAAGGGCCAGCGAGGGCTCATCGTCTCTCCGCCGAAAGCCGGTAAGACGACGATCCTCAAGAAGCTGGCGAACTCCATCGCCGCCAACAATCCGGACATCGACCTCTTCGTCCTGCTCGTCGACGAACGTCCGGAGGAAGTCACCGATATGCAGCGCTCGGTGATCGGTACGGTCGTGGCCAGCACCTTCGACCAGCCGAGCGAGAATCACGTCCAGGTCACCGAGCTCGTCCTCGACCGCGTCAAGCGGCTCGTCGAGATGGGCCGTGATGTCGTCGTGCTGCTCGACTCGATCACACGCATGGCTCGCGCCTTCAACCTCAACACGCCGGCGAGCGGCCGCGTCCTCTCGGGCGGCGTCGACAGCACGGCGCTGTACCCGCCGAAGAAGTTCTTCGGAGCGGCGCGCAACATCGAAGAGGGTGGCTCTCTCACCATCCTCGCCACCGCGCTCGTCGACACCGGCTCGCGCATGGACGAGGTGATCTTCGAGGAGTTCAAGGGCACCGGCAACATGGAGATCCGGCTCGACCGCAAGCTCGCCGACAAGCGTGTCTTCCCGGCCATCGACATCGAGATGACCGGCACGCGCAAGGAAGAACTGCTGATGGAGCCCGCCGAGGCCGCGGCCGTCTGGAAGCTCCGCTCCGTGCTCCATAGTCTCGACCCCGCGGCGGCCATCGAGCTGCTGATCAAGAAGACGCGTGAGACGAAGAACAACGCCGAGTTCCTCAGCGCGTTGATCAAGAACTCGCGGTAGTCACCGTCGGCGGGGCGCTGCGCGACGACCACCGTCGCGGCGTTCGTCGGGTCCGCGCCGCGCCGGTCATGCCGGGACGGCGCCCGCCCACGTGAGGTCCCGGTCCGGCGCGAGCGCCACGCGCGGCCGCGGGGGGCGATTCGAAGGCGTGGGGCGGTTCGTGCTATCATGCCGCTTCGGCCCCCGTGCGGGCCACGCCTGCCACCACCGGGTTTTCTCACGAAGGGATCCGTGAAGATGAAGAACGATATCCATCCGCAGTACGAAGAGGCGACCGTGCGCTGCAGCTGCGGCAACACGTTCACGACGCGCAGCACCAAGAAGGAGTTGCACGTAGAGCTCTGCTCGCAGTGTCACCCGTTCTACACCGGGAAGCAGAAGCTGGTCGACTCCGGCGGTCGCGTCGACCGTTTCAAGCGCCGTCTCGAGAAGAGAGCCGAGCCCGTCGAGCCGAAGGCCGCCAAGAAGGCGCCCAAGGCCGCCAAGGTCGAGGCGGTCAAGGCCGAGCCCGTCGAGGCTGCGGCCTCCGAAGCCGCGCCCGTCGAGGCTGACGCCGCCAAGGCCTGACGAGGGCGTGCGATGAGCGCCACGCTCCGCGTCACTCTCCTGCAGCACACGCCCGACCCGGATCGCGCCGTCGCGATCGCGGGTCGGTTGTGCTATGCACCCGTGTCCGCCGCCGATCTCAAGCAGGAGATGAGCGGCGACGACGTGGCCAAGCTGGTCCGCATACTCGTGCGCAGCGGCCACCACTCGGCGCTTGAGCACGCCGGCTTCAGCTTTGCCGTGGACGGCGTCAGTCGAGCCTGCACGCACCAACTCGTCCGGCACCGCGTCGCCAGCTACAACCAGCAGTCGCAGCGGTACGTCAGCTTCGGGTCGGCCGACAGCTTCGTCGTGCCGCCCAGCGTCGCCGCGGTCCCCGAGGCGGCGGCCGTGTTCGCCAAGGCCATGGACGACGCGCGCGTCGCCTACGACAAGCTCGTCGAGCTGGGGCTCGCTGAGGGCCGTACCCGTGAGAGCGTCCAGGAGGACGCCCGCTTCGTGCTCCCGAACGCCGCCGAGACGAAGATCGTCGTCACCATGAACGCGCGCGAGTTGCGCCACTTCTTCCAGGTGCGCTGCTGCAATCGCGCCCAGTGGGAGATCCGCGACCTCGCCTGGCAGATGCGGGACATGGTCAAGGAGTTGGCCCCGAAGCTGTTCGAGGGCAGCGGCCCCGGGTGTCTGTACGGGGACTGCCCCGAGGGCAAGATGACCTGCGGCAGGCCGTACCGGCCGGAGGACGTCGACGGACCGGCCGCGTCGCGGTGAGCGCGAGCTTCCCGGTCCCGCTGAGGACGCCGCGATGATCGCGCGCCTCCTTCTCGTAGCCCTGGCGTTTCCCGCGCTGGCCGCGAAGCGCGCTCAGATCGGCGGCCAGGCCGTCATCGAGGGCGTGATGATGCGCGGCGTCGACAACTGGTCGCTCGCCGTGCGCCGCCCCGACGACAGCATCGGCCTGCATCACTGGCCGCTCGAGAGCTGGATGAAGCGGTACCCTGCGCTCAAACTCCCCGTTCTGCGCGGGGTCGTCGCCCTGGTGGAGTCGCTGGCGATCGGCGTGCGCGCCCTCACGATCTCGGCCAACGAGTCGCTCGGCGAGGAGGAGAAGGAGCTCAGCAAGAGGGAGATCGGCGTCACGCTGATCATCGCCTTCGGTTTCGCCATCGGCCTCTTCTTCATCGCGCCGCTCTTCCTCACGGGGCTGCTGCGCGCGCAGCTCGGCGACGGCTTCACCTTCTGGCTCGTCGAGGGCTTCGTACGCGTCGGCATCTTCATCGTCTACCTCGCCATCGTCACGCAGATCAAGGATCTGCGCCGCGTCTTCGAGTACCACGGCGCGGAGCACATGAGCATCCATGCGCTGGAGCACGGCGAGGAGCTCTCCGTCGCCAACGTCGAGAAGTACAAGACCCTGCACCTCCGCTGCGGCACGTCGTTCCTGCTCATCGTCCTCGTCGTCTCGATCTTCGTCTTCGCGATCGTCGGCCGTCCGGACTGGTACCTGCTGGTCCTCAGCCGGGTCGTGCTCATCCCGCTGATCGCCGGGATCAGCTACGAGATCATCCGCTTCGCCGGCCGCCGCGAGGACAACCGCGTGGTCCGCGTGATCATGGCCCCGGGCCTGGCGCTGCAATGGATGACCACCAAGCAGCCGGACAGTGCCCAGGTCGAAGTCGCGATAGCCGCGCTCGAGAAGATCATCGAGCTCGAGCCCCAGGACCGCCCGCCGGTCAAGGGCGTGGAGGTCATGGCGTAAGCTGGGTCCATGGCCGCCATCGACGACCTCATCACCGAGATCGAACGCTCCTACGAGGAGCTCAACACCCATCTCGCCGACCCTGCGGTGATCGGCGACCGCGGGCGCTACGCCGACGTCGCCCGCGCACATGCCGAGCTGCAACCGGTCCACGAGCTCACCGTGACGTATCGGGATGTCGAGCGCACGGTCGCCGACGCCGAGGTCCTGCTCGGCGACGACTCGTCCGACGCCGAGATGCGCGAATTCGCTCAGGAGGAGCTTCTCGAGGGGCGCCGCCGGATCGACGAGCTCAGCGAGGAGATCCGCGTGCGCATGCTCACGCGCGACCCCAACGACGCCAAGGACGTGATCATCGAGATCCGCGCCGGCACCGGTGGTATCGAGGCGTGCATCTTCGCCGGCGAGCTGGCGCGCATGTACACGCGGTACGCCCAGGCCAAGAGCTTCGAGGTCGAGATCATGTCGGCCGACGAGAACGACGACGGCGGCTTCAAAGACGTGACGCTCGAGGTCAAGGGCCAGGGCGCCTACTCCGCGCTCAAGTACGAGGGCGGCGTCCACCGCGTGCAGCGCGTGCCGGTGACCGAGGCCGCCGGGCGCATCCACACCTCGACCGCGACCGTGGCTGTGCTGCCCGAGGCCAAGGACATCGAGGTCGACATCCAGCCGAACGACCTGCGCATCGAGATCTTTCGCGCCCGCGGGCCCGGCGGTCAGAGCGTCAACACGACCGACTCGGCGGTGCGCATCACGCACGTGCCCAGCGGCGTGTCGGTGAGCTGCCAGGACGAGAAGAGCCAGCTGCAGAACAAGGACAAGGCGATGCGGATCCTGCGCGCCCGGCTCTTCGATCTGGAGCAGGCCCGGCAGGACGAGGAGCGCGGTGCGGCGCGGCGCAGCATGGTCGGCAGCGGCGACCGCTCGCAGAAGATCCGCACCTACAACTTCCAGCAGAACCGGGTCAGCGACCACCGCATCGGGCTCACCAGCCACCGCATCGCCGAGGTGATGGAGGGCGACCTCGACGAGTTCACCGAGGCGCTCGCCGCCGAGGACCGGCGCAAGCAGCTGGCGGCGGCCGGCGGCGGCTGAACGTGAGCGAGCCGCGGAGCGTGGGTGACGCTCTCCGCGCGGCCGCGCGGCGGCTGCGCGCGAGCGGTTCGCGTTCGCCGCGCCTCGACGCCGAGCTCCTGCTTGCCGCGGCGATCGGCGTGTCCCGCTCGGAGCTGTTCCGCAGGCCGGAGCGTCTGCTGACCACGGCCGAAGCGGAGCGCTTCGAGGTGTGCCTGCGACGCCGCGAGGCGTTCGAACCGGTCGCGTACATCCGCGGCGTGCGCGCTTTTCGCGCCGTCGAGCTCGAGGTCACGCCCGACGTGCTGATCCCGCGCCCCGAGACAGAGACGCTCGTGGAGGTAGCGCTCGAGGTGCTCGCGGAGGAGCCGGCGGCACGTGACGACCTCGTCGTCCTGCCCGAGCCTCGCGTCCTGGACGTCGGCACGGGCTCCGGCTGTGTCGCTCTGGCGCTGGCCGCCGAGAACCCCTTCGTCCACGTCGACGCCGGCGACGTCAGCGAGGCGGCTCTCGCGGTGGCGCGGCGCAATGCCGAGCGCCTCGGCCTCGAGCGCCGCGTCGACTTCCTGCCGTCTGACCTGTTCGCCGGCCTGCCGGAGGGACGGCGCTACGACCTCATCGTCAGCAACCCGCCGTACATCGCCGAGGCCGAGTACGCGGAGCTCGAGCCGAACGTCCGTGACTACGAGCCGCGGCTCGCGCTCGTCGCCGGCGCAGACGGGCTTGACGTCTACCGGCGACTGGTCGCGCAGGCCGCCGGGTGGCTGCGCCGCGGCGGCACGCTCGCCGTCGAGGTCGGGATCGGCCAGGCTGCCGCCGTGCGGGAGTTCCTGACGGCGGCCGGCTCGGTACGGACCCGCCCGCGAACGGACCGACCTGAGCGGCGTGCCCCGGGTCGTCTGGGCGCGCCGGCGCGACGGCGGCGGATTCTGATGGCGCGGGTCGAGAAGGCCCGGGCCGTCGTGTTGAGCTCGCGTCCGCTGGGAGAGGCCGACCGCATCGTACGCCTCTTCACGCGCGAGCTCGGGCGGGTCGACGCCGTCGTCAAGGGCGTGCGCAAGACGACGTCGCGCTGGGGTGGCCGCCTCGAGCCCTTCAACGTGTGCGACCTGCTGCTGCACCCGGGCCGGTCGCTGTACACGGTCACGCAAGCCCAGCTCGTCGACGTCTTCTCGCGTCTGCGCGACGATCGCGAGGCGCTGACGGCGGCGGCGGTGGTCTGCGAGGCCGCCGCCGGTCTCACTCCGGAGCACGAACCCGAGGAGCGCGTGTTCGCACTGCTGCGCAACACGTTGCGGGAGCTCGACCGCGGCCTGTGCGGCCCGGCCACCCAGGCGCCTCTCGTGCTCGGCGCGCTGCTCAAGCTGCTGTACGAGGCCGGCTACCTGCCCGTGCTGGACCAGTGCGCCGCCTGCGGCGCCGGGGACAGAGCGCTTGGCTTCTCCTCCGCCAGGGGAGGGCTCGTGTGCGGCCGGTGCCTCGGCGACGCTCTGCCGATCACCCCGGAGGCCGTCGCCGTCCTTCGCTCGGCCGTCGGGGGGTCGCTCGCCGAGCTGCGCGCGGAGCCTCCGTCGGAGGCCGCCGCCGAGGCTCTGCGCGATGTGCACGCCCTCTACGCGTACCACACGGGCTCGCAGCTGCGGGCGCTGCGTTTCGCGGGCAGAGCCGGCTGAGAGGCGGCTGCCCGTCACGCCGCCGCCGCCCATGAGCGGCTCGAGAGGCGCGAGTGAGCCGCCGGCGAACGGGTGCGGTGCTCGCGTCGCCGTCGCGTTCGTCCCGTCAACGCTCGCGTCGCCGTCGCACGCGCACCCTCACGCCCCAACCGCCTTCCGACGGGTGGTGACCCGGAGTGTACCCACTGCAGACAACGGGTCCATGGAACATCCGTCGTCACCGGCGCGCGCCCCGCTCCGGCGTCCGCGCGGCGGCCGCCGTTGTCGCGCCGGCGCTCACCCTGCTAGAATCGGCGCTCCGACTCGAAAGGACACGTGACCGACCACGCCCCGGGTGCAGCCGTCTCACGCGAGCTCCCCACGTTCCAGCAGATCATCGCCCGCTTGCAGGCCTTCTGGGAACAGCAAGGTTGTGTCGTCGTCCAGCCGTACCACACCGAGGTCGGCGCCGGTACTTTCAACCCCGCCACCTTCCTGCGCTGCCTCGACGCGCGACCCTGGCGGGCCGCCTACGTGGAGCCTTCCATGCGCCCGACCGACGGGCGCTATGGCGAGAACCCGTACCGCCTCGGCCACTACTACCAGTACCAGGTGGTCATCAAGCCGTCGCCGCCGGACATCCAGGACGTGTACCTGCGCTCGCTCGAGGCTCTCGGCATCGTCCTCGCCGAACACGACGTGCGCTTCGTCGAGGACAACTGGGAGGGCCCCACGCTCGGCGCGTGGGGCCAGGGCTGGGAGGTATGGGTCGACGGTATGGAGGCCACGCAGTTCACGTACTTCCAGCAGCTCGGCGGCTTCGACCTGGATCCGATCACGATCGAGATCACCTACGGTCTTGAACGGCTCGCCATGTATCTGCAGGGCGTCGACAGCGTGTACGACCTCGTGTGGTCGCGCTGGGACGAGGGCGGGGAAGAGGTCACCGTCACCTACGGCGACGTCTATCGCGAGAACGAGCGGCAGTTCAGCCGCTACAACTTCGAGGTCGCCGACACCGAGATGCTCTACCGGCACTTCCGCGAGCACGAGGCCGAGGCGCTGCGGTGTATCGAGGCGCGCCTGCCGATCCCGGCGTACGACCACGTGCTCAAGTGCAGCCACGCCTTCAACATGCTCGACGCCCGCGGCGTCATCAGCGTGACCGACCGCACGATGCACATCGGCCGCGTGCGCGACCTTGCGCGCAAGGTGGCCGGGCTGTACCTCGAGGTCGTCGCCGACGGTCGCGAGGCTGCGGACGATGCGGCGGCGGAGGCCGGCGGCGAAGCCGCTCCGGCCGGCGGCAGGGCGGACGCTTGAGAACCCTGCTGGTCGAGATCGGCTGCGAGGAGCTCCCGTACAAGGTCTGCGAATCGGTGATCCGGCAGCTCGACGACAAGCCGGACACGCCGGGGCTGGCGCGCGTGCTCCTCGAGGAGGAGCGCCTGCTCGAGGCCGGCGCCACGGTCCGCGCCCTCGTCTCGCCGCGGCGCATCGCCGTGCTCGTCGAGGGCGTCCCCGAGCGGCAGACCGCGAAGACCGACGACTACCGCGGCCCCAAGGCCGAGTTCGCCTACGACGCCGACGGCGGCCTGACCAGGGCCGGGCTGGGGTTCGCGCGTTCGCGCGGCGCCCAGCCCGAAGACGTGCGCCGTGAGGTCGTCGACGGCACGGAGTTCGCCGTCGTCCGCGTCGAGTCGGAGCGACGGGCGGCCGGCGAGGTCCTCCCGGGGGTCGTCTCACGGCTCGTGACGGGCCTGCAGATCCCGCGCGGCATGCGCTGGGGCGCGCGGCCGGTCGACGAGGCCGACCACCTGCGCTTCTCGCGGCCCATCCGCTGGCTTGTGTGCAAGCTCGGCGACGCCACACTGAGCGGGGAGTTCTACGGCCTCCCGCTCGGCGACGCCTCCCGCGGGCACCGCGTGCTCGGCGGCCCGGTCGCCGTGACGACCGCCGACCGCTACGAGGAGCTGCTCGCCGCGCAGAAGGTCATCGTCTCGCAGGCCGAGCGCCGACGTCTCATCGTCGAAGGGCTCGACGCCGGCGCTGCGGAGTCGGGCGGCGAGTGGTCCGATCCCGGCGGGGTGCTCCCGGAGACCGTCTATCTTGCCGAGTGGCCGAGCGTCGCGCGCGGCGGGTTCGCCGAGCGGCACCTGCGTCTGCCCGTCGAGGTGCTGGTCACGGCCATGCAGAGCCACCAGCGCTACTTCCCGGTGCGCGACGCCGGCGGCAAGCTGCTGCCCGCCTTCCTCTACGTCTCCAATGGCGACCCGGCCGCGGCGGAACTGGTCACCCGCGGCAACGAGCGCGTGCTCGACGGCCGCCTCGACGACGCCGAGTTCGCCTACGACCGCGACATCGCCGAGGGCCTCGACACCATGGCCGACAGGCTGGGCAGCGTCGTGTTCCACGAGAAGCTCGGTTCGCTGGCCGACAAGGCGCAGCGGCTTGGAGGCCTCGTCGCGGGCCTTGCCGCCGCGCCCGGCGTGTCCACGGCCGCCGGCGACAACGGCTCGGCGGCGCCCCTCGGCGAGGCGGTCCGGCTCGCCGCCCGCCTCGCCAAGGCGGATCTGGTGAGCCAGGTCGTCATCGAGTTCCCCGTCCTGCAGGGCGTCATGGGTGGTCTGTACGCGGAGGCCGGCGGCCTCGGCGCGGGGGTCGCCCGGGCCGTGGGCGAGCACTACCGGCCGCTGTCCGCGACGGCGCCGCTTCCGGACACCGTCGCCGGCGCGCTGCTGGCGACCGCCGACAAAGCCGACAATATCGTCGGCGCCTGGGTGGCGGGCCAGAAGCCCTCCGGCTCCCGCGACCCTTATGGGCTTCGCCGGGCCGCGATGGGCATCGTGCGCGTCGCGCTGGAGTACGGCCTGCGCTTCTCCCTCACGGGTCTGCTGACGTCCGCCGTCGACCAGTTCGAGCTCCAGGGCATCGAAGGCCTCGACGACACGCGCCGCGCGGCGATCGTCGCCGAGACGGCTGCGTTCGTTCGCGAGCGCCTGCAGGCGCTGTTGCTCGACGAGGGATTGTCCTTCCCGAGTGTGGAGGCGGCGCTGGGCTCGTCGGCCGGCGACCTCCCGGCGCTGGCGGCGCGAGCCCGTACCTTTGCCGCGATGGCCGGGCGAGACCACTTCGAGGACGCGGTCACCGCCTTCAACCGCTGCGCCGCGCTGGCCGCGAAGGACCCCGAGGCCGGATCGCGCCACGTCGATCCGGCGCTCTTCGCCGACGATGCCGAGCGGGAGCTCGCGACCGCGTGCGACGCCGCACGCGGTCCGCTGCTCGACGCGCTCGACCACCTCGAGCTGGAGAGCGCCATCGCCGCCGCCGCCGCCCTGCGGCCGGCAGTCGACCGGTACTTCGACGCCGTCCTCGTCATGGACCCCGACGACGCCGTGCGCGCCAACCGACTGGCGCAGCTCGCCGCCGTCACCGGCCTGATCGGCCGCATCGGGGAGTTCAGCCGCCTGCCTCTCACGCAGGCGTGAACCACACCACTTCACAGAGTACGTTCCAGGCGCCCGCCGCGACACGACGGATCAAGATCCCAGGGGGAGGCACCAGTGACTGACAAGTACGTCTATCGCTTCAGCGAAGGAACCAAGAGCATGAAGGAGCTCCTCGGCGGAAAGGGAGCGAATCTCGCCGAGATGACGGTCATCGGGCTGCCCGTGCCGCCCGGTTTCACCATCACCACCGAGGTCTGCAACTTCTACGCCGCGAACGGCGGGTACCCCGACGGCGTCGACGCTCAGGTCGAGGCCGCGCTGGCCTCGCTGGAGGCGGACACCGGCAAGACCTTCGGCGATGCCGCCGACCCGCTGCTCGTCAGTGTGCGCTCCGGCGCCCGCGCCTCGATGCCGGGCATGATGGACACGATCCTCAACCTCGGCCTCAACGACGAGACCGTCCAGGGCGTGATCTCCAGCACCGGCAACCCGCGCTTCGCCTACGACTGCTACCGCCGCTTCGTCAGCATGTACGGCGACGTCGTGCTCGGCTGCAAGCCCGAGAGCGACGACGAGGGCGACGTCTTCGAGGAGCGCCTCGAGGCGATGAAGAAAGCCAGGGGCGTGACCTTGGACACCGGCCTCACAGCCGACGACCTCAAGGAGCTCGTCGCCGAGTTCAAGGCGGCCGCCAAGGAGCGTACCGGCCACGACTTCCCCGACGACCCTCGGGACCAGCTGTGGGGCGCGATCAGCGCCGTCTTCGGCAGCTGGGGCAACGACCGCGCCGTCGCCTACCGGCGCATGTACGACATCCCCGACGACTGGGGCACGGCGGTCAACGTGCAGACGATGGTCTACGGCAACACGGGCGAGGAGTCCGGCACCGGTGTGGGCTTCACGCGCAACCCCGCCAGCGGGGAGAACGCCTTCTTCGGCGAGTTCCTCGTGAACGCGCAGGGCGAGGACGTCGTCGCCGGCACGCGTACTCCGCGCCAGGTGATCGAGCTCAAGGAGATCTGGCCGGACGTCTACGACGAGCTCATTGCCGTCTGCCAGACGCTCGAGAGCGAGCTCCGCGACATGCAGGACTTCGAGTTCACCATCGAGAAGGGCCGCCTCTTCATGCTGCAGACGCGCAACGGCAAGCGCACCGGCCCGGCGGCGATCCGTATCGCCGTCGACATGTGCAACCAGGGCCTGATCGACCCGGACGAGGCGCTGATGCGCATCGAGCCCGAGCAGCTCAACCAGCTGCTGCGCCCCGTCTTCGGGCCCGAGGACAAGCTGCGCGTCGCGGACGAGGGCCGGATCAAGGCCAAGGGCTTGCCCGCCGGCCCCGGCGCCGCCACCGGCCGTGTCGTCTTCAGCGCCAACGACGCGGTCGCCTGGGCGGCGAGGGGCGAGAAGGTGTTGCTCGTCCGCGATTTCACGAGCCCGGACGATATCCGCGGCATGGACGCCGCTCAAGGCATCCTCACGGCACAGGGTGGTATGACGAGCCACGCCGCGCTCGTCGGTCGTCAGATGGGCAAGGTCTGCATCGTCGGCTGCGACGCGCTCGACATCGACATGAAGGCGCGCAGCTTCAAGGTGGACGACGTCACCGTGAAGGAAGGCGACTGGATCAGCATCGACGGCTTCACCGGCGAGGTCATCATCGGTGAGCTCGACCCGAGCCCATCCGAGGTCCTGCAGGTGCTCCTCGAGAAGACGATGACCCCCGAGGAGTCGGGTTCGTATCGCTACTACGCCGAGGTCATGGAGTGGGCCGACAAGGCACGCACGCTCGGTGTGCGCACCAATGCCGACCAGCCCGACCAGAGCACCAACGCCATCGAGTTCGGCGCTGAGGGTATCGGTCTCTGCCGCACCGAGCACATGTTCTTCGAGGGCGAGCGCATCATGAGTGTGCGCGAGATGATCCTCGCCGACGACGCGGCTGCGCGAGAGGCGGCGCTCGCCAAGCTGCTGCCGATGCAGCGCGACGACTTCGCCGGCATCTTCCGCGTGATGGGCGAGCGTCCTGTGACGGTGCGCACGCTCGACCCACCGCTGCACGAGTTCCTGCCGCACGCGGAGTCCGACACGGCCGACACGGCCGCCGCCCTCGGTGTCAGCGAGGCTGTGGTCAGGGCCAAGGTCGAAGACCTGCACGAGAGCAACCCGATGCTTGGCCACCGCGGCTGCCGGCTCGGCATCGCCTACCCGGAGATCACGGCGATGCAGGTCCGCGCCATCCTCGAGGCCGCCTGTCTGGTCCAGAAGGAAGGCCAGGCGGTGCACCCCGAGATCATGATCCCGCTGGTGGGCGCCAAGAAGGAGCTCGAGCACCAGACGGCCGTTGTGCGCGACGTCGCCGAAAAGGTCTTCGCCGAGCAGGGCGTGACCGTCGACTACCTCGTCGGCACGATGATCGAGATCCCGCGCGCCGCGCTCACCGCCGACCAGATCGCCGAAGTCGCCGAGTTCTTCAGCTTCGGCACCAACGACCTCACGCAGATGACTCTCGGCGTCAGCCGCGACGACGCCGGCAAGTTCCTGCCGCTCTACACCAGCGAGGCGCTCGAGATCTGGCCGGCAGACCCGTTCGCGACCCTCGACCAGGAGGGCGTGGGGCGGCTGGTCGAGATCGGCATCGAGAAGGGGCGCAGCACGCGACCACAGCTCAAGGTCGGAATCTGCGGCGAACACGGTGGTGACCCGGCGACGGTGAAGTTCTGTCACCGCGTCGGGATGGACTACGTGAGCTGCTCGCCGTTCCGCCTTCCGGTGGCGCGCCTCGCGGCGGCCCAGGCCGCCATCGAGGAGCGCGGCGAGCTGCGGCTCGAGAAGTAGCGGGACGCGAAGCACCGACCACCGGCGCCGGCCCGGGCTTGCCGAAGGGTGGCCCGGGCCGGAGTGCCGCGCCCGCCGGTCGAGGGGGGAGGTCGCTCGGTGGCAAGACTCGGACGTGAGATCGTGACGACGCTCGCCGGCGGGCGCGCGCTGAGCGTGCGTGACGCACGCACGAGGGACGCGCGCGCCGTCACCCGTCTGCTCGACGCGGTCGCCCGCGAGCCGGAGGTCACGCTGCTGCTGCTCCCCGGCGAGACGAAGGCCGGGGACTGGCGACGTCGCATCGCTGACGCCGCGGAGGCCGCGCGCGGGCTGTTTCTGCTCGCCGAGCTCGACGGCGAGATCTCCGGTACTCTGGGCTTGTGGCCGGACGCCCACCCGGCCTCGGCGCACGTCGCCTGGGTCGGCATGTCGGTGGCCGCGGACCGCCGCGGCGTTGGAATCGGCGGCGCACTGCTCGAGGCGGCGCTCGCCTGGGCGGCCGGCCACGAGTTCACGCGCGCCGCGCTCGGCGTCTTCCCGGACAACCCCCGCGCGATCGGCTTCTACGAGCGACACGGCTTCGTGCGCGAGGGCCTCCGGCGCGCGCAGTACCGCCGCGGCGACGAGTATCATGACGAAGTGCTCATGGCCCGAAATCTCACGCCGACCTCCTGAGGTGGCCGTGGATCGCCGACACCTCCTCACCATCGCGCCCACGGTGGCCGCCGTCGCGCTGGCCGTGCTGCCCGCCGTCGTCGTCTTCGGCTTCGGCTGGCTGTCGCCGGCCGGTTCGCCCTCGGCGGGTTCCGTCACCGATCGCGCGCCCGAGGCCTGGGTCCTCTTCGCGCTCTTCTACCTCATGTGGATGGGCGGGCTCATGGCGCTGCTGATCGTCGCCAACGACCGGCTCGGCCGCCACTGGCGCAGCTGGGACCGCCATCCGCGACCCGAGAAGAGGCAGCGCCGCCGCCTCGCCGCCGGCATGAGGTACCTCGAGGGTCAGCAACGGGCTCGCGCCGCGGAGGCGCGGGGTGGACGGCCGCGCGCCGCGCGGGCTCACGACGCGGATCCGCGCGCCGCCTCGTCCACCGGGCCGGACGGCCGGCCTCCGCGCGACGAGGATGACGGCTGATGCCGCGGATCGCCCAATCGAGCGTCGACCAGGTGGTGGCCACCGCCGACATGGTCGAGGTCGTCGGCCAGTACACCGAGTTGCGCAAGGCCGGCGCCAACTTCAGCGGCCGATGCCCCTTCCACGACGAGCGCACGCCGTCGTTCTCCGTCAACCCCGGCGAGAAGCTCTACTACTGCTTCGGCTGCGGCGCCGGCGGCAACCTCATCGGCTTCGTCATGGCCAAGGAGAGCCTCGACTTCCCGGCCGCCGTCGAGTACCTGGCGGACAAGTACGGCATCCAACTCGAGTACGAGGAGTCCACGGCTCGCGGCGACGCGGAGCGCCGCCGCCGCGAGCGCCTGCGGGCGCTCCTCGAGCAGGCGACCGCCTACTATGAGCGCGTGTACCACGACGCGCAGGCGGCCGCGCCGGCCCGCGAGTACCTCGAGCGGCGCGGCCTCGGCGACGAGGTCTGCCGGACCTTCCGCCTGGGCTACAGCTTGCCCGGCTGGGACAAGCTGCGCGATGCTGCGCGCGGCAAGGGCTTCAGCGAGCAGGACCTGCTCGACGCCGGCCTCGTCATTCCCGGCAAGAGCGGCCGCCCGTACGACCGCTTCCGCGGCCGCATCATGTTCCCCCTCGCCGACGAGCGCGGGCGCACCCTGGGCTTCGGTGCGCGCACGCTCGGCGACGAGAAGCCCAAGTACCTGAACTCGCCGGAGACGCCCTTGTACCACAAGAGCGAGGCGCTGTTCGGCCTCGACAAGGCGAAGACGGCGGCCGCCCAGGAGGATCGCGTCTACGTCGTCGAGGGCTACACGGACGTCATGGCTCTCGCGCAGGCCGGCATCGCCAACGTCGTCGCGAGCATGGGCACGGCCCTGACCGAGCAACAACTCGGCCGTCTGTCGCGCCTGACGAAGAACCTCTACCTGTGCTTCGATGCCGACGCTGCCGGCATCGGCGCCATGCAGCGTGCCCTCACGCTCGGCCGCCGCATGGAACTGTCGCTGCACGTCGTGCGCATCCCCGACGGCCTCGACCCGGCCGACTACGTGCTCTCGGGCGCCGGCGGCGACGGTTTCCGCGCGCTTGCCGAGAGCGCCCAATCGCTGCTACAATTTCATGTCCGCTTGGCGCTCGCTACTCACGACCTCGACAAGCCCGACGGACGGGCTCGCGCAGTGGCGCGACTCAGGGAGGTCCTCTCGGAGGCAGCGACGCCGATGGAGCGCGACGACGAGTTGCGATACGTCGCCGATCGCCTGCGACTCTCGGACGAGAGCGTGCGCTACATGCTCGCCGGCAGCGGACGACCCACGAGTGGAGCCGCCGCGAGTGAGCACGCCGCGCAGGCGGCCGGTCCTGCGCCCCACGCTCTGGGTGGCGTTCACGAGCTCGAGGTCCGTTTTCTGGCGGGGTGCCTGGCGCAGCCGGATGCCGGACGCGAGACGCTCGCCGGCGTGGACGAAGGCTTCTTCGCCACTGCCGAGACGCGCGCCGCGTTCCGCCGCGTCAAGCAACGATTGGCGGCCGAAACGGCAGGGAATACCCTGCAAACGACGGCTGAGGCCGGCGGTTCGGACGGAGACGGAGACGAGGCGTTCGCGGAGGCCGTCGTGCGTGCCGGACGCGAGCGCTTCACGGCGGCTGTCGTCGAGGAGTTGTTCCTGCGCCTTCAGGAGGCACAGGTGAGCCGCATCATCGCGCGGCTCAAGGTGGTCATGCGGACTGACGAGAGTGGGAAGCAGAGCGCGGAGCTTGCGCGCTTCACGGCGGCGCGACGGACGTTGCGGGACGCACTGCGCGCGCTCCCGGTGGACGAAGAGCCCGAGGAAGGACCAGGACGACACACGTGACCGACGCCGCTGAAGAGCGCAGCAAGCCGGTCGAGGCCGCGGAACTCGCCATCGACGAGGTCCGCGGGCTCGCCGACGAAGGTCGCGAACAGGGGTACCTGGCGAGCGACCACATCGCCGACGCCCTGCAGGACGTCGAGCTCACCCCCGACCAGATCGACGGGATCTACAATCTCTTCGCCGACCTCGGTATCGACATCCTCGAGGGCGAGGGCGCCGGCGCGGCCGTTGCGGACGTCAAGCCCGAAGAGGAGGTCATCCCCAAGCTCGACCTCTCCGTCAAGACCCTGACCAACGACCCGGTGCGCATGTACCTCAAGGAGATCGGCAAGGTGCCTCTGCTCACCGCCGAAGAAGAGGTGTCGCTGGCCAAGCGCATCGAACGGCGCGACATGGACGCGAAGCGCAAGCTCACCGAGGCGAACCTGCGCCTCGTCGTCTCGATCGCCAAGCGGTACGTGGGCCGCGGGATGCTCTTTCTGGACCTCATCCAGGAGGGCAACCTTGGTCTCATCCGGGCCGTCGAGAAGTTCGACTACCGCAAGGGGTACAAGTTCAGCACGTACGCCACCTGGTGGATCCGCCAGGCGATCACGAGAGCCATCGCCGACCAGGCGCGCACGATCCGCATCCCGGTGCACATGGTCGAGACGATCAACAAGCTCATCCGCGTGCAGCGGCAGCTGCTGCAGGACATGGGGCGGGAGCCCACGCCGGAGGAGATCGCCACCGAGATGGGGACGACCCCCCTCAAGGTGCGCGAGATCCTCAAGATCAGCCAGGAGCCGGTCAGCCTCGAGACGCCGATCGGTGAGGAAGAGGATTCGCAGCTAGGCGACTTCATCGAGGACGAGGACGCGACGATACCGATCGAGGCCGTCAGCGAGATCATGCAGAAAGAGGAACTGGACATGGTCCTCGGAACACTGACCCACCGTGAACGCAAAGTCATCGAGCTGCGTTTCGGACTCAAGGGAGAACACCCTCGCACGCTCGAAGAAGTCGGCCAGAAGTTTGGCGTGACCCGCGAGCGCATCCGCCAGATCGAGGCCAAGACGCTGGCCAAGCTCAAGGCGTACCGCGACTCGCAGCGACTGCGCGACTTCCTCGACTGAGAGAATCGGACCAAGGAGCACTGAACAAGTACGTGACGGAACCTTCCGCAGACCGCCAGCCCGACGAGAGCATCGAGACGACCGTCGAGGAGGTCCGCGTCCTGATCGACGAGGGCAAGGAGCAGGGCTACCTCGCGGCCGACCACATCCTCGAGGTCCTTGCCGACGTCGACCTGACGCCCGAACAGATCGACGACGTGTACGTCGTCTTCCACGACCTCGGCATCGACGTGGTCGGGGGCGAGAGCACGCAGGCCGCGTCGCAGCCGGCCGCGGCCTCGGAGGCCGAGAGCGAGGTCAAGCTCGACCTCTCTGTCAAGAACGCCAGCAACGACCCCGTGCGCATGTACCTGCGCGAGATCGGCAAGGTGTCGCTGCTCACCGCAGAGCAGGAGGTCTCGCTCGCCAAGCGCATCGAGCGCAAGGACATGGCCGCCAAGAACCAGCTCATCCAGGCCAACCTGAGGCTGGTCGTCTCGATCGCGCGCCGGTACGCCAACCGCGGGCTCACGTTGCTCGACCTCATCCAGGAGGGCAACCTCGGCCTGATCCGCGCCGTCGAAAAGTTCGACTACCGGCGCGGCTTCAAGTTCAGCACCTACGCCACCTGGTGGATCCGCCAAGCCGTGAGCCGGGCGCTCGCCGACCAGGCGCGCACGATCCGCATCCCGGTGCACATGGTCGAGACGATCAACAAGCTCATCCGCGTCCAGCGGCAACTGTTGCAGGACCTCGGGCGCGAGCCGACGCCGGAGGAGATCGCCTCCGATATGGGACTCACGCCCGAGAAGGTCCGCGAGATCCAGAAGATCAGCCAGGAGCCGGTGAGTCTCGAGAACCCGGTCGGCGACGAGGGCGACTCGCAGCTCGGCGACTTCATCGAGGACGAGGCGTCGGTGGCCCCGAGCGACGCGGTCAGCGAGCTCATGCAGGGCGAGGACCTCGCGCGGGTGCTCACGCTGCTCACATCGCGCGAGCGGCGCGTGCTCGAGATGCGCTACGGGCTCATCGACGGTCGACCGCACACGCTCGAGGAGGTCGGCGTCAAGTTCGGCGTCACGCGCGAGCGCATCCGCCAGATCGAGGCCAAGACGCTGGCCAAGCTCCGGGCGTACCGGGAGGCACGGAGTCTGCGCGACTTCGTGGAGTGAGCAGGGGCCGGCGCCGCCGGCGCTCAGGAGGCGACATGCAGGAGACGCGGGTGCTGCTCGTGTTCCCCGGCTCGCTGTACGGCGGCCCGTGGGCCGACGGGCCGCGGGTCAAGCCCGAGCTCGTGCAGCTCTTCACCGAGGTACGCCGGGCCGGCTTCTCCGCCGGCGTGCTCGATCTCGAGACGGAGCTCGGCAACCCGGCTGACGAGGCGGCGCGGGAGTCCTTTCTCCAGCTGGCCGGCGGATTGCTCGCGGAGCGCCGCGCCGACCTCGTTGTGATCTCGTGCTGGTCCGCCCTGCAGTACACCGCCGCGGTGGCGGTGGCCGGGCGCGTGCGCGAGCATCACCCCGACGCGGTGATCGCCGTCGAGGGCCACCACGTCTCGGTGCGCCCCGACGACTTCAACGACCCGGGCGCGCCCTTCGACTGGCTCGTCGCCGGCGAGGCGGAGAGCGCCGTCGTCACGATCGCCCGCGCGGTCGCCGCCGGAGAGCGCGAGACCGGCGCCTGCCACTCGCTGGAGGGCACGCTGCTGCCGCTCGACGCCGCGCACCTGCCCGACTACGCGGCGTACCCGTATGCGGACGAGGGGCTACCGGAGCTCGGCCTTTTCCTCAGCCGCGGCTGCCCTTACAACGCGCCGGCGTGTCTGCTGCGCCCCGGGGGCGGCGGGTGGCACGCCTACCCGCCGGACGTGGCCGTGCGGGCTATTGCCCGCGTCGCCGCGCTCCGCCCGGCGCGCATCCTCGTCCTGGACCCGGCCTTCGGGTACGAGGCCGGCTGGCGCCGGGCCGTGCTCGAGCGCCTGGCGGCGGCCGATCGGCGCGACCTCGCGATCGGCATCGCCGGCCGCCCGGACGCGCTGGCGCGCCTCGACGTCGACAAGATCTACGCGGCGCGCCTCGGCCTGCGGCTCGAGGTGGGGGCGCTCTCGCGCCGCCTGCTCTCGCGAACGGGGCAGGCCCCGAACGCCGAGAAGGCCGTCGCGCACACGCTGGACCTGCTCGAGTATCTGAACGCCAAAGGCGTGGTGACCGTCGCAGGGTTCACCTTCAACCAGCCCGGCGAGACGCGTGAGACGGCGGAGGAGACGCTCGACGCTCTTGAGCGCTTCGTCGCCGGCGTACCGAACACCTCGGTGAGCCTGCAGGCGCAGCCGTGGGCCTTTCTGCCAGCCGGGGAGGAGGACGCCGACGTGGAGGCGCCGGCTTCGCGGTACGGCACGCGGATCGAGCATGCGGAGTGGTGGAAGGAGCGCCGGGACTCGGTACGCGGCCGCGACGGCCGTGGTCGCCGGCCACGAGCTGGCCGGTCTGGCGCCCGGCGACGAGAGCTACTGGCGGCCGCGGTTCGAGGAGCTTCGTGAGCGGCTCGCGGCCAAGCTCACAGCCGACGCCCGCCGTGGCCTGCGCAGTCACGAGACCGTCGGGTCGGAGGCGTACGGGGTGCCGCATGGCTGGCTGCTGGAGCCTCGCTGGCACTGACCCGTTCGCCTGCTCCGCCGGCGTACCGCGAGCGTACCGCCCGCCTCGCGCGTGTTTGTCCGGCCGTCGCGAATCGCCTATACTCTGCCGGCCGGAGCGGTCCGCGGTAGCTCAATGGTAGAGCATTCGGCTGTTAACCGAAGGGTTGTAGGTTCGAGTCCTACCCGCGGAGCCAAGTCATCAGCGGGGCGCCGCGGCCTACGGGCCGCGGCGCCCCTTCTGCCTTGGGGGTAGAGGGCATGTCGGGCGGTCTCTTTGTTGCGATCCTCGTGCTCCTCGGGATGATGGCCGTGATCTTCGCGGCGGTCGTGCTCCTGACCCGGCGGCTCGGATCCGGGGCCGAGCGACGCGCCGACGAGCTGCGCGACGAGGTCGAGCGACTCGGCGAGGCGTGGTCGATCCCCCTCGAGGGAGCCACCTACTACGGAGCCACTCACTCCGGCGCCGGCAACGAAGGCGCCACCCACACCTACAGCCGCGTCAAGGGCAACGGCGTGTTGGGGCTGACCGGGCGGCGAGTCGTGTTCGCTCCCATCTCCGGTGAGCGACTCAGCGTGCCTCTGGTGCGCGTCTCGGGCGCGCGGCTCAAGGGCTGGCGCCGCAGCGGCGCCGGCGGCCGGCGCCGTCACCTGGTGCTCGAGCTCGACGACGGCGGCAAGGTGAGCTTTCTGGTCGGCGACCCGGCGGTGTGGATGCGGCGGCTCGCGGAGGCCGGGGTCGAGGTCCTGGGATTCGACGCCGCCGCGGACGAGCACGATGGTGCGCCGCCGCGTGAGGAAGTGCCGCCGGGAGGCTGAAGGTCTCTGCGCCGGACCTCGCCTCGGCGACACCTCAAGGGGCAGACGGCGCCGAATGAGACCTCACGCGCCTATGGTACTCTCGGCTCCATGCTCTCCCATTGTTCCGGAACATCGCCCGCCTCGTCCGTATCCGGCGCACTTCCGACAGGCCCGCTACGTCACCGGCACCGTCTCGCGGGGGCCTTCCGGGCCACGCTCTATATCGCTCTGGCGATTGCTCCGTTGCTCGTGGCTCTCGTGCCTCCGGCGCCGCCGGGGCGGGACTTCTGGACTGAGTTGGCGGTGGCCATCGGCTTCATCGGGCTCTCCACCATGTGCCTGCAGTTCGCCGTGTCCGCTCGCTTCCGCCACGTCGCGGCGCCGTTCGGTATCGATGTCGTGATCCAGTTCCACCGGCAGATCGCGATCTTCGCCGCGTGCCTGGTCGCTGCGCATCCCGTCATTCTGATCATCGCCGACCCCGAGCGACTGGGCTTGCTCAACCCGCTTTCGGCTCCTTGGCGGGCACGTGCCGGTCTCCTTGGCCTTGTCGCGGCCATCCTCCTGACGGCTCTGGCCCTCGGACGCCGACGGCTGCATCTCCGCTACGGGATCTGGCAAGCCAGCCACGGGGTCTTGGCGCTGCTCGCCGTTACCGGCACCCTGGTCCACATCGAACTCGTCGGCCACTACGTGGACACACCGTGGAAACGCATCCTCTGGGTCGCCTACACAGCGTCTGTCATCGCCCTGCTGGTCCACGTGCGCCTCGTGCGGCCGCTGCTGCAGCGGCGACGCCCCTACAAGGTCGTCGCCGTCCATCAGGAAAGGGGCAACGCCTGGACGCTGGAGCTGAGTCCGCAGGGGCATCCCGGCCTGAGGTTTCTGCCCGGTCAGTTCGCTTGGCTGACCCTGGGCAGCTCGCCGTTCGCCATCGAGCAACACCCCTTCTCGTTCTCATCGAGCGCGCTCGACCCCGCGCACCTTGCGCAGACCATCAAGGAGCGCGGGGACTTCACGTCCGGCGTCGGCAGTGTGGAGCTCGGTACCGTCGCCTATCTGGAGGGACCGCACGGCGCCTTCAGCATCGACCGCTACGATGGGCCCGGATACGTGTTCGTCGCCGGCGGCATCGGCATCACTCCGATGATGAGCATGCTACGCACGCTTGCCGACCGACACGACGACCGTCACCACGAACTCGTGTACGCTGCTGAGGGCGTCGAGGACCTGACGTTCCGTGACGAGATCGAACGGCTCACGGAGGTGCTCGACCTGGAGGTCGTCTACGTGCTCTCCCGCCCTCCCGAGGACTGGCAGGGTGAAAGCGGCCGAGTGACGAGAGAGCTGCTGAGCCGGCACGTCGTCGACGACTGGCCGCGACACGCCTACTTCGTCTGCGGGCCTGAGCCGATGATGGATGCGGTCGAGCGTGCCCTCGTTGCCGGCGGTGTACCCCTCGACCAGATCTTCACAGAGCGTTTCGCGTTCGTCTGAACGGACGGAGACCGGATGCGACACAGATATGCCACGCTCTTCATGATCGCGACGACGGTTCTCACGTTGCTGGCGGCGGTGCTCTTCGCAGCGCTGCGGAGCATCTGAGCGTCGCAGATGCCGACCGCCGCCTCGTCTTTCTGCCCATCGGCGGCGACCGCCTGAGCGTGTCGCTCGCGCGCTTCACGGGGGCGCGGGTGGAGGACCGCCGCCGCGCCGCCGCCGCCGCGCAGGATCCGTGGCTCCTGGGCGGTCGGCGGCACGCTCACCGTCGAGTGGGAGACGTCGAGCGCGAACCCGGTGTGTTCCTGACCACCTGCTCCGGCGTCACGCCCTTAGTGCTCAGCGAGGTACATCTCGTGCGACTCCTCGGCGAACTTGAGCACGCAGTAGGTCGGTGACCACGGCGATGGGACCCCCGCGCCGGTAGCCGGCGTAGCGGCGCGAGTCGCCGCCCTGGAGCCAGCTGGGCGTCGTGAAGTAGTCGAGCTTCTCGACGTACTCCTCCACGCCGTGCTGCATGAACACGATGTGGCCGCTCGCCAGCGAACCGGTGTCGCAGCCGCCGCCGCTCCTGACGCTTCGGTCGTGGTGCGGGCGCGTCTCGCGGCCCCCGGCGCCGGTCATCCGCTCAGTCAAACGCGTACGCAGTTTCCCCGTGCAGCGCGCCGTCAAGGCCCTTGTCCTGGATCTCGTCGGGTACCCGTACCGGCTGGAAGTGGTTGATCGTCTTGAGGATCAGCCAGGTGACGACGAACGCGTAGGCGCCGACGATGAGTACCGACGGGACCTGTACGCCGAAAACGCTTGGGTTGCCGCGGAGAAGACCATCGGCGCCCGCGGCGTTGATGGCCGTGCTCGCGAACACGCCGAGCAGGATCGAGCCCATGATGCCGCCAACGCCGTGGGCGGCCCACACGTCAAGAGCGTCGTCCCAGTTCGTGAAGGTCTTGAGCCTGACCGACGCCGGCGTGGATGTACACGGGAGCGGTAGCGACGCCGGCACTTGAACGGGCGGGGTCGCTCCCTTTCGACCCCGCCCGTTCAAGTGCGGCTGCTGAGCGCCGGCCGCGTCTCGCGGCCGGCGCCCAGCCTGCTCAGTCGAACGCGTACGCGGCTTCTCCGTGCAACTCGCTGTCCAGGCCCTTCTGCTCGATGGCGTCGGGCACCCGTACCGGCTGGAAGCGGTTGATCACCTTGAGGATCAGCCACGTGACGACGAACGAGTAGGCGCCGATGATGAAGACCGCGAGGACCTGCACACCGAAGAAGCTCGCGTTGCCGCGGAGCAGCCCGTCGGCTCCCGCGGCGTTGATGGCCGTGCTCGCGAACACGCCGAGCAGGATCGAGCCCATGATGCCGCCAACGCCGTGGGCGGCCCACACGTCAAGAGCGTCGTCCCACTTCATGAAGGTCTTGAACATGACCGCGCCGTAGCATACGGATCCTGCCAGAAGGCCGATCACGAAGGCCGACCAGACCGGCACGTACCCGGCGCATGGCGTGATGCAGGCCAGCCCGGCCACGGCGCCGGTGAAGGCGCCGATGAGGCTCGGCTTGCCTTCGCGCTTCCAGGAGATGAACAGCCAGGTGCACATCGCGACGGATCCCGCGATGTCGGTGTTCACGAAGGCCTGTGCCGCGATGCCGTTCGCGGCGAGCGCGGACCCGCCGTTGAACCCGAACCAGCCGAACCACAGAAGCGCGGTTCCGAGTCCGACGAAGGCGATGTTGTGCGCGATGCTGCGTTCTCCCTTGCCGAAATGCCGGCGGCCGACCACCCAGACCGACGCCAGGGCCGCCATGCCGGCACTCACGTGCACGACCATGCCCCCGGCGAAGTCGAGGACGCCCCACTCGGCGAGGAAGCCGCCGCCCCAGATCCAGTGGGTGAAGGGCACGTACACCAGCAGGCTCCAGCCGACGAGGAACCAGAGGTAGCTCTTGAAGTTGACGCGGTCGGCGAAGGCGCCGGTGATCAGCGCCGGCGTGATGATGGCGAACATCTCCTGGTAGGTGAAGTGCGCCAGGGCCGGGATCGTCGGCGCCCACGGACCCGGCGACTCGCCGACCCCGTTGAGGAACGCCCAATCCAGGTTACCTATGAGGCCTCCGAAGTTGTTGCCCGAGAAGGCCAGCGAGTAGCCCACCGCCACCCAGAGGAACGTCACGACGCCCATGCTGATGAAGCTCTGCATCATGATCGCCAGGAAGTTCTTGCGGCGGACGAGGCCTCCGTAGAAGAACGCGAGGCCGGGGGTCATCAGCGCGACGAGCGCAGCTGACATGAGGACAAAGGCGGTGTCCCCAGCGTTGATTTCGCCCATGCGAAATCCTCCTATGAACGTGTCCGGCACCCCAGGCTCGGAACCCTCAAGGGAGTACGTCGGCGAACCGCACCCGTGAACCAGACTCTGGCCGGGCGTCAATGGGGATACCCTCCAGCCATCTAGCCCGATTGGCGCGATTCTCACAGCTCGTCAACCGGCTGGCAAGAGGCCGCCGCGCCAGACCGCGCGCATGGGTCGCGGTCGTCTTCGGCGTGGACGCGCCACGCGTCAGGTGCGCATCACCTCAGGTGGGACGCGGCCCTCCGGTCGCGCCGCGTCACGTGAGGTCGAGGATGTGGTTCTCGAGGATCTGGTTCTTGTAGTCCCACGGCCCGTTGATCCCCTCGAGCTGCAGGTACCACTCGGCGCATTGCACAAGCACCTCGGCCTCGATCGTGCCGCAGATCTGTCCTGCGATGACGTTCACGCCGTACCGGGCGGCTTCGGCCTTGACCAGGTTGAAGACGCGGTGGAGTGGCGTCTGCAAAGGGTTGCTGATCTCGATGGACACCTCGACGACCTTCTTGCCCGTGCGGCGGTGCGTCTGCGGGAGGCCGATCGTGCCCTGGATGTTCGTGAACCCTCCGGTCGTGCCGCGCACCGCGTTGGCGCACTTCCGGGCGATCTCCAGATCGTCGGTGTCGAGCACGACGTTGAAGTACGCGTCGTGTTCCTCGACGGCGCCGACGATCGTGGCCCCGGCCGTCGGATGCAGCTTTGCGGGCCCGAGGTCGGGGGCCCGCAGCGGATCTACGAGGACGGCCTCTTTGAGCCCCTCGTAGTTGCCCTTGCGGATGAAGGTCAGGCCCTCGTTCTCAGGGCGGCGCGCGTTCTTCCCGGTGAAGTAGATGGGCACGTCGTAGCGATTGTAGAGCTCCTCGCCGAGATCCTCCGCGAAGTCCTTCGCCTCCTCGATGGTGATGTTCTTGGCGGGGTAGACCTCGATGGTGTCCACGGCTCCCACGCGCGGGTGGCGACCGTGCTGTTTCTCCATGTCGATGAGCTCGTAGGCTTTGCCGGCCATGGCGAGCAGCGCCTCCTTCATCGCCTCGGGGCGACCCAGCACCTCGGCGGGCAGGCGGTCGAACTCAGGATCGGGCTCGTAGCCGATGAGCTTGACGCCCTCGCGGCCGCGGAGCTGGTCCATGATCGCCTCGATGACTTCCGGCCGGGTGCCGTCGCTCATGTTCGGGTCTGAAAGGATGTAACGCGCCATCAGATCACCTCTTGCTGCCGATTCATGCGTGCGCTCACGCGCCGCGGGGATTCATGCGTCACGACGGTTGTCCGCCTCTTCGCCGGGTGTGCAGCTGCCCCCAAGCCTGCGGCAGAAGTGTACACCGGCGGGGCACCACGGCATCGCACCTGCGGCCAGCCTCAGCCGGAGGCTGAGCCCAGGATCAGGCGCTGCGGATCGACCTCGTCGCGCAGGATGCGCAGCTCCTCCGCGCTCGGCGGCACGGTGACGGCGGCGCGTGAGACATCGAGCGCGAAGCCCGTGTTCTGCCGCACCTGCTCCGCCGTGACGCCCGCGAAGTGCTCGGCAAGGTACATCTCGTGCGTCGCCTCGTCGAACTTGAGCACGCAGAGGTCGCTGACCACGGCGATGGGGCCGCCGCGCCGGTAGCCGGCGCGGCGGCGCGAGTCGCCGCCGCTGAGCCAGCCCGGCGTGGTCAGGTAGTCGAGCTTCTCGACGAACTTCTGTACGCCGTGCTGCATGAACACGATGTAGCCGCTGGCCAGTGAACCGGCGTCGCAGGCGCCGCCGCTGCCGCTGAAGCGGACCTTCGGCGCCAGGTAGTCGCCGATCACCGTCGAGTTCATGTTGCCGTAGCGGTCGATCTGCGCGGCGCCGAGAAAGGCGATCGTGTTCAGGCGCGGGTTGGCGACGTAGCTGAACGCCTCCACCAGGCCGGCGTTGAGGTTGGCGAACGCCATCACCCGCGGGTCCGCCACCGCCATCGGCAGCTCTTCCAGCGTCGGCCCGATGCCACCGGTCTCGAAGAAGATGTGGGCGTGCGGGGCGTGGATGCGCTTGGCGACAGTCGCCGCCAGCATCGCCACGCCGGTGCCGGCGAAGAGCACGTCGCCGTCCTTGATGAACCGTCCGGCGGCGATCGCCATCATCTCGCGCGCGGAGTAGGCGTCGGCGGCGGGCGGCGCCAGGGCCTCAGGGTTTCTCGTTGACTCGGGCATCTGTCCTACCTCCGGTCGAGACCGGGCGCGTAGCCGGCCACCGTGTTCGCCCTGATCCTCGCCAGCTGCGCGCCGCCGACCTTGTCGAGGTAGCCGTCCCAGCTCTGGACTTCGTCGACCCACTCGCGCAGGTAGGCGGCCCATGTCCCGTCGTCCTTGGCCGCCGCCTTGTAGTGGTTCAGGTGCGCCGGGTCGTAGTCGTAGAAATAGGGAACGGCGGTGGGGTGCGCCCCGTAGGGCACCGGCACCACGGCGTCCACGAGGAACGGGGGCAGGGAGTTCTGGCCGGGGTCGAGTCGCAGGTAGCCGTCGGGAACGATCTCCTCGCAGGTGACGACGACGGCCCTCGCCGCCTTGCACTGCTCGAGGTCGGCAAAGGTCAGGCCTTTGATGCGCACCGTCCCGTCGGTGCTGACCTGCTGGGCATGGATGATGGACACGTCGGGCGTCAGCGCCGGCACGAGGACCACCTCGTCGTCGCCGTCGCCGAAGGGATTGTCGATGACGACGACCTTCTTGGACGGCACGCCGTCCGTGCCGCGCAGTTCGGGCGGGAAGCCCTCGCGGGCGATGATGTCGGTGCCGAGCGCGGACTTGCTGGGGATGAACGGTAGGCTCAGCGACCCGGCGAGGAAGCGCAGGCTCATCATGTTGTTGCTGTAGTCCTCGACCTGCAGCTCGCCCCGCTCGATCGCCTTGCGGAAGCGGATGCAGGTGGGCGCGAAGCGGCCGTTGCCGCCGTAGGCGATCTCCAGGCGGCGCACGCAGCCGGCGCCGACGAGCACGTCCAGCGCCTGGCCGTTGGAGTGGGCGACTAGGTGCAGGTCCTTGATGCGGCGGCGGACGATCTCGTAGACCGCCGCCATCGGGTTGCGGGTGATGGTGAAGCCGCCGACGGCGATCTGGCAGCCGCCGGGGACGAAGCGCTCGACCGCTTCGCTGACGGTCATCAGCTTGCCGTCGAGACCGTTGTGTTTGGCCACTGCTGCCCCCTTCTCGAGTCTGCGGGAGGTCCCTTAACGCGGAAACCCCAGCGAGCACGCTTCGTCTCAGCTGGGGAACAGGGCCTGCTGGAGGGGCCGGTGGGAACGCCGCCGGCCCGGGCCTTGCGGCAGCGGGATAATGATACACGGGGGCGGCGGCGGTGCAACTGTTCCGCCGTGACGAGGGGCGCCGGCGGGTCGGGACGGTGCGCGCCTGTGCTAGCATTCGGGCACGATGGATGAGCCGACCACCTTTCTCTTCTCAGGCTACGCGCGCCTGCCGCAGGACGTGAGCCACCAGGCGATGTACAAGCGCGTCGGCGTGGTGCTTGAGGTCGCCGCGAACGGGGAAGTGGTGGCCTGCAGCACGACGCTGATGATGGTCACCGCCGTGGGGTTCTTCGAGCGCCTCCTGGTGGGGCGCAACGTGCTCACCGAGCGACGCGAGATCGAGGCGTTGGTGCGCTACCGCTACCGCGGCCACTCGCAGGGCGCGCTGATCAGCGCTCTGCACAAGGCGTTCGAGGCCGTCGACCAGAGCCCGCTGGTGCTGGGCGAGGCCGCCGGTCCGCTGCCGAGCGCTCGCCCCGACGCCGAGGCCGAGCCGCGCGGGTAGGCCGGCCCGCGTGGGCAGGTGACGGTCGCGGGACCCGGGCTAGAGCCCGCGGATCCCCTTGACTCCCAGGTACACGGCGATCACGAAGCAGACGACCGCGACGATCTTGTCGCCATGCTTCGTGAGCGCGTGGCGCAGCGGGTCGAGCACGCGGGCGGCGGCCTGCGGCGCGCCGTACGCGAGGCCCACCGGCACGAGCATCGGAGAGAGGCAGATGATGAGGAAGACGGCCAAGGCCGTCCACAAGGCGGCCGCCCCGAGGCCGGAGATCGCCATCTCCTTGAGTGCCACCAGGTAGGGCACGATCGACGAGAAGTCGGTGGCGGCGAGCGCGAGGCCGGCGGCGAAGCCGCCGGCCGGGCCGAGCCGCCGCTTCTTCTTGGTCTCGTCGACCTTCTTCGGCTTCCTGCGCAGAGCGCGCACGCCGAGGTAGACGATCACCACGGCGGCGACGATGTCGATGATTGCCGAGGTCGTCGACGGTCTGAGCTCGAGACGCAGGCCGAAGGCGAGCACGACGACGCCGAAGCCGATGAACACCACGCAGAAGCCCGCGCTCAGGAAGAGCGCCGCGCGCTTCGAGGTCGCAAGCAGCGCGACCAGCACGAGCACCCCGGTCGGATTGACGGCGGCGGCGATCGCCAGCGGCAGGATCTTGAGGATGAGATCGGTCATCGATGTGGAGTTCTGACCCCGGGCTCGTCCCCCTGCCACGGGGGCGGTCGTCGGTCGTGGATCGGCTTGAGCGCGGGGCCGGTCGGCGAAGGGCCGCCGGGTCGTACTTCCATCCGGATCTTGGGCCAGCCTGTCGAACGGGGCGGGCTTGCGCGCCGATGCCGCCCCATCCTATGATGCATCTGCTGCACACATGATCACAGTCGGGCGCCGTCTCCGCCCGCTGTGCCACAGATCATGGACCCCCAGCGAACGCTTCGGCGTCCCCTGGGGGTCTCCGTCGTTTCCGGGGGTAAGCTGAGGTGCTGGGCCGGGCCCGCCGCTTCGCGGCTTCGCCGGCCCTCATGCCATGGGAAACAACGGTCCCCTGAGGAGGGAGCTGCATGGACTTCCGTTACACCACCGAGCAGGAGATGTACCGCCAGGCCATCCGCGAGTGGCTGACGAAGAACCTCGAGCCGCGTGCCCGCGGCATCGACGAGGCTGAAGACGGGATCCCCGACGACATCACCGCCGGCATGGCCGAGATGGGGATGTTCGGCGTGACGATCCCCGAGGAGTACGGCGGTATGCCGCTCCCCGACGACGAGCGCCTCATCTACGCGATGATCACGGTGCACGAGATCGCCCGCGCCGACCTCAGCATGAGCACCCCTGTGTACACGCTGCTCACGATCGGCTGGTCGTACATCATCAATCGCTACGGCACCGACGAGTTGAAGCAGGAAGTCCTTCCGGCCGTGGCCGCCGGCAAGGCGTTCGCCGGCATCAACACCACCGAGCCCGGCGGCGGCTCCGACCTCGGCGCGATCAAGACCATCGCGCCGTGGAGCGAGGAGAAGCAGGCCTTCGTCATGACCGGCGAGAAGGCCTACGTTTCCGGTCCCAAGGAGTGCGAGAAGTGGGGCGCTCCGAGCGGCCACTGCACCCTGGTCAAGACCGATCCGAGCCAGGGACACAAGGGCATGACCTTCATCTGGGTGCCGGCACACCTCCCCGGCATCACCTACACGACCTACAAGGACATGGGCCGCATGGGCCTCAGCACCGGCGGCTGGATCTACAAGGACGTCGAACTGCCGCGCAAGTACGTCCTGGGCGAAGAGGGCAAGGGCTTCTACGTGAACATGGACGGCTTCAACGCCGCCCGCGTGCTCGTGGCTGCCGCCTGTCTCGGCGGCGCCGAGAAGGCGCTCGAGATCAGCGGTGAGTACACGGCGCAGCGCACCACCTTCGGCAAGCCCCTGGGCAAGAACGAAGGCATCTCCTTCGAGATGGCCGGCGACTGGATGCAGCTCGACATGCTCAAGCTGAACCTGCTGCGCGGCGCCTGGATGATCGGCCAGGAGCACACCGACCCCGGCCAGTTCAGCCGCAAAGACATCAACAAGGTCATCAGCACGGTCAAGTGCCTGAGCCCGACGCTCTGCCACGACATCGCCCGTCACGGGATGATGTACCACGGCGCGTTCGGCTACACGAAGGAGACCCCGCTCGAGATGCTGCTGCGCGGCGTCATGAGCTACGAGGTCGGCGCCGAGGGCGGCCTGATGATCATGCGCGGCATCATCGCCCGCGACGTGTGGGGCGAGACGCACAACCCGTTCAAGGACTGACCAACGCAGTCTGAGGCCCCCGGGCCGGGTCGCCTGACGGCGCCCGGCCCGTGGCGGCCAGGGCCGCCGGTCCCGATCAGCCGGGAGAGGTGATATGGAAACAGTCGAATGCATCGTCGTCGGTGGCGGCCTCGCCGGCCTCTCCGCTGCGTATGGGCTGGCGTCGGCCGGGGTCGAGGTCATGGTCCTCGAGCGCGGCGACTACTCGGGCGCCAAGAACGTCACCGGCGGGCGCCTCTACGTGAAGCCCATCCGCGGCTTCTACCCGGAGCTGTGGGATGAGGCGCCCTATGAGCGCCCCGTGGCGCGCGAACTGGTCACGATGATGGCCGAGGGCGCCCACACGACCATCGAGATCGCCTCGGACCGGTTCGCCGGCGACAAGCCGCAGAGCTACACCATCGTGCGCGCGAAGCTCGACCAGTGGCTTGCCGAGAAGGTCATGGAGAAGGGCGCGATGGTGGTGCCCAACATGAAGGTCGACGAGCTGCTGCGCAAGGACGGCCGCATCATCGGCATCCGCGCCGGCGGCGACGAGATCGGCGCGAACGTCGTCGTCGTGGCCGAGGGCGTGCTGCGGCTGCTCAGCAGCGAGGCGGGCCTCGCGGCAGAGCCGCAGGCGAAGCATCACGCGCTCGGCTACAAAGAGGTCATCGAGCTGCCCGCCGGCGTGATCGAGGACCGTTGGCACCTGAACCCCGGCGAGGGCGCCGCCCAGTTCTTCATGGGCGAGTGCACCAGGGGCATGATGGGCGGCGGCTTCCTCTACACCAACAAGGACAGCATCTCGCTGGGCATGGTCGTCGGCATGGACGCCATGCGCACGCGGCGCGACGGCACCGAGAGCTGGCAGCTGCTCGACGAGTTCAAGGAGCTGCCCCAGATCAGGCCGCTGGTCGCCGGGGGCGCCGTCGCCGAGTACTCGGCGCACGTGGTGCCGGAGGGCGGCATCAGCCAGGTGCCCAGGCTCGCCGGCGACGGCTATCTGGTCGCCGGCGACACCGCCGGACTCAGCCTCAACGCGCTCGTGACCGTGCGCGGCATGGACTTCGCCATCGCCTCGGGCTACTTCGCCGCCGAGGCGGTCAAGAGGGCGAAGAAGGCCGGGGACTTCTCGGCCGCCGGCCTCGCGAGCTACGAGTCGTCGCTGCGCGACAGCTTCGTGCTCAAAGACCTCGAGACGGCGCGCGCGATCCCCGGCTTCATGGAGAACCCGCGCCTCTTCACCCACTACCCCAAGGCCGTCTCGCAGCTGCTCGAGGACATCTACACCGTGGGCGAGCGGCCGCAGGCCGGCCTCTTCAAGAAGGCCTGGCGGGGAGTCCGGCGCGACTTCATGAACGCGGCGACCGTCAAGGACGCCTGGTCGATGCGGAAGATCTGAAGGGGAGGAGCCATGCCGATGAAGATCGACGCCAAGCTCGGCCTCGACGTCTTCAAGCTCGATAAGGAGCCGCACATCGTCATCGACACCGAGATCTGCAAGACGGTGTGCACCGACGAGGCATGCGTCTACGTGTGCCCGGCCGATCTGTACGAGAAGGACGACCAGGGCCGCATGACCGTCAACTGGGAGGGCTGCCTGGAGTGCGGCACCTGCCTGATCTGCTGCGACCCGCGCGCCCTCACCTGGAAGTACCCGAGTGGTCCGTTCGGGGTCCAGTACAGGATGAGCTGAGCGGGCGACCGCGACGAAAGGGGATGACGTTGTGGACATCGTCGTCTGCGTGAAGACCAACCCGGATCTGCAGATGGTCCGCATCAAGAACCGCGAGGCAGTGACCGAGGCCGTGCCGTACAAGATCGGCGACCTCGAGAAGAACGCCCTGCAGGCCGCCGTCGACCTGCGCGCCGCCGTCGGCGGCAAGATCACGGCGCTCTGTCTGGCCGAGGGCAACCGCAAGGCCGCCGAGGACATCAAGGTCGCTCTGGCGATGGGCGCCGACGAGGCCGTCGTCGTCGACGACCCGGCGCTGGCCGCGCCGGACCAGGCGGCCGTGGCCGCCGCCCTCGCGGCCGCCGTCGGAAAGATCGACTCGTGCGACCTTCTGCTGTTCGGGGAGGGCTCGACCGACAACTACACCGGCCAGGTCGGCGCCCGCGTCGCCGAGCTGCTAGGCCTGCCGCAGATCGGCTACGCGCGCAAGGTCGAGGCCGCGGACGGCGTCGTGTGCTGCGAGCGCAGCATGGACGACATGATCGAGACGCTCGAGGCGCCGCTGCCTGCCGTCGTCACCGTGGTCAGCGAGCTCAACGAACCGACGATCCCCGGCCTCATGCAGATCATGAAGGCCAAGAGCAAGCCGCTGCAGGTGTGGTCGCTTGCCGACCTCGGCCTGGAGGTTCCCGCGCCGGTGCGCGAGATCGTCAGCAACCTGGCGGAGGTGCAGGACCGCAAGCACGTCATCTTCGAGGGCACGGTGGCCGAGCAGGCCGACGCGTTCGTCAATGCCCTCATCAAAGAAGGCGTCCTGGGGAGGTAGTGATGACTGAACTGCTCGTCTACAGCGAGAGAGTCGATACCGCCCGCGAGTTGGTTGCCGGCGGCAGGGGGTTGGCGGCGGCCCTCGGTCTCGGCGTGGGCGCCGTGGCCCTGGGGCCGGGCGCCGGAGCCGCGGCGAGCGAGCTCGCCGCGGCCGGCGCCGACACCGTGTACGTGAGCGAGGACGCCGCGTTCGAGGGCTGGCCGGCCGACGCCGTGGCCGCCGGCCTCGCGCAGATCGCGGAGCAGGCCGGCGCGGGCGTCGTGCTCGTCGGCTCAACGCGCCGCGGCAAGGAGACGGCGCCGCGCCTGGCGCAGAAGCTCGGCGCCGGCTGCGTCACCGACGTGAACGATCTCATCGTCGAAGGTGGCGGGCTTGTCGCCGGGCGCTACGCGTTCGGCGGCGCCACCGTGGCGCGCGAGAAGGTCGGCACGCCGGTCAAGGTCTTCGCCGTGATGCCCAAGACGTTTGACGCCGAGGGCGCGAGCGCCGGGGCCGGCAACGTCGTCAGCCCGGCCCTGACCGTGAGCACCGCCGTCAAGGTCGTCGATCGCCGCGCCAAGGAGGGCGACCACGTCAACCTCGACGCCGCGCCGCTTATCGTCGGCGTCGGTCGCGGCTTCAACGCGCGCGAGGACCTCGCCCTTGGCGACGAGCTCGCGGCCGCTCTTGGCGCCGTGGTCGGCTGCACCAAGAGCCTCGCCGACTTCGAGTGGCTCGACGAGGACCGCATCATCGGTCTCTCCGGCGCCAAGACGGGCCCGGACCTGTATCTCTGCGTCGGCGTTTCGGGCCAGATCCAGCACACGGTGGGGGTGGCCGGCGCCAAGCTCATCGCCGCCGTGAACAAGGACAAGGAGGCGCCGATCTTCGCCATGGCCGACTACGGCCTGGTCGGCGACCTCTACGAAGTGGTGCCGACGCTCGTCGAGCGCCTCAAGAGCGTGTGACAGTCAGCCGGGCACGGCCACCTGAGCCTGGCCGGCCGCGCCGCAAGCTGGTCACACCACAGTTGCTCCGGTAGAGAGAGACGGCTCCGCCGGAGCGACACGGGCCGGGACCACTTCGGTGGCCCCGGCTCTCCTGTGCCAGGCACGTTCACCGTGGCGGCCGGCGAGTGTCTGGATCCGTGGCTGCGCCCGCGGCGCCGGTCCCAGGGGCTCAGCCGGGAGCCGGACCCCCGGGCACGCCTGCGTCGGCAGGCGGCGGGCGCAGGAGGAGCGCCTCGTCTTCGTCGCAGCCCGTCGTCTCCCTGCGCGCCGCGCGCCGCGCATGTCGCAGCGCGATCAGGTCTCCGGCCAAGACCCAGCAGGCGGACGTGAGCGGGATCGCCAGCAGCACCCCGACGATCCCGGCGAGCACCGCTCCGACGAGCGCCGCGATGAAGACGATGAGAGGGCTGAGCGACACCGTCTTGCTGTACACGAGGTTCTGCAGGACGTTGTTCTCGAACTGCTGGTACACGATGAAGAACACCACGAGCACGATGCCGGCGGTGACGCCTCCGGTGGCGAAGCCGACGATGGAGACGATCACCGCGCCGATGGTCGCGCCGACCAGCGGGATGATGTCGAGGACGGCGACGAGCACCGCGAGCGTCTCGGGATAGGGGATCCCGAGGATCCGGAGCACGATGTACGAGGTGATGCCTGCGACGAAGCTGATCGCGAGGTTGCCGCGCACGTATCCGCCGACGGCGCGCAGGAAATTCTCGCCGATGCGCTCCGCCCACACGCGTTCGCCGTCGATCATCACGCCGAGCACGGAGCGCCAGGCCTTGGGACCTTCGATGAGCAACATGACCATGATCGTGAGGATGGTGATCACAGCGAACACGATGGACGCCGCCTTGCTCACGGCGCTGACGATGGTGTCCTGGTTGCCGAGCACGACCTTGGTGACCTCCTCGGGTGTCACCTCGGCGATGGTCTCGAGCACGTGGAACCTGGTCTCGAGGAAGTTGAGCTGCCCGCCCGTCCCGAGCAGGCTGTCGAGGAGGCCGGGGAGGGCGCGGATGAAGTCGTCTGACTGGAAGATGACGGGTAGCGCGACGGCGACGATGATCGCGATCAGCAGGGCGACCGTCGTCAGCGACACGACCAGCGCGGCGACGATGCGGTTCCACCGGTGACGCACCAGCCACCCTACGGCGGGCTGGAGCGCGATCGCGAGGATCACGCCGATGAGGACCCAGAGCAGGATGCTGCGGATCTGCTGGAGGACGAGAAGAAGGCCGATGATGGCGAGGACCGTCAGGGTGACGATGGCCGTGCGCCTGATGAGCTCGCCGGTGCGGATCTCGGGCGCGAAGACCGACTCCCTTGGCGGCGGGCTCTGGTCGCCCATGTCGTCGTCACCTCCCGGATGTCGCCCTGCACGAACTACGTCGCACAGCGTATCATTGACGGGCCGCGCCGTCGGCGAGCGTGGGCCTATAGCTCAGTTGGTTAGAGCAGCCGACTCATAATCGGCCGGTCGCAGGTTCGAGTCCTGCTGGGCCCACCACGTTGCCATTTCGACAACGATTCTTCCCGCACGCGCAGTCTTCTGCCTACCCGGTCGCGCTCCCCTGTGAATCGATGCCAGGCGGGTATGCCTCGCGGATCACGCCGGCTACCCCGGGCTTGAGCGCGAAGGGGGTGCTTGGTCGAGGGTCCACATGGCGCGTGCTCCACGATCATCCGACGCTGTTGACCGGCGCGTCCAGGCGGGTGTGCGCGTCGGGTACGGCCGCGGCGCGGGAGCGAACGTCGGCCTGGGCCGACAGATCGGCGGTGAGGACATCGATCTCGCTGTCCGGGGAGGGGCGGCGCAGGAGCGCCGCCGCCGACTCAGCGCGGCCAGGTTCCTGGCCGATCATGCCGACGCGGGCGACGACCTGGGCAAGGGCCGCGGCCGTGGCCCTTGCAGTCTCGCCGCTGCCATCGGTCACGAGGACGGTCTTCCCGCTCATGAGACTTCGGGCGGCCGGGGGTGCAGGGTACTCCGATGCTCACGCCAGGCTAGATCGTGATCACGACGTTCCCGGTCTTCTGCCCCGTCTCGACGTATCGAAAGGCCTCGACGATCCGGTCCAGGGGGTAGCGCCTGTCGATGACCGCCTCATACCTCCCTGCGTCGACGAGCTCCTTGACGAGGGACACGGCCTTCTTGTTCACCTCGGGGTTCGGGAAACTGACCCGCTTGCCGCCGATCTTCCACGGCCAGAGTGCCAGCAGGGTGTTCTGCCAGAGGAAACCGAACTCCGACGAGAGGAACACCCCATCGTCCTTGAGGAGCTTCCGGCAGCGCCCGAACGAGCTCTTGCCGACCGTGTCGAAGACGGCGTCGTACTCCTGACCCCGCCGTGTGAAGTCCTCCACGGTGTAGTCGATGACGGCGTCGGCGCCCAGGGACCTCACGAGGTCCAGGTGCCTGGTGTCGCACACAGCCGTCACCTCCGCCGCGTAGTACTTGGCGAGCTGTACCGCGGCGGAGCCGATGGATCCGGAGGCGCCGTTGATGAGGACGCGCTGTCCGGCGCGCAGGCCGGCAGTCCTGATGAACCCCATGGCGAGCGTCGCCCCATCGCAGATCGCCGCGGCCTCCTCGTAGCCCATGGTCGCCGGCTTCTGCGTGATGGGCGCTGCCTCAGGCAGGCACACGTACTCGGCGTGGGCTCCGAGGTGAAGCTTGGTCAGCCCGAACACCTGGTCGCCCGGCTTGAATGACCGGACGTCCTTGCCTACCGCCTCCACTTCTCCAGCCAGCTCATTGCCGAGGATGGTCGCCCTGGGCCGGAGGAGGCCGGTGAAGAACCGGTTGATGAGCGGCTGCGCCCGGAGGAAGGCGGTGTCGGTGCGGTTCACGGTCGTCGCGTGAATCCGTATCAGGACCTCGTCCTCCTTCGGCACAGGCTTTGCCACCTCCACAAGACGGAGAACGACGTCCGGTGGGCCGTACCTTGAGTGCACGCCTGCTTTCATGGGTCACCTATGGGCCGATGTAGTGAAGCCCTCGCGTCGGCTGTTCTTGAGTCTGATCAACGTGAGCCTAAGTCCAGCAGACCCTGCAGTCCATCGAGGATGAGGCCGAGGCCGAACTGGAAGTCGGCGCTCTCGTCGTAGCCGACCTGCATGGCGTGGTCGGTGATCACCTCGGTGAGGTACGGGTACTGGTCGGCGGGGACTGCGCTAAGGAACGCTTCGGTCGTCTCCTCCGGCGGAGCATCGCCGCCGGGTGACATGTGGAACTGCTGGCGTCCAAAGCCGTAGATGTAGCTGTCGAGCACGGAGAACGCGCGGACGGCCAGCTCGAGCGAGAACCCCGCTCGCCGCAGAGTCCCGATCACCCAGTCGAAGTACCTCAGCCTCTCAGGACCGCTGCTCGCGCGCGAGTCGATCAGGGCGCTTGCCCACGGGTGACGTGAGAAGACGTCGTGGGCGGAGGTGGCTCTCCTGCGCATGGCCTCCCGCCAGTCCACCTCGTACGAGGGGAGATCGATCTCGCTCACAACGAGGTCGATCATGCCGTCGAGGATGTCATCCTTGTTGGCGACGTGGTTGTACAGAGACATCGCCTCGACCCCAAGCCGCTGACCGAGCTCGCGCATGGTGAGTGCGTCGATGCCGCCTTCGTCCGCGACGCCTATGGCCGCACGCAACACCCGTTCCCTGCTGAGTGGGGTCCGCGGCTCCGGGTTCGGTTTCGAGGATGTCTTCATGGGCCTTTCTGCGGTTGACATACTTACGGCGTAAGTCTATGATGCTTACAACGTAAGTCAGTCTACCACAGAATAGGAGAGCAAGATGAAGACGCTCAGTCAGGGCACTTCGGGTCAGCAGAAGGCGGGCGGCCTCGCCGCACTCTACCTGGCGCTGGCCTACCTGGTCGCGATGCCCTATTTCCTGGTCGTGGTCAACTACCCCAGCGTCGTCGACCCTCTCAAGAAGGTGGCCCTCCTCGCGGACAACCGGGGCAGCATGCACGTCATGCACCTCATCACCTATGTGATCTTCGGACTCGTCCTTGCCGTCCTCGCATTGGCGCTCTACAACCGATTGAAGGACGGGATGCCGGCGACCATGCAGATCGCGACCGCCGTGGGGCTCATCTGGGCGGTCGCTCTCGTCGCCAGTGGCTTGGTCTTCAACTCCGGCATGGGGACGGTAGCCGAGCTCTATCACTCACACCCGGCTCAGGCCGTATCGGCCTGGCAGGCGATCGAGCCCGTGACGGATGGCCTCAGCGGCTCCGGCGGAGAGATTCTCGGCGGCGCGTGGGTCCTGCTCGTGAGCTGGGCGGCTCTGCGCACGGGCGGGCTGCCCAAGATGCTGAGCTGGCTGGGACTGGGAATCGGCGCGATAGGCATTCTCTCGGTCGTCCCGGTCCTGAAGGACGCGGCTTACGGCTTCGGGCTGCTTCAGATCGTCTGGCTCACGTGGCTCGGGATCGCGATGCTGCGCACGGCCACGAGCCGGGCGGAGCAGACCGTACCGGACGCCAAGGTGGCGCAGACCCAGGAAGTTGCACCCAGCAGCTGCTAGCTCGCGGCCTATCCAGGGCTTCCAGCAGAAAGCACGCCCCCCGCGTATCCACGGGGGCGTGCTTGTCCTTGAAGCCGAGTCTGCCGTGCCGTTTCAGCACGAACCCAAGCGCCATGGCGTCATTGTCACGGCGCTTCAGCCCGCGCCAAGAAACCAGCTGCCAAGTAGGCCTCGCAGCTTGATGCGTATGCTCGAGAGCTGTCCAGTCAGGTTAGCGTCCATAGCGCTTTGCGACCTCGATCATCTTCTTGACGTTCTCTCGTTTGGCCTCGTCGAGGAAGGCCGAGAAGTCCATCATGAAGCCGCCGCCCTTGCCGCAGACCTCGGCGAGCTTCACGCAGTAGGCTTCGACTTCGTCTACAGACGCCGTGGCCAGCAGCGCGCTGGACACGTTGCCCTCGATGCACTGCGAGCCCTCGAGCACTTCTTTCGCAAGGAAGGCGTCGCTGCCGCTCTCGAGGTGGATCAGGCACGTCCCCGCGGGGATCTCCTTGAAGTGGTGCAGGCGCGAGTCGTACTTGCCCTGCGTGAAGACCCACACGAGCAGACCCTCTTCCACCAGGCCGAGGATGAGTTTCTTGAGCGTCGGCCAGTAGAACTCCTCGTACTGCGCCTCGGACATGAGGCCGTCGGCGCCTTTGTAGAGGTAGAGGGTGACGATCGGGTGCCCGAGGGCCTTGGCCCCGTCGATGCCATACTGCAGTTGCCAGGGGAGCAGACGCTCCATGAGAGCGGTCATCTTCTCCGGCCTGGTGTACATGTCGACGATCGTGCCGCGCCAGCCGCGGTAGTAGTTGCTGATGATGTCGAACGGCGCGTGGGCCATGGGACCCAAGAGGTGCGGGAGGGCCAGCCGGCCACCCAGTTCCTGGTCGATGCGCCCAAGGTAGTCGTACCACTCCTGCACGGCCTCGCCGGACGCTTGAAGCGCCTTCATGGCATCGACCACACCGGGGTTCTCGGCCGCGGCCAGGACCAGGTCGGGCAGGCCCTGGAAGAATGCGACCATGTTGCGGAGCGGCGGCAATTGTGCCAGCGGCTCGAGCTTGGGAGAGAGCCGGGGCAGGTACTTGCGCAGGATCCAGTCCGACGGGTCGTCCAGATACTCGTCGTACTCATCGGCCTTCATGTACTCGGCTTCCACGAACTGGAACGACGTGTCGTCGGGCAGGTGGATGCCGGGCAGGCGCATGCGCTTCCAGTCCAGTGCCTCGAACATGCCTGCCGGAAAGATGAACTCGGGCCCGGTGTAGGCGTCGAAGTCCGTGTCCTCGTACTGCCGCACGTAGGCAGCGAACGCCTTGTCGAACTCGGTCATCGCCTCCCTGAACGTCACGGGAACGTAGTCGAAGGCGAACTTCTGGATGGCGGCGGGGATGACCGGGATCTTGCCGGTGTCCTTGAGCCGGATGGTGTCGATGATGAGCTGGGCTCTGGCCTGGTAGCTCTTCCTGGCCTCGTCGTTCGCGAAGTGCAGATGCGCGCCGCTCACCCAGCTGGGCGATGAGGCGATCGCCGAGCTTCTCTTCTGCTGCGTGCTGCATCAGGCGCCTCCGTCGGTCCACTCGGCGGCGAGCTTGATGGCGTGACTCACGTCGTGCGCCCCAGCCGTCGGCCCCCGTGTACGCGCGCACGTTCTCGTCGACCGGGGCGCCGCCGATCATGATCTTGACCTTGTCGCGGAGGCCGGCGGCCGCGATGCCGTCGACGGTACTCTTCATGGCGTCGAAGGCCAACGTGAGCAGCCCGCTCAGCCCCACGATGTCGGCGTCGTGCTCCTTGATGGCGGCGACGAAGTCCTCGACCGGCACGTCCGTGCCGAGATCGTGAACGGTGTAGCCTTCCGATGCCCGAGCATGAGCGCCACGATGTCTTTGCCGATGTCGTGGATGTCGCCGCGGACCGTGCCGATGACGACCGTGCCCTTTGGGCTCTGCGTGTCGGGATCGCTTCCCTCCGGCATCACTTCTTGCGAGATGCTCTTCATGATCTCGCCGCCCATGATGAGCTCGGGGATGAACGCCTCACCATCGGCGAAGCGGCGACCGATCACCTGCATCGCCTCGCTGCTCTCCGCGATGATGGTCAGCGGGTCCGTTCCGCCGGCCAACATGCGCCTGGCGAGCGTCAGCGCCTCGTCCATGCGCAAGCTCACGATCGCGTCCGTCAACCCTTGAGGCATGCTTCCCCCTCGATCCGCCGGTGGTGCGGACAGCACTGTAGCAGACAGACCGCCATACCTGTCTAGACAGGTAATGCGAATCATGCTACAATCCAGCCTCGACAAGGCGGCGTCGAGCCCCAAGCTGGAGAGCGTGTGAGCAAGCTCAGGCCCATCGATCGTTCGTCGTTCGAGCCCCCCTACGCACAGGTGGCGCGCGGCATGCGCGAGCGCATCAGGAACGGGGAGTATCGGGCCGGCGACCGCCTCCCTTCCGAGGCGGAGCTCTGCGCGCTGTACGGCGTCAGCCGCATGACGGTCCGCCGGGCGGTGACTCTCCTGGCGCAGGATGGCGTCGTGTTCACGGAGAACGGACGCGGGACCTTCGTCAGGGCCCCGGAACTCGGGGCGGCGACGTTCGACCTCGGCAGCCTGCGGCGCCTCGTCGACGACGCCGCCACGACGGTGAAGATCAGCGAGGCACGGATCGTGCCGCCCTCCCCGCGGGTGTGCCGCAAGCTCGCGGTCGACGCCGAGTCTCCCGTGGTCGCCATCAAGCGCGTCCTCAGCAGCGCCGGCAGACCGGTCTTCTACCACAGCGAGTATCTCGTCTTTGACCCACGGCGTCCGCTCGTCGAAGCCGAATACGGCGTGACCGCGCTCCGCGACCTCCTTGCGAACGCCGGGAAGTCGGGCTTCAAGTACGGCCGCCTCGAGCTGCACGCCTCCACGCTCACGGAGACCGAGGCCTCGTACCTCGGCGAAGAGCCGGGCCTGTCGGCGTGGGTGATCGAGCATCTCTTCTTCGACTTCGAGAACCGACCGGTGAGCTGGGGCCGGTTCGTCGGCAGGTCCGACCGCCTCGACTTCTCGACGACGGTCGGCGTTCCCGGACGTCGGGAAGGGGGCAAGCGAATGACTCCTTCGTCCGCAGCCGACCTGACGGGACTGATCGTGGGGATGGACCAGCGCGGCAGCCTCGACGCCATCCGCGAGCGGCTCGCCACCGGCGAGGACCCGCGCAGGCTGATGGAGGAGTGCCGCGCGGGGATGGAAGCAGGTCGGCAAGATGTACGAGAGCGGCGAGTACTTCGTCTCCGCGCTCATCATGGCCGGGGAGATCTTCCGCCAGGCCGCGGACATGCTGCTTCCTCTGATGACGGCCGCGGAGTGTCCACAGGATTCGCGCAAGGTCGTCATCGCGACGGTCAAGGGCGACATCCACGACATCGGCAAGAACATCGCGGTGACGCTGCTCGAGGCTCGAGGCTTCACGGTCGTCGACCTGGGTGTCGACGTCGATCCGGAGCTGATCGCGGACGCGGTCGTTGCGGAGCGCCCCGACGTGCTCGGGCTCTCGTGCCTCCTGACCACGGGGTTCGAGACCTTGCGCGAGACGATCGCGTTCGCGCGCGAGCGCACCGCCGACTGGGAGCAGCGCCTGCCGGTGGTGATCGGCGGAACGACCGTCGACCAGCACACGGCGGACTACGCGGATGCGGACGGCTGGTGTACCGACGCAGCCGACGGGATCGCCGTGGTGCACTCCTTGCTGGGCTGACACCGGGCAAGCTCTGCCATCGGCGAGTGGATTCCCTGATCACGGGAGGTCAAGGACGACGACGGGCCGAGGAACGCCTCAATGCGCCGACGACGCCGCCGTCAAGCTCGCCCGGAAGGTCACCGGCCGGGAGACCGTGGTGTCCACGAACGGCAGCTTCCACGGGCGCACGATCAGCATGGTGTCCGCGACCGGCCAGGCCAGACACCGCGACACGTTCCGGCCGCCGGCTATCTGCGCGGTGTCTCCGACCTCTGCCACGCCAACGGCTCGTTGCTGATCGTCGACGAGGTGCAGACCGGGTTCTGCCGCACCGGTCCGGTGTTCGCCGTGAGCGCCTCCGGAGCCAGAGCCGACTTCATGACCATGGCCAAGGGCATCGCCGGCGGGTTCCCGCTCGGCGCGTTCGCGATGAGCGAAGACGTGGCGGCGAGGGTGGAGCCGGGCGACCACGGTGGCACGTACTGCGGCAACCTGCTCGGTTGCGCGGTGGCGCACGCTGTTCTCCGTCACCTGCTGGTCGAGTTCGCCGACGACGCGACTGCTGCGGCGGTCGCCGCCGAGTGCCGCTCGCGGCGGGTCTTCGTACGCCAGACGCAGGGCAACGGCGTCCGCGTGTTCCCGGCGCTCACCATCACGCGCGAGGAGCTTGTAGGCGGCCTGGCGACGATGCGCGAGGCCGTCGGGGCGGCGGGCGGTCGTGACCCGGGTCACCGTGATCGGGCCGAGGGCGATGGGGAGCACCCTTGCGAGGGCGCGGCTCGAGCTCGGGCACGAGGTGACGGTGTGGAACCGGAGCTTGACGGACGGTTGGCGAGATCCTCGGCCGCGCCCGACCCGACGGGTCGCCGTCAGAGCACGTTCGTGAGGATCAGCGCCGTGACGACCACCGCGAGGCCGATGCGGTAGTAGCCGAAGATCGCGAGGCTGTGGCGGTTCAGGTAGCCCACCATCCACTTGATCGAGAGCGCGGCGGCGACGAACGCCACGACGACCCCGACGATCGGCGCCATGATCCCCAGCGTGTCGACGATGAGCTGACCCTCCTGCACGGTCTGCACCAGAGTGGCTCCCGTGAGGGTGACGAGGCCGAGGAGGAAGCTGTACTCCACCGACGCCTGGGTGCTCAGGCCGACGAGGCGGCCGCCGAGGATCGTCGTCAGGCTGCGGCTGACCCCAGGCCACATGGCGACGCACTGGAGCAGGCCGACGATGAAGGCCCGGCCCAGCGTGAGCTCCTCCAGCGTCGCGCCTTCGGAGGGCGTGTGCCCGGTGCGCCGGTCGTGGCGCGCCACGACGAGGATCACGAGCCCGCCGACGACCCAGGCCGCGGTGATGGGCCAGAGGTGGAACAGGTAGTCCTTGAGGAGTTGCTCGGCGAGCAGGCCGATGACCACGGCCGGGACGACGGACGCGACCAGGGCCACCGCTATGCGGCGGCCGCCCGGGTCGCGGCCCACGATGCCGCGCAGCATGCTCCAGATGCGCCGCGCGTACAGGACGAGGACGGCGAGGATCGCTCCGAACTGGATGACGATCACGTAGGCGTCGGCGGCGCGCTTGGCCTCCTCGCTGTCGTTCAGGCCAAGAGCATGAGCCGCCAGCAGCAGGTGCCCGGTCGAGCTGACGGGGAGGTACTCGGTAACGCCCTCCACGACGCCGAGGACGACCGCGTCCGTCAGCGAGAGGCCGTCGCCCTGCGTCGCGGCGTTGGTCGCCGTCCCGACGGGCGGCGCCGCGGCGGTGGACGGCTGGGCGAAGCCGAGTGCGGCCGCGAGCAGCAGGACCGCGACGAGCGTCACGTAGTGGCGGGGAGCGAGTCGCATGGTGGCAGAGTATATGCGGAGACGATCCGCGCCGCGCCCCGGCGGGTGTGCGTCCTGCGTCGCGCCCGGAGCCTCAGGCCCGGCTGCGCTGGGCGGCGGCGGCGCGCGCCCGCCGCCGCCGCGTGATCCACAGCCCGAGGGTGCCGGCGTAGCGCGTCAGCAGCGGGCTGCTCACGGCGGTCAGCAGCACGTAGGTGGCCGCCAGGGGCGCCAGCAGGCTCTCCGTGCCGGCGGCGACGCCGAGGCCGGCGATGACTATCGAGAACTCGCCGCGCGCTATGAGTACCGTGCCCGCCCGGAGGCGGCCGGGCAGCGCGCTGACCTTGCGCGCCGCAATCCAACCGGTGAGCAGCTTGGTGCCCGACGTCACCATCCAGAGGATGACGGCGACGCCGAGCACGCCCGGGATCGAGCGCACGTCGATCTGCAGGCCGAACGAGACGAAGAAGATGGCGGCGAACAGGTCGCGCAGGGGGCTCAGCAGCTCACGTGAGCGGTTGGCGATGGTGCCCGAGATGGCGAGCCCGACGAGGAACGCGACGACGCCCGCCGAGACGCTGATCAACTCCGCCGCGCCGCCGGCGATCAGCAGGAGTCCGACGACGGTGAGCAGTACCACCTCGCTCTTGGGGTGCGAGATGCGGCGGCTGAGGAAGTGCCCGTGCTTGTGCGCGAGGACGAGGGCGGCGACGGCCAGGGCGCTTGCCGCGAGCGCCAGAGCCACCGCCCGGGGCAGCCCTCCGCCGGCCAGTAGCACGGCCACGAGCGGCAGATAGGGCGCCATGGCGAGGTCCTCCATCACGAGCACCGAGAGCACCGAGGGCGTCTCGAGGTTGCCGAGCCGGCTGAAGTCGTCGAGGACCTTGGCGACGATGCTCGACGAGGAGATGTACGTGACGCCGCCGAGCAGCATGGCGGGCAGGACGTCCCAGCCCAGCGCCAGTCCCATCAGCAGACCGGGTGGGAAGTTGAGCACCATGTCGGCGACTCCTGCGCCCAGCCCCGTGCGCAAGCTGCCCACGACGTCGTCGATCGTGTACTCCAGCCCCAGCATGAAGAGGAGGAGGATCACCGCGATCTGCGACTCGATGACGATGATGTCGGGGTCGATGTTGGGCGGCGCGACGACTCCGATGACGAGCCCCGCGAGCAGGTAGAGAGGGATGGGGGAGAAGCCGGTGCGGGCCGCCAGGCGCGCGAGCGCGGCCAGCGCCAGCAGCACGGCGCCGACCTCGAGCAGGAAGGCCGCGCCGCCTGCCGTTATGGCGAGCACTCCCGCTGCTCCGTCAGAGGCCGCGCAACAGGGTGGCCATGGCCTCCACGCCCTTGGGGGTGCCGACGACCACGGCGACGTCGCCGGGTTGCAGGCTGAACGTGGACGGTGGCGCCGGGACCGTCGTCTTGCCGCGGATCACGGCGACGATGGAGGCCGGCTCTTCGTCCTGGTGTTCGATGTTGTAGAGCGAGCAGCCGGAGCACTGGGAGCCTTCGCCGACCGGCAGCCAGTCGATGGCCAGGCCCTGCGTCGAGAGGCGCATCGACGTGACCTCCTCGGTCACGTGCGACTGGCCGAGGACTTCGGCCAGCGACCGCGCATCCTCTTTGGCCAGCCTGAGGATCTCGTGGCAGGCGTCGGGGTCCTCCTCGCTGCAGACGAGGACCTCGCAGCGGCCGCTGTGGTGGTTGACCACGACGACGCGTGCGCCGTCGCGGGTGGTGAAGTCGAAGCGGATGCCGACGCCGGGGAGGCGTGTCTCGTTGATGTCGCCCATAGGTGGAGTGTACCCCAGCGGGCGCGGTCCGGGTGAGTCAGCGCAGGGTGAAGCGGCCTCGGTTGCAGGTGTCGCGCGGGGGATGCCGCCGCGGCCGCAGGCGCTACGGCTCCCGGCGCGGCAGGCGCCGCGGCAGCAGGGCGCCCGCCAGGGCGCCCAAAATCGCGGCGATGGCCGCCGTGTAGAAGGGCCATCTGAACGCCCCCGAGACCTCGTCCCAGAGCAGGTTCTCGAGGCGGTCCTTGAGCTCGAGCAGGGCGAGACCCTCGAGGAGGCCGACGTCGCCGCCGATGTCCTCGGCGATCGGGTGCGCCACCTTGCGCATCTCGCTCATGCCGGCGGTGGCGTCGATGGTCCGCGCCTGGTCGAGCGCCTCGATGAGGCGGTCCTTGATCGGCTGACTGACGCCCTCCTGCGCGCGCGTGAGCGCCTGGCCTTCATCCGCCGACCGGTTCACGGCGGCGCCCATCGTGTGGGCGAACACGGCCACGAGGATCGCGACGCCGAGCAGAAAGCCGAGCTGCCGCGCCGTGTTCAGCATGCCGGAGCCCGCACCCTTGACCCCGCCGGGCACGGCGCTCATTCCGGCCGCGAGGAGCGCCGGCAGGGAGAGCCCGAGGCCGGCGCCGACGAGCGCGCTGCGCCAGAGCACCGAGCTCACCGGGTCCGTGCGCGCCAGGTGCCCGAGCGCTACGAGGCCGGCGGCGGTGATCAGGGCCCCGGCGACGGCGAGCAGCCGCGGCCCGAGCCGGTCCGTGAGCCAGCCGGAGAGCGGGGTGAGGACGAGGACGGCGGCCGGCAGCACGGCGATCGCCAGGCCGGCCTTGAGCTCCGTGTAGTCCATCATCGCGACCATGTAGATGACGAGCATGAACGAGGTGCCCATCATCGCGATGTCGACGGTCATGATGGCCGTGCTCGCGGCCGAGAAGGTGCGACCGCCGAAGAGGCGCAGGTCGAAGAGCGGGGAGGCGGCGCGCAGCTCCCACCAGACCCAGGCGGAGAGGATGGCGGCGCCGGCGACGAACAGGCCGAGGATGGCGGCCGACGTCCAGCCCCAGTCGTTGCCCTGGATGATGGCGAGGGTGACGCAGAAGAGGCCGCCGGTGACGAGGCCGACGCCGGGCCAGTCGAGTGGCTCGTCGCCGCGCGCCTCGCCGCTTCTGCGCACCAGCGAGAGCGCGAGGATCACCCCGAGCGTCCCGACCGGCAGGTTGAACCAGAAGATCGCCGGCCAGTCCCAGCGCTCGATGAGCACGCCGCCGAGCATCGGGCCTGCGGCGGCGGCGGCCGAGCTGAGCGCGCCGAAGAGGCCGGCGGCGAAGCCCTTGCGGCCCTCCGGGAACGCCTGCAGCAGCAGGGTCAGGGCGGTGGGTACCACAGCCGCCGCCCCCACTGCCTGCACGACGCGCCAGGCGATCAGCGCGTCGATGCCGCCGGCGCGGGCGCAGAAGTAGGAGGCGCCGGTGAAGAGCGCGAGTCCCAGCGCGAACAGCAGCCGGTGGCCGTAGCGGTCGGCGAGCCGCCCCATGGTCAGGAACAGCACGGTGAGCACCAGGTTGTAGCCGTTCATGATCCACGAGACGGAGAGCACGGAGACGCCGAAGTCCTGGATGATGCGCGGGACGGCGACGCTCATCGCGGTCGCGTCGGCGAGCGTGAGCAGGATGCCCGGCGCGAGCGCGAGGACGACGAGCCAGGGGCGCGGCGCGGCGGGGCCGGCCGGGGCGGCCGGTAGAGGAGCTCCTGGGAGCCGAGGTTCCGTACCCGATTTCATGGGCGGAGTCTACATGGTGCGCTAAGATGACCTTCATGCAGGTACGAGACGTCATGGGGGCGGTCGACCGCCTCGCCCCGTTCGTCCTCGCCGAGCCCTGGGACCATGTAGGGCTGCAGGTGGGGGCGCCGGGCGACGAGCTGGCGCCGCCGGGCGCTCCCGGCGCCGTGCCCGTCGTGCTCGTCACCCTCGAGGTGGACGACGCCGCGCTGGACGAGGCCGCGCGCCTCGGCTGCCGGCTCATCGTCGGCCACCACCCGCTCATCTTCGACCCGCTCGAGCGGCTCTCGGACGACAGCCTCGCCGGCCGCCTCGCGCTGCGCGCGGCGCGCGAGGGCGTCGCCGTGATCGCCGCGCACACCAACCTCGACAAGGCTCGCGGAGGCATCGCCGACGTGGTCGCGGCGATGCTGGGGCTCGAGGCGGCGGCGCCGCTGGCGCCGGCCGCCGCCGACTCCCTCAAGCTCGTCGGCTTCGTCCCTGCCGACGACGCCGACCTCGTGCGCAAGGCGCTCTTCGCCGCGGGCGCCGGCGTCATCGGCGAGTACGAGCACTGCTCGTGGTCGGTCGCGGGTCAGGGCACCTTCTTCGGCCGCGAGGGCACCGACCCCGCGCTCGGACGGGCCGGCCGCGACGAGAGCGTCGACGAGCTGCGCCTCGAGGTCGTGTTCCCGAGGGGGCTGCGCCGCCGCGTCACCGGCGCCTACGTGGCCGCGCACCCGTACGAGGAGCCGGCCTTCGACGTCGTGCCGCTCGAGAACGAGGTCGCGACGCTCGGCCTCGGCCGCCTCGGCGCGCTCCCGGCCGCGAGGCCGCTGGCGGCGTTCGCCGCCGAGGTCGCGGCCGTGCTGCGTCTGCCGTCTGTCCGCTTCGCCGGGGAGTCGGAGCGGCCCGTCCGGCGTGTCGCCGTGCTGCCCGGCTCGGGGGCCGAGGCCATCGCCCGCGGCGTCGCCCAGGTCGCCGACGTGCTCGTCACCGGCGACGTCAAGTACCACGAGGCGCGCGCTGCGCAGGCGCAGGGCCTGGCCCTCATCGACGCGCCTCACGGCGTCTGCGAGCAGGAGGGCGTGCTGCGCTGGGCCGAGAAGCTGGCAGACGCGCTCGGCCCCGCCGCGAACGTCGAGACCTACAGGAATCCATTCGTGCGCCTGTGGGCGGATGCCGCCGTGACGGGCAGCGAGCCGATGCCCGAGCCGGCCGGCGCTCCTCCCGCAGCCGCCGCGGGCGCGCCGGCGAGCCCGGCGCCCGAGCCGTCCGCCGTCCGCTCCGTCAATCGCGACGACGACCGCCACCACCTCTACACGGACGGCGGCGCGCGCGGCAATCCCGGCCCTGCCGGGATCGGGGCGCGCCTTCTCACCGCCGCCGGTGACGTGGTGGAGGATCTCGCCGACTCCATCGGCACGGCGACCAACAACGTGGCCGAGTACGAGGCGCTCATCGCCGGGCTCGAGATGGCTCTGGATCGCGGCGTCGAACGCCTCGACGTGTTCCTCGACAGCGAGCTCGTCGTGCGTCAGGTGAGCGGCCAGTACAAGGTCAAGGACGCAGGCCTGAAGCCGCTGCACGCGCAGGCCTGCGCGCTCCTCAGCAAGTTCCACGAAGTCGACGTCAAGCACGTGCGGCGCGAGCAGAACGCCGCCGCCGACGCCCTCGTCAACCAGGCGATCGACGCCGCGCGCTGAGGCGCGTCGCGGTGGGTCACCCGGACGCGCGGACCTACAGCACCGTGTCGAGCGCCTCCTCGAGGTAGGCCACGGTACGGTCGGCGTCGTGGAGCTTGTCGAGGCCGAAGAGGCCCAGGCGGAAGCTCTTGTAGTCCGCCGGCTCATCGCATTGCAGCGGCACGCCGGCGGCGATCTGGAGCCCGGCGGCGGCGAAGCGGGCGCCGCTGCGCAGGTCGTCGTCCTCGGTGTAGACGACGACCACGCTCGGCGCCTCGAAGCCGGGTGCCGCCACGCTGTTCACGCCCCTGTCGGCGAGGAGAGCACGCACCCTCGCGCCGAGCTCGGCCTGCTCGTCGCGCACCTTGGCGTATCCGTAGTCGCGGGTCTCGTGCATGACGTCGCGCAGGCGCAGCAGGCCGTCGGTGGGCATGGTCGCGTGGTAGGCGTGGCCGCCCTGCTCGTAGGCCTGCATGATCTCGAGCCACTTGCGCAGGTCGCAGGCGAAGCTGGTGCTCGTCGTCGAGCCGATCGCCGCCAGCGCCCGCTCACCCAGCATCACGAGCCCGCAGCAGGGCGACGACGTCCAGCCCTTCTGTGGGGCGCTGATCAGCACGTCGACGTCGCTGGTCTGCATGTCGACCCACATCGCTCCCGAGGCGATGCAGTCGAGCACGAACAGGCCGCCGACCTCGTGGACGGCGTCGGCGACGGCGCGCATGTAGGCGTCGGGCAGCATCATGCCCGACGACGTCTCCACGTGCGGGGCGAACACGACATCGGGGCGCTGCGCGCGGATCGCGGCGACGACCTCATCGACCGGCGCAGGCGCAAACGGCGCCTGCGGCCCTTCGTGGACGCGCCGGGCCTTCAGCACGGTCGCCTCCGACGGGATGTCGCCGGCGGCGAAGATCTGGGTCCAGCGATAGCTGAACCAGCCGTTGCGCACGACGAGACACGACCGGCCGGTCGCGAACTGGCGGGCGACCGCCTCCATGGCGAAGGTGCCGCTCCCCGGCACGATGGCCACCGCCGCGGCGCCGTAGACGGCCTTGAGCGCCGTCGAGAGGTCGTTCATGGCCGTCTGGAAGCGCGCCGACATGTGGTTCACGGAGCGGTCGGTGTAGACGACCGAGTACTCGAGAAGCCCTTCGGGATCGGTCTCGGGCAGCAGGCTGGGCATCGGTGTCCTCCTCGGTGGACCGCGGATGAGAGCGGGCGCGGTGTCGGTCATCTGGTATGTACCAGGTGAGTGTAGAGGTTTCGTCGCGGCGAGTCCACTCGAGATCGCCGCCGTGCCGCTGCGCCGCCGCGCCCACCGGGAGGTCCGCGTGCGGCCCCGCGCCCTCACACGCCCTCGCCCGGAGGAATTGCGCGCTCCAGCCGCCCTCTGATATCATCCGCGCTTGCTGCGGGTGTAGCTCAGTTGGCTAGAGCGTCTGCTTGCCATGCAGAAGGTCGAGGGTTCGAGTCCCTTCACCCGCTCCAATCCCCCCTCGCGGGGCGAGGCAGAGGACAGAAGCCATGTGCTCTGTCGTCTGCCTTTCGTCGTGAGGGGCCGCGCTCGCCGGGGCGGCGTAGCCAAGTGGTAAGGCAGAGGTCTGCAAAACCTCCATCATCGGTTCAACTCCGATCGCCGCCTCCAATGAATCTCCTGCAAATGGGCATGTTCTCCTCTGGGCCCATTCTCGGATGTCACCGAATGCTGCCATGTGCGCCGACATGCGGCGCCCCTTGGCGTCATTTGATCGCGAACACCAGCTCCGCGATTCGCACCGCTGCCTCCTCCTGCATCGCCGGGATGGCATGTGAGTAGGTGTCGAGCGTGATGGCAATGGTGGCATGCCCGAGGCGCTCGGAGACGACCTTGGGGTGGATGCTGGCGCGCAGCGCCAGGGTGGCGTGCGTGTGACGCAGGTCGTGGAGGCGGATCACCGGCAGCCGTGAGCGCTTCACCGCCGCGCGGAAGAAGCGGCTCACGACCTCGGGGTGCCAGGCCTCTCCGTTCTCCTTGGTGAACACCAGCCTGGTGTCCGTCCACTTGTCGCCCTTCTCCACCTGATCGGCGAGCTGCTGGCCCGCCTGGCGCTTGAGGACCTTGACGGTCTCGGGGTCGAGAGCCACAGACCGGCGGCCTCTCGCCGTCTTCGGCTCGGAGACGACCACGACGGCGCCGTTCGGGATCAGGGCGCGTCTCACCGAGATCCGCTCGGCCTCGAGGTCGACGTCTTCCCATCGCAGTCCCGTTCGCGCTTCAGTCTTCAATTCAGCATCGTGATGATCGTCGCGACTATCTCCCCATCGCGCACGACGTGGATCCCGGCGCGGCCGGCAAGCGCATCCCACGACTCTTGGTCGGTCGAGAACTCGTACAGCTCGTCGCCAGGCTGCAGCAGGCTCTTCAGTACCTGCCAAAAAGCATGGGTGTCCGATTGGGTGACCCAAATGTGGGCGTCGACGCCCTCGGTGCCGCTTCCCGGGGCGCGCTGACTCTTCTCCGCCTCGACAACGGTGGTGCGGCGCCAGCGCGAGTAACCCGGGGGAACCGCTTCCTCCCTCGGCAGGCCGCTTTGGCTCACGTAGGAGGGCGGAAGCGGCGGGAAGGTTTCCCAGCCATCGCCTTCACCGGCGGTCCTCTGCTTGCGCTGTGAGAGTGGCGGCGCAGGATGCCCTCCCCACCTGGCCGGCCATTCCCGCTCCCAGGCATCGCACGCGGCGTGGTGCAAAGCTTCTAGAGGGCCAAGTAGGCGGAGCACGGCGTAGTCCTCTGAGTGCCCCCACACGACGGTGCCGTTCTCGTGCCGCTCCCCGATGGAGTCGCCTCTAGCGATGATCCCTCGCCAGGTCAGGTAGTCCAGGAAGAGCCAGAGACGCAGGTCGACGAACGTCGCCATGCGCGGGAAGATTGACCGCCGGTGCAGTTCGTCGGTCATATCGGCGAGGTCGCAGCCGAGAACGACGCGGGCATACGCCTCGCCGTCAACCGTGCTCGCATACCTCAGCAGGTCATCCAGTGAGGCCAGGTCGCGGTTGGGGCGGATCCACATGTCACGCTCGAGCTCAGCACTGGTTCCAGACCCGGGCCCGGGGGCGAACAGGGGTAGTTCATCATTCGGAAAGAACGGGCTCGGCACGGGCACAGCGGGCGGCGCGACCGCCGGTGACGGCGGCGGAACGTGATGCTCCCAGATGAGCGTCGACAAGCAGTGGAACGGAAGCGGACTTCGGTCCACTCGGCGGACCTCACCGGCGCCGTAGCTGCGCCCCTTGCGCATGACAACTCGGCAGTCGAGGCACTTCCAGGCCGGACCGACGAGGTGGCAATAGTCGACATTCATGACGAGCCCCGGTGGATCGCCGGGTCGCCTGGCGTCGTCCGACATGCTGATCACATCGGCTACGCGCGATGAACCGCACGTGGGGCACACGCTCGGTCTGGTCTCGTGCACGTCACTCCTCACGTGGGATGGCTCGGATCGGCGCCGGGACTACTCCTCGCCGCACCACGCCAGCCACCTTGTCATCGTGGTCTTGGTCGGAAGCGACACCCCTGCGGTGACCTTGTCCGGCTCCGCAGAAGCACGCTTGCAACTCGTGGAGGCGCGAGAGAAGCCCGCATGGCCGAAGACTAGGCTGCGACGAGGTCGGGGCGCACGAGGAGCTAGCTCGCCATGGCTGCGGCGGCGGCCGGGGCGTCCCCAGGATCCCAAGGCAGCTCGCCGAAGAAGCGGCTTGCCGCCATCGCCATCGCCCCCACCGTGAGGTAATTGCCTCCTGCGCCGATGCATGCACCTACCCCGAAGGGGAGAACGTTGCCGAGTGCCACGACGCCGCGGACAGTGCCGTACTTGGAGACCACCGTGCGACCGACGGTCCCGTTGACGGCGTGCAGGACCTGCATCGGGATCCGGCGCGTCGCCTTCCTGCCCAAGCCCTTTCCGACCTCGGACGCCATTCGGTCGACGCCGGTCACGGCGCCGTTGCCGAAGACCAGCATGGCGAACAGCCAAGCCCTCCGCTCCTCGATCGAGGCCTCCCCGTGGCCGTGGATTGCTGCGATCGTCAGTAGCAGATCGACCATTCTCACGTTGATCCAGCTGAACTCCGCGACTGCCGTCGCCACGGTAGCCGGCACCATGCCAGGAGCGGCGGCGACTCCGCCGCTCACTGCTCCGAGCGCCGCCAGCTCGCGCGCGAAAGCCCTGCGTACCTCGGCGACCCGATCTTCAGTAGTTGCTCCATCGGCCGACTCAGCGCGGGCCCTGGCCGGCTCCCATCGCGCCTCGACGCCCCAGTCGATCGCCTGGATGAGGCTGCGTCGGACAAGCTCGAGCGGTCCGCCGCTGTCCTCAGTCCCGCTGTACTCAGTAGCCATCGGGTACCTCCACCCGTCGGTCATTCTCAGCTCCTATGCCCAGAAGGTCGACTGTTGGATCTGGCATGCGCTGACCATGCGCCGCGCATACGCCGCATCGCGCTGGAGTGGCCTTTGTTCAGGTCGTCGGCAGCGGCCGGCTCTTGCCCTTCAACCGGACGTGCACGTGACCGTGAAGCCATCCGTCGTCGCCTTCGCTGACGGCTGGACATGCTCCTTGGCGAACCTGCTCGCGGTCTTGGCTGCTGTGAGGACGAACTCCTTGGATGGTCCGAATGGGTTGGTCATCGGGCTGCCTTTCCCTCTCTAGACGTCAGCGACAGTGCCATGTAGTATGGTGCCGCAGCGGAGAGAATGTCAAACGCGCCACTGTCACTGACATTTACCCAGACAAGACCACATCGAGCCGGCATGGACGTGTCTGTCCGGGAGGCGCCATGACAGAGAGCAACTACAGCATCAGGGAGCTCACGGACCTCGCCGACGTGAGTGAGCGCACCGTGCGGTACTACGTCACGCTCGAGCTGCTTCCGAAACCGGAGGGCCGCGGCCGCTGGAGTCACTATACGGAGGAGCATCTGAGCCGATTGAAGCTGATCCGCAGGCTTCAGGAAGGACACATGCCTCTCAGCGAGATCGGCGAGTTCATCGAGGCGCTGGATGCTCAGGAAGCCGAGGCGAAGGCCGCCCAGCGCCGCGGCTTCAGCGAGAAGCTCCGTAGAGGGAAGGGCAAGGACGAGAAGCCCAGGCAGGCGGCACCGGAGCACGAGAAGGACGAAGAGGCGCCGGAGTCCGTCAGATGAAGAGGCGCAGGAGTCCCCTTGGTGGTCGGTGGACCCGCAGGCGCTCGCCGATTCGCTGCTCCAACAAGTCAGAGGAGCCGCGGCGGGCGCAGCCGAGTTCCCTTCGCACTTCGTGCCCAAGCGGGAGCGACCCGTCCAGAGCGAGACGGCCGACGTCGGGCAGCGCACGCGGTGGGAGCACATCGTCCTCGCCCCAGGTGTGGAGCTCAACGTCAAGGTGACCCGGTCGGGCAAACAGAAGGCTGCGGTCGAGGCGCTCGTCGAGCGCGCGCGAGAGCTCTTTCCCGAGAAGGCGCCGTCGTCCGATGACCGTACGTAGGGGACTTTCGTCGTCGCGCGGCAGCACTCGACTGACCATCCCATAGGGCGGCAGAGTGGAGGGGTCTGTGAAACGGGAGCAGCATGTGATGGACGACTCAGATGAGAACAGCTTGGCGCTACTACTGAGAGCTGCGGCCTTCGCGGCCAAGCAGCATCGCTCACAGCGCCGCAAGAACGCCGAGGAGTCGCCCTACGTCAACCACCCGATCGAAGTCGCCCACGTCCTCGCAAGTACGGGCGGCATCACGGACGTCGTCACTCTCGTTGCCGCTCTCCTCCACGACACGATTGAGGACACACCGGCGTCAGCGGGCGATCTTGAGAGGGAGTTCGGCGCGCAGGTGCGCAGCCTCGTCGAAGAGGTGACCGACGACAAGAGTCTCGAGAAGGACAAGCGCAAGGAGCTGCAGATCCTTCACGCTCCTTCTCTGACCACTCGCGCCAAGCAGATCAAGCTCGGCGACAGGATCTGCAACGTCGGGGACGTCTTGGACGATCCGCCGGCCGGCTGGGATCTGCAGCGGCGACTTACGTATCTCAGCTGGTCGGCTGCCGTGGCAGAGGGCTGTCGTGGGGCGAACGAAGCCTTAGAAAGGCGCCTCGACGAGCTGCTGGTCGAGGGTCGCGAGGCGCTCGTCGAGGAGGGAGGCGCAGGATGGGAGAGGAGCGTCAATCGAGCAGGTCGACCCCGACTGGGTTAGGGCAGCGGGCTGCCCTGATTGACCGCGCTGTCGCCGACGGAGTGCCGACGAGACGCCTCACGACCGCTCATCACCAACGAGAACCGCCCGGCATCGCGTCTCCTCGGAAACCTGGACCGTGCAGCACAATCGCGTCTAGGTGACTACCGGCGCGCACGGCCGCCTGACGTCTGCAAAACCTCCATCATCGGTTCAACTCCGATCGCCGCCTCCAACGATGTCCCTGCATCTGGGCCCTTTCTGGTTCTCACCGTGCGCTCATTTTCTTCCGAATCGGCAGGACTGCCGTCATTCGGCCGACGAGACTCCGGACTACGCGCGGATATGGGACGGGACGCGCCACTACGCGAAGCTGCGTGGCTCGATCATCCTCACGAGCAACAAGACCTTCGCCGGGATGGGTCAGGTCTTCGGCGACGAGGTGCTCGCCTCGGCGATCCTCGACCGTCTGCTGCACCACGCCGAGGTGATCTCGATCAACGGACCGTCCTACCGGCTCAAGAGACTGCATGCTCGAGCAGAGAGAAGGAGGTGATGGCCGCCTGAGCTGAACCCGTACGCACCTGCTCTCAAGCGACACGCTTTGTCGTACGCGGAGCGACATGATTGCTTGACCGCCGACACGTGGCGATGGACACCGAATGATGTCCCTCCATGAACAGCGAATCATGCAGGGAGGCGAGGCCTCGCTGCTCTGCCATAAGGTGTGTCTCTTGGAGGACATCGCCGTCGCCGGGACCCTGGTCTACGCCGTGGGCCCCCAGACGATGGATCACGGCGTCGTCGTCGACTTCCTCACGCTCGCCGTCGAGCGCTCAGTCGGAGGGGCGCCGCGGCCGGCACTGGATGCGGCGCCCCGCCCGCCCGGGCAGCCGCACGGCTGCTTTCCTCCCGCTCCGCGTTCATCTTCTTGTCACAGAGTCCTCACCGGACCTTGACAAGAAGGCACATGATCATAAGATGTGATCATCTCTGACCGAGCGTGTCTGTTCATGATCGGTCAGGCACGAGGGAGAACGCCGGGGAGGCTTCGCTGATCGTGTCGGACGTTCGAGAGATGCTACCCGCCGAGAGGCGCTCGCGCATCGTTGCCGCGCTCAAGGCGCGCCGCGCCGTGCGCGTCAACGACCTGAGCGAAGACCTGGGCGTCTCCGAGATCACCATTCGTCGCGACCTCGTGCTGCTGGAGAAGGAAGGCGTACTCAAGCGCACCTACGGGGGCGCCGTGACGCGGCGGCAGGTGACGACGGAGCCGGACTACGAAGAGAGCGTCGCGACGAACGCGCCGGAGAAGGACCGCATCGCCAGGATCGCCGCGGCCATGATCGAGCCGCGCGACACCGTGTTTCTCGGCTCGGGCACCACCGTGGCGCAGATGCTGCGCCACCTCGACCTGGATCTCGAGGCGCGCATCGTGACGCATAACCTGGCCGCGGCTCTCGAGGCGCGCGGGCCCCGTCTCGAGTTCGTCTTCCTCGGCGGTCTGTACCGGCCGCATCTGGGAGCCGTCGAGGGTTCGTGGTCGCTGGACATGCTCGCGCAGTTCAACGCCGACAGGACGTTCCTCGGGGCGGATTGCCTGGACGTGAGCGCCGGTCTCACGACGCCGGGCCTCGCCGTCGCCGATCTGGAGTTGGCCATGATCCGGCGCACGCGCGGTGAGGTCATCGTGCTGGCCGACAGCAGCAAGATCGGGCTGGTCGGCCCGGTCGTCATCTGCCCGCTCGACCAGATCGACGTCGTCGTGGTCGACGCCGGGGTCAGTCCGGAGATCTGCCATGAGATCGAGCGCGCCGGGCCGCAGTGCGAGGTGGTCTGAGCACCCCATGAGTACAGCGAACGCCATAGAACACGGCAGGCGTGCGCGGCGGAGCCGCGCCGGCCGCGCGCCGGCCGTGACGACCTCATCGTCGACGAAAGGGTGAACGACGTGGCAGCAGACGCACACCTCACTCCCGAGGCGATCATCGCCCGCATAGAAGACTGGAAGGGTCTCGACGTCGCCTGGGAGGCCCTCGGCGGAGGGATCACCAATCACAATTACGTGCTCACGGTCAGCGGGCGTCCCGACATCCCGTGGGGCGGCAAGTACGTCCTGCGCATCCCGGGCGACGGCACCGAGACCTTCATCGATCGCGAGCGGGAGCACAAGAACCACGTTGCCGCCGCCGAGGCCGGCGTGACGCCGCCGATCCTCCACATGCTCGAGCCCGAGAAGTGCACGGTCGTGCCGTTCATCGAGGGCGAGACCATGCATCCGGAGTCGCTCGCCGGCCATCCGGAGCGCCTCGCCAAGGTCGTCGACGTCATGCGTACGTACCACGACACGGCGACGTTCGCCAACGAGATCGACGTGTTCGCCATGATCCGCCAGTACATGGTGATGGCCCGCGACGTCGACGCCCCGCTGCCGGACGACATCGACTGGATGCTCGAACTCGGAGAGCGGATCGAGAAGGCGATGGGGCGGGACGCGCCGAGCCCGGCGGCCTGCCACAACGACCTGCTCTCCGAGAACTTCATTCTCGCCGCCGACGGCAAGATGTGGGTCATCGATTGGGAGTACGGCGGGATGTCCGACCCGTACTTCGACCTCGGCGACTTCTGCATCGAGCACCCCTTGTCCGACGACGAAGAGCGGTTCATCATCACTCGATACTGTGGAGAGATGAGAGAGGACCGCTACTCGCGCATGATGCTGCACAAGATCGTCGCGGACCTCTGGTGGAGCATCTGGGCGATGATCCAGGTCAAGCTCTCCAAGATCGACTTCGACTTCTACGCGTACGGCGAGAACAGGGTCGCCCGCTTGCATGCGAACGCCGGGAAGCCCGAGCTCGCCACGTGGTTCGCGGAGGTGTAGAGGCATGTTCGCGGCACGCACGACGCACGGGGGTCCGCTCGCCGGACCGGGTCCAGACAACGAATCGGGAGCACGACATGAGCGATGACGCAACGCGGCCGGCCGGCGAAGTAGGGCCGGACGTCGGCATGGGCAAGGTCGATCCCGACCTCGCCAAGGTCTTTCAGGACGAGGCGCTGCGCGTCGTCGAGGCCGGCGAGAAGCAGGGTGTCGTGCTGCGCGTCATCGGCGCGCTCGCCTTCTTCCATCACTGCCCGGAGTTCGGCTTCATCCAGGAGAAGCTGAACCGGGTGTACACGGACATCGACTTCGCCGCCTACGGCAAGCAGTCCCAGCAGATCCGCGAGTTCTTCGCCTCGATCGGCTACGAGGACGACGTCGAGATCAACGCCTTCCACTCCGAGGGCGGGCGACTCATCTTCAACAACCCGACCAACCACATCCACGTCGACGTGTTCATGGACAAGCTCGACTTCTGCCATCCCATCCCGTGGAAGGGCAGACTCGAGGTCGACTCGCCGACGATCCCGCTCGCCGAGATGATGCTCGAGAAGATGCAGATCGTGAAGATCAACGAGAAGGACATCATCGACACGATCATGCTGCTGCGCGAGCATGAGATCGACGCCAACGACGAGGACCGCATCAACGGGCAGCGCGTGGCCAAGCTGTGCGCCGGCGAGTGGGGTCTGTGGCGCACGGTGAGCATGAACCTGGAGAAGGTGCGCGACTACCTGCCTCACGTAGACCTCGACGATGCCGACAAGCAGGTCGTCGCCAAGCGGGCTTCCGAGCTCCTGAGCGTCATGGATGACTACCCCAAGGGCACCAGGTGGAAGCTGCGCGCCAAGGTCGGCGACAAGGTCCGCTGGTACAACGTGGTCGACTGACCCCGCGATCTGAGAGGCAGCTGAGATATGGCATTCTGGAACAAGAAGGGCGGCTCGGACGACAAGCGCGTGCGGATCTTCTACGCCACCGACATCCACGGTTCCGAGCGCACCTACCGCAAGTTCATCAACTCCGGCAAGTTCTACAAGGTCGACCACCTCATCATGGGCGGCGACATCGAGGGCAAGTTCCTCGTGCCGATCGTCGACGAGGGCGGCGGGCACTACCGCGTCACGCTGCAAGAGGAACTCTCCAACCTGAGCGGCCCCGACGAGCTCCAGGCCGTCAAAGAGCGCATCGAGACGCTGGGCTTCTATCACGTGACCGTGAGTGAAGACGAGATCCGCGCCATGCAGGCCGACCAGAGTCTCGTCGACGCGGCCTTCAAGAAGGAGGCACACCGGCGCCTTCAGGACTGGATCGCTCTGGCCGACGAGCGGCTGGCCGACACGAACATCACGTGCTACGTGACGGGCGGCAACGACGACCCGCAGGAGCTCATCGACCTGCTCGAGGCCTCCCAGAGCGACCGCGTCATCAACTGCGAGGGACGCGTCATCCAGCTGGACGGCACGTTCCCGATGGCCAACTGCGGCTACAGCAACCCGACGCCGTGGGATACCCCGCGCGAGACGGACGAAGAGACGCTGGAGAAGTACCTGATGGAGTCGGTCGAGGGCATCGACGACTTCACGAACGCGATCTTCAACTTCCACGTGCCGCCATACGACTCCACGCTCGACGATTGTCCCAAGCTCGACTGGTCCACGGACCCGCCGGCGCCGATCGTCGTCGCCGGCGTGGCGCAGTCGGCGCCGGCCGGCAGCCACGCCGTCCGCAACATGGTCGAGCGCCACCAGCCGCTCCTCATGCTCACAGGGCACATCCACGAAGCGCGTGGCCTGGTCAAGGTCAAGCGCACGACCGTGGTCAATCCGGGTAGCGAATACGGCGAGGGGATCCTGAGGGGGTGCATACTGACACTCGAGCCGGGCAAGGTGGTCGGTTACCAGATGACGTCGGGGTGAAGCTGCCGCGCGCAGTGATGACGCATCTGTCACAAGTCTCAAGCGACTGACAGGGGGAACAAGATGGCTACAGCCGCAGCAAAACCCGAAGTCTTCAGCCGGAAGGCCTCGGGGCTCTCCAGGGTGATGTCGCCCTGGTCGGCATTCATGTACAACTTCCTGACCATGGGCGTGATCTTCCCATGGACGTTCGTGTGGGCGCCCGCGGCGTTCCCGGGCGTCTCCGTGTGGAGAGCGTGCCTGCTCGCGATCCTGCTGGAGCTCCCGATCGCGCTGGCCTACGTGTGGATGGCGACCGCCATGCCGCGCAGCGGTGGCGACTACGTGTTCCAGAGCCGCGTGTTCGGCGGGGCGATCGGGTTCCCGGTCGTCATGAGCGGGTTCGTGATCTGGATCCTGCAGTGGGTCGCGCTCGCCGGCTGGCTGCTGGCCACCCTCGGCGTGGCGCCTCTCTTGCTGGGGCTCGGGGTGAACTACGAGAGCAAGGGCCTCATCGACGCGGCCGTCTGGGCGCAGGGCAGCCAGGGCGTCGTGACCATCAGCATCATCGGGGCTGCCGCCATGGCGCTCCTTCTGGTCACGGGCTTCAAGAACTACGTCCGCCTGCAGTACTTCATGTTCGCGGCCACCGCGATCCTGGTCGCCGTCATGCTCATCCAGTTCCTGCGCACGTCGCCGGAGCAGTTCGCGACCGCGATGAACAGCTTCGCCAACATCGTGGACGGCCGGGCCGACTACTACACCTGGATCCAGGCCGACGTGACGGATGCCGGCGTCAATCTGCTGCCCAAGTTCGCGCTGGGCGCCACGCTGCTGGCTCTGCCGATCGTCTGGACCAGCCTCCAGTGGGCCACCTACAGCGTGCAGCAGGGCGGCGAGATCAAGGGCGCCCGCGTCTTCAAGAACCAGCTGCTCATCATCGTCGGCTCGATGGTCGCCGTGGGCTGCACGCTCGCGGTCATCGCCTGGGCCCTCGAAGGCGCAGTCGGTACGGCCTTCTTCAACGCCGTTTCGCACTCGTACTACTACGGAGTGAGCGCTTCCGGCGACGGGGTCGGCAGTGTGTTGCCCTTCCCCGGCATGTTCGCGATCGTGATCTCGCCGAACCCGATCATCGTCGTCCTGACGGCGGTCAGCTTCATGCTCGCTTCGCTGCAGATCACCTGCAACTGCTACATCGGCATGACGCGCATCATGGTCGGCATGTCGCTCGACCGCACGCTGCCGACCTGGGTCTCCAAGGTCAACCCGCGCTTCCGCTCGCCGGTGAACGCGCACCTCATCTACTTCGTCCTCGGTTGCGCCGTCATCATCGGCTACAACTATCTCGGTTGGTGGTACAGCATGACCCTGGGCGTGACCTTCGCCTGTGGCTACGTGTTCGTGGTCAGTTGTCTGGCGGCCGCGCTGCTGCCCTTCCGCGCCAAGTCGCTGTATGAGGCGTCCCCGGGCGCCAAGTACACGATCGGCGGGTTCCCGTTGGTCACCATCTTCGGGTTCCTCGGGTTCTTCTTCGGGCTGGCCGCGCTCATCGCGTTCCTCACCCAGGACGCCTACGGCCTCAAGGGCACGACCCCGTACCTCGTCGTGGCCGGGATCTTCCTGGTGTCGCTCGTCGGGTACTGGATCGGCCGCGCCTACAACAAGAGCAAGGGCATCGACGTCAACTACGCCTTCCTCGAAGTGCCGCCGGAGTGATCTGAGCCACAAGCGGCAGCTCTCTGCGGGAGCGCGGGGCCCTCGGGCCCGGCGCTCCCGCGCCGTTCCGGGCCCGGACGCCGCTGCGGGCCGAAGGCCTTTCTGCTCCCGCGCCGCTGCGGGCCCGCAGGGGCCCGGGGCTCGCACGTGGGCCCCGGCCCTGTAGAATCGACGTGGCGGCCGCGGCCGCCTGCCGGTCAACCAGCTCGGAGGGCCCACGTGCGCGGAATCTTCAATCTCCTCTACCTGGCCGTCGTCATCTACGCCTGGCTCATCGTGGGCCGCGCCCTGCTCTCGTGGATGCGGATCCAGCCGGGCACCACGCTCTTCCGCGTGAATGCCGGGCTGGTCAGGCTCACCGAGCCGTACCTGGTCCTGTTCCGCAAGGTGGTGCCGACGTGGCGCATCCGCGGCGTCGAGATCGACTGGAGCTCGGTGGTGGCGCTCGTCGTGCTCTTCATCGTCGCCCGCATCCTGCTCATCCTCTGAGGGCGGACGACTGCGGGTCGCGGCCTCGCCCGGCACTTGCACTGTCGTAGCCGATTCGTAACTATTGTGGCGTAAGCTTTCAAAAGTCTCCTGAGCTTGAGGGACCTTCGACGAAAGCGAGGCAGGCGCCATGGATCCGAGCGAGTTCCGCGCTTCACATGCAGGCGCGGTCGTCAGCTGCCCTGAGGGCTACGCCGCCTTCGTGCCGGCGCCGCTGCCTCCTCGCCTGACGTACACGCGAGACCTCGTGCTCGCCCTCTCTCGCGCCGACGCCGCGCTCGGAGAGCTCTCGGGCGTCGGCGGCGAGATGCCCGAACCACACCTCCTGGACGCCTCGTTCAAACGTCAGGAGGCTCTCTGCTCCTCGCGCATCGAGGGCGCAGACGTGAGTCTCTCGGATCTCTACCTCGACCAGGTGGGCGCCGCTCGCCCGAGCGTGTCGCGCGAGCACCTTCGCGAGGTGCGCAGCTGCATCTCGACCCTGCGCTTCGGCGTCGAGCTGCTCCGCGAAGAGCCGCTGTCGCTCGACTTCATCCGCGCGCTGCACGAGCGGCTGCTGCGCGGCGAAGTCGGCGGCGCACGCACTCCCGGCGAGTTCCGGCGCTCGCAGAACTGGGTCGGTCCTCCCGGCGCCACGCTGGCCACCGCCACCTACGTGCCGGCGCCGATGTCGGAGCTGCCCGAGGCGCTCGCGGCCTTCGAGGAGTTCATGCAGGAGCGCGGTCGCCTCCCGGACCTCATCCAGTGTGCGATGCTGCACGCCCAGTTCGAGAGCATCCACCCGTTCGTCGGGGGCAACGGCCGCCTGGGCCGGCTCCTCATCACGCTCTTCCTTATCGAGCGGCAGCGGCTGACGCGCCCGCTGCTGTACCTCTCCGCCTTTCTCGAGGGGCACCGCGACGAGTACTACACGCTCCTGCAACGCGTGCGCACGCACAGTGAGTGGGTGCCGTGGCTGACGTTCTTCGCGGTCGGCGTCCGCGAGACCGCCGAGCGCGCGGCACGCCAGACGCGCGCGCTGATCGCTCACTACGGGCGCGACAGCGAGAAGGTCAAGGGACACGCGCTCACGCTGGCCGACGAGCTCTTTCGCACACCCTGCATGACGGTCCCCGAGGCGCAGCGCGTGCTCGAGGTGACCAACCCGACCGCGCGCCGCGCGGTGCGCGAGCTCGAGGCCAAGGGGCTGCTCGACGAGTGGGCCGAGAAGAGCTGGCCGCGGGTCTACCTCGCGCGGCACGTCCTCGATACCGTGCTCAACCCCGTCGAGGATCTGCGTCGCCTGCCGGGCGCCGAGGCGCAGGGCGCGGTGCTCAAGTCGGGGGCCGAGGACCAGCGTGGCCCTCTTCGTCGCGCCGACCGGCTCATGAACGAGGCGATGGCGATGGTCGACGCGGCCAGGATGCGGGGAGCCCGGCTCCGCCTCACGGGCGGGCTCGCCATCCGCCGCTACTGCACCGACCTCGACTTCATGGACCGCGAGTACTCCGACATCGACTTCATCGGGCTCTCCGCTGAGAGGAAGGAGATCCACGAGGTCTTCGACGGCCTCGGCTACGTCGAGAACCGGTACGTCTCCCAGGCGACCGACTCCGGACAGCTCCAGTTCATCAACCGCGAGGCGCTGGAGGGCAGGCGGACGGGCGCCGCCGAGAACGCCTCCGAGACGGGGTCGCCGTACGAGCCGCCGCTGGTCGACCATATCGACGTCTTCCTGGACGTCATGCGCATGGACCACGACATCGACGTGAGCGAGCGGCTCGACATCGACGACTACGCGATATCGCCTGCCGATGCGTTCATCGCCAAGATGCAGATCGGGAAGATCAACCAGAAGGATGTCCACGACGTCATAGCTCTGGTCAAGGATGTGCCTCTTCGCGACATGGACGACGACGCCTCGATCGACCTGCTCCACATCGCCGCGGAGTGCTCTGACGACTGGGGGCTGTACCAGGACATCACGACCAACCTCGACATGGCTCTGGCGATGGTCGACGATTACGGTCTGACGGAGTCGCAGCAGGACCGTGTCTACGCGCGGCTGGCCGCCATCAAGGAATCGGTGGAGGACGCGAGCAAGAGCATCCGCTGGCGCCTGCGCGCAACGGTGGGCGAGCGCGTTGCCTGGCGCCGCGAGATCGAGGAAACGGAGGGGACGCAGGTCATCGCGCCGGAGTGGGACTGGCGCCGCGATCTGGGGTGAGCCGGCGAGGGCGCCGGGCTCGGGCAGCGGGGACACGAGAGAAGGGGGCGGCGGATGACCGGCATGGTCCCGCGGGATGTGTACGAGCTGACGGGGGCCGCCGATCCGCGGCTCTCGCCGGACGGTGCCCGGGTGGCGTTCGTGGTCGGCGCCGTCGACGAGAAGGCGAATGCGTACAGGGCGGCGATCTGGCTGGCGGCGGCCGACGGGTCGGAGCCGCCGCGCCGGTTCACGAGCGGCGAGAAGGCGGACGCCGACCCGCGCTGGTCGCCGGACGGGGCGCACCTGGCCTTCATCTCGAACCGCGCCGGCAAGGCGTCGCAGTTGTACGTGCTGCCGGTGGCGGGAGGCGAGCCGCGCAAGCTCACGAGCCTCAAGGAGGACGTCTCGCAGGCCGTCTGGTCGCCGGACGGGGCGAGCATCGCCTTCGTCGCGCGTGTGCGCGACGCGGCCTACGAGGAAGAGGACGACAAGAAGCGGGCGCCGCGCCGCATCACGCGCCTGCACTACAAGCTGGACAGCGTGGGGTGGACGGCCGACCGGCCGCAGCACCTCTTCGTCGTGCCGGTCGACGGGTCGGCCGAGCCGGTCCAGCTCACGGGCGGCGACTACGAGGACCACTCGCCGTGCTGGTCGCCGGACGGCGGGACGATCGCCTTCGTCTCCGCCCGTCATGAGGACTGGGACCTCTCGATGGCCGACGACGTGTACCTGGTCGACGCCGCCGGCGGGGAGCCGCGGCGTCTCACGCAGGGCGGCGGCAGCATCGGCGGCGTCTCCTGGTCGCCGGACGGGTCGCGCCTCGCCGCGCACCGGTACGAGGGCGTGTTCGACGACCCCAAGCACAGCCAGGTCGCGCTGGTCGACCCGGAGAACGGCGCGTTCACACTCCTCACCAAGTCGCTCGACCTCAACTGCACGACGTATCCCGGGATGCGTGAGCCGCTCTGGGACGGCGACGGCCTCGTCTTCGTCGTCGAGGATCACGGGCGCGTGCACGTCTACCGCGTCCCGGCCGGCGGCTCCGGCGAGCCGCTTCTCGTCGTCGGCGGTGAGCGCGTCGTGACCGGCCTCGACGTGGCGGCCGGCCGGCTCGTGTTCACGGCGAGCGAGCCGGCGCGGCTGAGCGAGCTCTACGACGGCGGTCCGGCCGCCGGGCCGGACGACCCGGCGTCCGCGGGGCGTCGCCTCTCGTCTGTCGGTGAAGCGTTCGCCGCCGGGCGGGAGCTCGTGCTGCCGGAGCGCTTCACCGCCGTCTCGACGGACGGCAGCGAGGTCGACGCCTGGATCATGCGGCCCGCCGGCAGCGAGCAGGGCAAGAAGTACCCCACCCTGCTCAACATCCACGGCGGGCCCTACGGCCAGTACGACGTCGGCTTCTTCGACGAGTTCCAGGTGTACTGCGGTGCCGGCTACGCCGTCGTCTTCAGCAATCCTCGCGGCTCCTCGGGGGGCACCGAGGAGTGGGCGCGGGCCATCCGCGGCCCCGGCGACGACGGCGACGGCTGGGGCTCCGTCGACTACGACGACTGCATGGCCGTCGTGGACGAGGCGGTCCGCCGGTTCGACTTCGTCGACGCGGACCGCCTCGGCGTCATCGGCGGCTCGTACGGCGGCTACATGACGTCGTGGATCGTCGGCCACACGGACAGGTTCAAGGCTGCCGTCTCCGAGCGCGCCGTCAACAACTTCGACTCGCAGTGGGGCTCCAGCGACTACGGCTGGGACTTCAAAGGCTACATGGGCGCGTTCCTGTTCGAGGACGTGGAGACGTATCTGAAGGTTTCGCCTTCCAGCTACGCGACGGACATTCACACGCCGCTGCTCATCCTGCACTCGGAGGACGACCTGCGTTGTCCGGTCGAGCAGGCGGAGCACCTCTTCGTGACCCTCCGCCTGCTCAAGCGCCCGGTCGAGATGGTGCGTTTCCCGGCCGAGTCCCACGAGCTGACCCGGTCCGGCAACCCCGTCCACCGCGTGCAGCGGTTCGAGATCGTGCTGGAATGGTTCGACCGGTACCTCAAGTCCTGAAGCCGGTCGCGATCGTCGCGCTTGCGCTGATCGTCGCGGCGGCCGCCGCCGCGGTGGTACGGCCGGCGGCGGCCGCGTCCGCCGGCGCCCGCGTACCGGCCTCGGCGGCGCGGCCCCCGGCCCGTTGGGTCGCCGTCTCCGTCGCGACCCTGTGGGTGGCGCCCGGTAGCACGCGGGCCGTGGACGCTCCCTCGACCGCGTCTCCCGCGGACCCGCGCGCCTGGGTCGCGGGCATGACGACGACGCAGAAGCGCTGGCTCGTCGGCAAGCTCGAGACGCAAGCGCTCTACGGCGACAAGGTGTACCTGCTCGAGACGTCCGGCGCCTGGTCCCGGGTCGCCGTCGCCGGCCAGCCGACGCCGCGGAGCCGCTGGGGCTACCCCGGCTGGCTGCCGACGAGGCAGCTCACGCGCACCACCCCGGCGGCCGCGCCGCGGATCGCCGTGGTGCGGCGGCCTACGGCGTGGCTGTGGGCGTCGCCCGGTCTGTCCGGGCGCGTGCTCGAGCTCTCCTACGGCACGCGCCTCCAGGCGCTCAGCTGGACGGCGGCCGCCGTCGAGGTCGCGCGCCTCGACGGCGGCCGCGCCTTCGTGCGGCGCGCGGCGGTGGCGCTGCGCGAGCCCGGCTCCGCGTGGCCGCCGCTCACGGGCGCGAAGCTGACGACCGAAGCACGGCGCTTTCTCGGTCGGCAGTACCTGTGGGCGGGCACATCCGGCTTCGGCTTCGACTGCTCCGGCTTCACGCACGCCGTGTACCGCGCCCTCGGCACGACGATCCCGCGGGACGGCGCGCCGCAGGCCGGGGCGGGGCGCAGGATCGCGTCTCGCGGCGCCCTGCTGCCCGGCGACCTGGTCTTCTTCCGCGCCGCCGGCGGCGCTATCCACCACGTCGGCATGTGCGTCGGCGGCGGCCGGATGATCCACGCGCCGTCCACCGGCCGCCCGGTCGCGATCGTCTCGCTCGCCGCCGAGCCGTATCGCAGCGAGTTCGCCGGCGGTCGCCGGCTCGTCCCGTGACGGTCCCGTGCGGATGATACGACCACTGCCGGCGCACGCAGACTCTCGAACCAGCGGGAGGTAGCCAATGGACGCGACGGATTTCCAGGCCCCCGAGGCAGGCCACCTGGTCGCCACGGAGGACGGCTGTGAGGCGTTCATGCCCGCCCCGCTGCCGCCCCGGCTGACCTACGGCGGCGAGCTCGTGGAGGCGATGTCGGCCGCCGACGCCGCGCTGGGCGAGCTCTCCGGCCTCGCCGGCGGGCGGCGCGATCCGCAGATACTCGTCGCGCCGTTCCTCCGCCAGGAGGCCGTCCTCTCGTCGCGCATCGAGGGCACGCCGGCGACGCTCGTCGACCTGCTCTTCGACGAAGTCGCGGCGGCTCCCGACCTCGCGCTGCGCGAGAACCTGCGCGAGGTGCGCAACTACGTCGCCGCGCTCATGTACGGTGTCGACCGCCTCGCCGAGCTGCCGCTCTCCAGTCGGCTCGTCCTCGAGTTGCACGAACGGTTGCTGAAGGGCGTGGGCGACGCCAGCTGGACGCCCGGGGAGTTCCGTAGCGGCCAGAACTGGATCGGCCCGCCGGGTTCGACGCTCGAGACCGCCGTCTACGTGCCGCCGCCGGTCCCCGAGATGCATGCCGCTCTCTCCGAGTGGGACCGCTTCCTCGCAGGAGCGCACGGGTCTGCCGCCGCTCGTCCAGTGCGCCCTCGTGCACGAGCAGTTCGAGGCGATCCACCCGTTCCTGGAGGGCAACGGCCGCCTCGGACGGCTCCTGATCACGCTCTTCCTGATCGACCGCGGGCGCCTCTCGCATCCGCTCCTCTATCCCTCCGCCTACATCGAGGCGCACCGCGACGACTACTACGGACTGCTGCAGCACATGCGCACGCGCGGGGAGTGGGAGCCGTGGCTGCTCTTCTTCATGGACGCGATCCGAGAGACTGCCGAGCGCGCCGCCGAGCAGGTACGCGCGCTCATGAAGCTCCGCGAGCTGTACCGCTCAAGGGTCACGGGCCACGCGCGCCGCCTGGTCGACGACCTCTTCCGGACACCCTTCGTCACCGTGCCGGAGGCTCAGCAGGCGCTCTCCGTCAGCAACGCGACGGCGCGCAAGGCCGTCCGCGATCTGGAGGAGTGGGGCATGCTCGAGGAGCTGGCCGAGCGGCGCTGGCCGCGCGCGTACATCGCGCGGCCCATCCTCGACGCCATCCAGGAGCCGCTCGAGAGCCTGCGCCTGACGTCGGAGACCAAGACCAAGGGCGCGCCGCTGAAGACGGGGACCGCGCTCGAGGAGACGCCGGACCGCCCGGCCGATCTGCTCATGGCCGAGGCGATGCGCATCATCGACGAGGCGCGTCGGTACGGGGTCCAGGTCCGCCTCATGGGCGGCCTCGCCGTGCGTCGCTACTGCACCGACCTCGACTTCATGGACCGGGAGTACTCGGACATCGACCTCGTCGGCCTCTCCATCCAGAACCGCGAGCTGCACCAGGTCTTCACCCGCCTCGGCTACGTCGAGAACCGCGTCGTGACCGAGGCGACCGGCGCCGGGCAGCTGCAGTACGTCAAGACGGAGGCGCTGCGCGATGCCGGGGGGCGTACCGCATCGGCGTCAGCAAGAGGCAGGCCGACGGACCCGCGAGCCTCGTCGACCACATCGACCTCTTCATGGACGTCATGCGCATGGACCACGACCTCGACGTCCGCGGCCGCCTGCTCGTCGACGAGTACGCGATCTCGCCGGCCGACGCCTTCATCGGCAAGGTCCAGATCGGCCAGATCAACGCCAAGGATGCGCACGACGTCATCGCGCTGGTCAAAGATGTGCCGCTCCGCGAGGCCGACGACGAGTCGTCGATCTGCCTGCCGTACCTGGCCGAGACCTGCGCCGACGATTGGGGCCTCTACCAGGACGTCGTGACCAACATCGACGTCGTGCTGGCCACGGTCGACGACTTCGACCTCTCCAGGGAGGAGGCGGCGTGGGTCTACGGGCGGCTCACGGCGATCCGTGAGGCCATCCGGAGCGAGGAGAAGACGGTACGCTGGAAACTGCGCGCGAGGGTCGGGAAGCGGGTCGCGTGGCGTCGCGAGATCGAGGACACGGACGGGACCGACGTGGTCGCGCCGGAGTGGGACTGGAGGCGCGACCTCGGCTGACCCCGGCCGCGCCGTTTCCACTTCGCCCTTGCGTGAAATGACGGGGGCGAGGGCGCAGCCGCCGCGCGCCGCACAGGAGTGGCGATCCCGGGAGGGACATCATGGCCGACGACCATCTGCCCAACGTGTATGTGGGGTTCCGCGAGAGCTACCCCGGCGTCGCCGAGGCCCTTGACGGGCTGGGCGAGGCCACCGACGGCGCCGGCCCGCTCGACGAGCGCACCGCGCGGCTGGTCAAGCTGGGCCTCGCGGTCGGGGCGCTCGCCGAGGGCTCCGTGCGCTCGAACGCGCGCAAGGCCCTCGCGGCCGGCGCGTCCCCGGACGAGGTGCGTCAGGTCGCCATGCTGGCGATCACGACCTGCGGGTTCCCCGCGGCCATCGCCGGCCTCGGCTGGATCGACGAGGTGCTCTCGACCGAGGAGTAGGAACGGGTGAGGGGGCTGGTTCGCCGGGCCGCCGTGCGAGTGCACGCCCGGCGGCTCACCATCCGATGCGCCGGCCTCCGTCACGCGAGACCTTCTCGTGGCAGATCCGCGTGATGGCGGCGCGGACGGCACGCGCGGCGAGCCAGCCCACGAGGGTCGCCGGCCCGGCGTAGTCCAGGGTGTCGCCGCGCCCGGTGCAGGCGACGACGACCGTGTCCGTCGAGGTGCCGCTCGCCGGATCCCCGGTGGGCGTCTTCACGTCCCACTCCGCGAGCATCAGCGTCTTCGCCTCCGTCGCGGTGATCACCGCGTTGACGAGCGCCGACGGGGAGAGCGCTGCGTCGGCGAGAAGAACGATGTTGATGGTGCCGGGCCGCGGGCGCGCCTCCTGTCCGACCGGGGGCGTGACGCCGGCGCACGACGTGTTGCTGAGTCCCACCGAGACGACGGCCGCGACCGCGAGCTCCCCGGCCCTCTCTACGGCGACCCGGGCGTACTCGGTGTACGCGGCGGTCATCAGGCCGACGAACGGGGCGTCCACCCCAAGGCTCGCGGCGAACTCGGCGAGGTCGTCGCCGGGGCGGTCGCCGTCGTAGCGGTCGTCGACGTGCATGTTGAGGATCGTGCGGAAGCGGCCGTACCCCCCGCCGACGACGGCGGAGCTGAGCGCCGTGATTCCGTGCTCGCTCGAGATCCTCACCGCCCGCTCGTCGATCATGACCGTCAGACCGGGGATCGGCGTCTCGCTCGTGGCGCTCACGGCTTGACCTCTCGTGCGGGGGCAGGGCGCCGGCGATTCTAGCGCAGCCGGCGCCGGCCGGTCACGGGTGCCCGTCTCGCTGCCGCCCACCCGTCTTGCCGCCGCCGCGCGACAGGAAGCCGGGCGCGCCGCTGGCGCGCCGCACGAGGTCTCGTCCGGCCGCGGATGGGTATAAAAAGGAGCGAATATGTCTTGATTTGTACGAGACGAGGTGCATCATGGAGTTCGCCGGAGCTGTGGCGGTCGAGACACCGCCTCTGACCCGTCTGCTGGACGGCCCGAGGTACGAGGTGATCCCGGTGTCGGGAATCGAGGCGAAGGTACAAGGCCTTCCCGAGGGGTCGACCGTCAGCGTGACGGCGTCGCCGGCGCAGGGTCTCGAGCGCACGTTCGACGTCAGCACCATGCTGGCCGCCGGCGGGTACCGGGCCGTGCCGCACCTCTCGGCGCGCATGGTCACTGGGCGCAGCCAGCTGGAGCGCCTCGTACAGCGCCTCGAAGGGGCCGGGATCAGCGAGGCCTTCGTCGTCGGCGGCGACGTGACTCCGCCGGCGGGCGTGTACACCGATGCCGGGGACCTCCTCGAGGAGCTTGCCGGCCTGTCACATCCGTTCACCCGCATCGGCATCGGCGGGTATCCCGAGGGCCACCCGCTCATCGCCGACCACCTCCTGCTCGAGGCCCTGCTGCGCAAGCAGCCGTTCGCCACCCACATCGTGACGCAACTCTGCTTCGACACCGACGCGCTTGTGAGCTGGGTGGAGTCGATCCGCGAAGCCGGTATCGACCTTCCGGTGCTCGTGGGTCTGCCCGGCGTGGTGGAGCGCCGCAAGCTCGCCGAGATCTCCCTCAAGTCCGGAGTCGGCGCATCCCTGCGCTACCTGCGCAAGAACCGGCGCCAGCTCGCCGCGCTCGCGCGCAGCCGAAGGTATGACCCGACGCCGCTCGCCGGGGCAGTGGCCGCGCATCTTGACGATGACGGCCTGGGCCTCGCCGGCGTGCATCTCTTCACCTTCAACCAGATCGCCCCGACGAGGGAGTGGGTCGCGAGCAACTCGTGACGCTTGCGCGTGACCCCTGTGCCGGGGAGCGGCTCCTACTGCGTCCTCTGCGCCCGCGGCGTCTGCGACCCGGCGGGCTGTTCCGGCCGACCTACGGCGTCGGCGTCGGCGTCGGTCCGGTCGAGTCCGAGAACGGGCCTTCCCCCGGTGGCGCCTTCCCGTGTAGCGAAGGCGCGGTGCCGAGCACGGATCCGGCGAGGATCAGCGGCATGCCGACGGCGATTCCCAGGGTGAACGACTCGCTCAGGAAGGCGACGCCGAGCAGCACGGCGACCAGCGGGTTGATGTAGGTGATCACCGTGGAGCGCGCCGGGCCCACCTCCCGGATCAGCGCGAAGAAGATGAGGAACGCGAGCGCCGTGCAGACCAGCGAGAGCATCGCCACCGACCCCACGGTCTCTGGCGACACGGACGAAGGCATGGTCGCGATCCCGGCTGGGGCGTACAGCAGCGCGGTCAGCGCGAGGGACGCCGCGATAACGCCGATCGCCGGCAGGTCGGTGAGCCACCGGCTGATGACGAGCGGGCCGGCGGCGTAGCAGAAGGCGACCACTCCCATCTCGGCAAAGGCCAGCGGGTCGCTGCCGCCGACGTCAATCCCGACGAGGGCGGCGACGCCGGCGAATCCGATCACCAGTCCCACGAGGCGGCGCCGGTCGAGCCGGTCAGAGACCCCGGCCGCCCAGTACAGGACGGCGCCGATGAGCGGGACCGTGGCCACGAGAAGGCCGGCCGTCGAGCTTGAGATGCGCTCTTCGGCGTGTGAGAGCAGAAGCCAGGGAACGCAGAGCTCGAGCGCGGTGTAGACGAGCAGCCAGCGCCACCGAGGCAGGAGGGAGCGAAGCCCGCCGCGGCGCAGAGCGAACGGGATGAGGAGCAGCGCCGCCGGGGCCGTGCGCACGAAGACGAGCGCCGGCGGCGGAAGCTCACGCACGGCGATGCGGATGAACAGATACGGGAGGCCCCAGATCACGCAGAGCGCGATGAACAGCAGCCAGCCTTTGCGTGACACGTCGCGGTCCCTTCAGTCGCAGCCGCCGCTCATCCTATCGTTGTGCGGGGCGCGGCCGCTTCGCGCCGGTACACCGGGGTAGGATGAGTGCGGGACCGCCGTCGCGGCGGGACCGGCGTGGCCGGCGCGGCAAAGCGACGGTCGTGAGCCCGGGTGCGCGCGGCGCAGCCGGCTCGCGAGCGAGAGGAGGAAGCCCGATGGATGTGTTCGAGGCGATCGCCGCCCGCTACAGCGTGCGAGGGTACAAGCCCGATCCGGTGGACGATAGTCTGCTGACGAAGGTGCTCGAGGCGGCGCGGCAGGCGCCGACCGCCGCCAACCGGCAGCCCTTCCGCGTGGTGGTGCTGCACACGAAGGGCAGGGAGGACGAGCTGGCGCGCATCTACAGCCGCCGCTGGTTCACCTCGGCGCCGCTGGTGCTCGGCTTCGTGGCCGTGCCGGGCGAGGCCTGGCGGCGCATGGACGACAAGCCTTACGACGAGGTGGACGCTACCATCGCCATGGATCACCTGGTGCTGGCGGCGACGGCGTTGGGGCTCGGCACCTGTTGGGTCGCCGCCTTCGACCCCGTTGCCGCGCGTGAGGTGCTTGGGCTGCCGGACGATGTCGAGCCCATAGCGTTCACGCCGCTCGGCCATCCCGAGAAAGATCGCGCACGCACCGGTCGTCGCCCGCTCGAGGAGCTCGTGCGATACGAGCGCTGGTGACGTGGCGTGGGCGGGTCGGCGCGGCGCTTCGCCGGCCCCGCCCACGCTTCCCCCCTCCGTTCGCGACCGGCCACGACTTCGGGCGCAGGCCCTCCCGCGCCGGTTGAAGCCGTCACCCGCTGGCGACCGAGCAGCTCTCCTCATGAGGACGGCCGCCGTGCGGGCGATACTCCATGGTGGAACGTGCGCGCCGGGCGTGCTGAGACTAGGGGAGGCGCATGTTGCAGTCGTGCCGCGAGGCCGATGCCGCACCCGCAGCGTGGCCCGAAGAGCAGACGCTGCGCTGGCCGTATCTCGCCTTCGCTCGGGAGGCCGTCGCCGCGGACACGCTCCCGGCGGTGTGCCCGACGCCGACGGGAGCGCTCTGGGAGTTCGACGGGCGGCGGTTCCACGTGACCGACGTCATCGACGGTGTTCGCCGCCGGCCGGCCGACGATGTCGCGCTGGTGCCGCCCGGCCCGTGGCTGCACCTGGCCGGTTGCGCCTGCGAGCTCTGCAGGCTGGGCAGCGTCTGACGGCCCCCCCGGGGGTAGACGAGAGTCCTACGTGACACGCGTCGGTCGCCGCGGTACAGTGCGCACGAGGGCCGACCTCCCCTCTTAGCATCGACTCGCCAGGCTTTGCTTACCCCGGTCGGCCCTCGTTCTCTGCTCCGACGGCCCGGCAGGAACCGTCCCCCAGGCGGCGAACCAGAGGCAGGGGTCGCCGGCCACACCAGTGCTCATTGGCTCGCTCCAGCAGTCCTTCGTTGCTCACGGCGGCCCCCTCTATTCGGGCTGCGTGAGCTGTGGAGGCGTTCATGAAGGTCGCGGTCGACGAGGATCGCCGCAGCGGCCGTGTCGCGCGCGACGAGCGGCGCCCGGAAGTCCTTGAGGCGGCGGAGCACTGTCCTCAAGGGGCGATCCTGGTGGATGCCGACGCGCGCGACGGGTTGAGCAACCCTGGTCGGCCCCTCATAATCGGTGCTTGGCCTTTTGACGGCTGACAAGGGAGAACCCGTCCCATGATCGTCTTTGAAGACGTCACCAAGATCTACGACCCCGATGTGGTCGGTCTCCAGGACTTCACCTGCCACATCGGCAAGGGTGAGTTCGTGTTCCTCGTGGGAGCCTCCGGCTCCGGCAAGTCCACGCTGATCAAGCTCGTGCTCAAGGAGCTTGTGCCCGAATCGGGCCGCATCCTCGTGGCCGGCCGCAACCTCGGCACGCTGCGCCACAGCAAGGTGCCGCTGCTGCGGCGTAACATCGGCTGCGTGTTCCAGGACTTCAAGCTGCTGCCCAACAAGACCATCTTCGACAACGTCGCGTACGCGCTCGAGGTGGTCGGCGAGCCGCGGCGCAGCATCCGCCGCAAGGTGCCGGAGATCCTGAGCCTGGTCGGCCTAAGCGACAAGACCAACAGCTACCCTCACGAGATCAGCGGCGGCGAGCAGCAGCGAGTCAGTGTGGCGCGCGCGTTCGTGAACCATCCGCCGCTGCTCCTCGCCGACGAACCTACCGGCAACATCGATCCCGAGACCGCTGTGGGCATCATGCAGCTGCTCGTGCGCATCAACCGCACGGGGACGACGATCGTCGTCGCCACGCACGACCGTGACATGGTCAACCGCATGCGCCGGCGCGTCCTGCAGCTTGACGGTGGCCGCCTCGTGCGCGACGAGCGCCGCGGCGGATACGACCAGGTCGCCGACGCCGAAGCGCTGGGGGTCTGATATGCGCCTCGGCTTCTTCCTGGGCGAAGCACTCGGGTCCATGCGCCGCAACTGGGTGATGGCGATGGCGGCCGTGATCACCGTGTTCATCAGCACGGCCATCCTCGGCGCCGTCCTCGTGACGCGCGACAATCTGAACCAGGGCGCGACCAGTCTCAAGAACCGCGTCATGATCGAAGTCTTCATCAAGGACGAGGCACCCCAGGAGCAGGTCACCGCGCTGGAGCAGAAGATCCAGGGCATTCCCGAGATCAAGAGCTACAAGTACATCAGCAAGGACGAGGCGCTGCGGCGCTTCCGCGAGCGGTTCGGCGAGCGCATCGTCGCCAACCTGCCGATCAATCCCCTGCCCGCCAGCTACGAGATCCAGGTCAAGGACGCCGATCAGGTCGACGCGGTCGCCCAGAAGTTCTTCGACGATCCCGCCGTGGACAACGACGCCGGCACCCACAACGGTGTCAAGTACGCCAAGGAGACGGTGCGCAAGATGCTCGGCACCATCAGTCTGGTTGAGAAGGGCATGTGGGTGACCACCGGCATCTTCGCAGCCGCCGCGGTCCTGCTCATCAGCACCACGGTGCGGCTCAGCATCTTCGCCCGTCGCCGCGAGGTCGAGATCATGCGCCTCGTGGGCGCCACCAACTGGTTCATCCGCTGGCCGTTCGTGCTCGAGGGCTTCATCACCGGCCTCATCGGCGCCGTCTTCGCGGCCGGCTTCGTCTGGACCGGCAACTGGGCGCTCGCCAATTGGCTGCAGACCAGCGACATCAACTTCCTCGATCTCCAGGTGTTCAGCATGTGGTGGCAGAGCGGCTCGTGGCCTCTCGGCCTGCTGCCGACCCTGGCCATCCTGGGCGCCCTCCTCGGCGCCGTCGGGAGCCTGGTCGCGCTGCGGCGCTACCTCAAGACGTGAGGCGCCGCGCGCGGCGCCTCTGAGTGGCGGCCGGCGGCGGCGTACAGGAACGCCGCCGCCGGCCGCCGAACTCCTATGACTGCCATGATCACAACGCGCAGGCTCATCGCCCTCCTGGTCCTCGTGGCCGTCGCCCTGACGCTCGCCGGGGCGCTCACGGCCGTGTCGGCGCGCGCCGAGACGGCCGCCGAACTGCAGGCGAAGCTCCGCCAGGCGCGCGAGAAGATCAAGGCCGCTGAGAACAAGAAGGCGACGCTGAACGACCAGATCTCCGACCTCGACGGCAGGCTCACGGCGATCGAGGACAAGCTCGCCGTGCTCGGGGACCGGATCGCCGGCGTCGAGGAGAAGCTCTCCGTCACGCGTGAGAAGCTCGCCGTGCTCCGTGAGGAGCTTCGCCTCAAGCGGCTCGAACTCGAGGAGGCGCAGGCCAAGCTCGAGCTCGAGCAGAGGAACTTCGAGGTGCGCGTCGTGATCACGTACAAGACCGACGATCTCGGCTATCTCGACGTCATACTCGAGTCATCTGACTTCGAGGACCTCATCAGCCGCATGAACGTCGTGCGCGACCTCCTCGGCGGCAACAACGCCCTGGTCGGCGGCCTCGAGTCGACCCGCGACACCGTTGAGAGCGAGAAGGACGCGATCGCCGAGCGCGAGGGCGCCGTGGCCGAGGCGGCGCAGGTCCTGCAGCAGAAGAGCGACGAGCTTGCCGCCCTGCGCGCCGCCCAGGCGGCCAACCAGGCTGAGGCGCTGGCGATGCGCAAGCAGAAGAAGAGCACGCTCGCCGACGTCAACGACAACCTCAAGCTGCTCGAGCGCCAGGAGAATCAGCTGCTCGCCGAGAGCGCCGCTCTCACCGGCGTGATCACCGCCTCGTACGGTGGAGGCGGCGGCACCGGCGATCTCATGTGGCCGGTGAACGGCCCGGTGACCTCGCCTTTCGGGTATCGCATCCACCCGATCCTCGGTTACCGGAGGATGCACACCGGTATCGACATCGGCGTCGGGTACGGCACGCCGATCCGCGCCTCTGACACCGGCAAGGTGATCTACGCCACCTGGATGGGCGGCTACGGCAACGTCATCATCATCGACCACGGCGCCGGGATCTCCACACTGTACGCGCACCAATCGAGCCTCGCGGTCGGCAGCGGCGCCCACGTCTCCCGCGGGCAGACGATCGGCTACGTGGGCTCCACCGGGCTCAGCACCGGGCCGCACCTCCACTACGAGGTGAGGGTCAACGGCAACCCCGTCGACCCGATGGGCTACCTCTAGGGTGCGTCGCTTCCGTTTGCCGCTCCTTCCGGGACCGACTACCATCTACCGGTGATGCGCGCCCTTCGAACCCTCATCGTCGTTCTCCTCGTCTCGCTCGGGTTTCTCGGGGGATACTTCTCGGGCTGGTACCTGCACGGCGAGAACTCCATCCGGCTCAGCCCCTCGCAGGAGAGCACCGCGAGGCAGGCGGGAGAGCTGCAGGAGCGCATCATCGAGGAACTCCAGGGTCGCTACTTCAAGCCGGTCGACGTCGACGATCTCTCGCAGGCCGGCGTCAACGGCATGCTCAAGTCGCTGAAGGACCCGTACACCGTCTACCTCACGCCCAAGGAGACGCGCGAGTTCGAAGAGAAGGAACGCGGCGAGTACTCGGGCATCGGCGCCTCGCTGCAGAAGGCCAAGGACGGCCTCGTCATCACCGGCGTCTTCGACGGCTCGCCGGCGAAGGCCGCGGGCCTGCGACCCGGCGACGTGATCATCAGCGTCGACGGCCAGCCCACCAAGGACGAAGCGATCGAGACCAGCATCGCCCGCATCAAGGGCGACGAGGGCACGACCGTCAAGCTGGAGGTCGACTTCAAGGAGAAGGGCGCTGTGGAGCCGGTCAACGTCGTCCGCCGGCGCATCGAGATCCCCGAGACGCGCGACCGCCTCATCCGCAACAAGGGCATCAAGGTCGGGTACATCCAGCTCTACGACTTCGGCGGGTACGCCTCGCGCGACGTCCGTCGCGACGTCGAGGCTCTCGCCAAGAAGGGCGCGCAGTGGTTCATCCTCGATCTGCGCTACAACGGCGGCGGCCTGCTCAGCCAGGCGGTCGACGTGACCGGGGTCTTCCAGGATGGTCTGGTCACCTCGACCGAGGGCCTGCACTCGCCGCGCGAAGAGCTCAAAGCCACCGGGCCGGTCGCGACCGAGCGGCCGATGGTCGTCCTGGTCAACGGTTTCTCCGCGAGCGCCTCGGAGATCGTCACCGGCGCGCTCAAGGACCACGATCGCGCGACGGTGATCGGCACCACCACCTTCGGTAAGGGTCTCGTGCAGAGCATCATCTCGCTCGACGACGGGGCCGCGCTCAAGCTCACCACCGCGGTGTACTTCACTCCCGACGGCACCAACATCCACAAGAAGGGCATCACGCCCGACGTCGTCGTCAAGGACCTCCCGAAGACCAAACCGGACGATGTGCTGCAGCGTGCCTTGCGCTACATCGCCGCTCAGGACTGATGCGCGCGAGCGCCGGCCGGCGGCTCGTCCGCACTGGCGTCCCGCGCGAGCGGGTCTGATGTCGTGAGCGCTCCGCGGCGCCCGCGCTCGTCACGCGCCACGCCGGATCCCGGTGCGCAGGGCCGGCGCCCCCGCGGCGACGCTACGCCCGCCGCGCCCCTCCCGTACCGGGTCGCCCGCTGGGGCAAGTTCTGGTCGCTCGAGCCACTCTTTGCCGATACCCGCTCCTACCTGGTCGCGAAGGGCGGCGAGCCGCCCCGGCTCAACGAGCTCGTGCTCGCCGTCCCCGTGCACGGCGACCGGCGACGCATCGTCGAGGTGCTCGGCGGCGAGGACGACCTGCGCGCCGTGCTGCGCGCGCTCCTCTCCGCAAAGGGCGTACGCCAGGGCTTCGCCGCCGACGTGCTCGAGGAGGCGGCTGCGGTCGGCGCGCGCGCTTTGCGGCCGGACGCCGGCCGCCGCGATCTCGGCGGCCTGCCCACCTTCACCATCGACCCGGACACGGCGCGCGACTTTGACGACGCCATCTCGGTCGCGCGCGAGGGCATGGGGTACCGCGCGCACGTGCACATCGCCGACGTCTCGTACTTCGTCGACGCCGGCGGCGCCATCGAACGCGAGGCGCGGCGTCGCACGTCCAGCCTCTACCTGCCGCTGTTCGCCGAGCCCATGCTGCCGGCGGCGCTCAGCAGCGACCTCTGTAGCCTGGTGCCGCGGCAGCCGCGCAAGTGCCTGACGGTCGAGTTCGCCTTCGACGCCGCCGGGCGCCGCACGGCGACGCAGTTCTACCGCTCGCTCATCAGCAGCGACCACCGCCTGACGTACAGCTTCGCCGACACAGTCCTCGCGCCGGCCGCCGGGCCGACCGGCGGTCCCGCCACGCTCACGGCGCCCGGCTCGGCGCCGGACCCGCCCCGCGACGTTCCAGACGCGACGACCGCCGCCGACGCGGCGCTGCGCGAGCACCTGCTCCTCGCTGCCGAGCTCGCCGGGACGCTGCGCCGCCGGCGCCTCGGCCGCGGCGCGCTCACCATCGGCTCGTTCGAGCCCGAGTACGCGTTCGACCACGCCGGCGCTCTCAGCGGGGCCGACGTGCGCCCGGAGACGCCGTCCCACGCCCTGGTCGAGGAGTTCATGCTGGCGGCCAACGAGGCCGTCGCCGAGTATCTGCTGCGCAAGAAGGCGCACACCCTCTACCGCGTGCACGAGCCTCCGGAGCCGGCGAGCGTCCGTGAGTTGCTCGACCAACTCGAAGAGCTGGGCGTGCCCACCCCCGCGTTCCCGACCGGGCAGGGTGTGCCCGCAGCCAAGCTGGCTGAGGCGTTCGGCCGCCTCAGCCGCACGGTCACGGAGACGAGCGCCCGGGAGGGTCGCGGCCGGCTGTCGTGGTCGACGCTCATCCTGCGCTCGCTCAAGCAGGCCAGGTACGGGCCGGTGAACCTCGGCCACTTCGGTCTCGCCAGCCCTGCGTACCTCCACTTCACGTCGCCGATCCGCCGTTACCCGGACCTGGTCACGCACCGCAGCCTGCTGTACCACCTCGGCGAGGGCGGCGGCGAGCTGGGCGAAGCGGAGCTGGCCACGGCGGCCGAGGACTGTTCCACCCGGGAGCGCGAGTTCTCGCGGGTGGAGCTCACCGGCGACGACGTCGCGCTCTGCTTCCTCCTCGAGGGGCGTCTTGATCAGGACGGCTGGGAACAGGCCTTCACCGGCGAGATCGTCGGGCTCGTGGGCGGCGGGCTCTTCATCCGCTTCGGCGACGTCCACGAGGGGTTCCTCTCCTCCCGCCGCCTCGGCGGCGAGCGCTTCGAGACCAGCGAGCATGAGACCGCGCTGGTCGGCGAGGCGACGGGGACGCGCTACCGGCTCGGTGACGCCATCGAGGTGAAGGTCGAGCGTGTCGACCGGCTCGCCGGCAAGGTCGACCTGGCGCCGGCGCTGCCTGACGACGGCCGGCCGCGCGTCGTCCCCGGGCGGCGACCGGCGCGGCGCACCTCCGGCGGCAGGCCGCCGCGGCGCCGCGCGCCCGGCCGCGAGCAGCGCAGATCCGGCCGCTGACGCGGCGGGCCGTCCGGCCCACGAGCCCGGTCGTGCGGCCGACGCGCCCTGGCGTCCGGCCCCCGGGTGTCTCTCCCATGGTGGCGTCCGCCATCTGCGGCCACGCCGCCGCAGCCGATGCGGTACCCTAAGGTCATGGCACGAGAGACCGGCATCAAGCGCATCGCGGAGAACCGCAAGGCGCGCCACGACTACTTCATCGAGGACACCTACGAGGCCGGCATCGCCCTCGTCGGCACCGAGGTGAAATCGCTGCGCGAGGGACGCATCAACCTGCGCGACAGCTACGTGGAGGTGCGGGGCAGCAACCACGCGCCGGAGCTGTATCTCGTCGGCGCCCACATCAGCCCGTTCGAGCAGGGCAACATCTGGAACCACGAGCCGCTGCGCGTGCGCAAGCTCCTGCTGCATCGTCACGAGATCGAGCGCATCGCCGGGCGCGTGCACGAGCGCGGGCTCACGGTCGTCCCGACCAAGATCTACTTCAAGGACGGGCGCGTCAAGATCGAGATCGGCCTGGCGCGCGGCAAGAAGCTCTTCGATAAGCGTCACGACATGGCCGAGAAGGACGCGCGCCGCGACGTCGAGCGTGCCTTGCGCGGCCGCGGGGAAGACAGGCGGTAAGGCCGGCGCCGATGGCGTCTGGCGGGGTGGTTGCGATGGAGGTGTCGATGGACACGCTCGATCAGAAGCAGATCAAGGCGGCGCTCGGGGATCTCGACGGCTGGGACTTCGACGGCGAGGCGCTGACACGAACGTTCCGCTTCGCCGACTTCGTGCACGCCGTCGGTTTCGTCGAGCACCTCGCCGAGGTGGCCGAGGAGCGGCAGCACCACCCCGATATCGACATCCGTTACAACAAGGTGACGCTGCGCCTCGTGAGTCACGACGCCGGCGGTGTCACCCGGCGCGATGTCGAGCTGGCCGAGGCGGTCGAACACCTCGTCTGAAGGCGGCGCGCGCCTCGGTAGCGCTCCGAGCGCCGCGTCCGCCGACGGTACGGTCTGCGCTCGCTGCGGCCGCTCGCGGCAGCCTACGGCCGCGCTCCCGCCGTGCTACAATCCGCACCCGTGCCCTCGTAGCTCAGGGGATTAGAGCGCGCGCCTCCGGAGCGCGAGGTCGAAGGTTCGAATCCTTCCGGGGGCACCAAACGTTGTCACTACCACAACGTTCCCCCTGCAGACGGCCGACTTCTGGTGTCCCGTCGCCTACCCGGTCGCTGTACCGTCACGCACCCTGGCGCTCACGCCGCGAAGCAGCGCTGCCGCTCATCAGCAGTAGTCCAACCAACAGGGACGGGACATGGACGAGCATCGCCAGTTGGCGAGCCGGGAGCCGCGCGGTAGAGTTACCGAGTGGTCAGTGCCAGTGGTCCATGTTCACCTGTCTCACACCAGATTCCGGCGACTGAGGCTGGCTCCAGCGACTATCGGAGGTCCGCATGGCGATTGTTGAGTACAACCCCGGCGAAGCGTTCCCGGGGGTGATCGGCCGCACCACCGACGAGTCGAGCCCCGCGTGGCCGGCTCCGGTCCGCGCCGAGAAGGGCACCCCGAACGTGCTGTTCGTCGTCCTCGACGACACCGGCTTCGGGCAGCTGGGCTGCTACGGCGGCCCGATCGAGACGCCCAACTTCGACGCGCTCGCGGCAGACGGTCTGCGCTACAACAACATGCACACCACCGCCCTGTGCTCGCCGAGCCGTTCCTGTATCGTCACCGGGCGCAACCATCACAGCAACAGCATGGCCTGCATCACCGAGCTGGCCTCGGGCTACCCCGGCTACAACGGCGTCATCCCCTTCGAGAACGGCATGCTCTCCGAGATGCTGCTCGGGCACGGCTACAACACCTTCATGGTCGGCAAGTGGCATCTCACACCGAGCAACCAGGAGACCGCCGCGGGCCCCTACGACCGCTGGCCGCTTGCGCGCGGCTTCGAGCGCTTCTACGGCTTCCTCGGCGGCGACACCAGCCAGTGGTATCCCGACCTCGTCTACGATAACCACCAGGTCGAGCCGCCGCGCACTCCCGAGGAGGGCTACCACCTCACCGAGGACCTCGTCGACAAGTCGATCGAGTTCATCGCCGACTCCAAACAGATCGACCCCGACAAGCCCTTCTACCTGCACCTCTGCTTCGGCGCGACGCACGCGCCGCACCACGCCCCCAAGGAGTGGATCGACAAGTACGCCGGCCAGTTCGACGACGGCTGGGACGCCTACCGGGAGAAGGTCTTCGCCAAGCAGAAGGAGCTCGGCATCGTGCCGGCCGACGCCGAGCTCTCGCGCCACGACCCCGACGTGCCCGACTGGGCCTCGCTGCCCGAGCCGGCGCGCAAGCTCTTCAGCCGCTTCATGGAGGTGTTCGCCGGCTTCCTCAGCCACACCGATCATCACCTCGGGCGCCTGCTCGACTTCCTGCGCGCCCAGGGCGAGCTCGACAACACCATCGTCATGGTGATCTCCGACAACGGCGCCAGCGCCGAGGGCGGACCCTACTGGTACCACCAATGAGGCGCAGTTCTTCAACAACGCCCAGGAGCCCCTCGAGGAGAGCCTCGCGCTCATCGACGAGATCGGCGGCCCCAGGCGCTTCAACCACTACCCGTGGGGCTGGACCTGGGCCGGCAACACGCCGTTCCGGCGCTGGAAGCGCGAGACCTACCGCGGCGGCGCCAGCGACCCGTTCATAGTCTCCTGGCCGGCGGGGATCAAGGCCAAGGGCGAGGTGCGCACCCAGTACGCTCACATCATCGACATGGTGCCGACGGTGCTCGACCTGCTCGGCGTGCAGCCGCCGGCCCAGATCAGGGGAGTCACCCAGTCGCCCCTCCAGGGTGTCAGTTTCGCGCACACGCTGGACGAAGGTGCCGCCGCCAGCGCCCATCACACCCAGTACTTCGAGATGCTCGGCCACCGGGCCATCTACCACGACGGCTGGCGCGCGGTCTGCCCGTGGCCCGGCCCCTCATTCAGCGAGGCGGGCGTGGGCTTCGGCCAGCCGATCTCAGCGGAGAAGCTCTCCGAGCTCGACGCCACGGGCTGGGAGCTCTACCACATCGACGAGGACTTCGCTGAGAACCACAACGTCGCGGAACAGCATCGTGACAAGCTGATCGCGCTGATCGCGACCTGGTACGTCGAGGCCGGCAAGTACGAGGTGATGCCCGTGGACGGCAGCGGCCTGGCGCGCATGGTCGCCGAGAAGCCGCTCGTGGCCGTGCCCCGCGAGAGCTACACGTACATGCCGAACACCCAGTCGGTGCCCTTCTTCGCGGCGCCGCGGCTGATGAACCGCCCGCACAGCATCACGGCGAGCGTCGAGATCCCGGAGAGCGGCGCCGAGGGCGTGCTCCTCAGCCAGGGCTGCGCAGCCGGTGGCTACTCGCTCTACGTGAAGGGCGACAAGCTTCACTACGTTCACAACTACGTCGGGCGCAAGATCATGGGCGTGACATCTGAGAACCCGCTGCCCGCCGGCAAGCACGAGCTGCGCTTCGAGTTCGAGCCGACGGGAAAGCCGGACATGCCCAACGGAAAGGGCGCGTCGGGCCGCATGCAGCTCTACGTCGACGGCGCCCTGGTCGCCAACGCCGAGGCCGAGGTCACGACCCCGTTCATGCTCAACCCCGGCGCCCTCACGTGCGGCGCCAATCTCGGATCTCCGGTCACGCCGGACTACGTGAGCCCGTTCAAGTTCACCGGTACACTGCACGAGGTGACGGTCGACGTCAGCGGCGAGCTGATCCACGACCCGGAGGCGGAGCTGAAAGCGCACATGGCGCGGCAGTAACGGCGACGTCCCGCCGCGCCTCAGGGCGCGGCGGGACGGCCGCGGCGGCGGACCCGAGCGTCGCCGTCGCGGCCGTCGCGGCCAACTTGGGCGTGGGGGCAACAGGCACGTCTATGTGGGTCCATTTGCCGCCCCGTGGGCCACAGCACATCCAGGAGCCGCTGCTGTTCGAGGCGAAGGTTCGAGAGGTGTTCACCAAGGGGCACCACTACCGCCCGAGTCTGGCGATCGCGGTGTCCTGTGGTCGGCCGGAGACCGTGTCTATCGGCAGGTCCGTGAACGGGCTGCCGGTGCGGCTGCTCCTTCGACGTCGTGACCGGGCCGCTGCGCGACCTCCTTCCAGGAGAGCCGATTCGCCGCACGGCCCATGCCGGCGCTCAAGCAGGATGTCGCCCGGGCGCATTGACTATGATGCTCAGCGACAGCAGACTCTGGCACCGACAGCAGTACTCAAGCAGGGGCCAGGCCAAGGAGAGCGATGTTGAGTACCTTGATCGACGCGATGGAACACGCCGTTCGGGAAGTCGGGAAGATGCCGGAGAAGGCTGTCCAGGTCTTCCACCACAACGACTCCGATGGGCTCACGTCGGGCGCCATCCTCACCCGCGCGTTCGAGCGGCAGGGGTACGCGGTCCGGCGCTTCTGTCTGGAGAAGCCGTACCCGGCAGTTCTGGAAAGGGTCTTCAAGCAGGAGGGCAAGATCCTCGTCTTCGCCGATTTTGCCGGCAGGATAGCCCCGCTGCTGTCCGAGTTGAACCAAGGCAGGAACCTCACCCTGATCCTTGATCACCATGTCGCTGAGGCCTCGACCGACCCGAGAGTCATGAACCTCGACCCGGACCTGTTCGGGTTGAAGGGGGATCGGGACATCTCCGGGTCGACGACCTGCTATCTCTTTGCGCGTACGCTGGATCCGGCCAATCGCGACATGGCCCACATCGCCACCATCGGAGCTGTGGGTGACGGCTTCTTCGTCGACGGCGAGCTGGTGAGCGAGAACCGCGAGGTCGCAGTGGAAGCCGCTCGCCAGGGCCTGGTCGAGATCAGGAAGCGCGACACCGGAGAGCAGTACCTGCTGAACGGTCCACAAGGGCAAATGGACGTGATCGACGTCGGTGACTACCTCGACGTCCTGGGGGGAGTCGGCTACAACCAAGAGGGACCCGGCATGGGGGTCAGGGTCTGCCTTGAAGGCATCTCGCCGGATTCGGACCTGATGGTGGAACAACTGAAGGCCGTCAGGACGAGGATCTTCGACCAGGAGATCGCGCGGCTCCGGGCAGGCGCCTTGCGACAGGCGCCACACATCCAGTGGTTTCATGTCGAGTCACGCCTCTTCCCGATGGGGGTGAAGATGGTCGGGGCATTCTGTGACGCCATCAGGACCACGGACCTCATCGATGCGCACAAGTACCTCGCCGGATTCCAGATCATTCCCGATGAGATCCCGGGCTTCGGCGCGATCAGGTTCGACCAGGTGAAGATCTCCATGCGGGTCTCCCCCCTGATGGAGGAAGAGATCAGGGCGGGCCGGGCGATGGGGCTCAACATACTGCTGCCCGAGGCGACGAGCAGGCTTGGAGGGTTCTCCGATGCCTGTCATAGTCTGACGGCTGCCACTACCGTGGCCATCGGCGAAGAAGAGCACTTGATCGACGAAATGGAAAGCATCCTGGATGGAGAGTCGCATGGCTGAAGGCACCGGGTTCGGAAAATCGATCCTCATCGGCGACCAATTCGTGCTTGACGGAGTCCCGGCGATCGTCTCGGCGATCCCCTTCGAGACCGTGACGACGGTGGAGCGGATCGACGGCGAGGGATGGGTCCTGCAAGACGACCGCGTCGAGGTCCCCGGCTACAAGGACAGCAAGCGGGAGCAGCAGGGCGAATCCATCGACAGGATCCTCGACGTCATGGGCATCGACGTCAGGGCGACTCCGATCAAGATCACGGTCGGCGGAACGCTGCTGGCCGGGAGCGGGGTGGGCGCGAGCGCCGCCATCTGCGTTTCGCTGGCGCGGGCGCTGAACGCGGAGTTCGGCCTGGGCTACTCGATCGAGGAGATCAACCGGGTAGCCTGGCAGGGTGAGTTTCCCTATCACGGGGTTGCCAGCGGAGTCGACAATACCGCCTCGACCTACGGCGGGCTTCTCCTCTTCTGGCTGGAAGATGGGCAGCAGCATTTCGAGAGGATCATGATCCCACGGTCCTTTGAGATAGTCCTGGCCAACAGCGGCGTCACGGTAAATACGGCGGCCTTGGACGAGTTCATCGATGAGCAGAAGTCGGGCGATCCGGAGCTGTTCGCGGCGCGTCTCGACGCCATCAGGACCCAGGTCGTCGACATGAAGAAGGCGCTTGAAGCCGGCGATCTGGAGAGCGTGGGCAGGATCATGTCCGAGAATCACGAGCTCCTGACCGCCATGGGGATGTCCCACGAGACTCTCGACCACATGTGCCGAACGGCTCTGGAGAAGGGTGCTCTGGGGGCAAAGGTCACGGGCGGCGGCAGAGGCGGCTACATGGTCTCGTTGACTCCCGGAACAGAGCTTCAGGATGCGGTCGCATCGGCTTTCGAGGCGGACGGACACAAGGTCATCCGGACGATGATCGGTGGCAGTTGACCGCGCCTGCGTCGAGCGGCCTGCCCACCCCACAACGCCTCTTCGCCGGCTACATCTTCGACCTGGACGGGACGGTCTACCTGGGGGAGGCCCTGCTTCCCACGGCGGGTGAGACGCTGAGGGTGCTGCGCGCTCGCGGTCTGCGCACGATCTTCGTCTCCAACAACCCTACGCATGCGCGCGAGGACTACGCCGAGAAGCTCACTCGCTTGGGCGTGCCGACCTCCGTCGAGGACGTCTTGACGTCGTCGCTCGTGCTGGTGGACTTCCTCGGTCGGCGCATGCCCGGCGCCCGCCTGTTCGTCGTCGGCGAGGAGCCGCTGTGCGCGGAGCTGCGCCGTGCCGGGTTCGAGCTGACCGAGCAGGCGTCCAACGTCGATGCGGTGATCGCCAGCTTCGACCGCACCTTCGTCTACGGCAAGCTGCAGACCGCCTTCGACGCCATCCGGGCCGGAGCGCGCTTCTTCGCCACCAACGCCGACCCCTTCTGCCCGGTCCCCGGCGGCGGTGAGCCTGACTGCGCTGCCGTCATCGCCGCGATCGAGGCCTGCACCGGAGCGCAGGTCGAAGCGGTGGTCGGCAAGCCGTCCAGCTACATGATCGAGGCCGCGCTGGACCTGATGAGCCTCCCGGCGGCGGAGTGTCTGATGACGGGCGACCGGCTGGAGACCGACATACTCATGGGCCGGGAAGCAGGCATGTCCACCGCGTTGCCGCTGACGGGTGCGACTCCCGAATCGGCCTTGGAGGGCTCGTCCATCCGGCCCACCTACGTCCTGCGCCGTCTGAGTGACCTTCTCCCCTCCTCCGCGAATCCACCTTGCACCGGCGCATGATGCCGAGAAGGCGGCGTCTCAGGTCCAGCGCTTGATGGCCGCATCCGACAAACGGTCGGCGGCCTCGTTGAGGCGCAGGCCCACGACGTCGAGCCGCCGTAGCAACTCCCGGGACTTGACGACCTCCATGGTGGGCTCGCCGCGGAACAGTCGCCCGAGCTCGACCTCGTAGAGGCGACGGATCTCGTTCACCGATTTCTTCGTCGCCAGGGCGGCCGTCATGTCTTTCGGGTCCTGGGCGATCGCCTGGATCGCCAGCTGTAGGTCTTCGATCCCACGGGCGGTGGCATCGAGGAGACCGGAGAACCTGCTGGCCGCCGCGACGTCGTACGCGTCCCAGGCGCGCATGAAGTCACGCAGGTTGTCCAGCACGTCATTGATTGAACGCGACAGGCGGAAGAGGTCCTCGCGATCGATCGGAGCGACCAGGACCCCCGTGAGCCGGGTGACCAGTTCCGAGCGCATGGCGTCGCCACGATGCTCGATCTCGGCGATCCGCACGAGGGCGTCGGCAGAGGTGACTCGTCCTTCAGCCACCGAGCGCGCCAACCGGCACGCAGCTGCGGCTTCCGTGAGTTGGGCCTCGAGCGCGGCGATGACGGCGAGCCGGCTGTGCAGGCAGTCCTTCACCGCGCTGTCCACGGTCAGGTAGAAGTGGTCCTCGCCGAGCAGGTCGAGCAACCCGCTGCGCTTGAACACGTCGAGCACGGAGGAGCCCACGCGGGCGAAGACGAGATCGCGTCCGCTCTCGCGCAGGTCGTGCACCAGCCGGATGAGCGACTCGGCCGCGGTGAGGTCCATGTCGGTCGTCGACTCAAGGTTCCAGATCACGACGCGTGGTGGGGGCTCGGTGACGCTCAGGAGCTGGTTCAGGCGGTCGACGGCGAAGCCCGAGTTGGCGAAGAAGAGCTGCCCGTCCAGGCGGAAGAGGAGCAGGCCGGGGAGGGTCTCGTTCTCGGGATGTCGCGCCAGGTCGCTGTACGTGCGCTCGTTGGGCACCTGGCCGAGCGCGGCCGCATGCGGCCGGCTCGCGCGGTAGATGAGGATGGCGAGCGAGAGACCGACGGCGATACCCAGGCCCGGCAGCACGCCCAGCAGCAGCACGCCGAGGAGCGCGGCGAGCGCCGGCGCGACGTCGGTGGCACCGACACTTGCGAACCGGCGCAGCGCCTTCAGGTCGATGAGGCCCCAAACGGCGCGCACCACGATGGCCCCGAGGATCGCCTCGGGGAGGTCGTGCCCCACTCGTGTGACCAGGAGCAGCACCACGACCATGACGGCGGCGCCGATGAGCCCGGCAAGCTGCGACTTGGCGCCGCTCGAGTCGCTGAGCGCCGAGCCCGACAGCCCTCCGCTGACCACGATTCCTCCGAGGACGCCGGAGCCGACGTTGGCCAGACCGAGGGCGACCATCTCCTGGTTGGCGTCGATCTCGTACCTGTGCCGGATGGCGAAGGTGCGTGCGCCGCTCAGCGCCTCGGCGTAGACCACGAAGGCGATGCCGACGGCGCTTGGGAGCAGCCCGGGTATCTCGGCGAGCCGGAAGTCCGGCAGGCCAAGCGACGGGAGACCGCCCGGAATGGAGCCGACCATCGCGACGCCGTGCTCACCCAGGTGCAGAGCGGAGGCGGTGGCGATGCCGAGCACGAGGACGGTCAGCGCTCCCGGGATCCTTGGCCAGCGCCGCAGCGAGAACAGCAGGAGGAGCGCGACGGTGCTCAGGAGGGCGGCCGCGGCGCTCGTTTCGCCGAGATGGGCGATGTCCTGCCAGACGATCCGCACGAAGTTGGATGACGACGGCACATGCAGCCCGAGCAGTTTGGGCACCTGGCCGGCGATGATCGTCAAGGCCAGGCCGGTGACGTAGCCGCTGACCACCGGACGCGCGAGGAACTCCGAGATGAAGCCCAGCCGGCCGATGCCGGCGGTCGAGACTGACAAGCCCCACGAGGATGGCGACCATGGCGACCAGCGTGGCGACCTGCGCAGGGCCGGTGCCGCCGTGGGCTGCCACGACCGCCGCCGTCATGATGGCGGCGGTCGACGTGGGCGAGCAGGCGATCTGACGGGAGGTCCCGAAGAGCCCGTAGACGACCAGGCCGGCCAAGGTCGCGTACAGGCCGGCCTGAGGCGGTGCGCCGGCGATCTGCGCATACGCCATGCTCTCGGGCACGAGCAGGCCGATCACCGTCAGGGCGGCGATGGTGTCGAATCTCAGCCATCGCCGCTGGTAGGCGCCGGCCCACGCGGTGATCGGCAGCCAGTGATGCAGGCGCGCATGCGGCGCGACGCGCGAGGCACCGTTCGCCTGGGAGTTGTGCGCAGGTTTTTCGGAGCGTGCGATGCTCACTGGCCGTGATCCCGATCGATCGTTCAGTTCTCATGATAGTACGAGAGCCACGACTCGCGTGGGTGACGGCGCCCGCCGCTGAGCCCAGGTATCGTATCGAGTGCGCTCTCGAGCGGTCGAGAGGGGCATCGGGGAGCGTGCCCTCGACGGGTCTCTCGGGAGCGCGAAACGACAGTCGCCTTGGTTCGGGATGATATTCTTTCTGGCAGACGGCGGTGACGCCACTTCGCGACATCGTCAGTGCTTGCAGGAAGGCGCGTCGGTCACGTCAGCGGCCCGTCACCGTGCCCCTCTCGGGGGCGCGGGCTGCGGCTTGCGGCGGCAGGGGGTCGGCATGACAGGGTCAGGTCGGTTACGCAGGGCGATCCGCGAGCTCGGACGAGGGGAACGTGCTCCCCTGAGTGCTATTCTCGACCGCCAGCTCGAAGCGACCATCGCCGCCTGCAGACTGGCGCGAGCCGTGGCGGAGGGAAGCGCCGTCCCGAGCGAAGCCCACGAGCAGATGGCCGAGATCGAGCACGGCGGCGACGTGCTGCGCGGCGAGCTCGTGACGAGACTCGAGGGGGTGGTGGTCTCTCCCATCGATCGCGAGGATCTCTTCCGTCTCTCTCGCTCGATTGACGACGTGCTCGACAATCTTCGCGACTTCGTGCGTGAGTGGGACCTGTACGAGATCGACGGCGGCGACTGGTTTCTGGGGATCCTCGATGCCGTCGCGAATGGGGTCGAGGACCTGCGCCTCGCGGTGCGGACGCTCGCCAGCGACTCGAAAGACACGAGTCAGTGTGCCCTCGCGTCCAAGAAGTCCGCCGGCGAGATCAGGCGCCTGTACGACGCTGAGGTGGGACGCCTGTTCAGCGGAGAGCTCACCATGGAGGTCCTCAAGTCCCGCGAACTGCTGAGGAGGCTTGATGTCGTGGGCCTGCGTCTCAATGAGGCCGCCGACGTGCTGTCGGATGCGGCCGTCAAGCGTTGCGGCTGAGAGGCGAGCGCGACTGATGAGCGGCGAACCTGCCTTGTGTCGAGTGCGGCTCGCTGCAGGAGACCGGGTGCACCGGACTGACCGCACCTCAGCCGATCGCCAACGCGGCCCGGATGACGTCCTCCATCAATCGGCCGAGTGGTCTGATGTCGTCGGGGCCCTGACGAGATTCCCGTGGCATCGCCGACCGTCGACAATCTCGGCAGGGCGCTCCTCTTCAGGCGTCCGGGCTTCGATCTGGTCCTAGACGAAGACCGCTTCGCTCGGCATACTATGGACGAGGTGGAGCGCGGCGACCGCTGCACCGTCGCCAGTAGCTGTATATGGGGCAATCGAGTCGGGGGAGGTGCTCTTGGGAGCGAGAGCCATGCCGTCGGGGGGCGGCTGTTCGGGTTCATGGTCACGGAGGCCGATCGTCGTCACAGGGGTGTACGCACTGAGGTCGCGGCACTGCCGGGCCTGATCGGCGTAGGTTCGATATGCTCGCCGTCAACTAGGAGCAGCATACGTAAATCAGAGGGTAGGAGGAATGATGTTCAGTGTCCGTAAGTTGAGTCTCGTGCTGGCGATGGCGTTGTCGGCAGTGTTACTGGTCGTGGGTGTGGCCGCATGCGGGTCGTCGGACGACACCGGTGCGGCGACGTCGGCGCGTCACGGACGCCGCGACGGCGACATCCGTCGCAGACTTCGGCGACATGGACGGCACTTATCGCGGCCGCCAAGGAAGAGGGGACGCTCAACGTGATCGCCCTGCCTCCGGACTGGGCGAACTACGGCGAGATGATCTCGACCTTCGAGTCCAAGTACGGGATCACGATCAGCTCGGCTCAGCCCGACGGCAGCAGCCAGGATGAGATCAATGCAGCGACCCAGTTGAAGGGCACGGATCGCGCGCCGGACGTCTTCGACGTGGGCGGCAGCGTGGCCCTCGCCAACCTCAGCGTGTTCGCCCCCTACAAGTCCGCCATGTGGGACAACATCCCTGACAATCTCAAGGACCCAGATGGTCTGTGGACGAGCAACTACACCGGCTACATGTCGATCGGCTACAACGCCGACAAGGTGCCGGAGCCGACCACGATGAACGATCTGCTCAAGCCCGCGTACAAGGGCACGGTCGCCCTCAACGGCAACCCGACGCAGGCATCGGCGGGCTTCAACGGCGTGGTCATGGCCACGATCGCGAACGGCGGCTCGGCGACGACTTCGCACCCGGGAGTGGACTTCTTCTCGCAGGCTCAACGACGCCGGCAACCTTCTGCCCGTGGACCCGACTCCGGCTACGATCGCTTCGGGGCAGACGCCGATCGTCATCGACTGGGACTACAACAACGTGGCGCAGACCGCCGCTCTCGAGGGCAAGGTCGACTGGAAGGTCGTCGTCCCTGCGAACGAGGTCGTCGCCGCGTACTACAACGAGGCGATCAACATCGACGCGCCGCACCCCGCGGCGGCACGCCTGTGGAAGGAGTTCGTGTTCTCGGCCGAGGGTCAGAACATCTGGCTCAAGGGAGCCGCTCGCCCGGTCCTTATCGACATGATGACGACGGACGGGACGGTCGATGACGGCGGCACTTGCGATGCTGCCGGTCGTCGAGGGGACACCGGTCGTGCTCACCCAGGCGCAGCTCGAAGCAGGGCAGGACGTACCTGCTCGCCAACTGGAATAAAGCGGTTCAGTGACCCAAAGCTCTAACGTTCCCCTGATCTGCTGTCGGGGGCCACGGCCTGGGCGCGGGCGGGGCACCCCCGCCCGCGCGCCCAGGCCGTGTTCTGATGTCTCTGAGACCGACGACGCGCCAGCTCGGCGTGGTCCCCTTCTTCGTGTACATCGCGGTCTTCCTGCTCTGGCCGACGGTCCTCGTGATCGCCGGCGCGTTCCGGAGCAGCGATGGCCAGGTGACCCTCGACAACATCAAGACGGTCGTGGGGACCGGCGCCTATCTCCAGGCCTTCTGGTATTCGATCAAGCTCTCGGTGGTGACTGCCTTGGCCGGTGGCGTGTTCGGTGGGCTGCTGGCCTGGGCGGTCGCGGAGGGTAACCCACACGGCGTGTTTCGCCGTCAAGCGGTGGCCTGGTCCGGTGTACTCGCCCAGTTCGGCGGCGTGATGCTCGCCTTCGCGTTCCTGGCCACGTTCGGCTACGACGGCGTGATCACTCTGGCCCTGCAGCGTGTTGCGGGAGTCGACCCCCTCACCAGCGGCGGGTGGATCTACAGCTTCACCGGCCTCGCAGTCGTCTACACGTTCTTCCAGATCCCGCTGATGGTCCTGATCTTTCTCCCGGCGGTCGACGGCCTTCAGGTGCAGTGGCGGGAGGCGTCGGACAACCTCGGCGGGGGCTCCTGGGCCTACTGGCGGTATGTGGCGGGGCCGATCCTCGCACCCAGCTTCGTGGCCGGACTGCTGCTGCTCTTCGTCAGTGCCTTCTCAGCCTATGCGACGGCCGCCGCCCTCATCAGCCAGGGGAGCCCGATCGTGCCCCTGCAGATCCGCACCTTCATGCAGAGCGAGGTGGTCCTTGGCCAGGCCAACGTGGGCAAGGCCCTGGCGTTCGGCATGGTCGTGGTCGTCGCCGTCGTGATGTCGCTCTACGCCTTGCTGCAGCGAAAGGGTGCAAAGTGGCGCGCTTAGCCAAGGCTCGAAGGACCGGCGGTTCCCGCCGGACCTGGTCTCGGGCGCTCGTGAGATGGATCGTGCTCACGGTCGTCGGCGCCTACCTGCTGGTGCCCCTTCTGTCCATGCTGGACTTCTCGACCCGAGGCGCGGGCTCGGGCCGCACGCTGGAAGCTTGGACGGCCATCGCCAGCTACACCGAACTGGTCAGCGCGATCGCCGTGACGCTCGAGCTTGCCGTGATCACCGTCGCGGGGATGCTGTGTCTCCTGGTGCCGACGATGGTGTGGGTCCACCTGCGTCTGCCCGCGGTGCGTCGCGCGATGGAGTTCTTCTGTCTGCTGCCGTTGACGATTCCGGCCATCGTACTCGTCGTCGGGCTGGCGCCGGTCTTCTCGTGGCTCGCATACTTCTTCGGAGACACTCCGCTGGTGCTGGCGTTCGTCTTTGTCGTTCTCGTCATGCCGTTCGCCTACCGCGCCATCGACGCGGGGTTGCGGGCCGTGGACATCGGGACCCTGTCGGAGGCCGCCCTCGGTCTGGGCGCTTCGTGGTGGGGCACCCTGTTCCGGATCGTGATACCGAGTATCCGGGGAGCGCTCCTCTCCGCCGCGGTGCTCTCCATCGCGCTGGTCATGGGCGAGTACACCATCGCGTCATTGCTCAACTACAACACGCTGCAGGTCGTGCTGTACCAGGTCGGGCTGCGGGACGCCGCGGTGTCCGTTGCGGTGTCGCTGGCTGCCCTCATATTCGGCTTCATCCTGCTCTTCATCGTGTCCTCCGCGGGCTCTCGGCGTCGCGGTGTGTCTGATGGTGAGGAATCGACTCTTGCGCCCCTGGAAGGAGGCCTTCAGTAGTGACTTCCGAGATCGAAACGACCGGAGGCGTGGATCGCTCCACGCGATCGGGCGTCGCACTGCAGTTGGTCGAGCTCTACCGATCGTGGGGGGCCGTTCACGCTCTCGACGGGCTGTCCCTCGACATCGCGGCGGGCGAGCTCGTCGCCTTCCTTGGGCCTTCCGGCTGCGGCAAGACCACGGCACTGAGGATCATCGCAGGGCTGGACGATGCCGATTCAGGCGAGGTTCTCGTGGAGGGCGAGGACATCTGCCGCGTCCGCGCAAGTCGGCGCGGCATGGGCATGGTCCATCAGGCCTACAGCTTGTTCCCCAACATGACGGCACGCGACAACGTCGCCTTCGGACTGCTGATGCGGAAGGTGGGCAAGGCGGAGAGGCATCGTCGCGCGAACGACCTGCTCGAGCTTGTGGGCCTGGCTGCGCAGGCCGGCCGCTACCCCAGTGAGATGTCCGGTGGGCAGCAGCAACGTGTTGCGCTGGCTCGGGCCCTCGCCATCGAGCCGAGGGTCCTGCTCCTTGACGAGCCGCTGTCCGCGCTCGATGCCAAGGTGCGCGGCGAACTCCGTGACGAGATCCGGCGCATCCAGGTCGAGGTGGGCACCACGACCATCTTCGTGACACACGACCAGGAAGAGGCGTTTGCTCTCGCCGACCGGGTCGCGGTGATGAACCTCGGCCGGCTCGAGCAGGTGGCGCCGCCCACGGAGATCTACCAGAGGCCGCGGACGGCGTTCGTGGCCGAATTCGTCGGTCTGACCAACCGGCTGCCGGGAACGGCGAAGGGCGGCATGGTCGACGTGCTCGATAGCCGTGTGCCTCTGCTCGATGGGTCCGCGGAGTCCGGCGAGGTGACGGTGCTTGTGCGGCCCGAATCGATACAGGTCGCGTCGTCCCCCGAGGGCAACGCGACGGTGGCCGCGCTGAGCTTCCGAGGGCCGATCTGCCTGCTTCGGATCCGGCTCGCGGCCGGCGGGGACCTGGTGCTCGTGCAGGTGCCGAGCGCGGAGAGCGCGGAGCTCACCGTCGGCGCCTCCGTGCGCGCGACGATGCGTGCGGCGCCGGTGCTCGCCGTAGCCGCGGCACCCGAAAGGGATGAGCGGTCGGGCGCCGGCGAGCGATTGGCGGAGTCGCTGCAGGAAGCGTAACGGCGAGACGCCCTGAGCGTCGCGGAACGGAGCTCGTGAGGAGTACCGTCTTGCCGGCGCCGCGCTCATCTCCGGAAGCAGGACCAAGGTGCGCCACGATCACTCGGCGATGCTATCGGCCGTGGCGGTCCGCGCCTCGCGCGCCGAGCGACCATCCGCGGCCGGCTACTGAAGCTCGCCGTCCACCAGGCGCAGCACCTGCCCGTCACTCGTCATGAGCCGCTGATCGTGCGTCACGACGAGGACGCTGCGACCCTCACGCGAGGCGATATCGCGAAACAGCTCCAGGATCTGGCTCCCGCTCGCTGAGTCGAGGTTCGCGGTGGGTTCGTCGGCGAGGATCAGTGGCGGATCGTTGATGAGCGCCCGCGCCATGGCCACGCGCTGCTTCTCACCGGCCGAGAGTTCCTCCGGGCGGTGCGTCAGACGGTGCCCCAGACCGAGCTGCTCCAGGAGCCCCGCGGCGCGGCGGTTCCGCTTGCGGCGCGACAGAGCGGCCAGGGAACCCGGCAGCGCCACGTTCTCCAGAGCGCTGAGCGCCGGGAAGAGGTTGAAGGACTGGAAGACGAAGCCGATACGCAGCAGGCGCAGGCGCGCGAGGTCGGCGTTGCCGAGCTTGCCGAGCGACTTGCCTTCGAGTCTCACCTCGCCGGTCGAGGGCGACAGCATGGCGCCGGCGATCATCAGCAGCGTGGTCTTGCCGGAGCCGGACGGCCCCATGATCAGCGAGACCTGACCCGGGAAGAGCCGCAGGTCGACGCCTCGCACCGCCCGGACCTTGGCCGCCCCCCTGCCGTAGGTCTTGGTCACGCCGCGAAGCTCGAGCAAGGGCTCGGCCTGGCCTTCGGCCATGGCTACAGCCTCGGCCACGTGCCCGCCGATCTTGCGCACGTGGAACTGCGCTGCCCTCTCAGCCCTCTCGCTGCCGATCCGCCGGCTCATGAGCGGAACACGATCGCGGGATCGACGCGGGAGATGTTGCGCAGCGGGATCACCGCCGCGATGAGCCCCATGAGCAGCGCCGCCAGGCCGACGAGGGCGACGTCCTTGGGGAGGATGAGCGTGATGAACTGCGGCACCCAGATCTCCGCGGCGCGCGCCGCCAGCAGCGACACCGCAAGACCTGCGACGTAGCCGCAGGCGGCGGCGCCCAGGGCCTGAACGGCGACGACCATGAGCATCTGCACGGGGCGAGCGCCGAGGGCCTTGAGCACGCCGTACTCGCGCCGATGCTCGAGCACCGCCGAGTAGATCGTCAGACCGATGACCGCCACGCCGACGCAGAAACCGATGACCAGCAGCACGCCGAGCACCGGCAGAAAGCCCTCCTTGACGATGCGCTCGTTCTCGCGGATGACCGTCGCCGTGCTCTTGACCAAGGTCTTCGGCGCCTCCTTCTTCAGGCGCTCGGTCACCGCCGCGAGACTGGCGCCCGGCTCCAGACGGATCAGGAAGGCGTTGACCAGATCGTTGCTCTGCAGCAGCGAGCGCGCCCGCTTGTTCGTCACGAAGCCGTACTGGAACATCACGACGTCGCCGCCGGCGCTGATACCCGCCACGCGCAGCTCCCGATCCAAGATGGTGAGCCGGTCACCGATGTTCAGCGTGTTGCGGTGCGCGAAGACCTTGTCGACGATGATCTCGTGGTTGCCGATCGCCTTCGTGCCCGACTCCATGCGCAGTGGGCCCGGTCCGGGGCCGCGGGCCTTCGGGTCGAAGCCGGCGACGTAGAGCACGACGTCGCGTCCGCCGAGCTCGAAACCGAGCTCCCGCGCCATGTAGGGGATGGCCTCGGCGACGCCGCCGGTCGCGCTGATGGTGGTCTCGAGGCTCGAGGGCAGGACGGAGTACGACTGCAGCATGTCGGCGGTACCGGTCTGCACCACCCAGGCGTCCACGTCCATGGCGTTGTAGAAGTCGCCGACCTTGTGTTCGTAGGCGAGGTAGAGGCCGCGGAGCAGGATCATCAGGGCGACCGCGAAGGCCACCCCGCCGATCGAGATGGCGAGACGGGCGCGCTCCTTGAAGAGGTTCTTGCGGGCGAGGGTCCACATGGCGGGTGGTCGTCCGCGCTTCGCTCAGCCGGCCGTGATGGGGTAGGGCAGCGAAGCGCCCTCGGGGATGGCCTCGATGTACTTCTCTCTGAACTCGGGATCCTGCATGCGACAGTGCAGAGAGCGCTTGACGTACGCCGGGTGCTCAAGCATCTGCTGCCAGAGCTCGCCGACACTCGCGTCGCGCACGCTGCCGAACGAGAGGGGCGTGAAATCGCAGGGCGTGAGGTCACCGTGCGCTGTGACGTGACACTGCAGGTTGGCGGCCAGGCAGCCGATCAGCAGGCTGAACCCTCGTCCGCTGTTGGTCCAGGACTGGGTGATGACTCGCAACCGTCCTTTGTGCACACGGTTGACCTCGCGTCCCTCGGCCATGAGCCGGCGCCGGTGCGGCGCGTCCAGCAGCGGCCCGCAGTCGTGCAGCAGTCGTCCGGTGCGGATGCCGTCGAAGACGCTGACCTCGCTCACGCCCCAGTCTTCGGCGAGGGCGGCGACGCGGCTCAGGTTGCGGCCCTCCACCGAGGCGTCGGTGGCGAAGGTGGAAAGACCCACGAGCAGACCGGCGCGTCGCGCGCTGCGCGCGGCCTTCTCGACCGCGCGAAACACGCCCTTGCGGCCGCGCAGTTCGTCGTGAACCGCCTCGTCGGGGTCGTCCAGGCTCAGGTGGATGCCGTAGACGCCCGCGTCGCGCAGTGACAGGAGAACCTCGTCCGTCGCCCCCAGTCCGTTGCAGAAGAACTCGGCGACCGCGCGTTCGCGTGGCACCGAGGCGGCGAGCTGGGCGAGGTCCTTGCGCAGCAAAGGCTCGCCGCCGGTGAACGTGACGACGCTCGCGCCGGCGTCGACGCACTCCCCGATGACCCGCTGCCAGGTCGCCGTGTCGAGGTCGCCCTGCCCATTCGGCCGCATGGCGGCGCTGCAGTGCGGGCACGACAGCTGGCAGGCGCTCGTGACGGCCAGAGTGGCCGCCATGGGCGTGCGCCGCCCGAAGAGTCGATTGCGCAGAAAGTTCTCCAGCTGGTGGGCGTGGGCCGTGCTCGGCACGGGGGGGACGTAGAGCGAGTAGATGTAGCGGCCGTTCTGCACGCGCACGGGCCCCAGCGTGTTGAGCCAGGCGAAGTAGGCGTGGATCGACGGTATGCAGCGGCCGGGTGCCTTGCCGCGGGTCCTGAGCGACAGGCGGCCACCGGACGCGCGTACGTCGAGCTCGAGGTGCTCAAGCTCGGGTGTGTGCGAGAACCGGTAGATCACGACGCGCCCCTTTCGCGGTCCGTTCCGACCGTGGCGTGCACGGGTGCCGCCCAGGCACCCAGGACGTTTGTACCCTATCGTGTCTTTCGCGACAAACTGCCTCGGACCATGGGGAGCGGCTTGCCGGGCTCCCAGGTCTTCCCGGGGTCGGCGCCTGCGCCTGCGCGTGCGATACGCTTGCCCGATGGAACAGCGACCGCCTGCCTCCGCCTACGTCGCCGCCGTCGCCATGACGGTCGCCTTCGGCCTCTCCTTCGTCGCGACCAAGTACGCCCTGCGCGGCTTCGAGCCGCTGCTGCTGGCGCTGCTGCGCTTCGCGCTGGCCGGCGGCATCCTCTGGGTCGTGTGGCGCCTGCGGCGGGGCGGGGAGCGACCCACGCGCGGCGAGCTGCTGCGTCTTGCCGTGCTCGGCTTCGTCTCGCTCACCGTCTACTTCAGCTTCGAGAACCTCGGGATCGCCCGCACGAGCGCCTCGGAAGCGGCGATCCTCATCGCCACGATCCCGATCTTCGTCGTGCTGCTCAACGCGTTCACGCTGCGGGAGCGCAACGGCGGGCGCCAGTGGGCCGGCATCCTGCTCTCATTCGCCGGCATCGTCGCACTGGTGCTCCTCGGCGGCGCCGCGTCGGAAGGTGGCCTCGCCGGCAACCTGCTCGTGCTGACGGCGTCGCTGGCGGGAGCCGCCTACAGCCTCCTGGCGCGCCGCCTGCTCGTGAGTCGCCCGGCGCTCTACGTGACGACGTTCCAGAACCTCTTCGGGGCGCTTTTCATGCTCCCGCTGGCGATCGCCGAGGCGTTCATCGCCGGGGTGCGGCAGCCGACCGCGGGGGCGGCGGGTGGCGTGCTGTTTCTCACCGTCGTCTGCTCGATCACGGCGTACCTGCTGCTCAACTACGCGTTCCGCTTCATCCCGGCGAGCCGCGTGAGCGTGTTCATCAACCTCACGCCGGTGGTGGCCGTGGCGAGCGCCTACCTGCTGCTGGGCGAGCGGCTCACGGCGTGGCAGGCGGTCGCGGCGGTCGTGGTGGTGGCGGGGGTGTGGCTGGCGAACAGCGGCGCGCGAGAGGAGTCTAGAAGTCCATCGGCAGGATGAGGTCGCGCTCGAGCGCGCCCACGATGCGTTCCACCTCGTTCTCGAAGTTGCGCCGCGCCATGCGTTCGGCTTCGCGGGCCAGCGTCTGGGCGCCTTGGTAGAGGTCGCGGTTGAAGCGCTCGACGGCGGCCCGCCCGAGCGTCACGTCGCGCCGGGTCTCGCACTCCGGGCAGCGCAGCGTGATGTCCCACGAGGCGTCGCCGGAGCGCAGCCAGTCGACGGGATAGACCAGTCGGCCGCCGCAGACGGGGCAGGCGGCGGTCTCGGTCTCGTCGGCGCATGGCGGCGGCGTATGACTGAGGCCACAGGAGGGCGCGACGGGCGGCTCCGTCTCGGCGCGCGCGTGCGGCGCGGCGCTGGGCTGCGGTGAGCGGTCGCCGCTGCGGCGGCGGGCGCGCTCCCCGTTGAAGACGAGCATCTCCACGGACGTACCGTCGGGGAAGACGAAGAGCTCTATCCTGTACTCATCATCCATATCGACTGCCGGGCGCCGGCCCGGGCGACCTCCTCTCTCGTTTCTCCTATCGGACGGCCCCCCGGAGGGCTTGAGCATCCGTGCCGTGGCGACCCTCTGGGGCGCCGACCGCCGTGCTCTCTCGCCCGTCGAGGCGCGCTCGTCTGGACAGCCGCGCGCGCGGTGGGGGATACTACCGGGGCGCTTCGCGGCGCGCGGCCATGACCTCTTCTCCCATCGACAACCAGCAGCTCGCCGGCCTGCCCATCGGCATGTTCGACTCGGGTATGGGCGGTCTCACCGTGCTCCACGAGTGCCTCGTCCGGCTGCCCGGCGAGCACTTCGCCTACGTCGGCGACACGGCGCGCTTCCCGTATGGCGAGAAGAGCCCGGCCGAGCTCGAGCTGTTCTCGCGCCAGATCACCGCGTTTCTGGAGACCGTCCCGGTCAAGCTCGTCGTCGTCGCCTGCTACTCGGCCACGTCCGCGGCGCTGCCGGTGCTGCAGGAGCGCTTCGACACGCCGATCATCGGCGTCGTCATGCCGGGGGCGCGAGCCGCCGTGGAGAGCTCGCGCTACCGTCGCATCGGCGTCCTGGCCACCGCGGCCACCGTGGCGAGCGGCGCCTACCCGCGCGCCATCCACAGCCTCGACTCCGGCGCCGAGGTCATCCAGCAGGCCTGCCCGGGCCTCGTCGACTTCATCGAGGCCGGCGACGTCGCCAGCCAGGAGCTGGCCGACGCGGTGCGCGGCTTCACCGAGCCGCTCAAGGCGCAGCGGCCGGACGTCGTGATCATGGGCTGCACGCACTACCCGCTGATCGCGCCCATGCTGCAGCGCTTTCTGGGCCGGGATGTCGCGCTCATCAACCCGGCCGCCGAGATCGCGCGAGAGGTCGAAGAGGTCCTCGCGCGCCAGCACGTCGAGCGGCCCGGCGAGAGTATGGGCTCGTACCGCTTCTACGCGACCGGTGACGTGGAGCGGTTCCGCTCGACGGGTGCGCGCTTTCTGCAGATGCCGCTCACCCGGGTCCGGGCGCTCCCGCTCGAGAAGCTCAACGAGTTCGTTGCGCCATGACGAGCCGCTTTCTCGCGCGGGCGGCGGTGTACGCCGCCCTGTACGCCGCGCTCACGCTCGCGCCCGGCCTGAACGCCCTTGCGTACGGACCGGTGCAGTTTCGCCTCTCGGAGGCGCTGCTCGTCTTCGCGTGCATCGACCCGGCGGCCGTCGTCGGCCTCACGGTGGGCACCGGCTTCGGCAATCTGGCCAGCCCCATGATGCCGCTCGACCTCGTGCTCGGGTCGGCTCTCACCCTGGTGGCCGCGAGCTTCATGCACGTCGTGGGGCCGCGCGTCGTCGCGCTGCTCGCGCCGGTGGTCGTCAACGCCCTGGGTGTGGCGGCGATGCTCGCCTTCGTCCTGGGGTTCCCGTACTGGGCGAGCGTCGTCTGGGTCGGGCTCGGCGAGGCGGTCGTGATGTTCACTGCCGGGCTCGCGCTGCTCTTCGTGGTGCGCCGGCACCGCGACCTGTTCGGGATCATGCTACCGGCCGCCTGAGGGCGAGCCGCAGCCGCTTGCGGGCGGCGAGGAGGACGACGTGAGACATGGACGCAAGCTGGACGAGCTCCGGCCGGTGAGCATCACGCCGGCGGTGGCCAAGTTCGCCGCCGGCTCCGCACGCATCGAGCTCGGCGACACGCACGTCTTCTGCACGGCGTCGCTCAGCGATGGTGTGCCGGGCTGGTTGCGCGGCTCCGGTCGCGGCTGGCTCACGGCCGAGTACAGCATGCTGCCGGGCGCAACGCCCTCGCGCACCGCGCGCGAGGCCGTCCGTGGTCGGCAGAGCGGTCGCACCATGGAGATCCAGCGCCTGATCGGCCGCAGCCTCCGCGGCGTCATGGATCTCGGCATCATCGGCGAGCGCACCATCGCCGTCGACTGTGACGTGCTGCAGGCCGACGGAGGCACGCGCACGGCGAGCATCACCGGCGCGTACGTGGCCGTCTACCAGGTCGCGCTCGCCATCAAGGAACTCCTCGGCCTGCATGAGGTGCCGCTCTTCGATTCCATCGCCGCCGTGTCCGCCGGTATCGTCGACGGCGAGGCCAGGCTCGACCTCGACTACGAGGAGGATTCGTCCGCGGAGGTCGACCTCAACGCGGTGATCACCGGTGACGGGCGCCTCGTGGAGGTGCAGGCGACGGCCGAGGGCGAGCCGTACTCACGGCCGGCGCTCGAGGCGATGCTCGATCTGGCGGCCGCGGGCGCGGCCTCTCTGGCGGCCGCGCAGACGGCGGCCGTCGCGGAACTGGGGTAGGGAGCGGCGTGCGCTTCATGCTGGCCACCGGCAACCGCCACAAGCTCGGGGAGTTCCGGCAGATCTTGACGCCGTGTGAGGTCGTGCCGATGCCGGGCTGGGTGGAGTTGCCGCCGGAGGGGGTCACCTCGTTCGCGGAGAACGCGCTGGGCAAGGCCGAGGGTCTCGCGCAGGCTCTTGCGGCGGGGGCGCCGCCGGGCGCCTCGACGGACCACGGCGGGGTGATCGCCGGTCCCGCCGCCGGCTCTCCCGGCGCCGGGCCCGGCCTCTTCTGTCTCGCGGACGACTCCGGCCTCGAGGTCGAGGCGCTGGGGTGGGCGCCGGGCGTCACCAGCGCCCGCTACGCGGGCGTCGACGGGCCCGGCGCCGACGCCGCCAATGTGGGGCGCCTCCTGCGCGAGATGGCCGGCCTCGCCGGCCCGCTCGCGCGCCGGGCTCGCTTTGTCTGCGCGGTTGTCGTCGTGGCGCCCGACATGAAACACTACGCGGCAACGGGATACTGGTGGGGCGCCATCGCGGACGCTCCGCGCGGTGAGGGCGGGTTCGGCTACGACCCCGTCTTCGTCCCGGAAGGGTCAGACCTGACTGTGGCCGAGTGGTCGCAGGATGCCAAGGACCAGGCCAGTCACCGCGCGCTGGCCGGCAGGGCCCTCGTCGATGTCTTGCGACGGGAGGGTCTGCAGAATGGGAATCAGGGCACCTAGGCGGGGCGAGCCCGTCGCCTCGACGGAAGATCTCACCAACCACACGCTCAAGTCGCGAGCTGCCTCGGTCTCGATCGCCTCCAACTCCGTCCTCATCGTCTTCAAGCTCGTCGTCGGCGTCCTCTCCGGCTCCATCGCGATCATGTCCGAGGCGCTGCACTCGGGTTCCGACCTCGTGGCGGCGCTGATCGCCTTCTGGTCGGTGCGCCGCGCCGCGGAGCCCCCGGACGAACGCCACCACTACGGCCACGAGAAGGTCGAGAACCTGAGCGGCGTCGTCGAGGCGCTGCTCATCATCGCTGCCGCCGGTGTGATCATCTACGAGGGCGTGATGAAGCTCATCGACGGCCCCGAGCTCGACCGCATCTGGCTCGGGATCGGCGTGATGGTCATCTCGGGCCTGACGAACCTCGTCGTCTCACTCAAGGTCCTCTACCCGGTCGCGCGGCGCACGGAGTCGGCCGCTCTCGAGGCCGACGCGGCGCATCTGCTCACGGATGTGTACACCTCCTTCGGCGTGGCCTTCGGCCTGTTGCTCGTCAAGCTGACGGGGTGGCCCTACTTCGACCCCATCGCCGCCATCGGCGTCGCCCTCCTCATCATCAGAACGGGCTACGTGCTCGTGCTCGGGTCGACTCGCGTACTCCTCGACGAGACGCTGCCGGAGGACGAGCTCGATGAGATCCGGCGCTGCGTTCGCGAGCACCGCGGCGACATCATCTGGGGCTACCACAAGCTGCGCGCCCGCCGGGCCGGCAGCCGCCGCCACGTCGATCTGCACGTCACCGTCGACGACGATCTCACCGTCGCCGAGGCGCACGAGATCGCCGAGCACATCGAGGCGGACATCCGGAACTGCGTGCCCAACACCGATGTGCTCGTCCACATCGAGCCACGGACGCACGACCGCGTCGACGGTAGCTGAGCGGCGGCCGGGCCGGCTTCGCCCGCCGGCCACCGTGCCTGCAGACGGTTGCGCCTCGCCGTCAGGTGAAGAGCGGGGAGGCCAGCAGCGCGACGCTCAGCGCGATGAGCGTGCCGGTGAACGTCCAGGCGAGGATGTTGCGGAAGCGGCCGTTCACGTACTTGCCCATCACCCGCGGATCGTTGATGAGCAACAGGGTGAACACGAGGATCACCGGCAGCAGGACGCCGTTCAGCGACTGGGCGACGAGGATGACCTTGACGAGCGGCAGGCCCGGGATCATCGCGACCGCGGCCGGGACGATCATCAGGAACGTGATGAGGCCGTTGAAGACCGGCGCCTCGCGGAACGAGTTGTCGAGGCCGGACTCGAAGCCGAAGGCTTCGCAGACCACGTAGGCGGTGGCGAGCGGCAGGACGCCGGCGGCGAGGATGGAGACGCTGAGCAGCCCGATGCCGAAGAGGTACTTCGCCGCGACTCCGAGAAACGGTTGCAGCGCCATCGCCGCCTGCTCGGCAGACTCGATGACCGTCCCTTCCGCGAAGAGCGTCGCCGCGCAGGCGACGACGATGAAGAAATCGATGGTGGTCATGAACAGCGAGCCGGCGTAGATCTCGTACTTCGTGTACATGTACTGCTTGATCGGCACCTTCTTGTCGACCACTGCCGCCTGGATGTAGAACTGGCCCCAGGGGGTCAGCGTGGTGCCCACGGCGGCGATGGCCGTGAATATCCACAGGGTGTTCCACTCCATGTGCGGCGTTACCGCGCCGCGGGCGGCGGCCGTCCAGTCCGGGCCGGCCATGATCCCCGCGACGACGTAGGTGAGCAGCACGAAGCCGAGCGCCAGGAGCACGCGCTCGACCTTGCGGTAGGACCCGTGGATGACGAGCAGCCAGATCGCGATGACGACGACCGGGACGCCAACGAAGGGCGGCACGCCGAAGAGGCTTCCGGCCGCGGCGACGCCCGAGAACTCCGCCACGGTCGTGCCGAAGTTGGCGACGAACACGGCGAGGATCGCGAGGGCCGTCACCTTGAGGCTGAAGTTCTCTCGGATGAGGGCGGCCAGTCCGCGCCCGGTGACGACGCCGACACGGGCGTTCATCTCCTGCACCACCGCGAGCACCGGCGTCATGATCACAAGCAGCCAGATCATGCTGTAGCCGTAGCGGGAGCCGATCACCGACCAGGTGGTGATGCCCCCGGCGTCGTTACCCGCGTTGGCGGCGATGAAGCCCGGCCCGACCATCGCGAGGATGACGAGCAGGCGGGTACGGCCGACGCGGCCGGCGAGGCGACGGCCTACTGTGGCGGGAGAGCGCACCATCGAGGCCTCCTCAATGGAAGATCCTCGGCAGGCGCTTCTTCCAGGCGAGCGGAAGCACCAGGTCGATGGCGTCGTCGATGGTGATGATGCCGTGCAGCTCGCCCTCGTCGTCGACGACGGGCAGGGCGAGCAGGTTGTACTTGGCGATGACCTCTGTGATCTCGTCTTCGTCGGCGTCCGTCCGCACCGCGACCGGGTGCTCGGTCATGAAGTCGCGCACCTTCTTCTCCGGCGGCGTCATCAGGAGGTCGCGCAGCGAGAAGACTCCGCGCAGGTGCTCGGAGCGGTCCACGACGTAGATGTAATAGACGGTCTCGGCGTCTTCTTCCTGCTCGCGCAGCCGTTTCGTTGCCTCGGCGGAGGTGTCGTCCAGTCTCGCCCACGCGTAGTGCGTCGTCATGATGCCGCCGGCGGAGTTCTCCGGGTAGCTGAGCAGCTCGCGCATGTCCTCGGCGTCGTCCTGCTCCATCATCGCGATGAAGTGCTGGCGACGGTCGTCGGGCAGGTCGGCGAGGAGGTCCGCGGCGTCGTCCGGCGACATCTCGTTGAGGATCTCGCTCGCCTTGTCGTCCGGAAGATCGAGCAGCAGCGACGTCTGATACGACGGGTGCATCTCTTCGAAGGCGTCGGCGGCAAGATCGTCCTCGAGTTCGTCGAACACGGCCGCCCGCTCCTCGGGGGAGAGCTCGTGCACGAGCTCGGCGATGTCGGCCGGGTGGAGCAGTTCGAGCTTGGTCTGCGGCACGGCGAGGCGCACGGCGGCCTCGTCCGTGTGTTCGATGTCGACGTCCTTCCAGTCGATCAGGTGTGGCCGGGGGCGCTGGCGTGTCTTGGCGAGCCTGTCGCCGACCTTCGCCAGCCCGACGCGGCGGAGGATCGCGCTGCTCGAGACGTCGACGGCGGCGACGTGGACGAAGGGGCCGTTGCGCAGGAGCTGGATGTCGTTGACGCGGATGACCTTGCGACCCTCGGTGTCGACCAGTTGCTTGTCGAGGAAGGTGGCCGAGAGGGGGAGTTCGTCCGGCTGGAGCTCACGCTCGCCCAGCTCGGCCGCCGGGATCCGCAGCAGCAGGCCCGACTCCTCGAAGCTGGAGACAGCGTCCCACGGCGCGTACAGCGTGCGGCCGCGACGCCGGACGCCGACCGCGGTCACGCGGGGGTAGGCTTGTCTCGTGCTCACCACCAGGTCGTGGAGCGTGCCGGCGGACTTGTTGGCGACGTCCTTGACCGGGCTGCCGAGCAGCTTGCTCAGGTAGAACACGGGCCTCACCTCCTTCGCGCTGCATGCCGACGATGGGCATACAAAAACCTCCCTCGCGGAAGGCTCCGGGCGCGCAGCCGAAGGGGGCGATCCTCACTCGTCCACAGCTTTAGCACAACACACCGTAGAGGACGAAGCCTCAGCCGTTTTGGGCAAAACCTTGAGCCGGTAGTGCCTGTTCTACCCGTTGGCGTCTCTGGACGTTTCCGGGCAACGGCCTTTTTGTGTGCCGGAGCCTCACCTAACGAGGAATGCGCCGTACGTGACGCTCACGAAACGTACCCCCGCGACACGACACTGTCAAGGTGGGGCCGGTGGTATACTGGGCTTCGTCGAGGTCGGCGCCGGGCATGGTGCCGGCCTCAGTGCGGAGGCGACAGGAGGGCTCGTGATCATCACCGTCACCCCGAACGCCGCGGTCGACAAGACGCTCACCGTGCCGAACTTCCAGACCGGCTACCGTCACCGGGCCAGCGAGAGCCTCACACTCCCGGGCGGCAAGGGCGTCAACGTTGCCCGGGCCCTCAAGGCGCTCGACGAGCCGGTGGTCGTCACCGGTCTCATCGGTGGGCGCGCCGGCCAGCAGATCATCGAGGGTCTGCAGCGCGAGAACATCCTGAGTGATTTCGTCCACATCGGTGGTGAGTCCCGTACCTCCACGGCGGTCGTCGACCCCACCACCATGACCCAGACCGAGGTCGTCGAGTACGGCCCCATCGTCACCGAGCCGGAGACCGCGGCTCTGCTGGACAAGATCGAGTACCTGGCCAAGGGCTCCCGCTTCGTGGTGCTTGCCGGGTCGCTGCCGCGCAAGATGCCGGAGGACTTCTACGCGACGGCGCTGCAGCGCATCCGCCGCCACCGCTGCTTCGTCATCCTCGACAGCGCCGGCGAACCCCTGCGCCTTGGAGTGCGCGGCCGTCCCAATCTGATCGTGCCCAACCTCCGTGAGGCCGAAGACCTCGTCGGCCACGAGTTCCACGAGGATCAGGACGTCGTCGACGCGACGGCCATGATCGCCGACCTCGGCGCCCGTAACGTCGTCGTCAAGACGCCCCACGGCTGCGTGGCTCGCTTCCAGTTGGGGCGCAAGCAGCGGGTCTTCCGCGCCTCCATCAGCCCGCTCGAGTCGGTGATCAGCACGGTCGGGTCCGGCGACGCCTTTCTCGCCGGCTTCATCAGCGCGCGCTTCCGCAAGCTGGAGCTCGCGGAGTGTCTCAGGCACGCGCTCGCCGTAGGCGCCGCCAACACGCAGCGGTTCGGCGCCGGGGTCCTCGACGCGGAGACTGCGGAGAAGCTTCTCGAGACCGCCGAGGTCGAGGAGCTCGGCGGGCGCCGCAACTGAAGGGCGGCGTTCTTCTCCGCTCTGGTCCCTAAAGGCCGCGCGTTCGTCTGTCGACAATGGTCGGGAGGCCTGGCGGGCGGCGTCGCATGACACGCGTCCCGGGGCATGCGGACTGACGCGAGCGAGGGGACGATCATCGACAAACTGGCCGGCACGGTCCTGCTGCACGTTCAGACCGCGGCCGTCGCCGTGGACGAGAGCGGCCGCGTCGGCGTCTTCAATCCTGCCGCGGCGCGCGTGCTCGGGGTCGAGATCGAGGAGGTCCTGGGGCGCGAACTCGAGGACCTCGACTCAGGCGAGCCGGCGCTGGCGGCGCTGGCCGCCGTCCTGCTCGAGGCTCGCCGCACGGGCCGGGCGGCGGCGCGCCGCCAGGTGGACGTCGAGACGCCCGGCGGCACGCGCACCCTCGGGTACACCGTGTCGCTTCTCGGCGGCGGCGGCGCCACCGCCCTCTTCTTCGCCGACCTCACCGACGCCCTGGCCGAAGAACGGCGCGCGGCCGAGGCCCAGCGGTTCGCCGAGGTCGGTCGCATCGCCGGCGCGATGGCTCACGAGCTCAAATCACCGCTGGCTACCGTCGAGCTCTACGTGAACCTGCTGAGACGGGAGCTCGGCGATGACGCCGCCGCCACCCGGAACCTCGACGTGATCAAAGACCAGACCCGCGTCTGCCTCGATCGCATCGGCGCGATCATGCACTCGATCAACCCCGACGCCGCGCGCAGCGGCGGCATGACGCTCACGCCCGTACTGCCGGTCGTCCGCGATGTCGTCACGGGGCTGCGGCGCCGCAGCGAGGGCGCCGAAGTGAGACTTCGGGTCGCGTGCGATCACCCGCGTGCGGCGCTCGCCGTCAACGACCTGCGCTCGGTGGTCGGCAACCTGATCGTCAATGCGCTCGAGGTCACGGCCGGCAAGGGGCCGGTGACCGTCACCGTCCGCAGTGACGCCGACACGGCGACGGTGACGGTCGCAGATCGCGGCCCCGGGTTGCCCGACAGGGACGTCTTCGAAGCCTTCTTCACGACGAAGTCGAGCGGCACCGGTCTTGGCCTGTGGCTCGTGCGCCGGCTGGTGGAGGACGCGGGCGGCAGCATCGTCTCGGGCGACCGCCGCGGGGGCGGCGCGGTGTTCACGGTGAGGCTGCCGCTGCCTCGTCACGAGCGGCTGCGGGGAGCGGAGGTGCTCGTCGTCGAAGACGACGCGCCGCTCCGCGCCGCGACCGCCTCCGCGCTCGAGGCGTGCGGCGCGCGCGTGACTGCCGTCGTCTCGGGGAAGGACGTCTTTCTGGAGGCCGAACGCTGGGGGTGCGCCGTCCTCGACTACCATCTGCCGGACATGAACGGCATCCAGATAGCGTCGCGCCTGGCTCCCGCCACGCCCGTCCTGCTGGTCAGTGGCGACCCGGCGGCCGGGCCGGCGCTGGCGGAGGTGCGCGGGAGGCGCGCCTGGTACCTGCCGAAACCCTTCGAGGTCGACCAGTATCTCGACCTCGTCTCACTGCTGCTGGGGGCGAAATGATCGACAAGGGAAGAGTCATCATCGCGGACGACCACGGGTTGTTCCGCCAGGGGCTGAAGCAACTCCTGGAGGCTGAAGGCTACGAGGTGGCTGCCGAGGCGCAGACCGGCGACGAGGCGCTCGCCCGCGTCGCCGAGCACCCCGGCTGCGTCCTGCTTCTCGACATCGCCATGCCGGGGATGAGCGGTCTCGATGTGGCGCGCCGTCTGGGTGAGCGCGGCGACGACGTCAAGGTCGTCATGCTGAGCGCCCGCGAGGACCGGGACGCGCTCTTCAGCGCCATCTCCGCCGGCGCCCGCGGCTACGTCGCCAAGGACGCCGAGCCGGACCAGCTCTTCGCCGCCATCGACCTCGTGCTGCGGGGCGGCACGGTGCTCAGCACCGGCGTGGCGCAGAACCTCGGCGAGGGCATCCGCCAGCTCGACTACGCCCCCGGCGCCTACGAACAGCGACGTCTTGACCTCACCGACCGCGAGCTCGAGATACTGCGTATGCTGGCGACGCCCAGGTCGCCGGCGCAGATGGCGTCGCAGCTCTTCCTCAGCAAGAAGACGGTGCAGAACCACATCTCCGCGATCTACCGCAAGCTCGACGTGCGCAGCCGCTCCGAGGCCATCGTCAAGGGCATGGAGCTGCACCTCATCGACAGCAAGGGCTGAGGCCGGCCCGCCTTCGGGGTCGGCCCGGCATCCGGCGGCCTCCTCCCTTCGATCCGGGGGCGCGTGCCTATGGTGATGGGGAATCCCGCGGACGATTCTCTAGAGTGCAGGAGGAGATCCCGCCGGACCGCGCGGAGATGCGAAAGAGAGCCCCACGGGGCCCCGGCAGACGGTCCGGCGGGACCTCTCTAAGCTTCTCTGAAGGGAGGCGGCGCACCGGTCGAGTCTCACTTCCCATCGCCTTGCCTGGCCTCCATTGGGGCGGGCGCCGGTCCGCGGGGACCGGCGCCCGCCCCGGCCACGTACGGTCATGTTGACCCTCCCCGGGGCCGCTGGTAGAGTCGGACGACATTGCCACGAGAGGCAGTCAGCTCACACAGAAGCATAGCCCAGAGCCCAGAGACCCCGGCAGTACGTCCGTGCCCGGGTCTTTTCTTTAACTCGCATCGCGCCCCTGTCAGGAGGACGGCATGGAAGTAGAGATCGGCCGCGGCAAGAAGGGCCGTCGCGCCTACGGCTTCGACGACATCGCCATCGTGCCCAGTCGGCGCACGCGCGACGCCGAGGACGTCGACATCACCTGGGATCTCGGCGAGCACACGCTGCCGCTGCCCTGCCTCGCCAGCGCCATGGACGGCGTGGTCGACCCGAGGTTCGCCGTCACGATGGGCAAGCTCGGCGGTCTCGCGGTGCTCAACCTCGAGGGCGTGCAGACGCGCTACGAGAACGCCGACGAGCAGCTCGACCGTATCGCGTCGCTCCCCAACGAGACGGCGACGCGCACGCTGCAGGAGATCTACAGGGAGCCGATCAAGGCGGAGCTGGTCGCGAAGCGTGTCGCGGAGATCAAGGACGGCGGCGTGCTGGCGGCGGCCTCTCTCACGCCGCAGCGCGTGGAGAAGTACTACCAGGTCGCGCTCGAGGCCGGCCTCGACGTGCTCGTGATCCAGGGCACCGTGGTGTCCGCCGAGCACGTGAGCACCAGGGTCGAGCCGCTCGACCTGCGGAAGTTCATCGCCGAGTGCCCGGTGCCGGTGATCGTCGGCGGCGTGGCCAGCTACGCGACCACGCTGCACCTCATGCGCACCGGCGCCGTCGGCGTGCTCGTGGGCGTCGGCCCGGGCCACGCCTGCACGACGCGCGGCGTGCTCGGCATCGGCGTGCCGCAGGCGACGGCGATCGCCGACGCCGCGGCGGCGCGCGTCCAGCACGTGCTCGAGACCGGCGACTACTGCCACGTCATCGCCGACGGCGGCATGCGCACCGGCGGCGACGTCAGCAAGGCGATCGCCCTCGGCGCCGACGCCGTGATGATCGGCTCGCCGCTGGCCGCGGCCGCCGAGGCGCCGGGCCGCGGATACCACTGGGGCATGGCGACCTTCCACCCCGAGCTGCCGCGCGGCACGCGTGTCAAGGCCGGCCAGAAGGGCACCCTCCAGGAGATCCTCCTCGGTCCGGCGCACGAGAACGACGGCACCCGCAACCTGTTCGGCGCCCTGCGCACGAGCATGGCGACCTGTGGCTACGAGACGCTCACGTCCTTCCAGAAGGCCGAGGTCATGGTCGCCCCGGCGCTGATGACCGAGGGCAAGAAGCTGCAGAAGGAGCAGGACGTCGGTATGGGCTGAGGCCCGGCCGGCGCCGGCCGGGCGAGGCCGCCCAGGCGGCCCCGCCCGGCTCCACCGATCGAAGGAGACGCCGTGGCGCACCGCACGCCGCAAGTCAAGGGGTTCGACACCGTCCTCGTGCTCGACTACGGGGCGCAGTACGGCCAGCTCATCGCGCGCCGCGTGCGCGAGTGCCGCGTGTATTCGGAGCTCATCCCGCACGACGCGTCCATCGAGCGCATCAGGAGCTACGACCCCAAGGGCATCATCTTGTCCGGCGGCCCGGCCAGCGTGTACGTCGAGGATGCGCCCAAGGTGAACCCCGAGCTGTTCGAGCTAGGCGTACCGGTGCTCGGCATCTGCTACGGCGCCCAGGGCATCGCCCTCGAGCTGGGCGGCACAGTGGCGCGCACCGACCTCAGCGAGTTCGGCAAGGCCACCCTCGCGGTGCACGGCAAGGGGCTGATCCTCGAGAGCATGCGCTCCGAGGAGCAGTGCTGGATGAGTCACCGCGACAGCATCACCGCGGCGCCGCCCGGCTTCGATGTGCTGGCGTCCACGCAGGGCGCTCCCGTGGCCGCCATGGAAGACCGGGAGCGCGGCTTCTACGCCGTGCAGTTCCACCCCGAGGTGGTGCATACGCCCAAGGGTATGGACGTCCTGCGCAGCTTCCTCTACAAGGCGTGCGGCTGCGAGCCCGCGTTCACGCCTGAGGCGGTCGTCGAGGAGTCGATCAAGAAGATCCGCGAGCAGGTGGGCGACTCCAAAGCCATCCTTGGTCTCTCCGGCGGCGTCGACTCGTCCGTGGCTGCGCTGCTCATGTACCGCGCCATCGGCGACCGGCTCACCTGCGTCTTCGTCGACCAGGGCATGATGCGCATGCGCGAGGCCGATCGCGTGGTCGAGACCTTCTCCGGCACGTTCGGCATCCCGCTGGTCTCCGTCGACGCCAGCGACCGCTTTCTCGACAAGCTCGAGGGCGTCACCGAGCCCGAGCGCAAGCGCAAGATCATCGGCGAGGAGTTCATCCGCTGCTTCGAGGAGGAGGCGCGCAAGCTCACCGACGCGAAGTTCCTCGTGCAGGGCACCCTGTACTCGGACGTCATCGAGAGCGGCACCCGCCAGGCCGCCAAGATCAAGAGCCATCACAACGTCGGCGGGCTGCCCGAGAAGATGGATTTCGAGCTGGTCGAGCCGCTGCGCTGGCTCTTCAAGGACGAGGTCCGGGCGGTGGGCGAGGAACTGGGACTGCCGGAGCACATCGTCTGGCGGCAGCCGTTCCCGGGTCCCGGTCTCGCCATCCGCATCATCGGCGAGATCACACGCGAGCGCGTGGATGTGCTGCAGCGCGCGGACGCGATCGTGCAGGAGGAGATCCGCAAGGCCGGGCTCTACCGCGAACTCTGGCAGTGCTTCGCGATCCTGCCGGTCATCCGCAGCGTCGGCGTGCAGGGCGACGAGCGCACCTACGGCTACCCGATCGCCATCCGCGCCGTCACCAGCGACGACGCCATGACCGCCGACTGGGCGCGACTGCCCTACGATCTGCTCGAGACCCTGGCCTCACGCATCATCAACGAGGTGCCCGAGGTCAACCGCGTCGTCTACGACATCTCGAGCAAACCGCCGAGCACGATCGAGTGGGAGTAGTATCGGCCGCAGGCGGATCACCGTCCGGTGCGCCGCAGGCTCACCGGACGATGACACGGGTAGGCTCGCTGCTCTGCGGCGCACCGCGGCGCGGAAGAAGCGAACGCAGGTCAGGCCACGACCCTCACCCTTGACTTGAGGCTGAGGGTCCGCCCGTTTCCGGCGTGACGCGCCCGCTCTCGACGGCGCTGAGGTAGACGACGACGAGGACGACGTCGGCGACGAACAGCACGACGCCCATCACCAGGCACTGGACGAGGAGGATGGGGAGCGCCTGCAAGAGCGCCGGAGGCCGCGGCTGCCGGTGAGCAGTTGCGCCATCGTGTCGCCGGCCAGCGAGACCGTGAGCAGGACGAGCCCCGAGACCAGGAACGCCGACCTCACGGTGCGCCACGAGAGGACGATGGCGCGGATGGGCCCGACGCCGGCGAGCACCACGATGTAGTCGGCGTACATCAGCGCCAGGTACAGCGCGAACAGCGCGATCACGACGACGGCGCCGAACTCGAGGTTGTCTCCGCCGAGAACGAGCGCGCCGACGGCCGCCGCGGCGATCGCCTGGAGGATCGCTTCGAGGCCCAGCAGCCGCGCGAACTGGCGGAAGTCCGCCGCGCCGAGGTGGAACGGGCCGGTGAGCGAACGCACGTAGCCGGCCCGCAGCCACGTCTTCGTCACGATGAACGCGAGGAACAGCCCGGCGATCACGAGGCTCTGTGACGCCACGGCGTCGGCGAGCGCTCCCCGCGTGTTCTCCAGGATGCTCGGGGAACGCCGCCCGGCGGTACAACCACGCCGAGACGAGAGGCACCGCCACGTCGAGCGCGAACAGGCCGATGGCGAAGAAGACGACGTACTGACGGGCGCGGAGGACGGCGGTCACCCGCTGGGGGAGCGTGGGTCGGTCGCCGTTCATCGACGGGGAGTATATCCCGAGTGTGGTCCCGCCGGGCCGCCGGACGACCCACCGAATGCACCATCTCCGGCAGCGGGTATCATGAGTCCATGAGGCTCTCGCGCCGCACGCTGCTCTTTCTCGCCGCCAGCTGGGTCCTCGTGGTGCTCTACCCGGACCCGACCCTGCTGGTGCGGAGCGTGCGCAACACCGTGTCGCCGAGCATCGACCCCACGGCCGTCGCCGCCCTCGCCGCCCGGCTCCCTGCCGACCCGGCGCTCATCGAGAGCTACGTCCTCGAGCGTCAGGTGCCGTACGCGTACGACTGGCAGTCGGCCGGCGTGCCGTGGTACTTCCCGACGACGGCCGAGGTCCTGCGCGCCGGTCGCGGCGACTGCGAGAGCCGGGCGCTGGTGTTCGCCGCGATCCTCACGGCCAAGGGCATCCCCAACGAGCTGCGCGTGAGCCTCGATCACATCTGGGTCGACTACCCGGGCAAGCAGGCGAACGCGATGGAGAACGCCGGTGTCGAGCTCGCCGGACGGCGCGACGGCCGCTTCTTCCTGCGCTGGCCCTCAGACTTCGACCTCGGCCGGGAGGTCGCCGACCAGGTCGCGATCTACTGGACGCCGGCCCCGGCCGTTCGCGTGGCTGCTGCTCGTCGCCGGCCTCTCGCTCATCGCGCTGTGGAACGTCATCGCGGCGCTGCTCGGCGGCGGGCCGGCTCTGCCGGCGAGCGCGCCGCTGGGGAGGGCGACCGGCGGGACTCGGCGCTCGGTCGCGGGAGGCGGCGGCCGGCGGCCGTGGCCACGCCGGCTTGGCCGCGCGGCCGCAGCGGGTGTAGCCTCTGGCGACGTCGGCCGCGGACCTCGGCGCGACGCCTCGGCCCGGCGGCCGCGGCACGCGCCCGTACGACGTCAGCCCAACGCGCGAAGGAGACCGCATGGACCCGATCGACCTGCGCAGCGACACCGTCACCCGGCCGTCGCCGGCGATGCGGAGCGCGATGCTGGAGGCCGAGGTCGGCGACGACGTGCTCGGCGACGACCCGACGGTCATCGCCCTGCAGGAGTACGCCGCCGAGCTGCTCGGCAAGGAGGCCGGCCTCTTCTTCCCGTCGGGCACCATGTGCAACCAGGCGGCGCTGCGCGCGCTCACGCGGCGCGGCGACGAGGTGTTCCTGCACGCGCAGGCGCACATCATCTTCTACGAGCAGGGCGCGGCGGCGGCGCTCAGCCAGCTCCAGCTCCGCGTCTTCGACTCGCCCGACGGCACGCTCGACCTCGAGAAGATGGACGAGTACGTGCACACCGACGCCGACGTGCACTGGGCGCCGACGCGTCTCGTCTGCCTGGAGCAGACGCACAACCACTGCGGCGGCGTCGTCCTGCCGCTCGAGCACATCCTGGCCGTGCGCGAGCTCTGCGACCGGCACGGCCTCGCCATGCACCTCGACGGCGCCCGGCTGTTCAACGCCTCGGCGGCGAGCGGCGTCGGCGCGGCGGAGTACGCCGCGCCGTTCGACACGGTGAGCATCTGCCTGTCGAAGGGTCTCGGCGCGCCGGTCGGCTCCGTGCTCGTCGGCGACGCGGCGACGCTGCGCCAGGCCGCGCGCGCCCGCAAGATCTACGGCGGCGGGATGCGCCAGGCCGGCATCGTCGCGGCCGCCGGCCTCCACGCGCTGCGAGCACAACGTCGACGCGGCTCGCCGACGACCACCGCCGCGCGCGCCGCCTCGCCGAGGGGCTGGCGGCGCTCCCCGGCCTCGACGTCGACCTCGCGAAGGTGCAGACGAACATGGTGTTCGCCGGGACCAGCGGGACGGGGATGCCGGCCGCCGCGCTCGTCGAGCGGCTCGCCGCCCACGGCGTGCTGTGTCTCGACGAGGCGCCCTGGTCGGTGCGCTTCGTCACGCACCTGGACGTCGACGACGACGGTGTCGAGGCGGCGGTCGCCGGCGTCACCGCCGTCCTCGCCGCCGGCTGACGGCCGTCCCGGGCGTTGGAGCCGTGTGCGCCGCCCGAGGCCGTGACTGCTGGCCTGCGGCGCCGGGACGGCATAGACTGCGGCAACCGACCCACCCGGGTGGGCGCCTCTTCGTGCCTTCCGTGAGGCGGGCGAGGCGGCGCGAAGGGCGCACGAGGTACCGCGGTGGAGACGGGTGAGTTCACATGAGTCGATCCGACAGGGACAAGCAATCGGGGAAGCTGCAGTCGCCGTTCGCGGACCCGGTCGCGAGCCTTCCGACCACCGCGCAGAAGATCCTCGCGGCCGCCACAGGCCTGCTGGCCGAGGGCGGGTACGCCGCCGTCACGCTGGAGAACGTCGCCGCCGAGGCGGGGGTCAACAAGGCGTCGATCCGCTACAACTTCGGCAACAAGGCCGGTCTGATGATGGCCGTGGCCGACGCGCTCATCCACGATGAGTGCCTGCGCATCGTCGCCGACGTCGAGGGAGTCTCCGAAGAGGAGCAGTTGCACGCGGCGATGGAGGGCATCCGCGGCATGATCGTCGAGGCCGATTCCCTCCAGGGGTGGTTCGACATCCTGCCTCACGCCTTCCGCGATCCGGATCTGCGCACGCGCATGTTCGCCCTGTATCCGTGGTGGTACGAGCAGAACCTCAAGTGGCTCGGGCTGCACCGCCCCGGCTACGAGGACAACGAGATCCTGGTGGGGCTGTCGGAGCTCATGGCCGCCATCCCCGACGGGCTGTCCGCTCAGGCGGCGCTGGATCCCGAGCACTTCGACCTCGCCCGGCCGCTGGCCGTTCTGGAGCTCCTGCTGCGGAATTCCATGGACCAGCTGCGGCAGGTCGCCGACGCCGTCGCTCGGGAAGAGGCCGCCGCGTCCTGAGCCGTGGCTCGAGGGGGCGGCGACGCCCTGCTCCTCGAGCCGGTGAGCGCGGCGTTCGCCTGACCGGTCTACCGTGGTACTTGACAAGACCCCGGCGGTCGCTATTCTCAATCCACCCAGGTGGGTATCGGAGGGGAAGGTTGACCCCGTTGCGCCCCCGCGACCGACCCGCCACGGGAATCCGGCTGGAAGGGGGTGGGAGTTGAGTTCCGTCGTCACACGTATGGGGGACGGCAGCACCGTCCACCTGACCCGCGACGAGATCCGCAGGGATGTCGCCGAGGGATCCGAGGCGGCTGCCGTCAAGGCGAAGGTCCCGGTCCTCGACGAGAACGAGGTCGACTATCTCGTCGACATGTTCTGCTGCCCCAGCAGGGTGTGGGGCGTCGAGCGCGGCCACGAGGCCGTCATGACGAAGGACGGTGGCACCAACACGCTGATCTCGTCGCGGTTGTCGAGCGGCATCGCCGCGCCGATCGGCCGCGAGACGGCGGTGCGCCTCTTCGAGCGCGCCTTCGCTTACGACTCGATGGAGGTCGGCCACATCGACTACTCCGTCAAGCCGAGCAAGTTCATCGTCAGCGTCGAGCAGGAGCATATGGAACTCCTGCAGCACACGACCGATCTTCCCGCTCTTCTACGGCTTCATGCCGAATCTCGGCCTGTACTACCGTCCGGACGGCCAGTTCGCGAACCCGTCGGACCTGCTGCCGCTGGCCAAGATCGACGAGGCGCGGCGGACGCAGGAGGAGGCTCTGGAGGCGTGCCACGACGACGTGGTCTGGCAGAGCAGGATGTTCTGTCGAGACGGGCGCCGACGGCATCAACTACGACACGGTGGCGTCCACGGGCGACGCCGAGTTCCTCGCCACGCTGCGCGCCACCGAGGTCATCTCATCCACGACCGACATGCCGGTCGAGGTGAGCATGGCGGCCGAGATGGTCCTCGGGTTTCACGGAGAACTTGAGTACCGGGGCACCCGGCTCGCCGGTCTCTGGCCGCACCAGCAGATGAAGCTCGTCGAAGATGCCGGGGCGGCGATCTTCGGCCCCGTCGTCAACAACAACAGCAAGAAGTCGTGCGCCTGGAACGTCGCCCGTGCGGTGACGTTCGTCAAGGCGTGCACCGCGCGAGGCGAGGATCCCCATCCACCCCAACGTCGGCAACGGCGTGGGCGGCGTGCCCATGTTCGAGGTCTCGCCGATGGACATGGTGAGCCGGGCCAGCGCCGCGATGATCGAGGTCGGCAAGGCCGACGGGTTGTAGGTGGGCACCGGCGACCCGAACGGCATGGGCATGGCACACGCGCTCGCCTCGTCGATGGGTGGCATCAAGACCGCCGGAGATCTGGTGGCCAGGATGCAGCTCAACGAGAAGATGAGGCTGACGGAGGCAAAGCAGTACGTCGCCGACAAGCTCGGCGTCAGCGTGTTCGACCTGTCCGATTCGACCGTCATGCGCACCGTGCGCGAAGACTTCGACATCGGCGTCGTGACCGCGGTGCCGGGGCTGGCGAAGGGGCTCGAGGCCAAGGCCCGTATCGCCGACCTGCTCGGCATCAGGATCAACAGCGTCGAGCGGCTCAAGGCCAAGACGGGCTTCGGCGCGCTCCTGGACTGACCCCGGGGCGTCTGCGCGACGCCGCCTCCGGAAGGAGACCCGTATGAACGACCAGCTCAAGCAGGCCATCATCGCCGGCGACGCCGACGTGGCCACCGCGCTCACCACGGCGCTCCTCGCCACCGGGGCCACGGCGCGGGAGATCCTCGACTCCGCCCTGCTCCCCGGCATGGAGGTCGTCGGCACGCGCATGCGTGACGGCGAGTGCTTCATCCCCGAGGTGCTGCTCTCCGCCCGCGTCATGCAGGCCTGCCTCGACCTGCTGCGCCCGCACATGGCCGCCGGCGACGAGGCCGGCGGCGGCGTGGTCGTGATCGGCACCGTCGAGGGCGACCTGCACGACATCGGCAAGAACCTCGTCGGCATGCTCCTGCAGGGGGCCGGCTTCACGGTCGTCAACCTCGGCACCGGGGTGACGGCGGCCGACTTCGTCGCCGCCGTCAAGGAGCACGCGCCGAAGATCATCGGCATGAGCGCCCTGCTCACGACCACCCTGCCGCACATGGCCGAGACGATCGCCGCGCTCAAGGCCGAGAGCCTGCGCGACTCCGTCAAGGTGATGGTCGGCGGCGCCCCGGTGACCGCCGCCTACGCCGACGAGATCGGCGCCGACGGCTACGGCGCCAACGCCGGCATGGCGGTGGAGCGGGCGAAGGAGCTGGTGGCATGACCAGCATGGCAGAAGGCATCTACGCAGAAGCAGCCGAGAGCATCGTAAGCGCAGACCGGGCGGCCGCCGAAGAGGTCGCGACGCGCGCCCTCGCCGACGTGCACGACATCGGCAAGGCGATCGTGATCGCCTACCTCAAGGCCAACGGATTCGAGGTCACCGACCTCGGCCGCGACGTCAGCGCCGAGACCTTCATCGCGCGCGCCAAGGAGCAGAACGCCGACATCATCGGCATGAGCGCGCTGGGCCGACCAGATCGGCGCCGACGCCTACGCCGAGGACGCCAACGACGGCGTCAAGAAGATGGACGCGCTGCTGGGCGTCTGAGAGTCGTGCGGGGTCGGATCGGCCCGGATCGGAGAGTAGGGGTGGGCGGATGACGGTGCGAGTGGAGTGGCTCACGGTCGCCGAGAGGGACGCCGTGTACGCGGAAGCGGTCTCGATCCTCGAGCGCGTCGGCATGAAGATGCAGGGGGCCGCCGTGCTCCCGCTGCTGCGCGAAGCCGGCGCCGCCGTCGACGGGGCCTCCGGCGTCGTGCGCTTCCCTCCGGAGCTCGTGGCGAGCGCCGTCGCCGCGTGCCCGCGAGACGTCCTCATGGCCGGCGAGACGCCGGCCGGTGACGTGGTCCTGGACGGCTCGCGGACGTTCTTCAGCGTCAGCGGCTGCGCGGCCAAGACGCTCGATCCCGACACCGGCGCGGTGCGGCCGTCGACCCTCGACGATCTGCGCGCCGGCACGATCGTCCTGGAGGCCACGGCTGAGCTGGACGTCGTCTGGACCTTCGTCACCGCCACCGACGTGCCGCTGGAGCGGCGCGAGCTGGTCGAGTACCACACCTACCTCACCGAGACGTCCAAGCCGATGGTGTTCGTGGACTGTCCCAGCGACACGAGCCACGTGCGGCGCATCTTCGAGATCGTCTCCGGCGACCTCGCACGCTTCCGGGCCCGGCCGCGCATGTCCCTCCTGTGCGCCGCCCGGTCGCCGCTCGAGGTCAACGGTGAGCTGCTGGACGCGGCGGTGGACTTCGCGTCGCTGGGAGCGCCGATCTGGGCGTACTCGATGCCCATCTCGGGAGCGACCGCTCCGGTCACGCCGGCCGGTACTCTGGCGCTGGTCTGGGCGGAGGTGCTCGGCATCATCACCGCCCTTCAGACGGCGGCCCCGGGGGCTCCCGTCGTCGCCTGCTGCGGCCCCGGCATCCTCGACATGCGGCATACGACCATGTCTCTGGGCAACCTCGAGAGCACTCTGGTCGGCGCGGCGTCTACGGAGGTCGGGCACCACCTCGGGATCCCGGTACACAACTCCGGCCTGTCCACCGATGCCAAGCACTGCGGCGTCCAGGCCGGGTATGAGAAGGGCCTCAAGGTAATGGCCGCCGTCGCCACGGGCGCGGACATCGTGAGCGGCGGATTCGGGTTCCTCGACTCGTCGAGCACCTTCAGCCTTCCCATGATCCCGGTGGACGCGGAGATCGCCGCCATGGCGCGACGCATGGCCGCGGGCATCGGCATCTCGCCGGAGACGTTCATGAGCGACTCGTTCCCGCGTGTCGGCATCGGCGGCGACTTCCTGCGTGAGAAGGCCACCAGGACGCGCATCCGCGGTGGCGAGCACTTCGTCCCGCGCATCGGCTCGAGGCTGCCCTTCGAGCAGTGGGCGAGCGAAGGTCGCACGGAGACGGACGCGGCGACCGTCGTCGTCCGCGCCGCGCTTGCCGCGCGCGCCGAGCGCGGGCCGCGGCTGACCGACGAGCAGCGTCGTGACCTCGCGGAGGTCTGCGGCGTCGAGCCGGGTGAACACCCGGCGTGAGTGGAAGGCGGACATCGATGAAGGCACGGCACAGGCCGGACGGACCGAAGGAGGTCCGGCCGTGAAGCGAAATCTCCATGCGGGGCGCCTGCGCAGTGACGGGGTGCAGTTTCGCGTGCTCACCGACGACGATCTCGCCGACGTCCATCTCGGGACCCTGGAGGTCCTCGAGCGGACGGGCGTGTTCGTCGAGGACGAAGAGGCCCGCGAGGTCTTCGCCGGGTCCGGAGCCACGGTCGACGCCAAGGGCGTCGTCCGGATCCCAGGCCACGTCGTCGAGCAGGCCGTGCGCACAGCGCCGAGCAAGCTGAGGCTCGCCGGCCGCAACCCCAGGAACGACATCGTGCTCGAGGCGGGCCGCGTAGGCTTCACCAACTTCGGCGAGGGCGTGCAGATCGTCGACCCGTACACCGGCGAGCTCAAGGTCCCGACCAGACAGGACGTCGCCGACACCGCCAAGGTCGTGGACGCGCTGCCCAACGTGGACGTGTACGAGCGCGCCGTGGTGGCCGAGGACGTCGACCAGCGCGTCGTGCATCTGCACCAGGCCGAGGCGTGGATGACGAACACGTCCAAGCACGGCTTCATGGGCTCCGGCAACGGCTATCTCTCGAAGAAGCTGGTCGAGATGGCCACGGCCGTCGCCGGCGGGCGCGAGAAGCTCAAGGCGCGCCCGCTCATCTCCTTCATCACCTGCCCGGTGAGCCCGCTCAAGCTCGTTCGGGACACGTGCGAGATCATCATGACAGGCGCGCGCGAGCACGTGGCCGTCAACATCCTGTCGATGGCGATGGCCGGCGGGTCGTCTCCGGTGACCCTGGCGGGTACGCTCGTGACGCACAATGCCGAGGTGCTCGCCGGTCTGACCCTGGGCCAGCTGGTCAGGCCGGGGGCGGCCGTCGTGTACGGCAGCTCGACGACGGCCATGGACCTGCGGCTCGCGTCGGCGAGCGTCGGCTCGCCCGAGTGCGGGCTCATCAACGCCGCCGTCGCCCAGATCGCCCGCTTCTACCTGCTGCCCAGCTGGGTGGCCGGTGCGTAGGGCGACTCCAAAGTGGTCGATGCCCAAAGTGGCCACGAGAAGACCCTGACCGGCCTTATGCCGGCGTTGGCAGGCGCCAACGTCATCTACGGTCTGGGGATGATCGAGTCGGGCATGACCTTCGACTTCGGCCAGCTCGTGATGGACGACGAGTTCGCCGGGATGATCAAGCAGTGCGTCCGTGGCATCCGCGTGGACGACGAGTCGCTGGCGATCGACGTGATCGACGACATCGGCCCCTTCGGCGACTTCCTCAGCCACGACCACACGCTGGCCCACATGCGCGAGCAGTCACAGCCGGCCTTCATCGACCGCCGCGTCCGGGAGGACTGGAAGCAGAGCGGTTCGCTGACGATCCAGGACCGCGCGCTCGCCAAGGCGCGCACGATCCTCGAGACCCATCAGCCGGATGCGCTGCCCGAGGGCGTGGCCGCCGAGTTCACCGAGATCATCCGCGGCGCCGAGCGGGAGCTGGGCGTCTCGTGACCGGCGTTCCGCCAGAAGGAGGGCGGGACGGATGAGCGCGATCCGTACACGCATGGGCGACGGCTACGTCACCGAGCTCACGCCGCAGGAGCTACGCGACGACCTCGTGGCCGGCAGCGCCGACGCCGTGAAGCGCGGCAAGGTGCCGCCGCTCGAGGAGAACGAGGTCGACTGGCTGGTCGACCTGTTCACCAACCCCAGTCGCATCATGGGGGTGGAGGCGGGCCACGAGGTCATCCTGACCAAGGACGGCTCCGTCAACACGCTGTACTCGGCCCAGCTCTCCAGCGGCGTAGGGCTGCCGCTGGGCCGCGAGCAGTGCTTCCGCATCTTCGAGCGTGCGTTCTGCTTCGACACCATGGAGATCGGCCACCCCGACTACTCCTACAAGCCGGTCAAGCCGATCGTCGCCCTGGAGGCGACCGGCGTGGAGCAGGCTCTGCTGACGGCCGTGATCCCGGTGTTCTACGGCGCCATGCCGAACTTCGGCCTGTATGCCCAGCCGGACGGGCCGTTCCCCAACCCCGCCGACCTGCTCCCTCGAGGTGAGGTGGAGGCGGCCCGCGAGGCGCAGATGCAGATGGCCGAGGCATGCAAGGCCGACATGCTCTACGTCTCGCGCATCATGGCCGAGGTGGGCAGTGACGGCATGAACTTCGACACCACGGCCTCGACCGGCGACGCCGAGTTCCTCGCCGTGCTCGAGACGGTGGAGGAGCTGGCCGCGACCACCGACCTCGCCATCGAGGTCGGCATGGCGGCCGAGTTCGTCCTCGGCTTCCACGGCGAGCTCGAGTACAAGGGCAAGCGGCTCGCCGGCATGTGGCCCCACCAGCAGGTCAAGGTGGTGGAGGATGCCGGCGCGCACCTGTTCGGACCCGTCGTCAATACCAACTCGGGCCGATCGGTGCCGTGGAACGTCGCGCGCGCCGTCACCATCGTCAAGGAGTGCTCGCGCGTCGCGACGATCCCCATCCACGCCAACGTCGGCATGGGCGTCGGCGGCGTGCCCATGTTCGAGGTGCCGCCGACGGACGTCCTCACGCGGGCCAGCGCGGCCATGGTCGAGATCGGCCGCGTCGACGGGTTGTAGGTGGGCACCGGCGATCCCTACGGGATGTCGATCAGCCACGCGCTCGCGTCGGGCATGGGCGGTATCAGGACCTCCGGAGATCTGGTGGCCCGGATGCAGCTCCGCAAGAAGATGAGGCTCCCGGAAGCGAAGAAGTACGTGGCCGACAAGCTCCACGTCAGCCTGGACGATCTGTCCGACTCGACCGTCATGCGCGGTCTGCGTCAGGAGCTGGACATCGGCGTCATCACGGCCGTCCCCGGTGCGCGGCGGGGCATCGAGGCCAAGCGCAACATCGCCGAGCTCCTTGACGTCGAGGTGCCCTGCCTCAAGCGGCTGTAGGTGCAGGGCGGCTCTCTCCCGGACGCCCGCGGCCGGCTTGCAGCCGGCCGCGGGCGTCCGCGTGGCCGGGATCGACAGGGCGGCACGCGGCGGGTCGCGAGCTCGGGTTTCGGATTCCGTGCCGAATCGCTAGCCGCGGTTACTAAGTTCCTCCATCAGGTCCACTTGATTCATGAAGTGAGGAAGACGGACGAGACACGATTGGAATCCGTCGTTGAGCGCTTGTCGGCGGGGAGCCCCGGTGCTACCCTCGGGGACAGGGACTCCGTCACGTGGCCCGCCGCCTCACGGCCCGGCCCGGGATGTGAGGCGAAATCCCAGGCGCTGCACATCACGACTGAGCGAGGAGCTGCCAGATGAACAAGATTGTCCCCCTCTGGTCCGTCCCGCGGTCCATCTCCACCGGGTTCGAGCGCATGATGTTCGAGCGCGGCGACTTCAAGGTCGTCCACGAGCCGTACGGCTACTTCTTCTATCTCGAGGCCGCGCACAAGGAGCCCGTGGGCATGCAGCCGCAGGAGGGCCACCCGCGGACCTTCGAGGGCACGACGGAGATGATCGAGGCGGCAGCCACCGACAAGCCCGTCTTCTTCAAGGACATGGCCTACTACGTCAGCGACGTCGCGGACGAGGACTTCATGAAGAAGTTCACCAACACGTTCATCATCCGTGACCCCGCCCTCACGCTGGTCTCGTACCACAAGCTCGACCCCGGCGTGACCCTGCGCGAGATCGGCTTCGAGTCGCAGTTCAAGCTGTTCGAGTTGGCCAAGAAGATCACCGGCGAGGTGCCGGCCGTGGTCGACGCCGAGGACCTGCTCATCGATGCCGGGTCCGTGGTCAAGCAGTACTGCGAGAAGGTCGGCATCCCGTTCCTGCTCGAGTCGCTCACCTGGAAACCCGAGTTCAAGCAGGAGTGGAAAGACTGGGAGATGTGGCACCTCGACGCCGGCGACAGCACCGGGTTCCAGAAGGACATGGAGGACTTCGGCTACACGGTCGACGACGTGCCCGAGCTCAGGGAGATGTACGACAAGTGCATGCCGCTGTACGAGAAGATGTACGCGGAGCGGCTCAAGCCGTGACCGGCTGGTCTTCCCGGGAGGGCGTCTGTGCCGCGGGCGGCCCTCCCGGGGGGATTCGAGTGTGACCGCGCCTGCCCGGCCGGGCGCCGCGCGAGCATCCGGATCGCACCACCATCGGCGAGGAGTCCTGCCGTGAGCCGTCATGTCGATCCCACTCCAGGTCAAGCCGGCCCGGCCGGCTCCGGGGCGTTCGGCGATGGCGGGTGCAGCCTGATCTCGCCCTTCGGCGGGCGTCTCGTCGACCTCGTGGTCCGTGACCCCGACGAGCGCGCCGCTCTGCTGAAGCGGGCGCAGAACCTGCCCGTGGTGCCGCTCTCGTTACGCGCCCAGTACGATCTCGAGATGCTGGCGGTCGGCGCCTTCTCGCCTCTGGACAGGTTCATGGGACAGGATGAGTACGAGTCCGTCCTCTACGAGATGCGTCTCCAGGGTGGCGAGCTCTTCCCGATCCCGCTGGCCGTGCCCTGCCGTGAGGAGGTGCTGCGCGGTCACCCCAGGGAGATCGCGCTGTCGGACGAGGAGGGCGCCATCCTCGCGTTGCTCGAGGTGGACGAGGTCTACCCGGCGGACATCCTGCGCGAGATGCGCGCCGTGCTCGGAGGCAGGGACAGCGCGCATCCGCTGGTCATCGAGGCCAAGCGCTGGCCGAGCCACTATCTTGCCGGGCGGCCGCGCGTGTTCGACCTCCCGCGTCATCGCCTGCACGGCCCGATGTGCCTCACGCCGGCGGACCTGCGCGCGCGCCTCAGCGAGATGGGGCACTCGACGGTGGTCGCCTTCCAGACGCGCAACCCCATGCACCGCATCCACGAGGAGCTCACCAAGCGGGCGCTCCAGACGGTCGGCGGGACGCTCCTCATCCATCCGGCCGTCGGCGTCACGCGGCCCCAGGACGTGGTCGCCGCGCTCCGCGTCGAGGCCTACGAGGTCCTGGTGCGTGACTACTACGACCCGACGGACACGCTGCTCTCGCTGATGCCCCTCGCCATGCGCTTCGCGGGGCCGCGCGAGGCGGTGTGGCACGCCATCATCCGCCGCAACTACGGCGCCACGCACCTCATCGTCGGGCGGGACCACGCCGGCCCCGGCCCGGACTCACACGGCGTGCCCTTCTACGGTCCCTACGACGCGCAGGCGATGGCGGAGCACTACTCGCACGAGATCGGGGTCAAGACCATCCTGGCGCGGGAGCTCGCCTACCTCACCGACGAGGACCGGTACGTCGAGCTCAACGAGGTCCCGTATGGCGCTCGCGTCTCGTCCATCTCGGGCACCCAGGTCCGCGACGAGTACCTGGCCACGGGCAAGAAGCTGCCCGAGTGGTTCACGCGGCCCGAGGTGGCTGAGGTCCTGCAACGCGCGTATGCGCAGGCCGGCGATGGCCCCTCCGGCGCGTGATCGCCGGCGCCGGCTGAGCCTTCCCTCACGCGGCGACCTGCTGCACGACCTGGTCGCCGGCGTCACCGTGGGGGCGTCGCAGGTCGGCAACGCCATGGCGTACACCATGCTCGCCGGCGTCCCGCCCCTCCACGGACTGTATGGGGTCGCCGCCGGGACGCCCGCGGGAGCGCTGGCGTCCGGGTCGCAGCGCATGCCGATCGTGCCGACGGCGGCGCTCTGTCTGGCGGCCGGCGGCGCGCTGGCGACCCTGCCCCCGGCGCACCGCGTCGACGGGCTGTTCACGCTCGCCGTGCTCACCGGCGTCATCATGCTCGCCGCCGGCCTGCTGCGAGCGGGCGGACTGGTGCGGTTCATCTCCAACGCGGTGATGGTCGGGCTCATGGCCGGCATCGCCGTGACGATCCTGCTCTCCCAGCTCGGCGCGCTCACCGGATTCTCCAGCCGCTACGACAACAAGGCCCGTGAGGCGGCCGACCTCCTGTTGCATCCTCTTGCGTCCGACCTGTGGACCGCCGTCATCGGCCTGACTACGGTAGTCCTCGTCCTCCTCCTCAGGCGCACCCCCGCCCGGCTCTTCGCCATGGCGCTGCCGCTCGTCCTCATGACGGCCGTCGTCGCCCTCGTCCAGCCGCCGTCCGTCGCCGTGGTCGGAGACATCGCCCCGATCCCCCGGGCGTTGCCGTTGCCTCGCCTCCCCGATCTCTCACTGGCGCCGGGGCTGCTGCTGCCGGCGCTCTCCCTGGTGATCATCGGTCTCGTCCAGGGCGCCGGACTCAGCCGCACGGTCCCCAACGCGGACGGGTCCTTTGGCGACACCAGCACGGACTTCGTAGGCCACGGCGTCGCCAACATCGTCTCGGGCGTCTTCAGCGGTGGGGTGGCGGGGGGGTCGGTCCAGGCCACGGCGCTCAACCTCGGCGCCGGGGCGCGCACCCGGTGGGCGTCGGTCTTCACGGGCGCGTTCGTCATCGTCGTCATCCTCGCCGTCGCCCCACTCGTGCAGGAGGTGCCGCTGGCGGTCACCGCGGGCATCCTGATCGTCGCCGCGGCCGGCGCGCTCAAGCCGCGCGATGCCCTCGATGTCTGGCGGGCGGACAGGATGTCCGCCGCCATCATGGTGATGACCTTCGTCCTGGTCCTGGTCATCCCGCTCCAGTACGCGGTGCTCGCCGGGGCGGCCGTCTCGGTGCTGAAGTACATCTACCTGTCGTCGCTCGACGTCCGCGTGACCCAGGTGGTGCTGAACGGCGGGGGGTTGCCGAGAGAGGTGGAGGCTCCGCGCGCGCTCCCGAGCGAGGCGGTGACCGTCCTCGACGTCTACGGCAGCCTCTTCTACGCTGCCGCACCTCGCGTCCGAACGTCACTGCCGGTCGTCGGTGAGGCTCACTGCCCCGTCGTCGTCCTCCGTCTGCGCGGCCGTGGCAGGCTCCACAGCGCCACGATCGCCGTGCTTCGCGACTACGCGGAGGAGTGCATGGCCCGCGGAGGGCGCCTGTATCTCGCCGGCGTGGGCACGGAGATGGAGGATCAGTTGCGTCGCACCGGCCTTCTCGACCTGCTGGGCCCCGACGCGGTGGTGGAGGCGAGCGACGAGGTGTACGGCGCGTGCGCGACGGCGCAGCGGCGCGGCGAACGCTGGCTGGCGGAGGACGCCGGCGGGCGAGGGCCGGGTCCGCGCACCGTCTGAGCTCTGCCGGTGCGCGTCATCCTCTTCAAGGACGCCGGCGCTCCGGGTGCTCCCCGCACCAGTCGCCCGGATCGGTGACCGGGAACTCGCGCGGAGGCCGGGGAGGAGACTGGCGGCATTCGCCCTTCTCGTTCGGGGTCCTGACCTCGACCTGGGCGCTCTCGGTCGCCGACCAGCGGTACTCGACCCTCTCGGGGAACCGCGACCACCAGGGGCAGGTCGTGCACGTCGGCTCGTCCATGACAACACCCTCCTGCACGGCCGCAACCGGTGCGGATCCGCGCGATCCCGGGGACCGGGCTCAGCACCGCGATCCGTCATCCTCTTCTCACACGTGAGGGTACCCCGTGCGTGCGCCGGCGCGCCATCCGGCGTGCGTCGCGGCGGCGGCTCAGCCGAGCGTCAGGCAGACGATGCCGGCGAACACGAGGCAGGCCGCGACGATCTGAACTGGTCGCAGTCGCTCGCGAAGCACGATGCGCGCCCAGACCATGGTGACGGCGGGGTTCAGCCAGCCGAGGACTCCCACGATGCTCAGGTAGCCGAACGTCGTCGCGGAGGTGAACAGCAGGTTCGCGGCCACGATCAGTGATCCGATGACCAGGAGCCACGGCACCGCCCGACGGCGCAGGCGCACGACCGGCCGGGTCGCGACGGCGATGGCGAGGAGGGTGACCAGGGCCGTGGTGCGCGCGACGGTCACCGTGTACAGGGGCTCGGCCTCGTCGCCGTAGTCCAGAGCGACCAGGAAGAGGCCGAAGGCCGCGGCGGACAGGACGGCCATGACGACGCCCGTGCGGTCCAGGGAGCGTGACGCGTCGGGCGCGCCGGGCTCCCGACGGGAGACGAGGACGATCCCGACGAGGGTGAGCGCGATGCCCAGCGTCTGCAGGACGCCGGGCCGCTCGCCGCCGGCGGTGCCCCACAGCACGGGCACGAGCGCGGCGCCGGCGATGATCGGCGAGACCACGCTCATGTCGACGAGCGCGAGCGCGCGATACTGGAGGACGACCCCGAGACCGCCGACCGCTCCGCCGACGGCGGGCGCGGCCAGAGCCGCCAGGGAGGGCCGTGCCGGCGACGCCGCCGCCAGCAGGGCGAGCAGCGAGACCGAGGCGACCGTCTGACCTCCCAGCGCGGCGGTCCACGCGGTCGAACGCCGCGACTCGAGACCCGCCAGGAAGTCCGAGGTACCCCAGGAGAAGCTTGCGAGCAGGGCGAGGACGGCGGCGATCACGGTCAGGTCACGCGCGCCGGAGGGTCACAGGGCGCGCGCTCAGGAACCCGGCGCGGGATCGCCTTCCCCGTCCGTACCGTGCTTGTCCGTCGAGGCTCCGAGGCCGACATCCTCGCCCTCCCAGTTGTAGAAGAACTTCTCGGTGCGCAGCACGTTCCAGGTCTGCGTCCCGGCGATGCCGTCGATCTTCTCGAGGTCCTCGTTCAGGAACTTGAACAGGCCCTCTGTGTGGGGCAGGTACGCCTGGATGATGATGTCGAAGTTCCCGGCTACGTAGGCGACGTAGGCGACGTTCTCCATCTCCGCCAGCCTGCGCCCGACCTCCCTGACCTTGCCGCGCACGACATTGATGCCGACCATGGCGTCGATGGGGAAGCCGATGGGAGCCGGGTTGATGCGCGCGGCGTTGATGATGGCGCCCGCGTCCACCAGACGGTCGATGCGCTTACGCACGGTAGGCTCGGAGAGGCCGACGACGCGCGCGATGTGGGCGTAGCTCAGTCGCGCGTCGTGCCGCAGCAGCTTCATGATGCGGCGGTCGCTGTCGTCCAGTTCGATGGTGCCGTGGGGCAGGGACCCCAGTCGGACGAACGGCTGATTGTCGTGATGTCTATCCGAATCGCCCTTCATGAATGCGAAGTATAGCGAATAGGCCCTGCGCGTTCAATGACCCGCTCGGAATACGCCACTTTCGCTACGATTCAACAGTCCCTCTATTTGCCAGCGCGGGGTTCTGGTGCTACTGTGTCTCGCGGGGAGTCTTGACAGGGCGGCGGCACGTTGTCCATGGATGGTGACGCATGGTGATTACCGACCCGAGTGGATGTTGGTGGGCGCGGACATGACCATTGATGGCGCTCGGCGGCGAGACCGACTTCCCGAGACGCCTTTGATCGAGTTGAGGTGCGACCTTCAGGAAACGGCCAAGACAGGGGGAACGGCATCGTGACTGACAAGGATCAGCGGTCTTCATCGGGGTACGACTTCGGCGAGCTCGGGGAGCTCGTCAACGGCAAGCGCATCTCGCGGCGCAGCCTGCTCAAGGGCGCGGCTGCCATGGGGGCGGTAGCGGCGCTGGGGCCGATCGCCTCGGCGTGCGGCAGCGGCGACTCCGGCACGGACGCGTCGAGTTCGGCGGCCGCGGAGGGTTCGGCTACCAAGGGCGGCGACCTCAAGGTCGGCATCGTCGGCGGCTCCGCCAAGGACACGGCCGATCCGCACACCGGCTCGTACGAGCCCGACATCGCCATCCAGTACATCATGTACGAGGGCCTCACCGCGTGGGACTTCGACATGAACCTCACCAATCTGCTGGCCGAGACCATCGAGCCCAACGCCGACGGTTCCGTCTGGCAGGTCACGCTCCGGGACGGGGTGCTGTGGCACGACGGCAAGCCCGTCACCGCCGACGACGTCGTCTACTCCATGGACCGCATCGTCGACCCGAAGGACCCGAAGGTCGGCGCCGCCGCTCTTACGGGCGTCACGCCCGGCGGTACGAAGAAGGTCGACGACAAAACGGTCGAGATCACTCTTTCGACGGCGAACGTGCTGTTGGCCGAGAACCTCGCCGAGCGTAGCTGCAAGATCGTGCCGGTGGGCTTCGACCCGAAAGCTCCCATCGGCAGCGGCCCGTTCAAGATGGTCGACATGAAGCCCGGTGAGTCCTTCAAGTGGGATGCGTTCGCCGACTACTGGGACACGCCCCCGTACGTCGACACGCTCACCATGATCGAGTATGCCGACGACACGGCGCGCATCAACGCGCTGAAGAGCGGCCAGATCCAGGCGATGTCGCAGTTGCCGAAGAGCCAGGCCAAGGTCATCGAGGCGACGGACGGGCTCGCGCTCCTCAACGCCGAGACCGGCGCATGGCGTCCCTTCACCATGCGCATCGACGTCAAGCCGTTCGACGACGTGCGCGTCCGGCAGGCGTTCCGGCTCATCGTCGACCGCCAGCAGATGATCGACCAGGCCTACAGCGGCCTCGGCGCCGTCGCCAACGACATGTACGGCCGGTTCGACGCCGGCACGCCCGAGCTCGAGCAGCGCGTGCAGGACATCGAGCAGGCCAAGTCGCTGCTCAAGCAGGCCGGCTACGACAACAATCTCACCGTCGAGCTCGTCACCTCGGAGGGCGCGCTGGGCGGCGACGAGGTCGCGGCGGCGCAGGTGTTCGCCGAGCAGGCCAAGGCCGCCGGTGTCACCGTCAAGATCAAGAAGACCGACTCCAGCGTCTTCTACGGCGACGACTACCTGTCCTGGCCGTTCGCGCAGGACTTCTGGGCGACGCGCACCTTCCTGGCGCAGGCCAGCCAGGGCACGATGCCCGATGCCCCGTACAACGAGACGCACTGGAAGAACGCCGAGTGGCTGTCGCTCGTCAATGAGGCCTTCAAGACGGTCGACGACGATCAACGCAACGCGCTGGTCAGCCAGGCCCAGCAGATCGAGTTCGACACGGGCGGCTACATCGTCTGGTCGTGGCGCAACCAGGTCGACGCGTACTCCGAGACGACCACCGGCTACAAGCTGGACAAGCTCGGCGGTCCTGTCGGCCGGATGTACTTCAAGGACGTCTACTTCGTGAAGGGCTGATCGGAGAGACGGCAGCGGCCGCGGGCGCGGGGCACGGCCCCGCGCCCGCGGCCGCTCCGCGGCGATTGCCGCCGGCTCGCTCGATCGTCAGCCGGACAGCAGCACTCGTGAACCCGTCTTCTCCGTACTCCGCCCGCGAGAGGCAGCCATCATGATCGGTAGAACCGCAAGAGGGAGGCGCAGCCCATGCCCCCGCTCCTGAAGCTGATCCTCATACGGATCGGCCTCGGCTTGCTCACGCTTCTGCTGGTGTCCATGGTCGTGTTCGTCGCGACGCAGGCTCTCCCGGGCGACACCGCCAAGGCGATCCTCGGCAGGGAGGCGGCCAACAAGGACCGCTACGAGGCGCTCAAGGAGCAACTCGGGCTCAACAAGCCGGTCACGTCGCAGTACTTGGACTGGCTCGGCGGCGTGGTCACCGGCGACCTCGGCGACTCGCTCGCTCAGGGCTCGCCGGTCACGGAGCTCATCGGCAGGCGCGTCATCAACACCTTCATCCTGGTGTTCGTCGCGGCTCTGGTGAGCGTGCCCGTCTCGCTCCTCTTGGGCTCCCTCACCGCGTTACGAAGAGACACCAAGTTCGACGGCACCGTCACTGTCGGCAGCCTGTCGCTGGCGGCGCTGCCGGAGTTCGTTATCGGCATCTTCCTCATCCTCCTGTTCGCGACCCAGGTGTTCCGTATCCTGCCGGCGACGTCTCTCGTGGATTCGAGCCTGCCGATCCTGCAGCAGCTCGACCTGTTCGTCCTGCCGGCGCTCACGCTGACGCTCGCGGTGGCGCCGTACATCACGCGCATCCTGCGCGCCAGCACGATCGAGGTGCTCGAGAGCGAGTACGTGATGATGGCGCGCCTCAAGGGACTGCCCGAGCGGCTGGTGCTCAACCGGCACGCGCTTCCCAATGCGCTGGCGCCGGCGCTTCAGGTCACGGCGCTCAACCTCGCGTGGCTGGCCGGCGGCGTCGTCGTGGTCGAGTACCTCTTCGCCTTCCCCGGCATCGGCTCGCTGCTCGTCGACTCTGTCGCCAACCGCGACATGCCCATGGTGCAGGCGATCACGTTGATCATCGCCGCGGTGTACGTGGTCGCCAACCTGACGGCCGACATCCTCACGATCCTCGTCAGCCCACGACTCAGGACGGGCCTGCGATGAGCACTCCAGAGATGAGAGTGACCGACTCGGAGCTCGTCGAGCCGCCGGTCGTGCACGCCGACAACCGGCCCTCCGAGTGGCTCATGATGCTGCGCGAGGCGTGGCGCATGGGCCGCACCAAGATCGGCGTCGGCATCTTCGCGATCATCGTCCTCATCGCCGTCGTCGGCCCGTGGGTGGCGCCGTACTCGCCCACCGAGTTCGTCGCGCCGCCGTTCTCGCCGCCCGAAGTCTCCAAGATGTGGCTGGGCAGCGACTACATCGGCCACGATGTGCTCACGCGCGTGCTCTACGGCGGCCGTACCGTCATCCTGCTCGCCCTCGCGGCCACGGTCATCGGCCTCGTCCTGGGCGTGACCCTGGGACTTGTCACCGGCTACGCGCGGCGCTGGATCGACGAGTCGATCATGCGCATCCTGGACGTCGTCCTCGCGTTCCCGCAGATCGTGCTCGCGCTGCTCTTCGTTTCGATCCTTGGGCCGAGGCTCTGGCTCATCGTGCTCATCGTCGGCATTTCGCACGCGCCGCGCATCGCGCGCGTCGCGCGGGCTGCCACGCTCGAGGTCTCGCAGCGCGACTTCGTGCTCGCCGCCGAGGCCTTCGGCATCGCGCGCTGGAAGATCCTCTTCAACGAGATCCTGCCGAGCATCACCAGCCCGCTGCTGGTCGAGTTCGGCCTGCGCCTCACCTACTCGATCGGTGTCATCGCCGCGCTGTCGTTCCTCGGCTTCGGCATGCAGCCGCCGGCGGCCGACTGGGGCCTGATGATCAACGAGAACCGCATCGGCCTCATCATCCAGCCGTGGCCGGTCGCGGTCCCCGTGATACTCATCGGCATCCTGACGATCGGCACCAACCTGATCGCGGACGGCCTCGGCCGCTCCCTGATCGGCATCGAGCGCGACACGGGGGTAGGGTGATGGAGACCGCTACTGAGAACACCGCTGCTGCTCCGGAGCTCGAGGCCGTCCTCAAGGTCGAGGGACTGCGCATCGTCCTCGACCCCTCGGGCGTCGACATCGACGACGACATCTCGCTGGCGATCCACCGCGGCGAGGTTCTGGGGCTCGTCGGCGAGTCCGCGTCGGGCAAGACGACCGTCGGAACCAGCTTGCTCGATTACCAGCGCCGCGGCGCCAAGATCGCTGGGGGGCATGTCGAGATCGACGGCCGTGACATCCTTGCCATGGATCCCGGCACGTTGCGCAGCGTCCGCGGGGGGCAGATCAGCTATGTGCCCCAGGACTCCTCGGCGGCGCTGAACCCTGCGCTGCGCATCGGCACGCAGCTCATGGAGATCCTCGAGGTGCACGGCTTCGGCTCGTCGTCGGCGGACCGTGACGCCCGCCTTGCTCAGATGATGTCGGAGGTGCTGCTGCCGTCGGACAAGCAGTTCCTCCGCCGGTACCCGCATCAGCTCTCCGGCGGCCAGCAGCAGCGGGTCGCCATCGCCATGGCGTTCGCCAACCGGCCCAAGGTCATCGTCCTCGACGAGCCGACCACCGCCCTCGACGTGACCACCCAGGCGCACGTGCTCGACACCGTGCGCGACCTCACCAAGTCGTACGGGGTCGCGGCGCTGTACATCACCCACGACCTCGCCGTGGTCTCCAACCTCGCCGACCGCATCGCCGTCATGTACGCCGGCAGGGTGGTCGAGACGGGCACGCGCGACGAGCTGTTCGACCAGGGGCACCACCCGTACACGCGCAAGCTGCTCGCCTCGATCCCCGACATCACCGGGGAGCGCGCTCTGCGCGGCATACCCGGCTGGGCCCCCCGTCCGGGACAGCGACCCAGCGGCTGTTCCTTCACGCCGCGCTGCGACTGGGCGGTCGACAAGTGCGGGGAGCAGTTCCCGCCGGTTGAGCAGGTGAGCCCGGGGCACAACGTTCGCTGCTGGCGCTACACGGAGGTCGGCGCGCAGACGGCCGTGCTCGACGTCCAATTGCGCGACAAGTCGCTCTCCGCTCGTGAGACGCCGGACAAGCAGGTCATCAGCGTGCGCGACGTGACGGCTTACTACCAGCACAAGGAGACGCTGCACGACATAAGTGCCAGTCTCAGCGAGCGCCGCTGCCTGTCGCTCGTCGGCGAGTCGGGGTCCGGCAAGACGACCTTGGCGCGCTGCATCGCCGGCCTGCACCGGCACAAGATCGTCGGCGACATCGACTTCATGGGCAAGCCCCTGGTGCGCGACGCGCGCCGCCGGCCGCGTGCGACCCGGCAGTCGATCCAGTACATCTTCCAGAGCCCCTACAGCTCGCTCAACCCGCGCAAGACGATCGCCCAGATCCTCTCGCAGCCGCTGAAGGTCTTCTTCGACCTCTCGCGCGACGAGATGGAGGATCGGATGGTGAAGGCGCTCGAGCAGGTGGCGCTCGACTCCTCTCTGCTGAGCCGCTACCCGGACCAGCTCTCCGGCGGCGAGCGCCAGCGTTTGGCCATCGCCCGCAGCCTGGCAGCCGAGCCCACGGTGCTGATCTGCGATGAGGTGACCTCGTGGCTGGACGTCTCCGTGCAGGCGGCGATCATCGAGCTGCTGGCGGCGCTGCAGCGCGACATGGGTCTCTCGATGCTGTTCGTGACCCACAACCTGGCGCTGGTGCGCAGCATCTCGCAGGAGGTCGCGGTGATGAACGAGGGCCGCATCGTCGAGTACGGGCTCGTCGACGCGGTGCTCGAAGACCCGCAGGCTGACTACACCAGGAAACTGCTGTCGGACACACCGACGGTGTAGGTGGGCTCGGCGGGCGGGCGGACGCAACTCCGCCCGCCGCCGGATCGCCTTCTCTCGTCGCACCCTGCCGCCGGTCGTGCCGGCTTCGCGGCTCCTCCGGCGCACGGAGTCCTACAGCGATCGGACCAACGGAATCGACCCAAGCATGAAGATCGGAGGAGGCCCGTGCGTGCGCACATGACCTGGCTGGACGAGACCGAGAAGCGGTCGTTCGTCGAAGAGGCGCTGGGCATCCTCGAGCGCGTGGGCGTCGAGCTCAAGGGGTCGGCGGCGCTGACCGTCCTCGCGGACCTCGGGGCGGACGTCGATCTCGCCACCGGGATCGTGCGTTTTCCGCCCGACCTGGTGCTGCGCGCCGTCGAGGCGTGCCCGCGCCGGGTGCTCTTCGCCGGGTCGTCGCCCGAGCACGACGTGGCGCTGGACGAGGGAGAGCCGGCGCACTTCTGCTCGTCGGGCTGCGCCGCGTTCGTGCTCGACCACGAGACGGGCAGCAGGCGTCCCTCGACGCTGACCGACCTGCAGGCGGCGACGATCCTGCTCGACGAAGTTCCCGAAGTCGACGTCCTGTGGACGACGATCACGGCCGGCGACGTGCCGGTCGAGATCCGCGAGCTGGTCGTCTGCTACGTGGTGCTCACCGAGACGCGCAAGCACGTCACGCTCGTCGACAGCCCCTCGCAAGCCGAGCCGTTGCTGCGCATCATGGACGTGGTCTCGGGAGACGCCGAGGCGTTCCGGGAGCGGCCGCGGTTCAGCACGCTGCTCACCGCGGCGTCTCCGCTCCGCATCGACGGGCCGCTTCTCGACTTCCACGCGGCCACGGCGCGGCGCGGGGCGCCCGTCGAGGTCTACACAGTGCCCATGGCTGGAGCCACGTCGCCGGTGACGCCGGCCGGGACCGTCGTGCAGGGTCTGGCCGAGTTCCTGGCGATCGCGACCGCCCTGCAGGCGCTGGCTCCGGGGGCCCGGGTCGTCATGGGAGTCTCGGGCTCCATCATGGACATGCGTTCCGCGGGGGTCTCGTACGCAGCGCCGGAATGCACGCTGATGAACGTCGCCTGCGTGGAGCTCGCGCATCACCTGGGAGTGCCTGCGGCCGTTCCGGGCCTCGCGACCGACGCCAAGTACGCCGGCGTGCAGGCGGGGTATGAGAAGGCGCTCAAAGGCCTCGCGACGGCCGGCGTGGGCGCCGACGTGCTGAGCGGCGGCGTGGGCATGATCGACTCGGTCAACACGCTGTTCCTGCCCCAGATCGTCCTGGACGCGGAGGTGGCCGGAATGATCCGCCGCGTGCTCGGCGACGTCGCCACCGGGCGCGACGACATGATGGTGGAGATGATCGAGCGGGTGGGCATCGGCGGCGACTTTCTCAAGGAGAAGGAGACCGCCCGGCGGCTGCGCGCCGGCGAGCACTTCGCCCCCGCGATCTCGTCACGCCAGGCCTACGACCAGTGGGTCGGCGACGGGCGCGACGAGGTGGCTCGGGCGAGGGAGCGCATGGATGCGCTCTTCGCCGCCCGGGCCGAGCGCGGCCGGATGCTCCATGAGGAGACCCGGGCCGAGCTCGCCGCCGTCTGCGGGGTGACCGCGGAGATGGAGCTCGCGCTCGGCCACTGACCGGCGGCATCCGCGTCGGCTCGGTGGACGCTGCCGGCGGGCGGCCGCGGCGCAGCGGGGACCATGTTGACACCTGGACGGGGAGCCCTTAGGTTTCCACCTGGGTGGATACCGCAGGAGAGGAAGGAAGCATGGCAGAGCAGGATCCGGCCGTGGCCGGGGGGGTCAAGGAGGAGTTTCTCGAGCAGCACCTCTGGCCGCCGTTCACGCAGATGCAGAACCTCAAGCCCATCGTGATGGAGCGAGCCGAGGGCGCGCTCGTCTGGGACAGCGACGGCAACGAGTACATCGACGCGTTCGCCAGCCTCTGGACGGTCAACGTTGGTCACGGCCGCACCGAGATCCACGACGCCATCAAGGCGCAGATGGAGAAGCTCTCCATCTACCACATCTTCCAGATCGCCAACGAGCCCGCGGTCAAGCTCGCGAACAAGGTCGCCCAACTGGCGCCCGGCGACCTCGACCACGTGTTCCTCACGCTCGGCGGCGGGGAGTCGGTCGAGACCGCCGTCAAGATGGTGCGCCAGTACTGGCGCAACAAGGGCAAGGGCACCAAGTACATGGTCATGTTCCGCGACCGCTCGTACCACGGCACGACCATGACCAGCACCAGCGCCCAGGGCCTCACCGTGAACCGCGCCAAGTTCGAGCCCATGCTCCCGGGCTTCATCAAGCTCGGCGCTCCCTACTGCTACCGCTGTGCCTGGAACAAGACCTACGGTGAAGACTGCAAGATGGAGTGCGCGAAGCAGGTCGAGACGGAGATCGACTTCTACGGCCCCGAGAACGTCGGCACCATGCTCGGCGAGACCATGATCGGCACCGGCGGCGTGATCCCGCCGCCGCCGGAGTACTGGCCGATGGTCAACGACATCTGCAGGGCGAACGACGTCCTCGTGATCAACGACGAGGTCATCACCGGCTTCGGTCGCAGCGGCACCTGGTTCGGCTTCGAGCAGTTCGGCTCGAACCCCGACCTCGTCACGCTCGCCAAGGGCCTCTCGAGCGGCTACCTGCCGCTCGGCGCGGTGCTCGCGCGCGACCACGTCTACGAGGCGTTCCTCGGCGGCCCCGCCGAGGCGTTCATGAGCGGCGCCACCTACATGGGGCACCCACTGTGCTGCGCCGCCGGCGTCGCCAACCTCGAGATCATCGAGCGCGAGAAGCTGGTCGAGCGCTGCGCCGAGGTGGGAGCGTATATGCAGGAGGGGCTCGCCACACTGCTCAAGCACCCCATCGTCGGCGACGTGCGCGGCGTCGGCCTCGTCGCCGGCATCGAGTACGTGCAGGACAAGGAGACGCGCGAGTGGTTCGCGCCGGCGCAGGGCGTCGCCGCCAAGATCCGCGACGAGGCCTTCAAGCGCGGCGTCTTCGTGCGTCTGCTGGGGGGCGGCCACGTGACCGCGGTCGCGCCGCCGTTCATCATCAGCAAGGAGCAGATCGACACCGTCGTCGGCGCCCTCGACGAGTCCATCGGCGTCGTCGAGAAGCAACTCGGTTACTGACCGCTCACAGCGAACCGCAAGGAGCACGACAATGGCAAAGCCCAGAGTAGGTGTGGTCGGCTACGGCGTCATCGGTCAGCGTCTGGCCGACGGCGTCGCCCTGCAGGAGGACATGGAGCTCGTCGGCGTCGTCGACGTGGCCCCGACGCTCTCGACGAGGGCTCTCTGCGAGTCCGGCATGCCCTACGACCTGTACGTCGTCGAGGCGGGCCAGAAGGCCGCCTTCGACGCGGCCGGCATTCCCGTGAGCGGCACCATGGACGACCTGCTTGGCAAGGTCGACATCGTGCTCGACTCCTCGCCCGGCGGCGTCGGCCGCAAGAACAAGGAGCTCTACCAGGCGAAGGGCGTCAAGGCGATCTTCCAGGGCGGCGAGACGAACGACATCGTCGACGTCTTCTTCCACGGCTACGCCAATTACGAGAAGGGCGTCGGCAAGGACTACCTCAAGCTGACGAGCTGCAATACGACGGGCCTCATTCGCGCCGTCGACTGCCTCGACCGCGAGGTCGGCGTGGAGCGCGTGATCGTCACCATCGTGCGCCGCGTCGCCGACCCGGGCGACACGCACCGCGGCCTCGTCGACGTGGCCCAGGTGGAGCCGGTGCCGAACCATCAGGCGCTCGACCTCATGACGATCATGCCGCACATCGAGGCCACCGGCCTGCTCGTGCACGTGCCGACCACGCACGGCCACATCATCAACGTCATCGCCACCACCAAGGGCGACATCAGCAAGGAGCGGGCGCTCGAGCTCTTCGAAGCCCACCCGCGCATCCGCAACGTCAAGATCGCCGACGGCTTCAACAGCAACTCGGCGCTCTTCCGCTACGCCCGTGAGCTCGGCAACAAGCGCGCCGACATGTACGACATCGCCGTGTTCGACGAGACCATCGCCAAGAGCGGCCGCGAGTTCATGTTCGCGATCAACATCCCGCAGGAGGCGGTCGTCATCCCCGAGACCGTCGACGGCATCCGCGCCGCGCTCTCCCTGCAGACCGACCGCCTTGAGGCCGTGGGCCTCACCAACACGTACCTCGGGCTCGCCTGAGCGGCACGGACTGACGGCACAAGCGGCTCGGGGAGGCGAGAGGCGCAGGTGAAGTACGGCATCCACACCCTGGATGACTTCGAGTGGGGCGGCAAGGTCGTGCTCTGCCGGGTCGACATCAACGCGCCGCTCGACCCCGAGACGGGGGGGCTGCGCGACGTCACCCGGCTGGAGGGTTGCGCGCCGACGGTCCGCGAGCTGGCGGAGGCCGGCGCCAGGGTCGTGCTCCTCGCCCACCAGGGCGGCGACCTCGAGTACCACAACTACGCGACGACCGAGAAGCACGCGCCGGTGGTGAGCGAGCTGACCAGGCGCCCCGTCGCCTTCATCGACGACGTCTGCGGGCCGGCCGCGCGCGAGGCCATCGGCCGGCTCGCGGACGGCGACGTCCTCCTGCTCGACAACGTGCGCTTCTGCGCCGAGGAGCTGACTCTCTTCGAGCGCAAACTCGACCTCTCGCCCGAGCAGCAGGCGAAGACGCTGGTGGTGCGCAAGCTGGCGCCGCTCGCCGACCTCTACGTGTGCGACGCATTTGCCGCCGCGCACCGCTCGCAGCCCACCCTGGTCGGCTTCGAGCAGCTCCTTCTGTCGGCCATGGGCCGGCTTTTCGAGCGCGAGTACTCCAACCTTGCGCGTCTGCGCGCCGAGCCGGCGCGCCCGTGCGTGTTCGTGCTCGGCGGGACGAAGATCCAGGAGGCCTTCCCGATGATGGCAGCCGCTCTGCGCGACGGCATGGTCGACACCGTCCTCGCCGCCGGCGTCGTCGCGAACGTCATGCTCGCCGCCAAAGGCGTCGACATAGGCGAGCCGTCCCTGGAGTTCATCAGGGCCGGCCAGCTGGAGAGGTTCATCGAGGAGTCGAAGGCGATCCTGGCCGATCACGGCGACAAGGTCGTGCTGCCCGCCGACGTCGCCTGCGTGAAGGCCGGCGGCCGCGTCGAGCTGGCGTCGGCCGATCTGCCCGTGGACGCGCAGCTCGTCGACATAGGCCACCGGGCCGTCGACGAGTACCGGCGGCGCATCGCCGCCGCCGGCACGGTGTTCGCCAACGGCCCGGCCGGCGTCTTCGAGCAGCCCGAGACCGAGTACGGCACGCGCTCGCTCTGGAAGGCGATGGCGACCACCGCCGGCTTCAGCGCCCTGGGCGGCGGCGACTCCGTCGCCGCCATGAACCGCTTCGGCCTCGCCGGCCGCTTCGACTACGTCTGCACGGCCGGCGGCGCCATGGTCCAGTTCCTCAGCGGCAAGCCGATGCCCGTGATCGAGGCGCTCAAGGCCTCGGCTGCGCGCTTCGCATGAAGCTGACGATCCCCTACGGCGACGGGGAACTGCCGTTCGAGTTGCCCGATGCCTGCCTGATGGACGTCGTACGCCCCGGCTGCGGCCTCGGGGAGGAGGCGGACCCGCCGACGGCGCCCTCCGCCGCCGAGGAGCAGGCGGAGATACGGCGTGCCCTGGCGGAGCCCGTCGGCACGCCGCCGCTCGCCGAGCTGGCGGCCGGGGCGGGCAGCGCGGCCGTCGTCGTCAGCGACGTCACGCGGCCATGCCCCTCGTATCGCTTTCTGCCGGCCCTGCTCGCCGAGCTGGCGCCGATCGCGCCGGAGCGCGTCAGCATCCTCTTCGCGCTCGGCGGTCATCGCGCCCACACGCACGAGGAGCAGGTGCGACTGGTCGGCGAGGAGGTGGCCGCGAGCGGCGTCCGCCTCCTCGACCTCGACCCGGCGCGCTGCGTGCCGGTCGGCACGACCTCGCGGGGCACGCGCCTCGAGGTCTTCAAGCCGTATCTGGACGCCGACCTGCGCGTGTGCACCGGCAACATCGAGTACCACTACTTCGCCGGGTTCAGCGGCGGGGCCAAGGCCGTGGTGCCGGGTCTGTGCTCCTACGCCGCCATCAGCGACAACCACAGCATGATGCTGGCGCCGGCGGCGAGGGCCGGGGTCATGGACGGCAACCCGGTGCGCGAGGACATCGACGAGGCCGGCGGCATGATCGGCATCGACTCCATCTTCAACGTGCTGCTCGACGAGGACAAGCGCATCATCGGCGCTGTGGCCGGGCACCATCTGGAGGCTCACAGGGTGGGGGCGGCAGCGTACGACCGGCGCTGCGACCTGCGCATCCCCGCGCCTGCCGACATCGTGATCGCTTCGCCCGGGGGCAGACCCAAGGACATGAATCTCTACCAGGCGCAGAAGACGCTCGACAACGTGGGCGGCGCGGTCCGTGACGGAGGCGTCGTGATCCTCGTGGCGCGCTGCCGTGAGGGATTCGGTCAATCGGTCTTCGAGGATTGGATGCGCGGCATGGGCTCGCCGCAGGCGCTCATCGACAGGATCCGGGAGGAGTTCGTCCTCGGCGGCCACAAGGCGGCGGCGATCGCCGGGCTGCTCGCCCGGGCGCGCGTCTATCTGGTCTCGGAGTTCCCGGACGATGTGGTCGAGAGCATGTGCATGCGGCCCTTCGCCACCGTCGACGGCGCCGTGCGGGCCGCCCTTGCCGAGGTCGGCGCCGACGCTCGCAGCCTCGTCGTGCCGCACGGCAGCCGGGTCACGGCCGGGACCGCGTAGTCGCGCCGGTGGAGCGGCCGGGCGCGGTGGCGCGCCCGTGCCGGCGCCCCGGGTCCGAGACGAGAAGAGAACGGCGGGCCGCCCTGCGGCGGCCCGCCGTTCTCCGCGTCTCCCCGGCGCTCGCGCGGGGAGGGCCTCGTCAGGACGACGGCGGGGACGTCACTTCGCCTTCGCCGCGGCCTTCTTCTCCTTGACCGGCTCGGTGCCGGGCTTGACGGCCATGTTGCGGTAGACCTGCTCCATGTCTTCGGCGGTGAACTTGCGCGGGTTGTTGTTCCAGAGCCGCGCCTGCGTGAGGGCGCCCTTGACCAGGTCCGGGATCGCCGACTCGGGGATTCCGACCTCGTTCAGGTACTGCGGCACGCCGAGGTCGTCGGCCAGCGTGCGCAGCGCCTGCAGCGTGACCTCGCAACCCTCGCGGTCGCTCAGCCCTTCCATGTTCTCGCCCATGAGCTCGCCGATCTCGCGGAAGAACTGCGGGCAGGCCAGCATGTTGTACTCCATGACCCAGGGGAGCATGAGCGTGTTGGCGATGCCGTGCGGCACGTGGAACATGCCGCCGACCGGGTAGCTCATGGCGTGGACGGCGCCGACGCCGGCGTTGCCGAAGGCGATGCCGCCGAGCAGCGAGCCGATGGCCATGTTGTGGCGCGCCCAGGCGTTGGTCCCGTCGAAGACGGCGGTGCGGATGCTCTGGCTGATGAGCTTGATGCCCTCCGCGGCCAGCGGGTCGGTATGCATGGTGGCGTTGACCGAGATGTAGGCCTCGATGTTGTGGATGAGTGCGTCCATGCCGCTGGCGGCGGTGACGCCGGGCGGGCAGCTGTAGGTGAGCACGGGGTCGACCATGGCGATGTTGGGGATCAGGTGGGGGCTGACTACCCCCTGCTTCACATTGAGCTTCTCGTTGGCGAAGATGCCGATCGCGGTGACCTCGGTGCCCGTACCGGCCGTGGTCGGCACGGCGATGAACGGCAGCCCCTTCTTCGGCACCTGGTCGACGCCGACGTAGTCCTCGATGCGGTCGTCGGTGGGGGCGAGCACCGCGACCAGCTTGGCGACGTCGATGGCCGAGCCGCCGCCGAAGCCGACGATGAGGTCGTACTCGCCCTTCTTGGCGATGTCCACGATCTTCTGGACGCTGCCCATGGGGGGCTCGGGGACGGCCTTGTCGCAGATGCCGACTTCCATACCCGCTTCACGCAGCGGGGCCTCGACGCTGTCCACGGTGCCGCAGCAGGCCACGCCGGGGTCGGTGATGACGAGCACCTTGGTGGCGCGGAGCTTCTTCGCCTCGGCGCCGAGCTGCGCGACGCAACCGTTGCCGGTGATGAGCGTCTTGGGCGCCCGGTGGACGCGGATCTTGGTATCCATGGCTCTTCTCTCCTCCGTTGTGACTGCTATCTCGTGAAGCGGCCGGGCCCGTAGACGGCGGCCGCCTCCTCGCGAATCTGGTCTCTGAATGCCGGGTCGGCGATCTCCAGCAGGGCTTCGGCACGCTGCCGCAGCCCCAGGCCGCGCAGGTGGGCGATGCCGTGCTCGGTGACGATGTAATCGACGTCGGCGCGCATCGTGGTGACGGCGGTGCCGGGGGCGAGGGCGGCGGCGATGCGCGACACCGTCCCCTTCTTCGCCGTGCTCGGCAGAGCGATGATCGCCTTGCCGTCGCGGCTGCGCGCGGCGCCGCGGACGAAGTCGACCTGGCCGCCGATGCCGGTGAACTGCGTCGCGCCCATCGTGTCGGCCACGACCTGCCCCATGACGTCGACCTGGAGGGCGGAGTTGATGGCGACGACGCGGTCGTTCTGGCCGATCAGGTACGGGTCGTTCGTGATGTTGACCGGGAACATGTTGACGGCCGGGTTGTCGTCGACGAAGTCGTAGAGACGGCGGGTCCCCATGAGGAAGGTCGCCGCTATCTTGTCGCGGTTGATCGCCTTGTTGCGGTTGGTGATCACGCCCTCGTTGTAGAGGTCGACGACGCCCTCGCTGAACATCTCGCTGTGGATGCCGAGGTCGTTCTTCTCGTGCAGGAAGGCGAGGACGGCGTCGGGGATCGCGCCGATACCGAGCTGCAGGCAGGCCCCGTCGTCGATGAGGCCGGCGATGTGCCTGCCGATGGCCTCTTCGACGGGGCCGATCCTGGGCGGCTGCAGTTCGATGATGTCCTGCTCCGTCTCGACGATGAAGTCGAGCTCGGAGACATGGATGAAGGAGTCGCCGTGGGTACGCGGCATCTTCGGGTTGACCTGCGCGACGACGGTCCGGGCGACCTGGGCCGCCGGCTTCGTGTAGTCCACGGAGATGCCGAAGGAGCAGAAGCCGTGCTTGTCCGGCGGCGAGACGTGGACGAGGACGACGTCCGGCGGCAGGTAGCCCTCGCAGAAGAGCCTGGGGATCTCGCTGAAGAAGACGGGGATGTAGTCGCCGCGGCCGTCCTTCACGGCTTCGCGTGAGGACGCGCCGACGAAGAGCGACTGGTGGAAGAAGGAGTCGGCGTACTCCGGCCGGCAGTACTCGCCGTTGCCCATCGCGACCATGTGGTTGATCTCGACGTTCTCGAGCTCGCCGGCCCGGGCGACCAGCGCGTCGACGAGCTCGAGCGGCTCGCCGCAGGCGTGCGCGAACACGACGCGGTCGCCTGACCTCACGCACTGCATGGCCTCGGCGGCGGTGACGTGCTTGCCGGCGTAGTCGGTGTTCCAGTCCATCTCTAGTGCTCCTTGAGCTTGCGCATGATGGCGGGCGCGAGCTCGTCCTGCGGCGTGGGAACGCCGTCGACGAGCTCGCCGGCGACGACCACCGCGGTGGGGTCGTCGCTGGTGAGCATCTGGTTCGACGCGCACGCGCGGGAGCAGCCGCTCAGGTGCACGGTCGCTCCCGGGCGTAGGTCCGGATCGTCGGCGGGCAGCTCGGCGGCGACTGCCGTGCGGTCGATCTGCGGGTTGCAGCCGCCGCAGTACGCGACCTTCACGCGCTTCCCGTCGTCCGCTGTGCCCTCGCCGGTCATCGAGTCAGTCGGCGGCCACCGCCGTGGGCCTCTTGATCCGCTCCTTGTCCCACGGCTTGCCGACCTCGGCGATGGCCTTGGCCAGCTCCTTCTTGTGGTTCAGGTTGGACTGGCGCGCGATCATGATGCGCTGCGCCTGCGGCGAGCCGGCGCCGTGCATGCTCTCGGTGAGGTAGCCCACGGCCGCCGCGCCCAGAGTGAGGTTCTCGACCAGGCGCAGTATCCGCATGCGGTCGATGGTCGGTCGTGTCGCAGTTGCGCCGACCAGGTACTTCTTCACGATGGGGCCGACCTTGGGGTCGGCCAGATCCTGGGCCGACGGCATCGTGACCATCAGGCCCCCGGCGATGTCCTGCGGCGAGGCGCGCGATCTCGTAGGGGAAGCGGGTCACGTTCTGCTTGTGACGTTGGCCAGCAGCAGGTCGATCTAGGTAGTTGCCGGCCGGCATCTTCCGCCCTCGGCTGAGCAGGCGATGCCGCAGGCGAACATCGTCTCGTTGAGGTGGGTCATCTCGACGATCTTGTCCTTGATGTGCGCTGGCCTTGGCGACGCCGTTCATCTCGGCGGCGACGGCGGCCGCGCCGATGAGCACGTCGCCCACGCCGACCTTGCAGCCGCCGTAGCTCTGACCGGTGATAGCCGGCGAAGCGCTCGACCAGCGGACCGGCGAACTCGACCTCGCCGCACAGGAAGACGTGGTCCCATGGGACGAAGACGTCCTCGAAGACCATCAGTGCTTCCTGCCCGCCGAAGTTGGACGTTGCCGATGTCGAGGTCGTTGCCCTCGAGCTTGCGCGTGTCGCAGGTCTGGCGGCCGTAGATGTAGGTACACGCCCTCGGCGTTCGCCGGGCAGGCGAAGCTGACGGCGTAGTCCTCGTCGCCCTCGCGCATGGCGATGGTCGGCATGACGACGATCTCGTGCGAGTTGCAGGCGCCCGGTCTGGTGCGCCTTGGCGCCGCGCACGACGATGCCGTCGTCGCGCTTCTCGACGACGTGCAGGTACATGTCGGGGTCGGGCTGCTGGTGTGGCGGCAGGCTGCGGTCGCCCTTGGGGTCGGTCATGGCGCCGTCGGCGACGAGGTCGTTGTCCTGCAGGTACTGGACGTACCTCCGGAACCGCGCGTGATACTCCGTGCCCAGTTGGCCTGGTCGATCTCGTAGGTGACCGACCAGAGCGCGTTGAGGGCGTCCATGCCGACGCAGCGCTGGAAGCAGGAGCCGGTCTTCTGGCCCAGCAGCCGCAGCATCTTGACCTTGTTCAGCAGGTCGTCGGTGGACTGGTGCAGATTGGTGAACCGGTTGACCTTCTTGCCGGTCAGGTGGCTCGTCGCCAGCATGAGGTCTTCGTGCTCGGGCGTGCTGCGCCAGTTCGTAGGTCATGGCGATGCAGTTGATGCTGGGCCGTATGAGCGGGTGGTTGACGTAATCGTCGATCCGCTCGCCGAACAGATAGACCTGCAGGTGCAGGTCGGCGAGGCTCTGGATGAACTCCTCGGGTGTCTTGAGAGCCATGCGGTGCACTCCTTCCTGGCGCCCTCGGGTGGTCGGGCGCTGCGCTGGCTTGCAGGCACGGGCGCGCGCATGGGCGGGAGCGCTCGCGCGTTGGTTCGCTCCGGCGGGGCGCGGACGGCTCGCGATCGACCGTGTGACGCTCGGCGCCCTCGTGGATTCAACTATAGGAGCGCCTCCGGCGTTAGTCAATTAGTGACTAGGAGTCGCCAATTCCGGGGGTAGTTCTTGTACCTCTTGTACAAGGCAAAGAGCGACCGGATGGCGTGTTCGGAAGGATATGCGCCGCCATCGCAGCCGAGACGGCAGTGTCGCGGTGGCGTCAGAGAGCGCCCCGATGCTCCAGAGTGTACCAAGTGGCGCACGATGGCCGGAGAGGTTTGGCCCGAATGGCGACTGCGAGGTGGCTCGCGAGGGCGTATACTCCGGGCGCTCCGCGCCATCGTGCGCCGCCGCCGTGTCGCGCGCGTCCGCGCGGGGCTCTTTGAGGAGCCCAGGATCACCCAGACCTGCATCGCCTACGTGGAGGGCACTACATGAGCGCATTCGTCGACGAATTCATGGCCGAACTCACGGCCAAGAACCCCGCTGAGCCCGAGTTCCACCAGGCCGTCCTCGAGGTGGCCGAGTCTCTCGAGGCCGTCCTCGACAAGAACCCCAAGTACCGCGAGGCCAAGGTCCTTGAGCGCATCGCCGAGCCGGAGCGGGTCATCATGTTCCGCGTTCCCTGGGTCGACGACAAGGGCGAGATCCAGCTCAACAAGGGCTACCGCGTCGAGATGAACAGCGCCATCGGCCCGTACAAGGGCGGCCTGCGCTTCCACCCCAGCGTGTACCTCGGCCTCCTCAAGTTCCTCGCCTTCGAGCAGGTCTTCAAGAACTCGCTGACGACGCTGCCCATGGGCGGCGGCAAGGGCGGCGCGAACTTCGACCCCAAGGGCAAGAGCGACCGCGAGGTCATGGCCTTCTGCCAGAGTTTCATGACCGAGCTCAGCCGCCACATCGGCGACCGCACCGACATCCCCGCCGGCGACATCGGCGTCGGCGGCCGTGAGATCGGCTTCATGTTCGGCCAGTACAAGCGCATCCGCAACGAGTTCGTCGGCGTGCTCACCGGCAAGGGTATCGAGTTCGGCGGGTCGCTCATCCGCCCCGAGGCCACCGGCTACGGCGCCGTGTACTTCGCCGCGGAGATGCTCACCACGCGCAGCGAGACGCTCGAGGGCAAGACCTGCCTCGTCAGCGGCTCCGGCAACGTCGCCCAGTACGCCACCGAGAAGATCCTCGACCTCGGCGGCAAGCCCGTCACGCTGAGTGACTCCGGCGGCTACATCTACGACGAGGCCGGCATCGACCGCGAGAAGCTCGCCTTCGTGCTCGAGCTCAAGAACGTCAAGCGTGGCCGCATCCAGGAGTACGCCGACAAGTACGCGAGCGCCGTCTTCACGCCGCGGGACGACAGCAAGGACCACAATCCGCTGTGGGACCACAAGGCGGACTGTGCCTTCCCCTGCGCCACGCAGAACGAGATCAACGCCAAGGACGCCCGGAACCTCGTGGACAACGGCGTGTACCTGGTCTCCGAGGGCGCCAACATGCCGACGGTGCCCGAGGGCGTCAACCTCTTCGTCGACAAGAAGCTCCTCTACGGCCCCGGCAAGGCCGCCAACGCCGGCGGCGTCGCGACCTCCGGTCTCGAGCAGTCGCAGAACAGCCTGCGCCTCAGCTGGACGCGCGAGGAAGTGGACGCCCGTCTGCACGGCATCATGAAGAGCATCCACAAGCAGTGCGTCGACGCGGCCGCCGCCTACGGGGTCGAGGGCAACTACGTGGCGGGCGCCAACATCGCCGGCTTCCTCAAGGTCGCCAACGCGATGATGGCCCAGGGCGTCGTCTGATCCGGCTGCATCGCGCAGCGGCGTTTTGCGGCGCTTCGCTCACGGGTACGTACCCAAGCGACGCCGGCCATGAATGACCCAGTACATCCCGTGGCGGGCCATCCCGCCGCAGGATGAAAGGAGCGGCAAGCATGAAGAAGATCGAGTGCTACATCCAGCCGTACAACCTCGACACGGTGGCCGAGGCTCTCGCGGTCGAGGGCGTGCTCGGCATGTCGGTCGCCGAGATCAAGGGCTTCGGCGTCCAGAAGGGCTTCATCCGCGACGAGGACGTCCAGCCCGGCCAGTTCCGCTTTCACCCCAAGATGAAGGTCGAGATGGTCGTGCTCGAGAAGGACGTCGAGCGCATCATCGCGGCGATCAACGCGTCGCTCAAGAGCAACCAGATCGGCGAGGGCAAGATCTTCGTCACGCCGGTCGACGACGCCGTGCGCACGCGCACCGGCGAGCGCGGGCGCGACGCGATCAAGTAGTCGCCGGGCGGCCGCGAGGCCGCCGTTGCGACGCAGTGGAGACGAGGGGCCCGGGCCCGCTTCGGCGCCCGGGCCCCTCGCCCTCGTTCTTTCCCGTCGCGCGCGCGAGCGCCGCACGCCTGCGTGAGAACGATGAAGTTTTCCGGAGCTTCGTGTTGCGCCGCGAGCGCTCAGACGCTAAAGTGCCCCAAAGGACGTGCCCGGACGGGCGTCCGACGGCGTGGCAGCCGGCTTCGCACGCGAGCGGCGAGCCCAGGAGGCTCGTGCGGCTCCTGCGCCGGGCCGGCGATGCGTCACCACGGTGGAGGGGGAACCTGGCCCATCCGGTCACCCACCACCAGGCATCACAGGTAACAAGGGGGGAGGTGGGTGCTGCTGCCGGAGAAGGAAAGTCGTGGCTCGCGTTGTAGAGTGATACCTGACAGAGTCGATCTGGAGGTCATCCGACCTTGAGAGCCCCCCACCCATGCCACGCGCGATCTGTGCTGTTTGGCGTTGGACTCGGCACACCGGTCGTTATAGAGTGTGAAGTTGTGTGGAGCAGTAGACACAGGGGGCGTCCCGCGTGTTCGTGCAGCGGCGCGCGGAACGGCGAAACAGGGCCGGCACATGGCCCCGACTCAGGCGGGTAAGGCTCCGCAAGCAAGCCTAGGAGGTGGTCGTGTCGTGAGAAACACATGCGTCCCCGTGGGATCTCGGTCCCACGTCAAGGTCAAATTGGCTGAAAGCCATCGTAGTGAACCAATCAGGAGGTCGTAACATGCAGCAAACGAAACGACGGAGTAAGAAGGGTCTGACTCTTCTTGCGTTGGCGATCGCCCTGTTGGTTGTGGCGATTGTGCCGGCCGGCGCGATGGGCGCAACGGCCAACGGCGTACTCGAGCCGGGTCTCGTTCTCGACGGCGCCGATGGCCAGGGTGGTCACGTCTGGTTCGGCGCCACCACCGACCCCGTCGACGGCTATTACAGTCCTTGGTACAACGATGCCCTGGAGGCGAGCTGGAACGGCATCGTCATCGAGCCGGTCTACGGCGGCGGCGTCATCGACGTCCTCGCCATCAACTGGATCATCGACGGCGACGCTGCTGGCCACGCGTTCAGCTACGTGCATCCGGGCGGACCGCCGCAGTACGTGAGCTTCGGCGCCGCTAGCCATCCCTCGGAAGGCCTGCACACCATCGACAGCTGGCTGCAGGAGACCACTGCGACGGCGCACGTGCTCGTCCGCAAGGCGACCGTCACCGACACGTTCGGCATCGACCAGACGGATCCCGAGTGGCAGCACGTGACCATCGACGAGGACTGCTACTACAACATCCCGGTCGAGTTCAGCGCCATCGCGTCTGATGACTACGGCTCGGGTGTGGCTCCTACTCCCACCGCTACGTGGACCGACCCAGTGGACGGCGCCATGGTCGCTGACGGCGTTCCGCTCACCTGGAACAAGTGGATCGTACGAAGTGACCGGCACGGTCAATCCTGTGGGCCATCCCTTCTACGGAACGGTCCCGGTCGTCTTCACCGCCACCGACATGGTCGGCAACGTCAACGTTGACCAGTACGATGTCAACTTCGACCTGGTGGCCCCGGATACGTCCTACAAGGTCACCCCGGCCGGCTCCGATAACCAGACCGGCTGGACCAACCAGCCCGTCACCGTGGACTTCACGGCGACCGACATCGGCGGCGCGGGCGTCGACTACACCGAGTACATCGTCAAGACGTCGGACACGACGGCTCCGCCGGCGACTCCGGGTATCGACGAGTCCGGTACGAAGGGCAACTCGGTCGTCATCAACGAGACCGCCCCCATCGGCCCGAACTACGTGTACTACCGCTCCGTCGACGCCGCTTGCCCCGAGGGCAACAAGGAAGCCTGGAAGCTCGTCATGGTCTTCTTTGACGACGTCGCTCCCGCCATGTCCGACGATACTCCGGACTGGTGGATCAACAACAGCCTGCTCGACGGTTTCGACATGTGGGGCGAGATCGGCATCACGGCGTCCGATCACAACAGCGGCATTGCTCCTCCCGGCATCGAATGGGAGCTGGTCGGTCATCCGCTGCATCTACGGTAGCGGCATGGGTCCGACAATCTATGTCCCGATCCTGGCGCTCGGTATCGCTGACGGCATCCGCGACTTCACGTACACCGCGACCGACAAGGCCGGCAACGTGGCCAACGGCGGCAACCGAGGTCAAGATCGACACCCGTGGTCCCGTCACCGACGGCGACTGCCGGCTGGGTCAACGGTCTTGAGCCGTACGTGCTCACCGCCACCGATCAGGTTCCGGGTTCGGGCGTCGCTGCGACCGTGTACCGCGTCGACCAGGCCACTCCGTGGTCCATCAACGAGGCCGGCGTCGTGGCTCCCACGCTCGATGACCGAGATCATGCTCACCGGTGGCCACGGCTCCATGCACACCATCGACTTCGCGTCGGTGGATGCGGCGCTGCCGTTCTACTACGACGCAGCTACGTACATGACGCCGAGCTGGCACTACGGCAACTGGGAACTCGACGTTCTCAACCTGCTCACGACCGGGCTCGGTCTACAAGAGCCGCACCGTCACGCTCGACATCACGGCTCCTGAGGTCATGCTCGCCGATCCGGTTCAGCCTGACTGGCAGAAGGTCCCCGCGACCCTCAACTTCACGGGTACTGACGTGGGTTCGGGCTACGACTACACCGAGTGGAGCACCGACGGCGGCGCCACCGTCAACAAGGGCGAAGTCGCCCAGATCGGCGGCAACGGCGTCATCACCGTGAACTACCGCGGTGTGGACAAGGTGGGCATCAGGTCCGCCTGGAAGGCCACGACGGTCACGGTCGCCACGACTCGCCCGAGCGTCAAGGCCAGCAACGTGACCGTCAAGAAGGGCAAGAAGGCCAAGTTCCGCTTCAACATCACCGCGGTCACGCCGACGGCCACCAGCGTCGTCATCGAGATCCGCACCAGGGCCGGCAAGACCGTCAGCACGCACCGTTATGCCAACGTGAAGACGAACTCCGACCAGTCGCGCCGCTTCAGGGTCAACCTGAAGAAGGGCAAGTACCTCGTCCGCATCAGCGCCGTCGATGCAGCGGGTAACATCCAGGCCAAGCGTGGTACCGCGACGTTGAGCGTGAAGTAAGTCACGACCGCCTTCGAACCTGAAGGTAGCTGCAGTGGGCGGGGCGCCGAAAGGCGCCCCGCCCATTTCTGCGTTCGGAATGGGTCCGCCGCTGCGCGTCGAACTTGTCTTATGGCGCTCGTGTGCGTAGGACTACTGTAAGTGACCGTCGGCGTTGCGCTCGCCGGCCCACCCGTACTGGAGGTAGCGCATGGGTAGCAGCACTGAACGGGCAGGAAGGCGCCGGCTGAAGCGTGGCCTGCGCGGCTTTGGATTGGCGGCGGGGCTGCTGCTGCTGGCTGCGGCGCCGGTACTCGCGGCAGTCGTGGGGCCGACGAGCAGCTCCAGCTACACCTTCGCTGCCGAGCGGGGCCCAGGGCGCCGCGGGGCACTGGCAGAACAGCACCCAGTCCGTCTCCGTCACGGCCACGCCCTCTGTCGACGCTACCGTGACGGCCCACTTCAGCGCCGACGGCGGCATCAGCTGGACGACGAGGTCTGCGGCGAACACGCAGACCGCGACGTGGAGCTTCGTGGTCGACGACGAGGGCTCGAACGCGATCAGGTACTTCGCGAGTGACTCGTCGGGCAACCCTGACGAAGCAATGCACTCTCCAGGCTTCGTGAACATCGACTTCACGGAGCCGACGATCACGGCGACGAGCCTCGAGACGACCTCGACGCAGAGCGAGGCGGCAGGCTGGTCGCAGGACACGACCGGGACGGTCACCTTCACGGCTGCGGACCCGGTGCCGCCCTCGGGCGCCGAGACCTCAGGGCTGGAGCAGATCTCGCGCACCGTGAACGGCGGCGGTGCGGTCGTGACGACCGGGACCGCTACCGTGGACTACGAGTGGGTCAAGGGCGCCGCCGGCGTGGTCGAGGGCAGCAACGAGGTCACCTACTCGGCCAAGGACTGGGCCGGCAACAGCGTCAGCATGACCGGGTTCATCAACATCGACACGGTTGCCCCGACGACCACGCCGTCGCCGGCGCTGGCGTCCAGCCCCACGACGGGGTGGCGCAGCACCGAGGTGACGGTGACGCTCGAGCTGGCTGGACGTCTCGTCCGGTGTGCCGCCGCTGGGCACGGTCTACCGGCTGGGCGACGCCCTGAATCCCACCGTCTACGTGAATCCGTTCGGGGTGAAGGTGGAGGGTTCGACCCGGCTGGAGTACTCGTCGTTCGACCGGGCCGGCAACCTCGAGGCCACGCAGACCGCCTACGTGAACATCGACAAGAGCGTCCCGACCGCGAGCGCCACGACGACGCCGGCGGGCAACGACGGGTGGTACAAGACCGACGTCAAGGTGACGCTGGCGGGTAGCGGATCGCCCTCCGGCATCGCCAAGACCCAGTACCGGCCGGACGACGACCCGTCGCCGGCCTGGCAGGACGCGGCGAGCAACCAGTTCACGGTATCGGCGGCCACAGAGCGGCTTCAAGACCTACGAGTATCGTGCGGTCAACGGGGCCGGCACGGCGAGCGCCGTCAAGAGCCTCGTGCTCAAGATGGACACGGTCAGGCCGCGGGTCGTCGGCAAGAAGGCCTCCGGCAAGAGGAACAAGAGGATGACGCTCAAGTACCGGTTCACGGACAACCTCAGCCCCAAGATCAAGACCGTCTACGTCAAGATCACGAACTCCCGGGGCAAGGTCGTCTCCACGAAGCGGCTGGGGGCGGTCAAGAACGTGAAGAGGTGGTACTCCTTCACGTGGAAGACGAGCAAGAAGGGCACGTACAGGTACTACCTGCACGGCAGCGACCTCGCCGGTAACCGGTCTCAGACGAAGCCGGCGAAGATCAGGGTGAAGTGACCGGCGTAGCGAAGCCGGCGCCGGCCCGCTGACTCGGGCGTGCGCCGCCGGTGAAGAGCGGGGAGGGGCGGGGCGCCCGAAGGGGCTCCCCGCCCCTCGCGCGTACGCGTGCGCCGAAGGACTGCTTGGGGCATCCGCGACGCGCGTAGTACACTACGGGCGACAGCACGATCCCCGGGGGGCCCGAAGCAGTGCGCAGCGGCAGTCGAACCAAGGTCGTCACCGTCATCGCGGCGGTGCTCGTGCTGTCGCTCGCCTGCGCCGCGCAGGCGCCCGCCGAGCCCTCGGCCGACAACCCGGCGCCGAGCATAAGCTCCCTGTCTCCGGCGGTGGCGGCCACCGGGGGCGCGGAGTTCACCCTGACGGTCACCGGTCTCGGCTTCGTCGCCGCCTCACAGGTGTACTGGAACGGCGAGGCGCGGCCCACCGTCTTCGTCTCGACCACGCAACTGCAGGCGCAGATCGCGGCCGGTGACATCGCCGCCGACCAGACGGCCGCCGTCACCGTCGTTCAACCCGGCGCCCGGCGGGGGCATGTCGCCGGCCGTGAGCTTCCGCGTCGCGGCGCTCGAGCCCGGTCCCGGAGATCACCGGTCTCAGCCCCGCGCAGGCGCTTGCGGGCGACACCGCCTTCGGCATCACCGTGATCGGCAGTGGGTTCGTGCCCGGCGCCGAGGTGTTGTGGAACGGGGAGGACCGCGCGACCGGGTACGTGAACTCATTCATGCTCGCGGCCACCATCCGCGCGAGCGACGTCGCCGAGGCCGGCACGGCCTACGTGAGCGTGGTCAACCCGCCGCCGGGCGGGGGGCAGTCGCTGGAGGCGCGCATCTTCACCATCGTCCACCCGGCGCCGACGCTCGAAGGGCTGGAACCGGCTTCGGTGTGGGCGGGAGGCTCGTCCTTCACGCTGGCCGTGAACGGGAGCCGGTTCGCGCCCGGCTCAGTCGTGCAGGTGGCCGGAGTGGATCTGCCCACCACCTTCGTCTCCGCTGAGCGCCTGGAAGCGCCGGTGCCCGCGGCTGCGATCGCCCACGCCGGGTCGCCCAGCGTGCGCGTGTTCACACCCGACCCCGGCGGGGGGCTGAGCGAGCCGGTGCTCCTGGCGGTCGAGGACGACCCGTATCCTACGGAGACCTCGGTGAGCGGGCTGGCCGGCGTCTGGTACCGCAAGACGGTCACCTTCACCCTGGTTGCGACGGATGTCGGCCGGGGGGTGTGGAAGACCTTCTATCGCATCGGAGAGGCCGGCGACTACAAGGAGGGCACCACGGTCCGTGTACCCGCGCCCGCGAACCACTCCAAGGACGGTCTCTACCTGGTGCGGTTCTACTCCGTCGACGAGGCGCTGAACTGGGAGCAGCCCAAGGAGGTGTCGGTAGGCATCGACACCCGGCGTCCCAAGACGTGCGTCACGTCCCGCACCGTGAAGAGGGGCGCCACGCTGCGCCCGCGCTACCGCGTCGACGACGCCCTGAGCTCGCGGGCGCGGGACGCGACGCTGCGGGTCACGAACAAGGCCGGCAAGGTCGTACTGCGCTGCTACCTCGGGCGGCCGCTCACGCGCAGGTGGCGCACGGGCGCGGGGTGCAAAGTGACCTTGCCGCGCGGCACCTACAAGATGCGCGTCTTCGCTCACGACCTCGCAGGCAACCCGCAGGGCGGCATCCGGTCGGGGACTCTGAAGGTCTACTAGAGGGTCAGCTTCGAGTCTCCGCACCCGGCCGTGGCGGCGCCTCCGCGCAGGGGCTAGAATCACGGTCGTGTACACGCCGCAGGGGCAGGCTTCCTGCCCGATCCCGCCGACAGTGAGCAGGGCGCACCACGTGCTGAAGCGAGTCTGGGAGTACCTGAACGAGTTCCTGCGCATCAACGCCATCAGGCGGATGCTGGCGATCGTCGACGTCAAGGCATCCGAGATCGGCGGGCTTGTCGGACTCGCAGTGCTCTTCGCCGTCTTCGAGGGCATCGGCCTCTCGCTGCTGCTGCCGATACTGCAGTACGCCGACGGCGGTCAGACGGCGATCATCGAGAGCTCGGGCTTCGTCTGGCAGGCGATCGCGTCGTTCATGGACCTCTTCGACCTGCCCATCACGCTCCCCGTGCTGCTGGTGCTCGCCTTCATCCCCATCCTGATGCGCCAGGCGGTATTTTACGTCAACGCCTGGTACTCGGCTGTGGTCTCGACGCGTATCGGCCTGCGGCTGCGGATGCAGACGCTCGATCGCGTGCTGGACGCCGACCCCGCGTTCTTCTCTCACCATTCGATCGGGCATCTGGTGAGCATCATCCTGACCCAGACGGCGGTGGGCAGCAGCGCCATCCTCGCCGTCATCAGGCTGCTCTCCATCGCGCTGCTCATGCTCGTCTACGTCGCGATCCTCCTGGCGCTCTCGGTGCCGCTCACGTTCAGCATCCTGCTGTTTGCCGTCGTGGTGTCGCTGGCGATCCGGGCGAACATCGCTCACATCCGGGAGTACGGTACCGTGACCGCCAAGGTCACGCAGGAGGTCTGGATCACGCTCGTCGAGCGCGTCGGGATGATCCGGCTCATCAAGCTGCGCGACCAGAAGGCGGCCGAGTCGGCGCGGATCCGGACGTTCCTGGACAGGCTCCGGGCGGTCGACGTGCGCCAGGCCCGCCTGGGGGCGAACATCGAGGTGACGGCAGATCCCTTGCTCATGCTCTCGGCGTTCGTCACGCTCTACATCGGCATCGCCGTTCTGGGCATGACGCTGCCCCAGCTGGGGCTGCTGCTCTTCGTGCTCAACCGCATGAACGCCAAGGTCAAGGAGTTCAACGCCGGCCGCCAGGCGATCTCGCAGAACATGGCCGGCCTGCTGCTCGTCAACGAGCTGGCGCACGACGCCGCCGCCGCGAACACCATCGGCCGGGGCGCTCTGCCGTTCGGCGGTCTCGAGCGTGAGATCGTGCTCGATGACGTCACGTTCGAGTATCCCGACGACGCGGCGCCCGGCGCCCCGGTGGCCGCCGGGGATGGGGCACCCGACCCGGAGGCCGCCGCCGACGGCCGGGTCGTGCTCAAGGGCGTCACGCTCTCGATCCCCGCCGGGTCGTTCACGGCGCTGGTCGGTCGCTCGGGCGCGGGCAAGTCCACGCTGGTCGAGCTCCTCCCTCGCCTGCGGGACGCGACCAGCGGCAGCATCACCCTCGACGGCACCGACATCCGGGCGTTCGACGTGGGCACGCTGCGCAGGGGGGTCGGCTACCTCACCCAGGACGCCATGCTGTTCAACGACACCGTGCGCGAGAACCTGGTGTACGGGCTCGGGTCCGAGCCGTCGGACGAACAGATCCGCGACGCGCTGGAAGGCGCCCACGCGGGGTTCGTCCTCGACCTGCCGAACGGGCTCGAGACCAAGCTCGGCGACCGCGGTGTGCGGTTCTCCGGAGGCGAGCAGCAGCGCATCGCGCTGGCGCGCGTGCTGCTCGAGGACACATCGATCCTCATTCTCGACGAGCCCACCAGCGCCCTCGACTCGGAGTCCGAGCAGTACATCCAGGATGCGCTCGCCCGGCTGCACGGGCGCAAGACCATCATCGTCATCGCGCACCGCCTGGCGACCGTCATCCAGGCGGACCAGCTCCTGGTGATCGAGGAGGGGCGCATCGCGGAGCGCGGCACGCACGACGAGCTCGTCGCTCAGGCCGGCGCGTACCACAAGCTCTTCCAGAGCCAGTTGCTGGGCTGACGGCCGCGGGCCCGGCTGGGCAGGCGGTCGCGGCTGTTGCGGAACCCCCTCAGAACCGCTAGGTTCCGTTTGCTTGGAGGACGTGATTCGGCACTCTGGAGGCGCCGGCGGTGACAGCCCGAGACGGCGGAAAGAGGATGGCGCGGTGGCTCGTTCAGGAATCCCTGCTGTCCACCCCTCTTCATCGGTTCCTGGCGAAGGTCTTTCGAGTCACGGCCTTCACCGGAGCAGGAAGCGACATCTGCCTGCGAGAGGGGTACCTTCCGATTCCCATCCACTTCTATTCGCCCGTACCGGACATTGCCGACCTGCAGGCCCGAAGCGTCTGGGACAAGCGCAGCCTGATGGCCGGGATCGACTTCCGTGAGGCTGCACAGGAGCAGCTTCTTGCTCGGTTGGGGGCGGCGCATGGAGACGAGTGCCTCTGGCCGTTCGACTCCGTCGGCGATCCGGCGCAGTTCTATCTGAACAACCAGTCGTTCAGCTTCGGCTGCGCCGCCGCCACCCACTGCGTGATCCGTCGGTTCCAGCCTCGCTTGGTGATCGAGATCGGCTCCGGCCAGTCCTCCCGCGTGATCGCTGCAGCGATGCAGCGCAACCGGGTCGACAATGGCGTCTCGGGACGCCACATCATCGTGGATCCTTACCCGGAGCAGGTCTTGCGCGGAGAGGCCTTCCCCTCGACCACAGTGATCTCCGAGCGGGTGGAGCTGGCGGATGCGTCCCTGTTCTCGGCGCTCGGCGAAGGGGACATCCTCTTCATCGACTCGGGCCATACAGTCAGGATCGGCGGCGACGTGAACTCCCTGTTCCTGGATGTGCTACCTGGACTGGCGCCCGGTGTCATCGTCCACGTTCACGACATCGCCCTGCCGTTCGAGTATCCAAAGGCGTACGCGACCAACGAGAGCTTCCGGCAGTTCTGGACCGAGCAGTACCTGCTTCAGGCGTTCCTCTGTTTCAACCGGGAGTTCGAGATCCTGTTGGCGATGAACTGGCTCATGGTGGAGCGCATGGGGCTGGTGCGCGCCGCGTTCCCGCACTATGACCCGGCGGTCCACCCGTTCCTCAGTGGCAGCTTCTGGATGCGCCGGGCGCCCGCGGGCGGGGCGGTCCCGAGCGGGGGGCGAAGCACGGCAAGCTCCGCGTAGAGACCCACGTAGCCCTCGACCATCTGGTCGAGGGCGAAACGCTCCTCGACCCGCTGCGCGCCCGCGGCGGCAAGAGAGCGCGCCAGGGCGGGGTCGCCCAGGAGGCGGCGTACCGCGCCGGCAATGGCCCCCGCATCGCCCGGCGGCGCGAGCAGGCCCGTCACGCCGTCGAGCACGACCTCGGGCAAGCCGCCCACTCGTGAGGCCACGACGGGTACGTTCAGCGCCAGCGCTTCGATGGCGGTGAGTCCGGACGCCTCCGACAGCGAGGGGACGACCACCACGTCGAGCGCGGCCAGGAGCCCCGGCGCCGACTCCACGTAGCCGACGAAGTCGACGGTGTCCCCGAGGCCCAACTCGGCGGCGAGCGCGCGTAACTCGCCGGCGCGGGATCCCGTGCCGGCCACCACGAAGCGCGCGTCGGGATGGTCTGCCGCCAGCAGCGCCGCGGCGCGGATGAAGAACTCGCATCCCTTGACCTTCTCCAGGCGCCCGACGAAGCCGACGCGCCTGCTCGTCTCTGCAAGCGTGACGCAGGCGTCGCGCGAGGCCGTCTCTCGGAGCGCGGCAGTGTCGACGCCGTTGGGAATCACCACGATCCGGCTAGGGTCGACACCGTCGGCCGTCAGGCCGTTGCCGACAGCCTCCGAGACGGCCACGAAGCGGGCCACGGTCCTTCGGCTCGCACGATTGAGCAATGCCCGCACCGCTGCCTGCGTGGCTGGTTCACCATCCAGGCGTGCGGCCCCGGGGACGACGTGGACCGTGTTGACCACCGGGGCGTGGGTGCGGGCGCCGACCCGCCGCGCGATCAGATCGGTCAGAAAGCCCGTGCCCTGGACGATCTGGGCGCTCTTGAGCTTCGCCGCCAGAGCAGCGGTGAGCGACATCACGGATCGAGGCGCGAAGTCGACGGGGAGGACGACGACTCCCCGAAGCGCGCGCGCCTCGCGCTCCAGCGCCGAGCCCGCCGCGCAGACCACGACGGGCCTGACGCCGGCGGCCGGCAGCCTGCCGGAGCAGAGCGAGCAGCTGCACCTCGCCACCGCCCAGGGTGGGCCCGGGGAAGTTGTTGATGACGGCCAGCGCGATGTCCGCCGGGCGGGCGCGCTCGGCACGGTCCGCCCGCGCGTCTGGTGAGGCTCGCGACCACGCTCGCACGCGGCGCACGCGGCGAGCATCCGTTCGAGCGTCCGCGGGACCGATGGCTCCGGCCAGTGCCCTCCTCGTGCCGGATGCTCCGCCGGAGCCGCACCGCCGATGTCGCGCCGGCGGCGAGCTGCGCCTCGGAGAGCAGGCCGGTGCCCATGACCTCGGTGACCACGCGCAGGTCGGTCTCGCGCATCAGGAGTGCATCGGCCGACTTCTGCGCCTCGGTGCGCCGATGCACGGACAGCGGCCGCGGGATGTGCCGGTGCCTGTGACCGTGGGCGAGCGCGAGCAGCCAGAACAGGTAGTCCTCGGCGTAGATGCCTTCGCGGAAGCCGCCGACGGCGTCGAACACCGCGCGCCTGTACACCGCGCCCACGCCGTAGAAGCAGGCGTCGAGCAGTTCCTCCAGGGTGCAGCCGGCCGGATCGGCCCAGCGCGCTCTGCGGCCGTGCGGCCTCGCGTCGCCCGTCGTCGTACTCGTACCAGCCATCGGACGTGAAGACCGAGGCGCCGGGGTCGTCGCGGATGCAGGCGTCGAACGTGGCCAGATGACCGGGGAGCAGCAGGTCGTCGGCGGAGAGCATCACGAGGAGCTCACCGCGGGCGCTGCGCACCGCGGTGTTGTAGGCGCCGCCGGAACCGCGGTTCTCCTGCGAGACGACGCGGATCCGCGAATCCGTCGCCGGGCCAGTCGCTCGGCCACGGCGCGGGTCTCGTCGGTGGAACCGTCGTCGACGATGACGATCTCCCAGTCGGTGAAGGTCTGCGCCAGCACCGACTCGACGGTCTCGGCCAGCGTCGCCCGGGCGTTGTAGGCCGGGATCGTGACCGAGAAACGCGGCCTACCGGCCATCGAGCACGCTCCGGTACACCTCGAGGATCTGCGCGGCCACCACGTCGGGGGCGAAACGCTCGACGGCGTAGCCGGTGGAGCGCGATCCGGGTCGAACTCGCGGAAGTGATCCAGCATCCAGTCGAGTCCCTCCAGCGAGGGCCTCCACGCTGCCCGCCTCGATGAGCCGGCCGACATCCGCCGTGACGAACTCCTCGGGCCCTCCGCAGCGCGTCGAGAGCACCGGGCGCCCGCACATGAGCGACTCCGCGGCCGCCACCGAGAAGGTCTCGTGCGTGCTGCTGACCACCGAGAAGGCCGAGTCGGCCAGGAGCGCGGGGACCTCGGCGGCCGGCACACGACCGGTGAACTCCACGACGCCGCCGAGCTCGGAGCGCGGCCGCCATCCGCTCCAGTTCGGCTCGCGACTCGCCGTCTCCGATGAGGCGCAGCACGAAGTCCGTGCGCCGCCGGCGCAAGCGGTCGACGGCCTGGAGCAGCGCGCCCAGGTTCTTCGCCGGCCCCATGATCGAGACGTGGGCGATCGCATGCCGCTCGGCGACGGGTGGCGGGACAGGTTCCGTCACCGGCACCACATTGGGGATGACCACCGGCTCCACGGCCAGACCGAGCTCCGTCAGGCGCTCGGCCAGGAACCGGCTCACGACGATCGTGCGCGACGCGCCCCGCGCGAGCGGACGCAGCAGGAAGCGCACCACGCCGGGAGTCCTCACCAGACGTCGCTCGCTCGCGGCCAGATACTCCTCGGAGTGCTCGGTGACCACGTAGGGGATGCCGTAGCGACGCTTGATCGCGCAGGCGATCAAGCCGGCCGGCCAGAGCGCCTGCACGTGGACGATGTCCGGGGCGCCCCGGACAGTCGCGCAGGATCTCGAAGGCGGCCAGGCCGACGCGCGGATAGCGATAGAGCTTGTTGAAGAGATTGGTGGCCACCGCCCGCGCGCGCCCGGGGACCGTGCGCGAGACGGGGGGCATCTTGAGCTGAGCGCGCACGACGGTGCTTGCCCCCTCGCTCGTCGCGCGCGGCCTCAGCCCCTCCTCGGCCTCCCGCACGTACACCACGGCGATCCCGGCTCGCTCTTCGAGCGCCTCCACCTGCTGCTGGATGAAGATGCCCGCCGTCGGCTGCTCGAGGCTCGGATACCAGCTCGGGATGACGAGGACCTTCAAGGCGCCATCGAGCGAGGACCGGTCGAGCGCGAGGGTCCGCTGGCTCACACGATCCTGGTGGTTCTCCAGCCTCGCGTCGAGCGCCCTGTACGCCAGTATCCGCGCGAGCGATCGGCGGATGGGCCTGGCAGCAGTCGTCACGCTCCGCAGGTGGGAGAGCGCGGCGCTTGCGCCTGGTTCTCCGAGACACCTCTCGAGGGTCCTCCGCAACCAGACCGCCTGCCGGGCGAGCGCCTGGTCGTCCGCATCGCCCAGTAGCCAGCGCCGCCGACGCGCGAGGGCCTGCTCGGTCCTCGAGACCATCGCCGGCGGGACCATGCCCTGCTTCAGGAGATCGTCGAGCGACCCGACGACGGCCATCGCCCCTTCCCGTCCATCGTCGTTGCGCGGCTCGGGACGATCGAGGTGGTACACGTACAACTCCTCGGGCAAGTACAGGGCCCGCATCCCGCGTGCCGTCGCCCGCAGCCAGAGGTCGTAGTCCTGGGCGCGCACCATGGGGCGGAAGCCGCCCAGATCATCGAAGCGCGTGCGCTTGATCAGCGTCCCGCCGGCGGCGATGACGCATTTGTCCAGGAGGTCCTCGAAGCCGAACGAGCAGACGTCAAGACGAGCGCAGAATGGCGACACCGTCCCGTCCTCGGCGACGACGGTGAGGTTCGGATGGTAGATGTCGAACCCGGGATGCCGGCTGATGAACGCGCGCATGGCGCGAAGGTAGTGCGGGTCCAGCTCGTCATCAGCGTCGAGGAAGCCGACGAACTCGGTGTCGCTCCTCGCCACGCCGTTGTTGCGGCCCTTTCCGACGCCGAGCTTCTCCTGTACGACCACCTCGATCCGTGCGTCGCGCGCCGCATAGCGGCGGGCGACGGCCGCGGTCTCGTCGGTGGAGCCATCATCGACGACGACGAGGCGCCAATCCGGGCAGCTCTGGGCGAGGACTGAATCGATGGCCCTGCCGAGGGTGTTCTCCTCGTTGTGGGCGCAGATCACGATCGCGTAGAGGGGGGCCGTCGAGTCGCCGCACGCGCCGGTCGGTGCGCCCATCATGTGACTCTGCGGCCGACGATGGATCGGAGCTGCTCGAGGAGTTGCCGGGCGCGCCGCTCACCAAGCAGCCACGCCGCCGTGCTCATGGCGGCGGCCTGCCTCTTCGGCGTCAGAAGACGCGGAGGTCTTGCGATTTGGGCGAGCAGTCGCTCGCGCTCCCGGATGCACTCGTCGACGGCGCGAACGTCCTCGGGGCCAAGCGCGAAGTCGCGCCGCAGATCGGAGACGAGGCGGATGTCGGAACGATAGGCGGCCACCAGGTTCGCTGATTTCTGGCCGGGGCTCACCCGGTGAAGCGAGAGGGGCTCCGGGAGGTAGCGGTGTCGTGCGCCCCCCGCCATCGCCCTGAGCCAGAAGTCGTAGTCCTCGCCGAACACTCCCACCCGGTAGCCGCCGACCGCGTCGAACAACTCCCGCCTGTACGTGGCGCCGACGCCGTAGAAGCAGTTGCCGATCACATCGGCGAGCGACAGGGACTCCGGGATCGCCTCCGGGGGGTAGACCTCTCGGCGGGAGCCGTCCGGGTGCAGATAGTAGCCGTTGCACGAGTAGATGTCGTAGCCGCCGACATCGACCGCGCGCGCCATCCCGGCCAGATGCTGCGGCAGCAGGATGTCGTCGGCGGAGCACAGCACGACGTAGTCCCCCTCGGCCAGGGCCACGCCGGTGTTGTACGCGCCGGCAGACCCCCTGTTCGCCTGAGACACGACTCGGACGCGCGCATCGCGCGCCGCGAACGACGCGGCGATCACCGGCGTGTCGTCGTCCGAGCCGTCGTCGACGACGACGCACTCCCAGTCGTCCCATTCCTGATCCAGGACGGCGTCGAGTGTGTCGGCGAGGGTCTCCTGAGCATTGAAGGCAGGGACGACGATGGAAAACCGCGGCATGGAGCTCCCGTGTCGGTGCGGGCGTCCCAAGAGCTTGGACGCTTCTTCCTCCCGATAGAATATGCTAGGCGACGTGGCCGCGGATCGGGATACGCCTCACCAGCGAACGAGACCCGGACAGGATCCCGCAAGCGCTGATCCTGCCCGCCACCCTGTCGACGACATCGACTACTCCACTCCGGAAGCCCAGCGCGCCTTGATGTGGGCATCGCAGATGCTCCTGGAGGTCCGTCGCGAGTATGTCAAGTCGGCGTCTCGGAAGATAGCGCTCTACGAGCGCTCGCTGGGTCTGGCGGTCATCCCGGTGTTGCTGCGCAGAGGCGTGATCGTCCTGGCCAGGAAGGCGCGCCGCGGGCCTCGCGGCCTCTCGTGAAGGTCCTCCAGGTCAACTGCACGGACCTCCCCGGCAGACGGTTCAACGGCTACGATCTGCTCACCGACCTGAGGTCGAGGGGGATCCGGGGTGAGCAGGCGGTCCTCTTCAGGCGGAGCGAGGACCCCGACGTCCGCACCCTCATGAGCGACCCCGGCGATGACCGGCTGCAGGAGGCGGTGTACCAGGCCGAACTACGCCACTCCATGGACGATCTCCTGTATCCTTGGGGAAGGGTGCTGGCCGCGACCCCCGAGTTCATGGGGGCCGATGTCGTCCACTACCACCTGGTGCACGGGCGGATGATCTCGCTGTTCGACCTGCCCTGGCTGAGCACGCTCAAGCCGTCGGTGTGGACGATGCATGACGCGTGGGCGCTCACCGGCCATTGCATCCAGCCTGGAGAGTGCGTCGGCTGGCGCGAGGGATGCGCCGCCTGCCCCGACTTGGATTCAGTGTTCCCGCTGAGAACGGATCGCGCCGATCAGATGTGGCGCGTCAAGCAGCGGGTGCTGGCGGATGTCGACATGGACATCGTCGTGGCCTCCGAGTTCATGCTCGACATGGTCAGACGCAGCCCGCTCACGCAGCACTTCGACCGTGTTCACCTCATCCCGTTCGGGATCGACGTGAGCACGTTTCTGGCGGACGAGGAAAGAGCGGCCAGCCGCAAGCTCTTGGGGATCGGCGCCGATGAGTTCGTGATCTGCTTCAGGTCCACCGCCGCGCCGATCAAGGGTCTCGAGTACATCAAGGAAGCTCTCGGCTCTCAACCACCGGCGCGCCCCACCACGCTGCTGACCGTCGACGAGCCGGGCTTGCTCCAGGACCTGGCCGCCGACTACCGGATCGTCGAGCTGGGTTGGGTCGAGGACGAGTCCCGGTACCGGCGTCTGCTATCGGCGTGCGACGTCTTCGTCATGCCGTCGACGGCCGAGGCCTTCGGGCTGATGGCGGTGGAGGCCATGGCGGCGGGACGACCGGTGATCTGCTTCGAGGGCACCGCGCTGGCGGCGGTGACGCACGCCCCGGACTGCGGGATCGCCGTCAAGGCGCGTGACTCGATGGCCCTGCGCGCCGCCCTGGACGAACTGCGGGATCGACCCGAGGAGGCGGCGCGGCGAGGGCGTCAGGGAAGGAAGATCGCGGTCGAGCAGTACGGGCACGATCGCTATCTTGACGCTCTGGCCGCGCTGTACGGCTCCGTCCTGGCACGGTCGCGCCGGGCGCGTCTCTTGACGGGTGACGTGGCGGACATCCCGCATGATCCCGCACGAGGAAAGGCGCCGCTTGCGGGCGTGCGGGTGTGTCTCGTCTTCGAGCACAGCCTCTCGCACTACACGCGCCTCCTGGACGAGATCGAGGCGCTTCAGAGCGCGGGCGCGCGCGTGCACTGGCTGACGTCGAACCAGGACGACGAGGCCCCGCCGCCCGGTGTCGGCAAGACCGTCGCGCCTCTCGTCGAGCCCCCGAGCGAATCGGCTGCTCGCTGGCGGCCGCTGCGCGTCGCGAGCAACGTGTCCCGGGAAGCTGTACGTCTCCCTCGCGACGCGCGCGCGCCCCAGGAGGGCGGCGCGCTTTCGCGTCGCCGCCCTGACGAGGATCGGCCGGCGCGCCGACCTGTTCTGGGTCGTCGACTTCCCGGGCCTTCCCACGGTCATGGCCGTCGCCGCAAGGACGAAGACGAGGGTCGTCTACGAGACCGTCGACCTCGTTCCGGAGTACCGCTATCTGGGAGACGAGCATCGTTCCCGGAGCCTGCAGGAGGAGCGGCGTCTCATCGGACGGGTCGACGGGTTCATCACCGCGTGCGACTGGTACGCGGACTACTACGTGGAACGCCATGGCGATGTGCTACGACGACCGCCCGTCGTGCGCGACAACATGCCGAGACTCCTGGCCGAGGGAGTCAGGGCCACGACGAGACCACTGCGGATGGTCTTCCTGGGAACGCTCATGTTCGATCGACCGGTGAAGGAGCTCTTGCAGGCGATGGCCCTCTCGTCCGCCGACAGCACACTGACCCTCCAGGGGAAGAACCTCCTCGGTGAGGCCCCGGCGGCTCTCATCTCGGAGTTGGGGCTGCAGGACCGCGTGGAAGTGGTGGGTCCTTGCCCGCCCTCAGCGATCGTGGAGACCGCGGCGTCCTACGACATCGGAGTGGTCGCGCTGTGGGGGCGCGACGAGAACGAGCGCCGCGCCGCCACGTCCAAGATCTTCACGTACATGGCGGCGGGTCTGGCGGTCTTCGGGATCCGATCTCCCCGGGATCGCGCGGATCGTCAGGCGGCACTCGAACGGCGTCCTCGCCGAAGGCATGCGACCGGAGGCGTGGGCGACGGCGATGGATGAGCTCGCGCTCCTTGCCCACCGCCGCGATCGACGACATGAAGCGACGATCGCTCGAGGCCGCGCGGCTCCACGCCTGGCAGCGGCAGGCGCCCGCGTTCCTGGGGGAGTTCAGCCGGGCGCTTGGCCGGCCGGGTGGTGAGGGTCCCCGTGGGACGTAGCGTGCGAGCAGCCCTCGGCAAGACGCGTGTCGCCGCCCGTGCGCGCGGCCTGCGCCACGACCTCATGGGCGCCTGGACGCCCCTGAGGAACACGCTGGTGGGTTGCCGGGTGCATGCGCGCGGGACGGGCAATCGCGTCGCCTGCGCGCGGACCCGGCAGCTGAGCAAAGCCACGATCACGATCGTCGGGAATGGCAACTCGGTCGTGATCGCCCACGATGCCCAGGTCCGATCCTTCACCGTCGTCATCCGCGGCGACGGCAACCAGGTCTGGATCGGCCCTTCGTACCTCGACGGAGTCGGCGCCACGATCTCGGGCAATGGCAACGTCATCGCCATCGAGGGCGGCTGCATGCTGCTCAGCCTGGGTCTCGTGTGTGAGGACGACGCCAACGCCATCTCGATCGGCGCGGCGACGCAGATCCACGGCTCCACGGAACTGGCCGCCATCGAGGGTACCCGCATCACCGTTGGAGAGGGCTGCCTGTTCTCCGGCGGCATCAGCTTCCGCACCGGCGACAGCCACTCTCTGACAGACCGCGAGGGCAGGCGCATCAATCCGTCGCAAGACATCACGATCGGCGACCGCGTGTGGATCGGGATGAAGGCCACGGTCCTCAAGGGCGCGTCCGTGGCCGGCTTCTCGGTCGTCGGCGCCTGCTCAGTCGTGTCCGGGAGGTTCGACCGGCCGAACTGCGTCATCGCCGGCAACCCTGCGCGCGTCGTTCGCGAGGAGATCGACTGGCGAGTCGAGCGGTGAGTCGAGCCTGCTAGGACGGGAACGGGCCAGCGCGGACTGCGTTCTGGCGGCGTCCGAAGATGCTGATCGGGCATGTCGCGTCGTACCTGCCGTCGCCGGTCTACGCGCCCCGGCGTCCGGCGGCACGGGACGCGCGCAGCGGCCACTCGGCAGCCAGGTCGGCGAGCATAGCGTCCCAGCCCGGCGGCGCCCAGCCCGTCCTCTCGCGGAAGCGGGTGCTGTCCAGAGAGCGGTCGATGGCCGGCTGGTCCACCGGGTCGAGTCGCACCTCCCAGCCGAGGTGGCCGGCCAGCTCGGTGAGCAGCGTGTACTTGTCGATCGGGGCGGCGGACAGGTGCCAGAGCCCGTGGAGGCTCACGTCTGGCAGGATCACGTCGCGGACGACGGCCGTGAAGGCGTCGGTGGTCAGCCCGCTGAAGACGGCTCTGGTGAAGCCCTTGAGCGGCTCGTGACGGTGGGCGGCGAACCAGCCCGCCAGCGCGGTGGGCTCGCCGATCTGCCAGCCGATGATGGACGTCCGCAGGGTGACGACGTTGTCACGGTCGGCGACCTCGCCGAGCAGCTTGGAGCGCCCGTAGAGGTCGCGGGCGTCGGGCACGTCGTCCTCGGTGTAGCCGCCTCGCGCGCCGCTGAACACGCAGTCGGTGCTCACGTGGACCATGCGCGCGCCGTGGGCGCTGCACGCGTCCGCGAGGACGTGCGGCCAGAGGCTGTTGACGGTGATCGAGGGGATCGCCGCCCTGGCCGCGTCGAGCTGCTTGACGATGCCGACGGCGTTGAGCACGAGATCCGGCCGCACGCGCTCGAAGAGCGCGGCCGCCGACGCGGTGTCGGCGGCGTCGAACCCCTCGACGATGCGGCCGGCCGGCACGCCGAGATCGGCGATCGAGCGCCGGTCGCGGCAGGCGCCCCACACCTCGAAGTCCGGCGCCAGTACTCGCAGGGCCTCGTGGCCCAGCATCCCCGTGGCGCCGACGACCAGGATGCGCGGCGTGCTCATGCGATGCCCAGCACGATCCTTGCGACAGTGTCCGACACGTTCTCGGCGAGGTACTCGGGCGGCGGCGTCCAGGTGCCGGCGGACCGCACGGCGAGCTCGATGGCCGGCAGGATCCGCTCGGCCTCCACGCCGGCGAGCAGGTTGCTGCCGCACTCGATGGTCTCCGGTCTTTCGGTGACGTCGCGCATCGTCACAGTCGGCACGCCGAAGATGCAGCACTCTTCCTGCACCGTGCCGCTGTCGGAGAGCACGCAGAGGGCCTCCTTTTCGAGCCGCACGAAGTCGAAGAGGCCCAGCGGGGGGACGAACCCGATCTTGCCCGCGTCGACGCCGAACGCGCGCAGCTTGTCCGCCGTCCGCGGGTGCAGCGACGCCAGGATGGGCAGGTCGAACTTCTCGATCGCGGCGTTGAGCGCCGCGATGAGCGCCGCGAGCCGCACAGGATCGTCCACCGTCTCGGCCCGGTGGGCGGTGACGAGGAAGTATCGGCCGGGCTCCACGCCGAAGTCCGTGAACGGGTCGGCGGCCTCGATCTGCCCGGCGTAGTGGTCGAGCACTTCTTTGATCGGGTTGCCGGTCACGTAGATGCGCCGGCGCTCGATGCCCTCGCGCACCAGGTTCTCGGCGCTGCGGTGCGTGTACGGCATGAGGACCGTGCTCGAATGGTCGATGACCCGGCGGTTGACCTCTTCCGGCACGCGGTCGTCGAAGCAGCGGTTGCCTGCCTCCATGTGACAGACGCGGATGCCCATGCGCTTGGCCACGAAGGCGGCGAGGCCGCGTGTTGGTGTCGCCCAGAATGAGGACCGTGTCGGGCGTCTTCCGCGCGAAAGAGCTCTTCGCACTTCGCGAGGATCTGCCCGATCTGGTCGGCGAACCCCGTGCCGCGCACGCCCATGAACAGGTCCGGCTCGCGGAGCCCGAGGTCGCGGAAGAACATGCCGCTCAGCCGGTCGTCGAAGTTCTGGCCGGTGTGGACGAGCAGGTGGTCGCACGACTGGTCGAGCGACCTCGATCACCCGCGACAGGCGGATGATCTCGGGCCGCGTGCCCAGCAGGGTGATGACCTTGGTCATCTACGACTCCAGATAGCGCCGGCCGAGGACCTCGGGGATCCTTGCGCTTGAGGAAGTCGGCGAGGTCTTCCGCACTCATGAGGGCGTTCGCCGAGCTGTAGTCGCCCACCAGCGCCGGCTGGTCGACCGGATCGGCCAGCTCGGGGAGCATGGGGCGCAGGGCGAAGTAGCCCTCCTGCCCGTCGATCGGTGCGAGTGGCTTCTTCTTCGCGACAGGAGGATCTCGTGGATCTTCTCGCCCGGGCGGATCCCGGTGATGACCGTCTCGATGTCGCGATCGCCGATGAGGCGCGGCCGCAAGATCCGTCATCCTGCGCGCTCGGGCAGCGCGGGATGTAGGTCTCGCCGGGGCTCGCGGAGCGCACCGCCGCGAAGATGGTGTCCACGGCGTCCTCGAGCGTGAGGAGAAAGCGCGTCATGTCGGCGGTGGTGATGGTGACCGGCCCGCCGGCGGCGATCTGCTCGAGGAAGAGCGGGACGACGGAGCCGCGCGAGGCGAGCACGTTGCCGTAGCGCACGCAGATGAACCGCGTCTCCGGGCAGTGGAGGTTGCCGTCGATGTAGACGCGCTCCTGGATGGCCTTGGTCATGCCCATGACGTTGACCGGCTTGCAGGCCTTGTCCGTCGAGATGCCCATCACGGTCTCGACGGGCAGGCGGAACTCGGAGATGGCCCGCACGATGTTGACGGCGCCCTCGATGTTGGTCCTGCACCGCCTCCCACGGGAAGTACTCGCAGCTGGGCACCTGCTTGAGGGCGGCGGCGCTGAAGACGACGTCCGCCTCCTTCACGGCGCGCACCACGCTGCCGTAGTCGCGCACGTCGCCGATCCGGAACTTCAGCCGCTGTCTGGAAGTTCTCGAAGATGACTTCGTCGGTGGCGGCGTTGCGCTGCATGAAGTCCAGACGCATGTAGTGCTGCTTGGCCTCGTCGCGCGAGAAGACGGTGACGCTCTCGGGGACGCCCTCGACGCCGCTCATGAGCCGGCGCGTGAGCACCTGTCCGAGCGAGCCGGTGCCTCCGGTGACGAGGATGCGCTTGCCTTCGAACACTCCTGCCATCTCCAAACCCCCGTCGATTCTGCTGCTGTCACTCACCGTCCGGACCGCTTCCGCATTCTAGCAGCACGTCGCGGAGGGGGAGGACCGTCGGGCCGCGTCGCCTCAGACGATGTTGCTCAGGCTCGGCTCGAGAGCCAGTCCGAGATACCCTGTGCCGAGAGCAGCCGAGGGTGGGGGGCGGGGGCCGCCCAGCGTGCGCACACTCTCTCACGGAGCCACGGCCCGTACCACGGCAGGGCCTGGCGGCCGAGGTGCAGCCCGTCCGACGCCATCGGGCGGCGGAGGATGCCCTGCTCGTCGGCCACGTGCGAGAACAGGTCGACGTAGTCGACGCCGTGCTCGTGGCACCACGCCTCGAGCTCCTTGTTGAAGAGCTGCGCGATGTGGCCGCGCACGCCGATGTCACCCGAATGGTCGAACCACCCGTACTCCTCCGTGTGGGCCGCGCCGACCACGCTTTGGGCAGCCACCCGGAAGCCGCGCTCCCGTACCAGGTCGATCGCCGTGCCGTAGCGCACCACGGTCTCGTGGGCGAGCTCCTCGAGGGATCTCCGTCCCGACGAGCGCAGGTGCTGATCGTTGATGTGGAGCCGGCAGTCGGTGCCGCCGGCGGTGAGCAGGATGATGTCCCTGCGAGGATCCGCCGACCGGAGCGCCTCGAGCAGACGGGTCCGCGACTGGGTCGAACTGGTGGGTGACGCGAGGTTGTACGCGGTCAGTGGTGCGATGTTGTGGACGATGAACGGCCACACGCCCGTCAGCATGACCGTGTGGCTGTCGCCGATCGCATGCACCACCGGTGCACCCACCAGGCGACTGCGCGCCACGATGAGCGCATCGCGGATCTCCGCCGGGTTCATCGTCACCTTCGCGCGGAGAGGGTCGACCCCCTGGGTCCAGGCCAGCACGAAGGCACGGCGAAGGACGAGAGGCGACCCGCCTTCGTCGAGGGCCTTGCGGACTTTGCGCTGAATGTGAGTGAGCGTCTGCATCGCGTTCGCCGGCGCAATGGTACCGCGCCGGATCGTCGTCGGCCCAGCGCCTCCCTTCTCGTGCGGTCGTGAGAGAATAGCGCCCGATGAAGACGCCCGACCGCCCGCCTCGCGTCACGATGGTCAACAAGTACTACTCGCCGCCGCACCTGGGCGGCGTGGAGACGGTCGTGCGCACCCTGTCGGAGGGGCTCGTGGAGCACGCCGGCGTGCAGGTGCGCGCGCTGGTGAGCAACGAGAGCCGCGAGCGCGTCGAGGAGACCATCGGCGGCGTGCGCGTCGTGCGCCTCCCGCGGCAGCTGGCGGTGTCGTCGGCGCCGGTCGCCGCAGGCATGCCCGGCGCCCTGCGCGCGGAGATGCGCGGCGCGCCGCCGCCCGGGTCCGCGCCGCCCGACGTCCTCAACCTGCACTCACCCTATCCGTGGGGCGAGCTCTCGTTCCTGCAGGCGAATCCGGACGTCCCCAGCGTGGTGCTGTACCACAGCGACATCGTGCGCCAGAAGCGCCTGCTCGCGGCCTACAGTCCCTTCTTGCATCGCTTTCTCGATAGAGTCGACCTCATCGTGACGTCGTCCCCGCAGATGGTCCGCCACTCGCCGTATCTCGCGCCTCGCGCCGAGAAGTGCCGCGTCGTGCCGTTCGGGCTGCCGGCCGGCAAGCTGACGGCTGCGCCCGGGGTGGAGGAGCGCGCGGCGGAGCTGCGCGCGGCGCACGCCGGGCGGCCCCTCGTGCTCTTCGTCGGCCGGCTCGTCTACTACAAAGGCGCCGACGTGCTGGTGCGCGCCATGGCGCAGGTCGACGCTGACCTCGTGCTCGTCGGCCGGGGTCCGCTCGAGGGCGAGCTGCGCGCGCTGGCCGCCGCACTCGGGATAGGCGGGCGCACCACGTTCCTGCCGCCGCAGGACGACGCCGAGCTCGCCGCCTGGTACCACGCCGCCGACGTCTTCTGCCTGCCCAGCGTCGCCCGCAGCGAGGCCTTCGGCCTCGTGCAGATCGAGGCGCACGCGGCGGGCACCCCGGTCGTGTCCACCGACCTGCCGACCGGGGTGCCGTACGCGAACCCGGACGGCGTGACCGGGCTCACGGTGCCGCCGGGCGACGCCGCGGCTCTCGCCGCGGCGCTGGGCCGGCTGCTCGGCGACGACGAGCTGCGCGCGCGGCTCGGCGGCCAGGCGCAGGCGCGCGCACGGCGCGAGTTCACCGTGCCGCGCATGGTCGCGCGCACGCTGGACGTGTACACGGAGGCGACGGCGCGTCATGAGGCAGGCCGGGCGTCGCGGGCGGGTGCGCGCCGCAGCGCAGCAGCGCCGGCGCGTCGGGGGGGCGTCCGCTAGATGTCCCGCACCCGCTTCATCATCCTCTCCGTCGTCACCGACGCCGTGCTGGTCAACGCCGGCTTCGTCCTCGCCTTCCTGCTGCGCTTCGAGGGCCGGCTGCCGGCGTTCAACTTCGAGGCGTATCTGCTGCTGGCGCCGCTGCTCACGCTGTTCTACCTCGGCGGCGCCTGGACCTACGGGCTCTACGACCCGGAGCGCGCCGACACCGCCTGGGCGGTCGTGCGCGGCGCCGTGGCCGCGGTGACCGTCGGCACGCTGCTCACCGCCGCGGTCGCTTTCTTCGGCGGCGAGCGTACGGCGTCGTTCGCGCGCTCCACGATCCTGCTCGCGTGGCTCATCGACCTCGTGCTGCTCACCGGCTGGCGTCTCGCCTTCTTGCACCTCGCGCGCATCAGCTGGCCGGAGCAGCGCGTGCTGATCGTCGGCACCGGCCCGGCGGCCGTCGAGCTCGCGCAGCACGTCTCGGCGCGCGACCGCTGGGGCTGGACGGTCACCGGGCTGATCGAGGCCGATCCCGACGCCTGGGGGGCGGGCTTCTCGGCGGCCGGGGACGAGTCGTCCACGGCCGGGGGCTTCCCCATCCTTGGGGGCGCCCAGGACGTGGCGCGCATCGCCGGTGAGCAGGGCGCGAACCGCGTGATCGTCGTCAGCCCGATCGCCCTGCGCGAGCTGGTCGAGTCCCTCGTGCTCGCCGACGAGGCGAGCGTGCGCGTCGACGTCGTGCCCGGGCTCTACGAGATCTTCATCGGCACGGTGGACGCGATCGTCGGCGACGTGCCGCTCATGGAGATCACGCACGCCTCGGTCCCGCGCTACTACGCCGCCATGAAGCGCGTACTCGACCTGGTCGCCGCCGCGCTCCTGCTGGTCCTGACCAGCCCGCTCCTGCTGGTCGCCGTCGTCGCCGTCGCCCTCGACGACGGCTTGCCCGCGTTCTTCTCGCAGGAGCGGTCCGGCCGGGGGATGAAGCCGTTCCGGATGCACAAGCTGCGCACGATGGTCAAGGACGCGGAGGCGGCCAGCGGCCCCGTGCTCGCCGAGGCGGACGACGCGCGCATCACCACGGTCGGCCGCGTGCTGCGCCGCTTTCGCATCGACGAGCTGCCCCAGCTGGTCAACATCCTGAGGGGCGAGATGAGCTTCGTGGGGCCGCGCCCGGAACGGCCCTTCTTCGTGGAGCAGTACCTGAAGGAGACGCCGGGCTACCGCGAGCGCTTCACCGTCAAGCCCGGCGTCACCGGTCTGGCCCAGGTCAGCGGCGGCTACGCGACCACGCCGGAGCGCAAGCTCAAGTACGACCTCATCTACATGTATCATCAGACGCCGGCCATGGACGCCCAGATCGTGGCCGAGACCCTGCGCGTGGTGCTCACCGGGCGCGGAGCGAGATAAGGAAGCACGCGCTTGGCCAAGAGCGACAAGAACGCCCGCGCGGCACGCCGGCAGGCGGCGCGCAAGAAGGCGGCTCGCGAAGAGGCGGCGCGCAAGCGCTCGCCGCGGCCGCCCGCCGCGGCCGCGCCCGCCGAGCGGCCGCCCGCCAAGCCGTCGCACACCGCGGCCGGGGAGTCTGCCGCCGCGGCCGAGAAGCCCTCCCGCGCGGCCGAGCCGCCCGAGTCGCCGGACGAGGCGATGAGCCTCGCCCGTCGCATCGCCTGGTGGGCGCTCCTGGCGATGGTGTTCCTGGTGCCCATCGCCATGAGCAACTTCACCTTCATCGGCATCGACATGCCGTTCACCTACGACCAGTTCGACATCGTCAAGGTGGCCCTGCAGCGGGTGCTCGGCCTCGTCGCGCTCGGCGCCTGGGCCTGGGACATGCTCCGCAACGGCGGCAAGCTGCGCCGCACCCCCGTCGACTGGCTCATCCTCGCCTTCCTCGTCTGGGCGGCGATCACCACGATCACGTCGATCCACTGGCCGATGGCTCTGTTCGGCAAGCCGCGGCGGTACGAGGGTCTGCTGTCCTTCGTCAACTACGCGGTCATCTACTTCCTCGTGCTGCAGTTCGCCTGCACGGCGGCGCGGGTGCGCATGCTGGCGCGGTCTCTCTTCTTCGGCAGCCTCGTGGTCGCCGGTTACGGCGCGCTCCAGGCCGTCGGGGTCGACCCGGTCCAGTGGGCCGCGCTGCCGTTCGAGGCCAACCGCGTCCTTCTCCACCTACGGCAACCCCGACCTGCTGGGCGGCTTCCTCATCTTCGCCGTCACCGTGGCGCTGGGCCTGGCGCTCACCGAGAAGAACCTCGTGTGGCGGCTCGTCTACTGGGCCGGCTTCGGCCTGAGCGGCCTGGTGCTGATCACCGCGTTCACGCGCGGCGCCTGGATCGGCGGCGGGCTGAGCCTGCTGCTTCTCGGGGTCATCGCCTGGCGTCATCGCGCGCCGCTGCGCCGTCTCGACTGGATCCCTGCGGGCGTGAGCGCCGCCGTGGGCATCGGCGTCATCGTGCGCAGTCTCTCGAGCTCCGACGACGTCATGAACTTCGGCAAGCGCCTCGCCTCGATCTTCGAGTTCGACGCCGGCAGCGGCCAGACGCGCACGGAGATCTGGCAGGCGGCGATCGCCGCCATCAAGGAGCGGCCCGTGCTCGGGTGGGGCGCCGACACGTTCCGCCTCGTGTTCCCCCAGTTCAAGCCGGTGGAATACGTGCGCGACGCCGGCGGTATGTCCGTGGCCGACAACGCGCACAACTACCCGCTGCAGCTGGCGGCGGGCGTGGGCATTCCCGGCATGCTCCTGCTGTACGGCGTCTTCGTGTGGGCCGGCATACGCTCGTTCCGCACCGTGTTCGGGCGCTCGCACGACGCCTCCCGCATCGTCATCGGCGCCTTCTGGGCCGCCGCCGCCGGGTACCTCGTGCAGCTCTTCTTCGGGCTCTCGGTCACCGGCACCACGTTCCTGCTGTGGGCCGCGATCGGCCGTGGTGCTCGCGCCGACCGCCCGGGTCGTGACCGTGAAGGCGCCGCGCTGGGGCGCCGCGGTGGCCGTGGTGATCCTCTGCGCCGCCGCCCTGGGCATCGGCTACCAGGGGCTCTTCATCCTCGCCGACAACGCGTATCTGCGGGCCGAGGCGACCGGCGACGGCGCCGAGAGCATCGAGTTGGTGCGCCGGGCCGCCCGGCTGCAGCCGCTGAACGGCACCTACAAGGAAGCCGTCGGGCTGGCCTACGCCGCGCGGGCGCGCGAGTATCTGCGGGCCGGCGCCGCCGCGCAGCAGCGCGGCGACGACACGACCCCGTACGCCGAAGCGCTTCAGGCAGAACTTCGCGAACGCGGAACGGGCGCTCAAGGAGGCGATCGCCTTCGTGCCGAGCGAGTACGACTCGTACGTCTCGCTGGCCGAGCTGTTCGTCCTCGGCGGAGAGGCGCTTCGCGAGGACCTGTACCAGAGCGCCGTCCAGGTCGCGCGCCAGGGCATCGAGGTCGAGCCCTTCGGCACGGCGATACGCGTGCAGCTCGCCCGCGCGCTTCTCGCGCAGGGCAAGACGGACGAAGCCGTCGAGGCGCTCGAGTACGTGGTGCGCATCGACCCGTCGGACGGCCGCGCGGCGCTGCTCCTCGCGGGGGTCTATCAGCAGCGGGGCAAGACCGCCGAGGCGCTCGCCTTGCTCCGGGCCGTCGATGCACGGCTGCCCGGTCAGGCCGGCGTCGCCGAGGCTATCCGGCAGCTCGAGGCGGGCGAGCAGCCCGAGCAGTGACGCCGGCCGCCCGGCAGCGGCGCCGGCGACGGGCGCGGGCGCAGCGCGAGGCCGTACGCGACGAGGGAGGCCCGGGAACCGCAGGTTCCCGGGCCTCCCTCGTCAGCCGCCGAGCGTGTGCCGTCCGGTCAGGCGATCTCGAACTCCCGCAGGAAGTCCGCCTTGGAGCGCGCGCCGATGACCTTCTTCGCCGGCTCGCCGTCCTTGAACAGGATGATCGTCGGGATGCTCATGATGCCGAACTTCTGCGCCGTCGCCGGATTCTCGTCGACGTTGAGCTTGCCGATGCTCACCTTGTCGCCGTGCTCGTCGGCGATCTCGTCGAGCACGGGGCCGACCATGCGGCAGGGGCCGCACCACGGCGCCCAGAAGTCGACGATTATCGGATTGCTCGCGGCCGTCAGTTCGGTCTCGAAGGTCGCGTCGGTCAGGGTCTTCACTTCGGCTGCCACTTGGTCTCCTCCTTGGGGGGCAGGTCAGGCCCTGCCGGGTTGATCGTTGCGGTCGTGCTACAGCTTCTCGATGACGCGGCCCAGCCGAGCCTGGATGTCGTCGGCGATCGGGACGAGCTCCGCATTACCCACCATACCCAGCATCGCGCCGGCGTTCACGACGGTGACTCTGGTGCCGCCGTCGGTCTCGTAGACGACGACGTTGCAGGGCAGCAGGACCCCGATGTCCGGCTCGACGCCGATGGCGTCGTGGGCGGACTGCGGTCTGCAGGCTCCGAGGATCAAGTAGGGCCGGACGTCGGCGTCGAGCTTGTCCTTCATCGTCTGTTTGACGTCGATCTCGGTGATCACTCCGAAGCCCTCGGCCTTGAGGGCGTCGCGAACGCGCGCGACGACGATGTCGTAGGCGTCGTCGAACTCGCGACCGGTGCCGTATGCAGATGCGCTCATGGCAGGACTCCTCGGTGGTGGGGCTGCCGAGCTTATACCCATTGGGGTATGCTTCCACGCCTCCGCGCGGCTGGGGCGCTCATGGCTACCATGCCCGCGCGATGCCGCCGCCAATCGTTGGATCCGCGCCGGCGCTCCTCGCCGACTCCATGCCGTTTCCGGTATCATCGTAGGCTCACGGCCGTCGTTGCTCCGCAGCGCGGCCGGCACAGCTCCGTGACGAGAAGGTGGAACTTGTGAGAAGCGACGAGATCAAGCGCGGCGTGGCGCGCGCACCGCACCGGTCGCTGCTGCGCGCCCTCGGCATCAGCGATGCGGAGATGGAGCGCCCCTTCATCGGCATCGCCAACTCGTTCAGCGAGGTCGTCCCCGGCCACGTGCATCTGCGTACCGTGGTCGATGCGGTCAAGGCCGGTGTGCGCGGGGCCGGGGGCGTGCCGCTCGAGTTCGGCGTCATGGGCATCTGCGACGGCATCGCCATGAACCACTCGGGCATGAACTACTCGCTGCCGAGCCGCGAGCTGATCGCCGACACGGTCGAGTCGATGACGCTGGCACATGCGTTCGACGCGCTCGTGCTGGTCCCGTGCTGCGACAAGATCGTGCCCGGCATGCTCATGGCGGCGATGCGCCTCAACGTGCCGGCCGTCATGGTGAGCGGCGGCGCCATGCTGGCGGGGCGCCTGGAAGGCCGTACCCTCGACCTGAACAGCGTGTTCGAAGCCGTGGGGCGGCACCAGGCCGGCGACCTCGGCGACGAAGGGCTCAAGGCGATCGAGTGCAGCGCCTGCCCGACCTGCGGGTCGTGCTCGGGCATGTTCACGGCGAACTCCATGAACTGCCTCGCCGAGGTCATCGGCATGGCTCTTCCCGGCAACGGCACGATCCCCGCCGTGTACAGCGAGCGACTGCGCTTCGCCAAAGAAGGCGGCGCGAAGGTCATGGACGTGCTCGCCGCCGACCTCAAGCCGCGCGACATCCTCACCGACGCGGCGGTGGGCAACGCGCTCGCCGCCGACGCCAGCCTGGGCTGCAGCACCAACACCGTGCTGCACCTGGCGGCTATCGCCACCGAGGCCGGGCTCGAGTTCGACCTGCGCCGGATCAACGAGGTAGCGGCGAAGGTCCCGCACCTCTGCAGGATGGCTCCCGCCGGCGCGCATCACATGGAAGACCTGTACCACGCCGGCGGCATCCAGGCGGTCATGAAGCAGCTCATCGAGGCCGGCCTCATGGACGGCTCCGCCCTCAGCGTGGCCGGCGGCACGGTGGGCGAGGCGGTGGCCGGCGCCCGCGTCGTCGACGACGACGTGATCCGGCCCCTCGACCGGCCCTACCACGCCACCGGCGGCCTGGCCGTGCTGTTCGGGAACCTCGCTCCCGACGGCTCCGTGGTCAAGGAGGCCGCCGTCGCCGACGAGATGCTGCGGCACAGCGGGCCCGCGCGCGTGTTCGAGAGCGAAGAGGCCGCTGTGGCGGCCATCGCGGCGCGTGACATCGCGACCGGCTCGGTCGTCGTCATCCGCAACGAAGGCCCCAAGGGCGCGCCCGGCATGCCCGAGATGCTGAGCGCCACCTCCATGCTGTCCGGCCAGGGCCGCGACAAGGACGTCGCGCTCATCACCGACGGCCGCTTCAGCGGCGCGACGCGCGGCGCAGCCATCGGCCACGTGGCGCCGGAGGCCCAGGCCGGCGGCCTCATCGGCCTCGTCCACGACGGCGACCCGATCACCATCGACATCCCCGCTCGCTCCCTCACACTCGACGTCTCGGAGGATGAGATCGCGCGGCGCAGGGCGGCGCAGCCGCCCATCACGCCGCGCGAAGGCGTATCCGGGTATCTCGCCCGCTACGTCAAACTCGTCTCCGGCGCGGAGAAGGGAGCTGTTCTCCAATGACACCAGACAAGAAGATGAAGGGCTCGCGAGCCCTTGTCGCAGCCCTCGAGCACGAGGGCTGCGAGGTCATATTCGGCTATCCGGGCGGCGTCGCCATACCGTTCTACGACGCCCTCTACGACGCCACGAAGCTGCGCCACGTGCTGGTGCGTCACGAGCAGGGCGCGGCGCACGCCGCCGACGGCTACGCCCGCGCCACCGGCAAGGTGGGGGTGTGCACCGCGACCAGTGGTCCCGGCGCCACCAACCTGGTGACCGGTATCGCCACGGCCTACCTCGACTCGACGCCGCTGGTCGCGATCACCTGGCAGGTGCGCAGCGATCTCATCGGCACCGACGCCTTCCAGGAGGCGGACATCACCGGCATCACGCTGCCGATCGTCAAGCACTCGTACCTCGTCAAGAGCCCGGCCGAGCTGCCGCGGATCGTCCACGAGGCGTTCCACATCGCCTCTACCGGGAGGCCTGGCCCCGTCGTTATCGACATTCCCGTCGACATCGCGCTCGGTGAGCTCAGCTACCGCGACGCCGACTCCATCGACCTCCCCGGCTACAAGCCGACCGTCAAGGGGCACGTGAAGCAGATCCGGGCTGCCGCCAAGGCCATCAACGAGGCCGAGCGGCCGGTGCTCTACCTCGGCGGAGGCGCCATCGCCTCCGACGCGGCGCCCGAGATCCTCAAGCTCGCCGAGCTGCGCCGCTTGCCGGTGGCGACGACGCTCATGGCTCTCGGAGTCTTCCCCGAGACGCACGAGCTCTCCATGGGCATGCTCGGCATGCACGGCACCGTCACCGCCAACTACGCGGTGCACGAGTGCGACCTGCTGATCAATCTTGGAGCGCGCTTCGACGACCGGGTGACCGGCAAGCTCAAGGCGTTCGCGCCGCACGCGCGGATCATCCACGCCGACGTCGATCCAGCCGAGATCGGCAAGAACGTCGAAGCGCTCGTCCCAATCGTCGGCGACGCCAAGTCCGTCGCCGCCGGGTTGGTCAGGGAGCTCGAGGCGATGGAGTGGCCGGCGGAGCGTACGGCCGAGTGGCTCGCGCGGATCGCCGAGCGCAAGGAAGAGTTCCCGCTGCACTACGAGGATCCCAAGGACGGCAAGCTTGCGCCGCAGCACGTGATCGAGGAGATCGACCGCGTCACGGGGCACGACGCCATCGTGTGCACCGACGTCGGCCAGCACCAGATGTGGGCGACGCAGTACTACACGTACACCTATCCGCGTCAGTTCATCAGCTCCGGCGGCCTCGGCACGATGGGGTTTGGCCTGCCGGCCAGCATCGGTGCCAAGATCGCCTTCCCGGAGAAGACGGTGATCGACATCAGCGGCGACGGCGGCTTCCAGATGACGATGCAGGAGCTGGCGACCGCGGTGAGCTACAACGTGCCGGTCGTGGTCTGCATCCTCAACAACGGCTACCTCGGCATGGTCCGCCAGTGGCAGGACCTCTTCTGGAACAGACGCTTCTCGTTCACCTGCATCGAGGCGCAGCCGGACTTCAAGCTCCTGGCCGAGGCTTTCGGGGCCGTCGGGATGACCGTCACCGAGAAGGACGAGATCGAGCCGGCTCTGCGGGAGGCCATCGGCTGCGGCCGGCCCGCGGTGATCGACTTCCGTACCTCCGCTGAGGAGAACGTGTTCCCCATGGTGCCGGCCGGCCAGGAGATCACGGAGATGATCGGCGGTACGTCGCGCAAGAGGAGCAAGCCGTGAAGCACACGCTCTCCATCCTCGTCGAGAACAAGCCCGGCGTGCTCACGCGGGTCGCCGGGCTCTTCGCCCGCCGCGGCTTCAACATCGAGAGCCTGGCCGTCGGCATGAGCGAGGATCCCCAGCTGAGCCGCATCACCATCGTCATCGACGGCGACGAGCACCCGGTGGACCAGGTCACGAAGCAGCTGCACAAGCTCATCAACGTGCTCAAGATCCGCGACCTCGACCCCGGCAACGCCGTGGCGGCCGAGCTGCTTCTGGTGCGCGTCGCCGGTGAGGGCGACAAGCGCGACGAGGTGCTGCAGATCGCCGAGATATTCAAGGCCAAGATCGTCGACGTCGACCGGCGGACGCTCGCGCTGCGAGTGGTCGGCACCAACGACAAGCTCGAGGCGCTGCTCGAACTGCTGCAGCCGCTCGGCGTGCTCGAGGTGGTGCGCACGGGGACGATCGCGATGGGGCGGGGGCGCGGCTGAGGCTGCGCCCGGCCGCTTCGTACGATCGCGCCGGTGTGCGCGTACCGGCGAGAGCGCGGCATGAGCCCTGAGCTCGCCGCCGCGCTGTCGCTGGGCGCGCAGGCCTTCATCGTGGGGCTCTCGGGTGCCATGTCCCCGGGCCCGTACCTCACGGTGACGATCGCGCGCACCATGCAGAAGGGTCCCTTCTCAGCGGCGCTGATGCTCGTCGGGCACGCCGTCTTGGAGGCCGTGCTGCTGATCGGCTTCGCCTTTGGCCTGCAGCACGTTCTCCAGCTCTCGACCGTGATGCTGGTGCTCGCGCTTGCGGGCGGCGCGGTCGTGTTGTGGATGGGCTACGGCCTGCTGGCCGGAGCCGTACGAGGCACTATCGCCGCCGATCTGGAGAGCGCCGAGGGCGTCGCCGGCATGTCCGGTCATCCCCTCGGCGCCGTCGCCCACGGCGCGATCGTCTCGCTCTCGAATCCCTTCTGGACGATCTGGTGGGCGACGATCGGCGTCAAACTCGCGGCCGACGGCCTTGCGATCGGGCCGATCGGTGTGGCCGCGTTCTTCATCGGGCACGAGCTTGCAGACATCTCGTGGTACGGGTTCGTGATCGCGGTCGTGCATCGCGGCAAGGGGCTGCTCACACCGCGCGTGTACTGCATCATCATGGGCGTGCTCGGTGCGGCCCTGCTCTACATCGGTCTGCGCTTCGTCGGCGAGGGACTCGGGATCCACCTGCCCTGGCTGCCGCTGTAGGCGACCCGGCCGGATCCGAGGTGGTCGCGCCACCGCCATGTGGCCGCTGCACGCGGCACTCTTGTGCCCGTCGTGTCGGCTCGTGGTACGGTGAGCCCGTCATGCGTTCGCGCGAGACTACAGAGTGAAGAGACTCCTGGGGCGGAGAAGCCGGTCGGAGCCACCCGAGGCGCTCAGTCACGACGCCGCAAGCCGCGCCGTGGGGCGCGTTGCTCTGTGGGGCGTGGTCGTCAGCCTTGCTCTTCTCGCCCTCACCGTGGTCATCGCGCTGGCATCTCGCAGCCTTGCTCTCACCGCCGCGGCCGTGGACTGTGCCGTCGATGTCGTCGCTGCGCTCGTCCTCTGGTTGGGTCTCAAGCTCGCCGACCGCAAGTCGTCCAGGTTCCCGTTCGGCCTCTACAAGATCGAGAACCTGCTGCAAGTGACGATCGCCATCCTCATCTTCATCGCGGCATATGAGATCGGGGTGCAGGCGTTCAGCCCACGACAGGATGAAGCCAGCATCGACTTGTGGATCATCGCCGGCGTGGTGGTCGCCATCGTGGCCACCTGGGCCTACGGGTGGTACGCGGCCTCCTGGGGCAAGCGGGTCTCGTCGCCGGCACTGATCGCCGACGGCAAGCACCGCCAGACAGACGTCCTCTCGACCTCGCTCGTGCTCGCTGCCGTGATCTCGACCTACGCGGGTCTCGACATCGACCGGGTCGCGGCCGTCGTCATCCTCGTGTTCGCCGTCTACTCGGGCTGGGGTCTGCTCGTGGGCGGCATGAAGGTGCTTCTGGATGCATCGGTGGATGCCGCGACGACGGCGCAGATCCAGCGCCTGCTCGCAGCCGAGGCGCTGGTGGCTCAGGTCGACGATCTGGCGGTGCGCAGCGCCGGCCGCTATCTCTTTCTCGAGGCCACGCTGCGGCTGCGCACCGAGGACCTGGCCAAGGCTCATGCGACAAGTGAGCGTCTGGAGGCGGAGGTCCGCGCGGCGATCCCGGCAATCGAGCGGGTGAACTTCCACCTCGAGCCGCGGCGCCGCGAGATCCTTCATGTGGCCGTCCCGCTGGCTTCGGCGGACGGGGACATGAGCGGCGAGTTCGGCGAGGCACCGTACTTCGGCTTCGCCGAGGTGCGGGCGGCCGATGGCCGGGTGCTGCGGCAGGAGGTCATCGTGAACCCCAAGGCCGGGGCCGAGAAGCAGAAGGGCATCCTGGTCGCCGAGTGGCTCGTGGAACACCGCATCGATGTGCTCGTCACACGGCACGCGGTGAACAAGGGCCCGAGCTACGTGCTGCGAGAGGCCGGGGTGGAGACACGGATCGCGCAGCATCCCCGGTGGAGCGACGAGCTGGACAGGCTCCGGTCCGACGCCGGTTAGACCTCGTCGCGTTGTGGGCATAAGCCCATAACCTTTCGACCTACTGGAGCACCATGGACTCTCGCCTGCGGCATCTTCCCGTCTCGATGTTCTCGCTTATCCTCGGCCTTGCCGGCTACACCGTCGCCACGCAGCGCGTGTTCGGCTATCTCGGCTGGAACCCCACGATCGCGAACGTTCTCCTGGTCGCGATCACCGTGTTCTACGTCGTGCTGCTGGTAGCGTACGGTCTCAAGGTGGCGATCTACCGGGACGCCATGCTCGCCGAGTTCCGCCATCCGGTGATGATCAACTTCTTCCCCACGATCACGATCTCTCTCCTCCTGCTCAGCATCGCCTACGCGGGGCTGAGCACGCCGCTCTCGTACTACCTCTGGATCGCCGGCGCGGCGCTCAACTTCATCCTCACCATCGTCGTGCTCTCGACCTGGATGCGACACACGCGCTTCGAGATCACGCACTTCAGCCCGGCGTGGTTCATCCCCGTCGTCGGAAACCTGATCGTGCCCATTGTGGGGGTGCAGCACGCCCCGGCCGACATCTCCTGGCTGTTCTTCGCGACGGGTCTGGTGTTCGCGGTCGTCTTGATGGTGATCTTCGTGTACCGCATGGTGTTCCATCAGCCGCTCCACGACCGGCATCTGCCGACGCTGTTCATCATCATCGCGCCACCGGCCATTGGGATGATCGCCTACGTCAAGCTCACGGGAGCGTTCGACTCGTTCGCGCGGATCCTGTACTTTCTCGCCGTGTTCTTCGTGATCTTCCTCGTCGCGCACATCCGCCTGTTCAGCCGGCTGCGCTTCTACCTCTCGTGGTGGGCGTACACCTTCCCGCTGGCGGCATTCACCATCGCGACGTTCCTGGTCGGCGAAGAGACGGGGACGGGCTTCTACCTGGATGCGGCAACGGTCCTCTGGGGGGCAGTGACAGTGCTGATCGTAGGGCTGCTCATGCGCACGGGGGTCGCGATGCGACGGCGAGAGATCTGCGTCGCCGAACCGGGAGTGGTGAAGGACGATCCTGCGCCGGATGCCGACGCACTTGCGCCGGAGGACAGCGCGGCCCGGGCGTGACGAGCCCGGCTCCCCGGGTAGTCCTCAGCCTGCCGTCGGCGAGCGGAGCAGGGCATGGGCCTGCAGGGGCAGGCCCGAATGGTGAGCCACGAGCGGGCACTTCACCTTGAACAGGAAGAAGATGTCGGCGCCGGCGTCACTCAGGGTCTCGTAGTTGCCCTGGCCCTTGGCGATGATCAGATCGGCCCGGTTGAAGACGTCACGAAAGCCCGGCGAGCAGTCGTCGAGGAGTGTGCCCGGCGCGTCGGAGCCGTTGTCGATCACCGGGGCCAACTCGTTGAGGCCGGCGGTGGCGGCATCGTCCAGCGTGGCATCGTTGAGCACCGGCCGGCCGCGGACCGCGATGGTCAGCCGCTCCGTGGGGAGTTGCTCGACCAGCAGGCGGTCGACTACGATCTCGCCGCTGTTGTCGGTGAGAAGCAGCAGTCGCCGGGCGTGTGCGACGGCGGCGCGGAAGTCGTCCACATCGCCGCGGAGAGGTTCCGTGAGGCCGGATTCGAGAGCCTGCACGACCCCGTTGCCGTCTTGTGACGATCCCTCTTGCAGAGCGCCGGCCACGGCCGCTGCGTTCATCCCCGCATCCAGAACGTTGGCCGCAATCGCCAGGTGCGCCGCGCTGGCGAGGGGGTCGGCGGAGTCCTGCACCAGAGTCCGCAGACGCGGCAGCGCCGCGAGCGCCGCGCTGTTGGAGCGGCGCTTGATCTCGGCGTAGGGATCGTCGTTCTCCGTCAGACGGCGCACCAGACGATGGATGAGCTGGCCGATGTGCGGCGGAGACTGACCGGTCTTGATCTCCGCCGCCAGCATGGCCAGCGCTTCCTGCATGATCCGATGCTGCGTGGCGTCGTCGTCCGCGGCGGACCGTGCCGCCTCAAGAGCCTGACGCACGAGGCACGGTGTGCAGTCGAGCGTGGTGAGCATGGGAGCCTCGAAGGCCTTTCGATCGCTGATGACGCGAGAGCGCTCGTGCCGATCGGACGCAGGTTCGAGGCGTGCGATCCTGCTGCCGACTCGGGCCCCACATGATAGTGGGCATATGCCTGTGCGACCACCCGCCGAGGCGGCCGGCCGTGGCGATGCGCCCTACGCAGTCTGTAGAATCCAGAGTTGGGCGTAGCGGTACCGTTCGATTGGGGGATTCCGTGCGAATCGATGAGGCCGTTGCTAGCGATCTCGGCAGCGTGTTGGCCGTCGAACGCGCGGCGTTTGGTGGAGACGAGGAGGCGGGACTCGTATACGACCTGCTCAACGATCCCAGCGCGAAACCACTGCTGTCGCTTCTTGCACGTGAAGGCGATCGCGCAGTCGGACACATCCTGTTCACTGCGGCTCGGCTGGATGGAGCAGATCGACACGTCTCAGTTGCGATACTCGCCCCGCTCGCAGTTGCCCCGGAATACCAACGGATCGGCATTGGCGGGAGCTTGATCGAGGAAGGTATCGCGCATCTGGCGTCGTCGGGTGTCGAGCTCGTCTTCGTGCTGGGGCATCCTCACTACTACCCTCGTCACGGTTTCGTTCCCGCGGGACGCCTGGGGCTTTCTGCGCCGTATCCGATCGAGCCGGAGGATGCCTGGATGGTGCGGGCACTTCGTCAGGGAGTCATCGGAGACGTGCGCGGAATGGTCATGTGCGCGCACGCGATGGATAAGCCGGAGTACTGGCGCGAGTAGTGCACGCGCGGCACTCGGCTAGTTCGGGCCGCCCGACAAGCGCACCCAGCAGACGGCCAGAAGGTAGGATCGGGAAGAGAGGCGCACCGGCCGCAGCTGATGCGCAACAAGGCTAGACGGACAAGGACCGCTCGCTGTCACCTGACTACCTCATCAACCCCGCTGCCCGTGAGCATCTCGAGGCGCTTCCGGCCATCGAGTTGCGCGCCGCGACCCGTTTCTCCGGGTATGACGTCCCGCCCAGCGTGTTCGCGGAGGCGACCCCGGCCGCGGTCTTTGCGACCGCGCAGGCCGAGGGCCACCTCTGGGTCGCACTCGCCTCGGTTGGCGAGTGCGTAGGCTTTGCGCTTGTCGCGCCCTCGGGTAGACGCCTCCATCTCGCGGAGCTCGACGTCCTGCCCGAACATGGTGGCCGCGGCATAGGCAGCGCGCTTGTGGGCGAGGTTGAGCGCTGGGCTAGTGAGGCTCGCTTCGCCGAGCTCACCCTGACGACCTACCGCGACGTGGCCTGGAACGCGCCCTTCTACGTGCGGCTGGGCTTTGCGATCGTCGAGTCGGCCGCACTCGACGCCGAGCTCACGGCGCGGTTGGCGGCTGAGGCCGAGCGGGGGCTGGACTCGATGCCACGCGTTGCCCTGCGCAAACCGGTGGGTCGTCCAAGAAGCGCATCGAGCAGACAGGCCCCGCAGGCATGATGGCTTCGAAGCGACGGCGATGGTCTGCTTCTCATGTGCGACCCGTTCGATGCACGGACGGATGCGGACCGAAGCCCCGGTCCAGCCGGGTTGAACCCGCGCAGGGACGGCCTCGGGTCCGGGACCACGCGGTGCGACATCGTGTAACGGACTCGAAGACCTGGACACGACGGGGAGGAGAAACGGGCATGAAGAAGAGCGAATCGGAGGACAGCAGGTCTCCCTCCCAGCTGATAGACGCGAGAATCGAGGAACTGGGCGATTGGCGGGGCAAGATGCTCAGCCGGCTTCGCACCCTGGTCGCGGAAGCCGATCCCGAGGTCGTCGAGGAGTGGAAGTGGCGAGGGGTCCCGGTGTGGTCGCACGACGGAATGGTCTGTACGGGCGAGACCTACAAGAACGTGGTGAAGATGACCTTCGCCAAGGGGGCGGCTCTGAAGGATCCGTCGGGCCTGTTCAACTCCAGTCTCGACGGGAACACGAGGCGTGCCATCGACTTTCATGAGGGCGAGGAGATAGACGAGGAGGCGCTCAAGACTCTCGTTCGCGCCGCCGTGACCCTGAACAGGTCCACAACTCGAAGCTGACCCACGGAATGGGGATAGGGTGCGTGGCCCGCCATTCCGAGTAGGCAAGGATCGACGGTCGGAGGACCGTGACTTCCTGGGATCCGAGCCGTTACCTGCGTTTCGCGGACCAGCGCACTCGGCCGTCGGTCGATCTGACGGCACGCGTCGCGCCGGTCGCTCCGCGAAGGTGATCGACCTCGGCTGTGGCCCGGGCAACAGCACCATGGTGCTGCGAGATCGCTGGCCTGAAGCCGGCGTGATCGGCCTGGACAGCTCATCGATCGTCTGTTTGCGGCCGTTCCTCGAGGTCCTCGACCGGTCGGAGGCTGCGCGGTTCAAGAACCAACTCGTCGGTCGGGTCGAGGGGGCGTATCGGCGCCGCGTCGACGGGCGCGTGCTCTTCCCGTTCCGCCGGACCTTCGTCATCACCTGCAAGTAGGCGAGGGCTGCTTGCCTGGAGAAGCGAGGCAGCCTGCCTTCGTGCGATGGCGCCGGGCTCGCAAACCGCATACCCTACGGCTCGATGAACGGCGACCCGCTGCATGATCTCGTTCTTCTCATCCGCTCTCGCTACGGGGCTTTGCTGATCGACACGGCAGAAGAGGACCGCGCGGAGGCACTGGTGCAGCGCGCGGCAGAGCAGCTGCAGCTCGCGCTGTTCGTGTGGCGGCGCGCCTCGGGGCTCAAGCGGGTGGGCACGCTGACAGGCATCTACGGCACCCAGGACCCGCGCATGGCCCTCAGTCATGTCGTGAGCTCCGAGCTGCCGGCCCTGTACGTGTTCCACGGCCTCGGCCCCGACCTCGAGCGGCCTGAGGTGGCCGACCTTCTGCGCGAGGCGGCGCAGCGGCTGGTCGGCTTCTCGGGCGCCGTCGTGCTCTCCGGCGCCGGCGTCCACCTGCCCGAATCGCTGCGCACCGTGGTCGGCCCGGTGCGCGTGCCGGCCCCCACGCGCGAGGACTACCGGCGACTCCTGCGCCGCGTCGTCCACGATGTCTCCACGCGGATGAAGGTCGACGATTCGCTGGCCCGGCAGGACGAAGACCGTCTGCTGGCCAATCTGCAGGGTCTGGCGCTCGCCGAGGCCGAGAAGCTGCTGACCCGGGCGATCGTCGAGGACGGTCGACTGTCCGCGGACGACCTCGCCCGCGTCGCCGCGGCCAAACGGGATCTGGTGGAGCGGGACGGCCTGCTGGAGTACTGCCCGGCTGCCGGATCCCTGGACGAGATCGCGGACCTCGTGCGGCTCAAGGAGTGGCTCGGAAAGCGACGGATGTTCATGGACGACCCGCAGCGGGCCACGCAGTTCGGCCTCGAGTTCCCGCGCGGCGTGCTGCTCGTGGGCGTGCCCGGATGCGGCAAGAGTCTCTGCGCCAAGGCGGTGGCCGCGGCGTGGGCGCTGCCGCTGGTGCGGCTCGACCCGGGCGCGCTGTACGACAAGTACGTGGGTGCGACCGAGCAGAACTTTCGCGAAGCGATGGGCTCCGCCGACCGGCTGGCGCCGCTGGTACTCTGGATCGACGAGATCGAGAAGGCGTTCGCAGCCGGCGGGGAGGAGGACAGCGGCACCTCCCAGCGCGTGCTCGGGACGTTCCTCTCGTGGCTGCAGGAGCGCAGAGGCGACGTGTTCGTGGTCGCGACGGCCAACGACGTTCAGCGGCTGCCGCCTGAGCTACTGCGCAAGGGCCGCTTCGACGAGACGTTCTTTGTGGATCTGCCCGACGAGGCGGCGAGGGCGATCATCTTCGCGATCCACCTGCGCAAGCGTAAGCAGGCGGTCGAGGGCTTTGACCTGCCCGTGCTGGCGCGCGAGAGCGAGGGCTACAGCGGCGCGGAGCTGGAGCAGGTCGTCGTCTCCGGTCTGTACACCGCGTTCGCGACGGACGCGCCGCTGACGGACCGTCTGCTGCTCGATGAGCTGCGACAGATGCCGCCGATCGTCTCGACCGCCCGCGAGAAGATCGCGGCGCTGCGCGCGTGGGCCGAAGGCCGGACTGTCTCGGCCAACTGACGGCGCGGGCGGACCGGTCGCTCGCGAGTCAAGCGCCGAATCAGGCAGTGGGGCGATGGACTCCTACAGGCTGGCCGACTGCTCGGCTCGGGGCGCCCAGTCCGGCAGGTCCCCGCCGGCCTGCTGCGTTCCCGCTCCGGAGGCCGGAGGCCGGTTCACCTGATCGCCGCCCGCCGAGGCGGCCGCCGGCGCCGCCAGGAAGACCGAAAGCATCGCTGTCAGCACCACTGCAGTCAGTTTGTTCCGAGTCATCTTCGAGCTCCCTTCGTCCATCGGTTCATGTGTCTGTATCGGCAGACCGTCCGGGGGCGTTAGTCCTGTGCAGTGGTCGGGCGCCGAGTCGGATCGCATCCAGCGATGTGGCAGGCGTTGAACACTCTCGCTACAGTGAGCACCACGAGCGCAGCCTGGAGTCTTGCCCGCAGCCCCTGTCTCGCCTGGGTAGACTCAGCCTTGCGCCGGTGGGCCGAGCCTCGCGCCTTCCGGCCGGGGTTGTGTGGCATCGAGCAGCGTACCCGCCGACCGAAAGGAAGTGGCGTCATGGCCGTGGATGCGGAGTTCGTCGAGTATGTCTCTGAGCAGATGAGCGATGCCGGCCAGATCACCTCCCGGATGATGTTCGGCGGTTGTGCCATCTACTGCGACGGCAAGGTGGTCGCGCTGGTCGGGGACGACCGTCTCTACGTGAAGCAGACGCCGGGTGGGAGAGCGTTTGTCGGCGATGCCGCGGAAGAGCCGCCGTATGAAGGCGCGAAGCCCCACTTCCTGATCGAAGAGAAGCTTGACGACCGCCACTGGCTTTCAGCCCTCATACGGATCACCGCGAGTGAGCTGCCTCAGCCCGAGCCGAAGAAACGGAAGCAGTAGCCGATGGCCGTCCCCGGGGCCGAGTGCGCAAGGACGCACGGTGACTGACACGCATGGGCTGGAGGCCTTCGGCTACTCTCCGCGCTGGGAAGCGCTCTTTGAGCCCTACTCGGCCCTGGGTGTGACGCCGGCGCGGGTGATCCGCAGCGACCGCGGCAGCGCGCTCGTCGCCACACCGGACGGGACGGTGCGCGCCAAGCCGTCCGCTCGTCTGGTGAAGACCGCCAAGGGCGCCGGCGACCTGCCCGCCGTAGGCGACTGGGTGGCGGTGCTGGCCGGGGACGACTTCGACGTGCCTCTGATCGAGGCGGTGCTCCATCGCGCGAGCGCTATCACACGCGGCGACCCCGGCGGGAGCTCTGATCTGCAGGTGCTCGCCGCCAACGTCGACACGGTGTTCGTCGTGCACCCGATCGCCGAGTGGCCCAACCTCCGCCGCCTCGAGCGCGAGCTCTCGCTGGCGTGGGAGTCCGGCGCCGCCCCGGTCGTGGTCCTCACCAAGGCGGATCTATCGCCCGACCCGGACGCGGCGCGTGCGGCGGTGGAACCTGTCGCGCTTGGTGTAGACGTTCTCTCGACCAACGCACTCGCCGGTGACGGCGTGGAGCCGCTGGCCGGCTACATCTCTGGTCACCGCACCGCGGTGCTGATCGGTGCGTCCGGTGCCGGCAAGTCCACGCTCGTCAACGCACTGCTCGGCGAGGAGCGCCAAGCCACTCGTGAGGTTCGCGAGAGCGACGGGCGTGGGCGCCACACGACCGTGACCCGCGAGCTGATCCCTATGGCGGGTGGCGGCGTGCTCATCGACACGCCCGGGCTGCGTTCGCTGGGCCTCACCGGGTCGGAAGCGGGGATTGCCTCGGCGTTCCCGGACATCGACGACCTGGCTCTGTCGTGCCGCTTCCGCGACTGCACGCATCGCAAGGAGCCGGGGTGTGCGGTCGTGGCCGCTGTGGAGTCGGGAGCGCTGCCGTCGGAGCGCCTGGCGAGCTACCACAAGCTCATCCGCGAAGCCCAGGTCGCGGCCATGAAGACGGATCATCGCCTGCGTTCAGAAGAGGTCCGCAAGTGGAAGATCATCCACAAGTCGGTCAAGGGCCTGGACAAGCGGACCGGTCGCGGGTGATGGGAGCCTGGGCGGATGGCGGGCACAGGGAGCGATCTCTACAGCAAGTACCACAGCTCGAGGCAGGACGAGCGCCTCGGGCTCTTTCGCGGTCTTGTCGAGCGGTACGGCGTCTCGTCGGCGCTCTATCCCGGTTGCTTCGTCCACGTCACGCCGTCGTTCGTGATCCCCAGAGTCGTGTACATGGACACGGACGCCCGCGCCGCACGCTTCTTCAGCGGGCCGGCTGCGCTCGGTCTCGTGTGCAGTGAGCGCGAATATGCGGCGGATCCCCAAGTGACGTTCCATCGCGGCGACTACACGGCGCCCATCGCCGAGGACGACGAGGCCTTCGACCTGCTCATCTCGCAGTATGCGGGCTTCGTCTCCCGAGCCTGCAAGCGCCACCTGCTCGTCGGCGGTCACCTGGTCGCGAACAACAGCCACGGCGATGCCAGCATGGCGGCGCTGGACCCGGACTTCGACCTCGTCGCCGTGTACGGCCGCAGAGGTGAGACGTTCACGTTCACGTCCGACGAGCTGGAGACGTACATGCGACCCAAGCGCGGCGTGGCGCCCAGTCAGGCCGATCTGGAACGCACGAGGACCGGCCCCGCCTTCACTCGCGCGGCGGCGGGCTACGTGTTCCGGCGGACCGGGTGAGTGATCCACACGTCCGTGCGCAGGTACGGTCGTGTCGCAGGCGGCGGACCAGCGAAAGGCAGGTCGAAGCGATGGCGAAGAGACAGGTGGCCGCGTCCGTGGATGAGTACATCGCGGCGTTTCCCGAGGAGACTCGCGGGGTCCTGGAGGAGCTCCGGGCGCTCATCAGCGCCGCGGCACCCGGCGCGACGGAGAAGATGAGCTACGCGATCCCGACGTACTACCTGAACGGGAACCTGGTGCATTTTGCAGGCTACGAGAAGCACATGGGGTTCTACCCGGGCGCGAACGGGATCAGAGTATTCAAAGCCGAGCTGACGCCCTACAAGAGCGGCAAAGGGTCGATTCAGTTTCCCCTGGACGAGCCGTTGCCGGCGGACCTGATCCGCCGGATCGTCGAGTTCCGCGTAGCGGAGAACACGGCGGGCTGAGGCGCGTCGCGCAAGCCGCCGCCGCGTCCCGTACACTTGGCAGTACGTCAGAACACCACCCACGGGTCGAGAGGTCACGGATGACTGAGCGCACAGGCACACAGCAGACGGTCGGGCGGCAGGCGCTTCCCGACGAAGCCGGGTTCTTCGGAGTCTACGGAGGGCAGTTCCTGCCGCCGCAGCTCGAGGCGCCCTTTGCCGAGATCACCAAGGCGTACCACGAGATCGAGAACGACGCGGCGTTCATCGCCGAGCTGCGCTACATCCGCAAGCACTTCCAGGGTCGCCCGACGCCCGTGTACCACGCGCGGACGCTCTCGCTCGCCAACGGCGGCGCGCAGATCTACCTGAAGCGCGAAGACCTCAACCACACGGGCGCCCACAAGCTCAACCACTGTATGGGCGAGGGCCTGCTGGCCAAGTACATGGGCAAGAAGAAGGTCATCGCCGAGACCGGCGCCGGCCAGCACGGTGTTGCTCTGGCCACCGCCGCCGCCCACTTCGGCCTCGAGTGCGAGATTCACATGGGTGAGGTGGACATCGTCAAGCAGGCGCCGAACGTGAGCCGCATGCAGCTTCTCGGTGCGACGGTGGTACCCGTCTCGCACGGCCTGAGGACGCTCAAGGAGGCCGTCGACTCGGCCTTCGAGGCCTACCTCGCCGACTACGAGAACTCGATCTATTGCATCGGCTCGGTCGTCGGACCGCACCCGTTCCCGCTCATGGTCCGCGACTTCCAGAAGGTCGTGGGCATCGAAGCGCGCGAGCAGTTCGTCGAGATGACCGGCAACCTGCCGGATGTGGTCGAGGCCTGCGTCGGTGGCGGCTCCAACGCGATGGGCATCTTCTCGGGATTCCTGGGCGATCCTGTGGACCTGATCGGCGTGGAGCCGCTCGGGCGCGGCGGGGCCGTCGGCGATCACGCCGCGACCATGACCTACGGCCGCGAAGGCATCATCCACGGCTTCAAGTGCTATCTGCTTCAGGATGAGGCCGGAGAGCCCTCGCCCGTGTACTCGTGCGCCAGCGGCCTCGACTACCCCGGCGTCGGCCCTGAGCACAGCTACTTCAAGGACTCCGGACGCGTCGAGTACGTCACCTGCACCGACGACGCCTGCCGTGACGCGTTCTTCAAGCTCAGTCGCCAGGAGGGCATCATCCCGGCGCTCGAGAGCGCGCACGCCGTGGCGCACGCGCTCGTGAAGGCGCGCGAGATGGAGACCGGCACGATCCTCGTCAACCTCAGCGGCCGCGGCGACAAGGATATGGACTACGTGATCGAACACTGGGGCATCGGCGCGGACGAGGGCTGAGCGCCGGGACCCGCACGATGACGCACGCAGGCCTTGGGGAAGGCGCACGAGGCGGCCGCCCGGCGCGCTACCGCGACGCGTTGCCGCAGCTGGGCGGTGAGCTCTTCCTCGCGGACGGCGGCATCGAGACGAGCATCATCGTACACGAGGGGCTGGAGCTCACGGACTTCGCGGTGTTCCCGCTGCTCGGCAGCCCCGAGGGGGAGGCGGCGCTGCGTCGCTACTACCGTCTCTATGCGGCGATCGCGCGGGCCCACGGCGTGGGGCTCGTACTCGAGAGCGCGACGTGGCGCGCGAGCCCCCGGTGGGGCGCCCGGCTGGGCTTCACCGCGGTGATGCTCGAGGAGAGCGATCGCAGGGCGATCCGCCTGCTCGAGGCCATGCGCGAGGAGTTCGAGGGCGGGCCGACGCGCATCGTCATCAGCGGTTGCGTCGGTCCGCGGTGCGACGGCTACGACCCCGCGGACGCGCCGTCCGAGGACGAGGCGGAGGCGTATCACGCCGCGCAGATCGCGGCGTTCGCCGGCACCTCCGCGGACATGGTCGCCGCTCTCACGCTGACGAGTATCGCGGAGGCCACAGGCATCGCGCGGGCGGCCGCGCGGGCCGGCATGCCGGTCGCGATATCATTCACCGTCGAGACCGACGGCCGGCTCGCGTCGGGCCAGAGCCTGGGGCAGGCGATCGAGGCAGTCGACGAGGCCACGTCGGCGTATCCGTCGTACTACATGGTCAACTGCGCCCACCCGGCGCACTTCCGCGACGTGCTCACCGCCGGCGGGCCCTGGGCTGCGAGGATCCGCGGCTTGCGCGCGAACGCCTCGCGCCTGAGCCACGCCGAGCTGGACGAGCTGCCGACGCCGGATGCCGGCGAGCCTGAGGAGCTGGGGCGCGAGTACGCGGCGCTTAAGCGGCGGCTGCCGCAGCTGAGCGTGCTCGGCGGGTGCTGCGGTACCGACCACCGGCACATCGACCACGTTGCGACGGCCTGCGGGCCGCTCTTCCCACATGGCTCGTGACAGGCGAGGCACCGGCGGCGGCATGACGAGGGGGCTCGCGGTCGCGGCGCTCATCGTGGCGACGGGCCTGGTCGCGCCGGGCTGCGCCTCGTCCGGTGGTGGGGCGGCGCCCGGCAGCGGCGACGAGACGCCGGTCGGCGCGGACGGCGACGCGATCCTGACGCAGGCGTTCGCGGACCGCGCCGCCGACCTCCAGGTCGAGGGCCGGGGGACGGTGGTGAGGATCCTTGCCGACGATACCGACGGCAGCCGGCACCAGCGTTTCATCCTGGGTCTTGCCTCCGGCCAGACGCTGCTCGTCGCGCACAACATCGATGTCGCCGCGCGGGTCGAGGGCCTGGACGTCGGTGACCGCGTCGCGTTCAGAGGGGTCTACGAGTGGAGCGCCGAGGGAGGCATCATCCACTGGACGCACCACGATCCGGGTGGGGAGCACGCTCCCGGGTGGCTCCGGCACGCGGGAACGACCTACGAGTAGACGGGCGCTCCCGGCTGCGGGTCGACGCCGAAGGGCGCGGCCTGCCCGGCAGTCTGCGTTGCCGCGTCCGGCGCGAGGCGGTAGCATCAAGCGTTCCCAGTGCACCCCGGCCCGCGGGGCCGTCCAGAGGAGGAGAGACCACATGTTCTACGACAAGGACGCCGACCTTTCCCTGATCCAGAGCAAGACCGTGGCCATCATCGGCTTCGGCAGCCAGGGTCACGCCCACGCCCAGAACCTCCGCGACAGCGGCGTCACCGTCGTCGTCAGCGAGGTGCCGGGCACCGCCAACGCCGAGCGCGCCGAGAAAGCCGGCTTCGAGATCCTCAACGCCGCCGAGGCGACGAAGCAGGCCGACGTCATCATGATGCTCGTGCCCGACCAGACGCAGGCGGTGGTGTACAAGAACGACGTGGCGCCCAACCTCAAGGACGGCGCGACGCTCATGTTCGCCCACGGTTTCAACATCCACTTCGGTCAGATCGTGCCGCCGAAGAGCGTCGACGTGACCATGGTCGCCCCGAAGGGTCCCGGGCACATCGTGCGTCGCCAGTACGAAGAGGGCAAAGGCGTGCCCGTGCTCATCGCCGTGTATCAGGACGCCAGCGGCAAGGCCCAGGCCCAGGCGCTCGCGTACGCCGCCGGCATCGGCGGGCTGCGCGCCGGCGGCCTCGAGACGACGTTCGCCGAAGAGACCGAGACCGACCTCTTCGGCGAGCAGGCCGTGCTCTGCGGTGGCGCCATGGAGCTGGTCACCGCCGGCTTCGACACGTTGGTCGAGGCGGGCTACCAGCCGGAGATCGCGTACTTCGAGTGCCTGCACGAGCTCAAGCTCATCGTCGACCTGATGTGGGAGAAGGGCATCGCCGGGATGCGCTACAGCATCAGCGACACCGCGGAGTACGGCGACCTCACGCGCGGCCCGCGCGTCATCGACGAGAACGTGCGCGACACGATGCGCGAGCTGCTCGCCGAGATCCAGAGCGGCGAGTTCGCGCGCGAGTGGATCCTCGAGAACCAGGCCAACCGGCCGGTCTTCAACGCGCTGCAGCGCCAAGGCAAGGAGCATCTCATCGAGACCGTCGGCAAAGAGCTGCGCGGCATGATGAGCTGGATCGACGAGGGCGGGCTCGATATCGACGTGTGACGCCGTCACCAGACGACTGTCTGCCCGGGGGGTACGTGAGATGAGCACCAACATGAGGGTCCTGGCCCAGGGCGACCTCGCGCCCGAGTGCCTCGCGTACCTTGAGGGCGAGGGCCTGCGGGTGGAGGTCGTCGCATCCGGAGACGACGAAGCGCTTCTGCCGGCGATCGCGGGCTGCGACGCGCTCATCGCCGCCCCGGGCAACGCCGTCGGCGCCGCTGCCCTGCGCGCCGGACGGCTGCTGCGGGTCGTCGGCCGGCCCGGAGCCGGCGTCGACGACATCGACGTCGCCGAGGCGACCAGGCAGGGCGTCCTCGTCGTCCATACCCCGCAGAGCAACGTGGTCTCCGAGGCGGAACAGGCGCTGGCGATGCTGCTCGCCTGCGCCTGCGACCTCGCGCGCACGGACGCCGACGTCAGGGCTGGCCGCTGGCAGAAGGGCCGCTGGGCCGACTCCGGCGTCGAGGTGTGCGGCAAGACGCTCGGGCTCATCGGCCATGCGGAGAGCTCGGCGCTGCTCGCCGAGGCCGCGGGAGCGCTCGGCATGCGCGTCCTCGCCTGCGACCCGCGCGCGTCCGCCGACGCGTTCCAAGGTTCGGCGTTGGCGCGAGACGACCCGGAGCGCGTCTATCGCGAATCCGACTTCGTGCTCGTGCAACTGCCCGCCGGCGCCGAGACCGAAGGCGTCGTCGGCGCCGGCGAGTTCGCGCTCATGAAGGCCGGCGTGCGGCTCGTCACCCTGTCCGGCCCCGGAGTCGTCGACCGGGCGGTATTGCTCGGAGCGCTCGAGAGCGGCAGGGTCGCTTCCGCCGCGCTCGAGGTCTCCGCCGCCGACCTCCAGCCAGGGGACGCTCTGCTCGCCGCCGACAACGTCCTCTTCACGGCGCACCTCGAGGCGTCGACGGTGGACGCTCGGCGGCGCGCCGAGATGACGGTCGCCGAGCAGGTCGTCGCCGTCCTGCGCGGCGCCTTCCCCAGCGGCGCCGTCAACGTCCCCGTCGGCGCCGGCGACGACGCCGGCGAACTGATGCCGTACCTGGACCTTTGCACGCAGTTGGGGCGACTGGCCGTTCAGCTCGCCGATGCTCCCGTGGACGCCGTTACAATCGCATACGGAGGCAGCGTCGCCTACTTCGACACCCGGCTGCTCACGCTCGGCGTCCTCGCCGGCGTCCTCGCCGGCCGCGTCGACGGGCCCGTCAACTTCGTGAACGCCCAGGGGCTCGCCGAGGAGTGCGGCGTGAGCGCGACGGAGGAGCGGCAGTCCGACGTCCCCGACTTCCCCCGGCTGATCACGGTCGCCACCGCAGGGCCGAAGGGCGGCGTGTCGGTCGCCGGCACCTCGCTCGGCCGCGAGCACAAGCCGCGGCTCGTCCGGGTCTTCGGCGAGGACGTCGACATCGCGCCGGCGCCGCTCATGGCCTTCCTCCGATACGTCGACGCACCCGGCGTCGGCGGCAAGCTCGGAACGCTGCTCGGCGAGTGGGGCGTCAACATCGGTCACATGTCGGTCGGGCGCGGGAGGCTCGGCAACGAGGCCGTCATGGCGCTCACCCTCGACTCACCGCTGTCGCCGGCCCAGATCGACGCCCTGATCGCCGGGTGCGGGTTGGAGTACGCCAGGGCGGTACGGCTGTAGCGTGACCGCGTGGGCCGCCGCCCGCCGGCGCCGGCGGGCGCGCGGATGTGCCGCCGGTCCTCGAGCTGCTTGTGCATCTGGACACAAGCGGTGCGCATACGCTATGCTTTTGCCATGCAGGACTCGACTCATCGCCCGTCGTGACGGCTGGAGCGGGAGGGGCGGCACGGCCGCCCCTCCCGCTCCAGCCGGCTCCCGCATCCCATCACGAGACTCCGCACCGCCTTCGGCCCGTGCGCCTGCTCCCCCGCCTCACGATCACGCGATCGCGCCCGGGCGCAGCTCGGCCTGAGCTCCTCTGCCGGTCACGCGCACCACTGGTGGGTGAGGCCGGGGACGCAGTCCCATGCGGCCCCTCCTGACTGAGCGTTCAGCGTTTGTGCGAGGCCGCACGCACGCCTAGAATTGCGTTCTTGCCTACTCGATCATCCCATCCGCCGGCCGCACGCGCGGCGCCCGATCATTCAAGAAAGGACCACAAGATGCAGAAGCGCTTTCTCATCACCCCCGGCCCGACGCCCGTGCCGCCGGAGGTGCTGTCCGCGCTCTCCGAGCCGGTCATCCACCACCGCGCGCCGCGCTTCACCGAGATTCTCATGCGGGTCGTCGCCGGGATGAAGTACATCTACCAGACCGAGAACGACGTCATGGTGTATTCCGCCAGCGGCACCGGCGCCATGGAGGCCGCCGTCACCAACGTCGTGAATCCGGGCGACCACGTCCTGGTCGCCTGCGTCGGCAATTTCGGCGAGCGCTGGAAGAAGCTCACCGGCACGTGGGGCGCCGAGGTCACAGCGCTCGACTACGCGTGGGGTACCAAGGCCGACCCGGCCGACATCGAGAAGGCGCTCGCCGCCGACCCGGCGATCAAGGCCGTGTACGTGCAGCACAGCGAGACGTCCACAGGCGTCGTCAACGACATCAAGGCGATCGGCGAGATCGTCGCCAGGACGCCGGCGATCCTGGTCGTCGACGCCATCAGCGGCCTCGGCGCCAGCGACCTTCAGACCGACGCGTGGAAGGTCGACATCGCCGTCGCCGGCTCCCAGAAGGCCCTCATGGTGCCGCCGGGCCTGGCATACGCCGCCGTCAGCGACAAGGCCTGGGCCGTCATCGAGCAGTGCACGACGCCACGCTTCTACTTCGACTTCGTCGCCATGCGCAAGAAGATGACCGGCGACTCCGCTCAGACGCCGTACACGCCTGCCGTGAGCCTCATGATCGCGCAGAACGCCGCCGTCGACCTGATCAGGGAAGAGGGTCTCGAGAACGTGTTCGAGCGGCACCGCGTGCTCGGCAAGGCCGCTCGCGAAGGCGTCAAGGCGCTCGGCCTCGAGCTCTTCGCCGTCGAAGACCCGGAGGCCAACTCCGTGACCGCCGTCAAGGTCCCCGAGGGCGTCGACGGCGGCAAGATCGGCAAGATCGCGCGCGACAAGTGGGGCGTGTGGCTCGCCGGCGGCCAAGGCGCCGTCAAGGGCAAGATCTTCCGCTTCGGCCACTGCGGCTACTTCGGCCACAGCGACATCATCGTCGGCCTGAGCACCGTCGAGATGGTGCTCGCCGAGCTCGGGTACGACGTCAAGTTCGGCGCCTCCACGGCTGCCGCGGAGCAGGTGTTCTTGACGAGCACCGTGCTCCTCTGAAGGGCGGGACGAGATGACTGATGTGAAGAGGATCCTCGTCAAGGAGAAGCTGGCCCCCGAGGGCGTCAAGTACCTCGAGGATCGCGGGTTCCAGGTCGACATGGGCACCGAGTGGGACGCCGGCGAGCTGCTCGAGCGCATCCCCGAGTACCACGGCCTCATCATCCGCTCGGCCACCAAGGTGACCGCGGACGTGATCCAGGCCGGCACGAACCTGCAGGTCGTCGGCCGCGCCGGCGTCGGCGTCGACAACGTCGACGTCAAGGAGGCGACCAAGCGTGGCGTCATCGTCGTCAACGCGCCGCAGAGCAACGTGCTCAGCGCCGCCGAGCAGACGATCGCCCTGCTCATGGCCTGCGCCCGCAACCTCGCCCAGGCGCACGCCGACCTCAAGGACGGCCGCTGGGAGAAGGGCGTCTGGGGCAAGAGCGGTGTCGAGGTACGTGGCAAGACGCTCGGCATCATCGGCCTCGGCCGCATCGGCTTCCTCGTCGCCGAGGACGCCCGCGGCCTCGGCATGAGCGTGCTCGCCTACGACCCCTTCGTACCGGCCGAGAAGTTCCACGAGCTCGGCCTCGACCGTGCCGACAGCCCGGACAAGATCTATCGCGAAGCCGACTTCATCACCGTGCACCTCCCCAAGAACGCCGAGACCATCGGCTTCATCGGCGACGACGAGTTCGCCAAGATGAAGGACGGCGTGCGCGTGATCAACGTCGCGCGCGGCGGCATCATCGACGAGGAGGCCTGGGCGCGCGCCATCGAGAGCGGCAAAGTCGCCGCGTCCGCGGTCGACGTGTACCCGAAGGAGCCGACCACCGAGAGCCCGCTGTTCAAGTACTCCAGCGTGGTCGCGACGCCGCACCTGGGCGCCAGCACCGTGGAGGCGCAACTGCGCGCCGGCATGATCATCGCCGAGCAGGTGGCGGCGGTGCTTCAGGGCGAGTTCGCGAGCAACGCCGTGAACATCCCGCTCGCCCCCGGCGAGGACGCCGACGAGCTCATGCCGTTCCTGGGGCTCTGCCAGCAGCTCGGCAAGCTCATCGTGCAGATCGCCGACGGTCCCGTCGACGCATTCGACATCGCCTACGGCGGCGGCATCGCCCGCTACGACACGCGCATCCTCACGCTCGGCGTTCTGCAGGGCGTGCTGGCCGACAAGGTCGACGGTCCGGTGAACTTCGTCAACGTGCAGACCATCGCCGAGGAGCGCGGCATCACCGCCAAAGAGAGCAAGCAGCCGGCGGCGGTCGACTTCCTCAACCTGATCACGGTGACCACCCGAGACGCCCGAGGCGAGCTCTCGGTCTCGGGCACGACGCTCGGCCCCAAGCATCGGCCGCGCCTCGTCAAGGTGTACCGCCAGGATGTGGACATCGAGCCGGCGGCGCACATGGTCTTCCTGCGCTACTCCGACGTGCCGGGCATGATCGGCAAGATCGGCACCAAGGTCGGTGAGTTCGGCATCAACATCGGGCAGATGAGCGTGGGTCGCGAGGTCAAGGATCAGAAGGCCGTGATGGGCCTCACGCTCGACGAGCCGATGAGCGCGGAGCAACTCGACGACCTGGTGGTGAGCTGCGGGCTTGCCGACGGCAAGAGGGTCTGGCTCTGATATGGCGAGCGGCCTGAACAGACGAGACGAAGGAGCGGCCGGACGACCCGTGTTGTTGTGCTCTTGAGGCGGAGGCGTGGACGTTGTGCGCCGCGCCGGTGAGAGGGCGGGAAGCCTGGTCCGGGTGCCCATCGACCCGCTTCTGGGATTGAAGGACTTCCACGTGCGCGCGGTCATCTCTGCCTCCGGGCCGGGCGGCCCCCACCTGCGCAGTCGCTGGCGCGGACGGTGCGGCTCGCGTGGAGTCTCTACGTGGAGCAGGATTCCACCTTGGTGAGATCGACCTCCTCGCCGACGTGCGAGACGGCGAGGGGCGGGCCGCGAAGTTCGTGAGCGAACGCGGGTCGAAGCCGGTCGCCGCCTGCCTGGCCGGTTTCGCTGTCCCACCCGGCAGGACCATGGGCCACGCCGGCGCGACGGCGCTCAGCCGTCGTGCGTCCCGGCGCCCCGCTTCGGGTAACGAGTCCCGGCCCTCCCTTCCCCCAGGGAGTCCGGGACCGCCGGTCTCTGGAGACGCGCGACCTGCGAGTGAAGTGGTGAGCGCGGCGCCCAACTGCTGGTCGCCGCGCTTGAGTCCCAGTCTGCGCCGGATGTTGCCGCGGTGGAACTCGACCGCGGAACGAGAGAGCCGCATGATCTCGGCCAGGCTTTCGCGCAGCGCCTCCACGAACTCGATCTCCGGCTGTGAGCGCAACTGCCGCTCCAGGCGATCGAGCGTCGGCATGATCAGCAGTTCAAGGTCGGCCGTAACGCGCTTCTCGAGCTCCAGCTTGTCGTCGTTCACCTGCTCGAGCGCGAGGCGTGCGTCACGCTCGCGGGTCGTGTCGCCGATTGTGCCGAGCATGCGCGCCGGATGCCCGCGCGAGCCCCGCACGATCACGCCCGCGTCACGGACCCACAGTGGGTGCGTCCGCGCGCCGCAGCCGGAGCCCTCCTTCCACATCGACTCCTGTCGCCGTCGTGCAGCAGTTCAAGCCAAGCGTAGAAGCAGCGCCGCGCGGAGCCCGTGGGCTGCCCGAGCATCTCGTCGAAGTGCTCGGAGAAGCAGTTGTCTCCAGTCGAGATGTCCCAGTCGTAGTAAGCGTCGAAGGACACGCCCACGATGGCATGGAAGCGTGCGTCCTGGACGGCCGGCTCGCGCAGCGGCCGGCTCGTCAGCAGGTCGTTGCGCTGCTGCACGGCAGCCTCTCGCTTCGCATGTCGGATCCGGTGCGGTCTGTCCACAGTCGCCCGGTATCACCGCTCGCGGGCAATGCCTGCCGACGCCCGGCTCGGTCCTCGGCGTAGCGGACGTCGGCGTCAGCGGGTGACCTCCAGGAACTCCTCCGGCGGGACGAATCCCCTCCGCAGCGTGTTCTCCGTGACGACGCGTGGTTCCAGGTACTGGACGAGGTACGAGGCTTCGGGACGTCTCGTCGTTGAGCGGTCCACGTCCGCGACCACGCGCTTGACACGGTCGCCGGATCCCCGGCGACCCGCCACGGCTGCGACCGCCGCTGCGGTCGCGAACGAACCGGTGAGCGCGACGAGGTCGACGTGTCGGTGAGCCACGAGCCACGCGCCGTGCGTGCCGCCGGGGAGTTGCAGTAGGCCCACGGCGTCGGCCGGGAACCCGGCCCAGACGAACAGGCGTGCCATGTATGCGCCGCTGGCTGAGGCGCGACTGCCCGGCTTGAGGATCACCGGGTCGCCGGCAGCCAGAGCCGCTCCGGCCATCGTGCAGAGACTCGTGAGCGGTTGGCGGGACGATCCCAGGATGAGGGCGAGACCGCGGGGCTGGTAGAAGTAGTGATTGAGCTCTCCCGGCTGGTGACCCATCCGCCTGATCTCGTCCGTCTCCGGGATGAGCGCCGCGATGCGCTCAAGGCTGTCGGCCGCCGACTTCACCTCCACGGCGGCCCAACGCACCGCCTCGTCATCGTTGGCGGCCGCGTCGGCGAGCAGGCGCGCCTGAAGCTCGCGGCTGTGCCGGCGGACGAGCTGGGCGGCGCGGGCGACGGACTTGGCGCGGTCGGGCGCCGCGAGGCCCTTGAGGGCTCCGGTCATGGCCGCCGCTCTCGCGACCACACCCTCGGCGTCCGGGTCCGGGGGCTCGAGGGTGGATGCGTCAGCCGCTCCTGCGCCGACCCCACCAGCAGCCGCGATCCTGCTCTCCTGGGTGGGTCTGCCGCAGCCCATGAACTGCGCAAGGTAGTCCGGCCCTCCCGCCTTGGAGCCGATGCCGCTCATCTTGAAGCCGCCGAACGCCTGGCGTTCGACCAGTGCCCCGGTCGTGCCGCGGTTGATGTAGAGGTTGCCTACCAGGAACTCGCGGCGCACCCGCGCGATGGCGGCCGGACTGCGGCTGATGAGGCCCCCGGTCAGCGCGTACTGCGTGCCGTTGGCGATCGCCAGGGCTTCATCCAGATCCTTCGCTTTGATGACGGCGACCACGGGGCCGAAGATCTCCTCCTGGGCGATCACGGCGTCGGGGGCGACGTCGGCGAAGATGTGGGGGCCGACGTAGTAGCCGTCTCCGGGCCATTCTCCGGCCGGCGGCTCGGTCACCAGGACCGGCCGGCCCTCCTTCTTGCCCTGCTCGATGTACCCCTCGATGGTCTTCTTCGCCTCGGCGGTGATGACGGGACCCATCCGGCTGGCCGGATCCTCGGGAGGGCCGATGACGACGGACCGCGCCGCCTCGACGAAGCGGGCGAGAAACTCGTCGTAGGCGCTCTCGAGCACCACGATGCGCGACGCGGCGGAGCACTTCTGACCCTGGTAGTGGAAGGCGCTCACGATGCCCTCGAGGACGGCGACGTCCAGGTCGGCGTCGGCGTCGACGATCAGGGCGTTCTTGCCGCCCATCTCGGCGATCACGTGCTTGAGTCCCGTGTGTGTCGGGTGGCTCGCCGCCTCCTCGATGATGCGCAGCCCCACCTCCTTGGAGCCGGTGAATGCGATGACTTCGACGTCGGGGTGTCGCACAAGCCGCGCGCCCACGGTGCTTCCAGGAGAGGGGAGGAAGTTGATCGTGCCTGCCGGCGCGCCGGCCTCGTGGAGGAGGCGAGCCAGTTGGGCGCCGATCACCGGGGTCGGGCCGGCCGGCTTCACGATGACGGCGTTGCCGGTCACCAGTGCGGCGCTCGTCATCCCCGTGAGGATGGCCAGCGGGAAGTTCCACGGCGCGACGACCAGCGCTACGCCCAGCGGCCGCATCCGGTCCTCATCGTCGTCGTCGACAGAGATGAGTTCGCCGTCCGCCTGCAGCCGGAGGATCTCGCGCCCGTAGTACTCGAGGAAGTCGATCGCCTCGCCCACGTCCGCGTCTGCCTCGCGCCACGCCTTGCCCGCCTCGTACACCTGGAGCGCCGCCAACTCGAAGAGCTCACGGCGCATCAATTCCGCGGCGCGGAACAGGACGCCGGCGCGCTCCACTGGCGGAGTCGTGCTCCAGCTGCCGAACGCCGCCTTCGCGGCTTCCACCGCCTTCTCCGCCTCGTCCGGACCACCGTAGGCCACCGTGCCGACTTCTTCCTCCGGCCGGCAGGGGTTCACCGAGGTGATTCTCTCCTTCGTCTTCACGGCTTCGCCGCCGATCCAGAGCGGCCAGTGCTTGCCCAGTCCGGCCGCCGCCTCACCGGACTTGACGCGCTCGAGCGCCTCGGTGAACGCGACGCGGTTCTCTGGGCGTGCGAAGTCGGCGTGCGGGTGGTTCACGAAGGGGCCGGGGAACGCCGCATCCGTGGGCACCCAGAGGGGGACGCGCTGCGGCGCGCGACTGACGTCGGGAGAAGGATGTGGCGCTCGCGTCAGCCGGGCCTGGTCCTCTCCTTCCGCGAAGGTGCGGCGAAGGAACGATTCATTGGCGGTGTTCTCGAGCAGCCGGCGCACGAAGTAGGCCATGCCGGGGATGAGCTCGCCTACCGGCGCGTATTCGCGCAGCCGCAGGCCCAGCCTCCTGATGGCGGCCTTGATGGGTTCTCCCATGCCGTGGAGCATCTGCAGCTCGTACGCATCCTTGGGGAGCCCGAGAGCCTCGGCCGTGGCGATGGCGCAGGCGAGCGAGCGCACGTTGTGGCTGGCGAAGGCGGAGCGGATCTGCTCCGGGTGCTCCAGCATGATGCGCGTGATCCGTTCATACATCACGTCCGAGTCAGGCTTGTGCGTGAACACCGGCGCCGGCCAGCCTTCCTGCGCGGCCTGCACGGTCTCGTAGTCCCAGTACGCGCCCTTGACGAGACGCACGGTGATGACCCGCTTGTGTTCCTTGGCCCAGGCGATGAGGTCGCGGACATCGTCTTCCGCGTCGCGCAGGTACGCCTGCACCACGATCCCGGCCTCGTCGTAGGTGGCGAACTCGTCCTCCTCCAGCAGTTCCTTGAACACGCTGAACGTGAGATCGCGATACCGGAACTGCTCGAGGTCGATGTTGACGAAGGCCCCGGTGTCCCGTGCCTTCCGGAAGATCGGACGCAGGCGGTCCTTCACGGCCTCGACGGACCCGCGGGAGCTCAGCGGGTCGATCTGGGAGAACAGCGACGTGATCTTGATCGAGATGTTGACGCGGGGGACGGGACCCCAGGAGGCATGGTCGAGGACCGGATCGGGGGTCCACGCGCCGACCTCCCGCTGCAGGCCGTCGAGAAGCTCGATGTAGCGCCCCTGGTAGTCGATGGCCTCACTCTCGCCGACTGATGCCTCGCCGAGGACGTCGAGTGTGAACCCGAGGCCGCGCTTGCGCAGCGCCCTGAGCTTGGGCAAGGCCGCGGCCGCATCCTTGCCGAAGATGAAGCGGCCGGCGAAGGAGAGCATCTGGCGGCGGATCACCGCGGTCGCGACCGGCGCCACCACGCGCTTCTTCGAGGCGGAAAGCCCGAGGCGCACGACGCGCGGCACTTCGAGGCCCGGCTGCTCGAAGTACTCGCGCAGGTGACGATCGATCTCTTCGCTTGTGCGCAGGGTGGGGAACACGTCGACGAAGCGGAAGAGTTCCACCTTGAGCCGTTCGTCGGCCATGGCCCAGTCCATCATCTCGCCCTGCCAGCGTTCGCTGGACAGCGGTGACAGCTTGTGTTGAGCGATCAGGGAGAAGAGCTGCTTCGCTTGAGCCTGCACTGCGGGCTCAAGCTCTGCCGCCCACGACGCTCTCGGGTCGGCGGAAGCCTTCTGGTCCGGTGCGACTGTGCCCATCGTGCGCCTCCCGTCGACTGCATCAGGTATCCTCCCCCGGATTTGCCGGGAGGGTGTCGATGTAGCGTGGTCCGCGGCGGCGGCCGTGACAACGGAGTCTATCCCCAGGTAGTACCTGCGGTCACGGCTGTGGACTCAAGCATGCGTGGTCTCGATACGGCGAGGCGGGTCGTGAGGCCCGCCGCCCCTTTCGCATGCCTTGTCCGTCAGCCGCGGCGGATCTTGATGCGCACGGTCCCCGTAGGCGACGCGCCCTCGGAGTGGTCGCCGTGCTTGGGCAGGATCACACGCACCTTGTAGGTGGCCGTGCGGTAGGGCAGCCTCCAGCCGACGCGGTAGTGCGAGCGCCTGTCGAGCCGGCCAGCCGCGACCGTGCGCCAGCTCGAACCGACGGCCTTCTGGACGAGGATCTTCTTCCCCGCGTGGTTGGGCGCGACTGAACCGCTGAAGATCTCGGTGAGCCTGGTGCCCGAGACGCTGTGCGCCAGCTTGAGTGTCACACGCGGCATCACGAGGATCTCGACCGATACGTTGGTGGCATCGGTCGCCACCGCGCTCCAGGCGGCATTGGACCCGGGCGTGATGGTCGTGCTGTAGAAGCCCTGGCCGTCGGTGGTCGCCGCCCCCCGGTCTCGGCTGACGTCTCCGCGAGTCTCGAACAGGGTGACGGTGCTGCCCGCCGCGACCGGCTCGCCGCTGTCCGTGAGGTAGCCGGAGACGATGACGGACTTGCCGTACTCCACGAGCGCGGATTGCGGGCGGAAGGTGACGGCTTTGCCGGTTTCGGCGTAGCGCAGCAGCGCCGCGCCTCCGCCGGCGCCGAGGACGTAGGCCCCACCGCCGCCGTCCGGGGCCGCGGCTGAGAAGGACTCCGGCGCCGGCGTGAGCTCGTCGTTCTGCCAACGGCCTAAGGCCGTGAGCTGCGCGACACCGGGGACCGTGGCCGACGCAGCGTCGCTGTACGCGACCGCGAGGTCGCCGGCGCGATTCGCCGCGACCGCGTCGACCTGTGACTCGCTGATGCCGGGGACCTGAAGGACGCTGCCGGGAGCGTCGATCTCGCGCCCCCCGGCGTCCAGGTGCCGCGCGACGATACCGCTCGCGGACGGCCCGACCAGATAGCAGCCGGAGAAGCCGTCAGCGGCCAGTCTCACGGCGCCGGCCGCCATCGTGACCGCCGCCGGCCGCAGCAGAAGGCGCGCCCCAGTGGCGGAGAATCGCTGCATCTTGACCTTCGCGCCTTCGCGCCAGGCGACGGTCGCTGCGGAGACCGCGGTGACCCCGATGGGCACCTTGACCGCTGCCGTCTCGCCGAGAAGAGGGTTGTACGGCGAGACCGCGGAGGGCCAGACAGGGGTGACGTTCGTGTCGTAGCGCTGCACCTTGATCGACGTGCGTCCCTGGTCGACGAGCAGGACGAACGCGTGGTGGTCGGCGTCGACCCCGAGGGCCTCCACCGTTCCGCCGGGGACCTCCAGGCCGGGGTCTGTTTCGCCGAGCGTGCCGGTGGGCGACACGTGGTTCAGCAGGGTGTCGCCGGAGCTCTCGGTGGGCGAGGCCGTGCACCACACCCAGACACCGCCGGCGCCGTCCGCCGCGGCGCCGGTGAGGGCCACTGTGGAGCCGGAGCCGCGTGCCGTCACGACGGCGGCATCCGTACACACGACCACGGGACCATACGTCGCGGAGCCGGTGCTCAGGTCGACGCGCTTGGCGTGGACTGCGCCGCCGGCCTTCCAGACCACCGTGACGTTCTGCGAGCCGTCGCCGGTCACGTACCAGTCCGTCAGACCGGCGACGGCCGGAACGACGGTGCGGGTCGCTACGGCGGCGCCCCCCTCGCGCGGGTGCTGCGCAGCCTGGAGCGAGGTCGTCCCGCCGTCTCCGGCGACCTCCCAGGCCACGATGGGCCCGCGTGTGCCCGTTGCCAGCTGCGCGTCGCCGGCTACGTCCTGCGACCACATCGGGTCGAACGCGAGCGCCGGTGCGGCTGCGCAGGCCAGCGTGAGGATGACGAACACCGTGATCGCGAGCGATCGCCGGCACATGATGTACCCCCTGAGCTGAGCCCGACGGACATGCCGATGGTACCAGAGTCGCCGTCCTGATCACGGCCGTTCGAACCTCCCGGTGCTTGCGCCTGCCCGCGCGCCTGACGTACACTCCTCAGGCCATGCGTCGACATGCGACAAGTGAGTCCGGCCGGGAGGCCCACATTGGGGTACGCGCCCGCGACCTCTCCCTCTTCGGCTGCCTGCTCCTCCTCCCCCCGCGGGGGGATGCGTAGACACCTGCGGCCTGCACGGCCATCTCTTGGATCACATCCGGATCCGCTGTTCCATCTGACGACGACGCGTGCCTTGGGAGGTGTAGGTGACTCGTGAGCACTGACAGGTACATCAAGATCTTCGACACGACGCTGCGCGACGGCGAACAGGCGCCGGGCGCTACCTTGAACAGGGCCGAGAAGCTCGAGATAGCCCACCAGCTCGCCAAGCTGCGGGTGGACATCATCGAGGCCGGCTTCCCGATCGCCTCGCCCGACGACTTCGAGGCCGTCAAGGCGATCGCCACCGAGGTGCAGGGCCCGCGGGTCGCAGGCCTCGCGCGGGCCATCGAGCAAGACATCACGACCGCCTGGGACGCGGTGAAGGTGGCCGAGAGGCCACGAATCCACACCTTCATCAGCACCAGCGCGGTACACATGAAGCACCAGATCAGGAAGACGCCGGAGCAGGTGCTCGCCGACACGCGCGCCATGGTGGGTTTGGCGCGCGACCTCGCGAGCACCCACGCCGGCGCCGACGTCGAGTTCAGCGCCATGGACGCGAGTCGCTCCGAGCCCGCCTTCCTCGCCGAGGTGCTGGGCGTGGCCGTCGAGTGCGGCGCCACGACCATCAACGTTCCGGACACGGTGGGCTACGCGCTGCCGATCGAGTTCGGCGAGTTCATCCTGCGGCTCTACGAGCTGTGTCCCTCACTGAGCGACGTCGACGTGAGCGTCCATTGCCACAACGACCTCGGGCTGGCCACCGCCAACTCCCTCGCCGCCGTGCGCGCCGGCGCGACGCAGGTGGAGTGCGCCGTCAACGGCATCGGCGAGCGGGCCGGCAACGCCTCGCTCGAGGAGGTCGTGATGGCGATCCGTACGCGCCGCGACTCCTTTGTCTGCGAGACCGGCGTGGACACCACTGAGATCGCCCGCACCAGCCGGCTGGTGAGCTCGCTCACCGGCTACCAGATCCAGCGCAACAAGGCGATCGTGGGGCGCAACGCGTTCGCCCACGAGAGCGGCATCCACCAGGCGGGCGTGCTCAGCGAGGCGTCCACCTTCGAGATCATGACGCCCGCCGACGTCGGTCTCACCGACAACGACATCGTGCTCGGCAAGCACTCCGGCCGGCACGCGCTGCGCGCCAAGCTGGCCGAGCTCGGCTACACGCTCTCGGACGCCGAGCTCAAGCTCGCCTTCGCGCGCTTCAAGGAGATCGCCGACAAGAAGAAGCAGGTCACCCTGCTCGACCTGGAGGCGCTCGTGAGCGAAGAGATCCGCGAGCGCGAGGATCAGTTCACCCTCCGCAGCTTCGTCAACCAGTCGGGATCGTCGATCATCCCGACCAGCCAGGTCGAGGTCGAGGCGCGCGGCGAGGTCAAGAAGGGCCGCAGCTTCAGCAACGGCTCGGTCGAGAGCGTGTTTGCCGCCATCGACGACGCGGTCGGCATCAGCGGCAGTCTCGCGGACTATCAGGTACACGCGATCTCATCCGGGAAGGATTCGCTCGCCGAGGTGCGCGTCGCGGTGGAGGTCAACGGCCGTTCGTTCAACGGTCAGGCGGTCAGTTTCGATGTGATGGAAGCCTCGGCGAAGGCCTATGTGAGGGCCGTCAACAACGCCGCGGCCGCAGGGGAGGTCTAGATGGGTTCAACGATCACTGAGAAGATCCTCGCCCGCGCCGCGGGCGCGGGCGAGGTCCATGCCGGCGATATCATCGAGGCGAAGGTCGACCTCGCGCTGGCCAACGACATCACCGCGCCGCTGGCGATCGCGGAGTTCGAGAAGGCCGGGTTCACCAAGGTCTGGGATCCGGCCCGCATCGCGCTCGTGCCCGACCACTTCACGCCCAACAAAGACATCAAGGCGGCGGCCCAGAGCAAGCTGATGCGCGAGTTCGCGCGCAGGCACGAGATCGTCAACTACTTCGAGGTCGGGCGCGTAGGCATCGAGCACGTGCTGCTCCCCGACACCGGCATGGTGGCGCCGGGCGACGTCGTCATCGGCGCCGACAGCCACACCTGCACCTACGGCGCCGTGGCCGCCTTCAGCACCGGCATGGGCAGCACCGACTTCGCCGCCGCCATGGCCTGGGGCCACACGTGGCTGCGCGTGCCCCAGAGCATCAAGTTCGTCTACTCGGGCCGCCCGCAGCCGTGGGTCACGGGCAAGGACCTGATCCTGCACACCATCGGCCTGATCGGCGTCGACGGGGCGCTCTACCAGGCGATGGAGTTCACCGGCGAGGCCATCGAGGCGCTCTCCATGGACGAACGCTTCACGATGTGCAACATGGCGATCGAGGCCGGCGGCAAGAACGGCATCGTCGGCTTCGACGAGAAGACGACGCGGTACCTGCAGTCCCGGCCGGAAGGCAGCCGCGCACGGACCGCCGGCACGGTGTTCGCCAGCGACGCCGACGCCGACTACGCGCGCGTGCTCGAGATCGACGCCTCCGTCGTGCCGCTCACCGTGAGCAAGCCGCACCTGCCGAGCAACGCCGCGGCTGCGGCCGACCTGGCGGGCATCGCCATCGACCAGGTGGTGATCGGCAGCTGCACCAACGGCCGCCTCGAGGACCTGCGTCAGGCCGCCTCCATCCTGCGCGGCAAGAAGGTGCACCCGGGCGTACGCTGCATCATCCTGCCGGGCACGCAGCAGGTGAGCCTGGACGCGATCGCCGACGGCACCATGCAGACCCTCATCGAGGCCGGCTGCGCCTTCAGCACGCCCACCTGCGGCGCCTGCCTCGGCGGTCACATGGGCGTCCTCGCCGACGGCGAGCGCGCCGTCGCCACCACGAACCGCAACTTCGTCGGCCGCATGGGCCACCCGGGCGCCGAGGTCTACCTCGCGAGCCCGTACGTGGCCGCCGCCTCGGCGCTGGCCGGCCATGTCGCCACGCCCGAAGAAGTCGGCGCGGAGCAGGGAGGGTCGCGATGATCTTCGAGGGCGCCGTCCACAAGTACGGCCGCGACGTCGACACCGACGTCATCATCCCGGCCCGCTACCTCAACACCAGCGACCCGGACGAGCTCGCGACGCACGCCATGGAGGACATCGACGCCGGCTTCGTCAGCCGGGTGCAGCCCGGCGACATCATCGTCGCCACCGAGAACTTCGGCTGCGGCAGCTCGCGCGAGCACGCGCCGGTGGCCATCAGGTACTCAGGCGTCAGTTGCGTCGTCGCCTCGTCGTTCGCGCGCATCTTCTACCGCAACGCCATCAACACCGGCCTGCCGATCGTAGTCTGCCCCACGGCCGCCGAGGAGGCCCGCATGGGCGACCGCCTCAAGGTCGACCTCGCCGCCGGCACCGTCGAGAACCTCACGCAGGGCACGAAGTACGACGCCGAGGCGTTCCCGCCGTTCATGCAGGAGCTCATCGACCGTGGCGGCCTGCTCGAGTACGTGAAATCGCGCGTGGGCGGAGAGGGCGCGTAAGCGCCGCCGCCATGCCTGAACGTCCAGTATCGGAGAGAAGGACCATGGGGAAGACGTACAAGATCGCAGTCATGCCGGGCGACGGCACCGGGCCCGAGGTCGTGGCCGAGGGCCTCAAGGCCCTGGAGGCCGCTGCCGCGAAGCACGACTTCAAGCTCGACCTCACGCACTACGACTTCGGCGGCGAGCGCTACCTGCGCACCGGCGAGATCCTGCCGGCGTCGGCCGTCGGCGAGCTCAAGGGATCCGACTCGATCTACCTCGGCGCCGTAGGGCACCCGGACGTCGAGCCCGGCATCCTGGAGAAGGGCCTCCTCCTGCGCCTGCGCTTCGAGTTGGACCAGTACATCAACCTGCGTCCCGTGCGTCTCTACCCGGGCGTCGAGACTCCGCTGAAGGACAAGGGCCCGAAGGACATCGACTACACCGTGGTCCGGGAGAACTCCGGCGACATGTACGCGGGCGGCGGCGGCATCATGATGAAGGACACGCCGCACGAGGTCGCCGTGCAGAACATGCTGTACAGCCGCGCCCAGGTCGACCGCTGTCTGCGCTGGGCGTTCGAGTACACACGCAAGCATGGCAAGAAGTCACGCGGCATCGGCCCGGACAACACTCTCGGACTGGTGGGCAAGACCAACGTCCTCACGTTCGTCTACGACCTCTGGAACCGCCGCTTCAACGAGATCGGCGAAGAGGAGTACCCGGACGTCAAGCGCGAGTACTACCACGTGGACGCCACCTGCATGTGGATGGTCAAGAGCCCGGAGTGGTTCGACGTCCTCGTGACCGGCAACATGTTCGGCGACATCATCACCGACCTGGGCGCGATCACCCAGGGTGGCATGGGCGTCGCGGCCGGTGGCAACATCAACCCCGAGGGCGTCAGCATGTTCGAGCCCATCGGCGGTTCGGCGCCCAAGTACACCGGTCTGGGTGTGATCAACCCCGTCGCGGCCATCGTGGCCGGCTCCATGATGCTCGACACCCTGGGCGAGAGCCAGGCGGCGCAGGATGTGGAGCGCGCCGTGACCGAGGTCACCGGCACGAAGATGAAGGGCATGGCCTCCGGCCAGATGGGCTACTCGACGAGCGAGGTCGGCGACCTCGTGGCCGAGCGCGTCTGAGCCAGTACGGGAGGCTGCCTTAACCCTTAGGTCGAGGTTGAAGGTATCGCGCGGAGTCCGCGCAGAAGGAACAGGAGGAAGACGATGGCCTCGATCCCGGAGGTTGACACGATCTGGATGGACGGCGAGCTCGTGCCATGGGCGGACGCCAAGGTCCACGTGCTCTCGCACGCCCTGCACTACGGCTCCGGCGTCTTCGAGGGCATCCGCGCCTACCACACGCCGAAGGGGCCGGCCGTCTTCCGCCTCGAGGAGCACCTCAAGCGTCTCGTCCGCTCCGCCAAGCTCTACTACATGCCGGTGCCGTACAGCCTCGAGCGGCTCTACGACGCGACCTTCGCGGTGATCGAGGGCAACGGGCTCGAGCACTGCTACATCCGCCCGATCATCTTTCGTGGGTACGGCGAGATGGGTCTCTTCCCTCTCAACGCCCCGGTCGAGGTGGTCATCGCCGCCTGGCCGTGGGGAGCCTACCTCGGCGAAGAGGGCATCGAGCGGGGCATCCGCGCCAAGATCTCGAGCATCCAGTCGCTCGACCACACGGCCCTGGCCCGCGCCGCCAAGGCAACGGGCCAGTACCTGAACAGCATCCTCGCCAAGGTCGAGGTCACCAACGCCGGCTACGACGAGGCGATCATGCTGACGGGCCACGGCCACGTCGCCGAGGGTTCGGGCGAGAACATCTTCGTGGTGCGCAACGGCGTGCTCATGACGCCGCCGCCGAGCGACGGCGTGCTCGAGGGCATCACGCGTGACTCCGTCATGCAGATCGCGCGCGCCGAGGGTATCGAGGTGCAGGAGCGCACGCTGGCGCGCAGCGACCTGGTGATAGCCGACGAGCTCTTCTTCACCGGCACCGCCGCGGAGATCGTCCCGATCCGCGAGGTCGACGACCAGTTCGTCGGCGAACCCGGCCCCATCACGCGGCGTGTGCAGGAGCGCTTCCGCGCCATCGTCGAGGGCAGGGACGAGGAGTTCGGCCACTACATGGAGTACGCGAGGGACTGACGATCGGCCGGCGTCCGGGCGCCGGCCGCGGGGAGGACCCGATGCACGAGCGGCAGGTACAACTCTACGACACCACCTTGCGGGACGGCATGCAGCAGGAAGGCATGTCGGTATCGGTCGAAGAGAAGGTGCGCATCGCGCTCAAGCTCGACGAGCTCGGCATCGGGTTCATCGAGGGCGGCTTTCCCGCGTCCAACCCCAAGGAGATGGAGTTCTTCCGGCGGATGCGCGACGAGCGGCTCGCGACTGCCGAGCTCGTCGCCTTCGGCATGACGCGGCGCAAGGGCGTGCCGGCCGAGGCCGACGACAACCTCCGGGTGCTCGCCGAGGTGTTCACGCCCACGGTCACCATCGTCGGCAAGACGTGGGGGCTGCACCTGAGCAAGGTCATCCGCGTGAGCCGCGACGAGAACCTGCGCATGATCGACGAGTCGGTGCGCTTTCTCACGGCGCAGGGCAAGAGCGTCGTGTACGACGCCGAGCACTTCTTCGACGCGTGGCGCGACGACCGCGAGTACGCGCTGCGGTGCGTCACCGCGGCCGCCGAAGCGGGCGCCGCGGTGCTCTGCCTCTGTGACACCAACGGGGCGTCGTTGCCGCCGCTGGTCGCGGACGTGGTCCGCGAGGTCACGGCGGCCCTCGGCGGCGCGCTCGTCGGTGTGCACGTCCACAACGATGGCGACTGCGCGGTCGCGAACAGCCTCGTTGCGGTGGAGGCCGGCGCCCGCCACGTCCAGGGCACGGTGAACGGGTACGGCGAGCGCTGCGGCAACGCCAACCTCATCAGCATCATCCCGGCGCTCAAGCTCAAGATGGGGTACGACGTGGTGAGCGATGATCAGCTGCGGCGGCTCACCGAGACATCCCACTTCGTCGCCGACGTCGTCAACGCGGCCATCTGGGCGCACGCGCCCTACGTGGGCCGCTCGGCCTTCGCCCACAAGGGCGGTCTGCACGTGGCGGCGGTCGAGAAAGCTCCCGAGACCTTCGAGCACGTCGACCCGGGGAGCGTGGGCAACGAGCAGCGCGTCGTGATCTCGGAGCTGTCCGGCAAGGGCGCGGTGATCCGCAGGGCGCACGAGCTGGGCCTGCAGATCGAGGGCGACGACGCGCGCGTCGCCATGGTGCTCAAGCGCCTCAAGGCGCGCGAACACGAGGGCTACCACTACGAGGCCGCGGACGCGTCGTTCGACCTGCTCCTGCGCGAGGAGCTCGCGCCGCACGACCCACTGTTCCGCCTCGAGAGCTTCCGCGTCATCGTCGAGAAGCGGGAGGACGGCAAGGCGGTCGTCGAGGCGACGATCAAGGTGCACGTGGGCGACGAGCGCATCATCAGCACGGCCGAGGGCAACGGGCCCGTCAACGCCCTCGACACGGCGCTGCGACAGGCGATCGTGGGCAAGTACCCGCACCTCGCCGACATCGAGCTGGTCAACTACAAGGTGCGCATCCTCGACGAGACCAAGGGCACCGGCGCCGTCACCCGCGTGCTGCTCGACGCCAGCGACGGCGAGGAGAGCTGGGGCAGCATCGGCCTGAGCGAGAACATCATCGAGGCGAGCTGGGAGGCACTGGTCGACTCGATCGAGTTCGGGATGCTGCGGGGCGCGGGGGAGTGAGCGGCGTCGGCGTCTTGGGCGGCGCTCCTGTGACGCCTCCGGTCGGGGCCTTCGGTCGCGTCCTTGTGGCGGATCACGCCTGGCACTGCCTATTCACCGACGACCGCGTCGAGCTGTTCGACCGGCCGGCGTGGGATTCATTGGCCACGCTGGTCGCGGACGCTGATCCGAAGAAGACGCTGCTGCTCGCGCCCGTCGTCCCTGGCAAGATCGTCGCCGTGGGACTCAACTACCGTGCGCACGCCGAGGAGCTGCGCATGGAGACCAAGGCCGAGCCCATCCTCTTCATGAAACCGCGCACGGCGGTGATCGGGCCGGGGAAAGCCGTCGTCCGCCCGGCCCGCTCGCTGCAGGTCGACTACGAGGCCGAGCTGGTCGTCGTGATCGGCCGGCGCTGCAAGGGCGTCTCGCCGGCCGACGCCGCCGATTTCGTCGCCGGCTACACCTGCGGCAACGACGTCACCGCTCGCGACCTGCAGAAGGTGGACGGGCAGTGGACGCGCGCCAAGAGCTTCGACACCTTCTGCCCGCTCGGGCCGTGGATCGTGCCGGAGGCGCCGGGAGCCGGCGCGCGCGTGAGCGCGCGCCTCGACGGCGCCGAGGCCCAGCACGGCCTGGTCGGCGACATGATCGTCTCGCCGCTGGAGCTCCTTGCGTTCGTGAGCGGCGTCATGACGCTCGAGCCCGGCGACGTCCTCATGACCGGCACGCCGCCGGGCGTCGGCCCGCTCGCCGCCGGCCAGACGGTGACGATCACCGTCGAGGGCGTCGGGGAGCTGAGCAACCCCGTCACCTGACGCGGGTGGGCGAGGACCACGCGGCCCAGATCGTCGTTCATGGTCCGCCTCCTGTGAGGGAGATCCGTTCAACCAACGCGGTGGGTGTACCCGGCGCGCAGAGAGCGAAGCGCCCAAGGACCGGCGGCGCCCCCGCCGTCTCTCGGTCGGACTACCCGAGGCCGGACCCGCCGCTCTTGGCGTGGGCCGCGGCGGCCTCCAGAGGCACGATCTGGGTCGTCACCCTCATGCCCAGAGCAAAGGCGAGCTTGCCCATGGTCGCTGCGGTGAGGTTGCACTCGCCGGCGAGCACGCGCGAGACCCAGGCCCGTGACGTGCCCATGCGACGGGCCAGCTCGGCGCCACTGACTCCCTTGGCGTCCATCTCGGCGACCAGCGCGTCGATGAGCTCGAGCGTCATGAGGTAGCTCCAGTACTCGGGATGCTGCCGCGCCAGCGTCGCGTGCTCATCGAAGGTCGGCGCCATCACGCTCCTATCTCGACAACGATGTCGCCGACGGCCGAGGCGGCGAGGTAGTCCGTGCGGAGATGCTGTGCACGCCGGACGATCCCCCGGAGCTCGCGCGGTTTGGGCTTCCTGCAGAGCTCGCTGCACACGATGAGCCGCCGCTGCTCGAAGAAGAAGACGAGCCGGAACCCTCGAGGCGTCTTGAGCTCGAAGATGCCCTCGCCGAGGTGTCGCGACCGGCGCTCGTCTCTCGGTGGTCCGGCGAGAGCGATCTTGCCCAGCAAGGCGAGGAGTTGAGCATGGGCCGCTCGGTCGGTGACCGCGACTGCATCAAGCGCCTCCCTGATGGAACAGCGACCGCGACCATCGACCACGGCGGCGATGATCCACGTGCTGCTCGAGATGACAGTGAGCCGCATGTTAACTCATAAGTTGACGCGGCGCAAAGCTTGGACACTGTCCCGCGTTGGAGTATCGACGTGCCGGCGACACGGGAAACTGGTTCATGGAGTCCTCACGACGCCAGCGTATGCCGGCCGCACCACGCGTCAGGATGACGAAAGTGGGGCGGGGTGGACGTTGCGGGGTGGCGGCGCGGCAGTGCTCGCGCGGCGCGCCGGTCAAGCAGAAGCGACCTGCCCGCGGCCACGCCACCCGGCGTCCAGACGCGCGTACCCGAGCGCGAGAAGGTGGCTCGCGACCAGGATCGGCACCCCGAGCAGCGCGGCGACCCATGACGGCTGGTCGAACACACCGAGGCCGATCGCGAGCCAGCCGATCAGTACCCACTGGATCAGGTAGACGGCGGTGATGTTGCGGCTCAGCGAGGTCAGGTAGCGCGGCACGATGCGCCACGAAAGGCGGCCGTCCAGCCACCACAGGAGCGGCAGCCAGAGCAGGACGAAGCCCGCCAGCAGCAACTGCACCGGCAGGCCGCTGCGGTAGTAGTCGCCGAAGGCGAGGATCTCGCCGGGGCCGGGAGCAAAGGGGAGGAGCGCTACGCCGGCCAGAGCCGCACCGCAGCCTGCGAGCGCCCAGCCCCGCATCAGCCGGCGCGCGGAAGAGGCACGGGCGGCGAACCCGGCCAGAGAGAGGCCGAGCAGTGGGTAGGCGAGCCACGGGAAGAGCGGGAACGACACCCAGTCGCCGAGCCCCCACAGCGGGTCGAGGGCGACGTTCCCGCCGCCGACCCCCCACAGGAGCGGCGCGACGACCGCCACCACCGCCGCCAGCGCCAGGACGAGGCGCGGGTCGCGCGCGTACCGCTTGACCGGTCCGAGGACGATGAGCGAGAGGCCGGCGAGCTGGAGGATGTCGATCTCGAAGAGCGGCCCCCACCAGGTGCCGCCGAAGGCGTCGATGGCGCGCGCGTCGCCGCTCACCAGCAGCGGCACGGAGAAGCGCACCAGGTTGAGCAAGTAGCCGAGCGCGAACAGCTGCAGCCCGCGCACGACGCCCTCGCGCACTCCGGTGCGGGACGAGCTGCCGAACAGGAAGCCCATCGCGACCATGAAGACCGGCGCGGCGGGGGCGGTGCCGAGGAGCAGGAAGGTCACGCCGAGCACCGAGTCCTCGCCGGAGCCCACGGCGAAGATGATCTGGACGTGCTGGAAGACCATGAAGACGATGGCCAGCCCGCGGGCGAGGTCGAGAAAGCGGAGTCGGCCGTCGGTGGTGAGCAGCGGTCCGAACGCTCGACGAGGACCAGGGCCCGGGGTCGGCCGGCTCATCGTGCGACGTCACGCATCGTCGGCGTCCGCAGACTTGTGGCGGTAGGCCTTCCACGCGATGTAGGCGAGGCTGCCGGCCATGAGGACGATGAACCACGGGCTGGTGATGATGGCGGCGAGAGGTTCGCCGAGCAGGACCAGCACCCAAAGGATCACCGCGGTGATCAGCGCATCGACCGCCAGCTCCTGCAGGACGAATCTGGCTCGCGAGGCAGTGCGCTTTGGGGACGCCATCGGAAGTCGCTTTCGTCGTCTGACCAGGGAGGCCGGTCACGCAACGGCTACCTCAGGATAGTATCAGCAGAGGTCAGATTCGCTGGGCCGCGTCGTCGTCGATCTCATGGAGGCGCGCGGGTTCGACGGGGTGACCCTGCGGCACGTCGCGGGTGTCTCGCAGTCGACAGTCCGCCGGTGCTTCGACGCCGAGGGGCGTGTCACCCCATGGGACGAGCATGACGTGCCCATCGGCGCTCCCGCACGGGTATTCGTGCAGAATCCCGGCTAGGATAGCGTCCCGCGCTGGTCGCCGATCCCGGCGCGGTGTGCACGGCGACACCACCGGCCGACACGTCGGAAGGGCGTTCATGAACGATGCGATCCCTTACTCCCCAGGCGCGCCGGCGGCGGACCGTGATGATCCGGCCACGGACCTGCAACGCGCGATGGACCGCTGGTTCTTTCGTCGCGGGCTGCCGCAGTTCGCCCTCGACCACAGTTCCACCACGGCCATCTGGACGAGGGCGTCGCCGTTCCTCTTCGTCAGCTTCCTCTTCCTCGTCGTCACGAGCGCCGCCGATGTCCGCAGCGTCGCGGGCGGCGTGGCCGTCGCCGTCGCCGCCGGGCTGTTCCTGGTCGCCTTTGGAGTCGTCAATCTGCGCGGGGGGCGACCGTTCCATGCGCTGCCGCGGCGCGTCGGCTGGGGCGTGCTCGCTGCCTACGTCGTCGTGCCCACACTCCTCAGTGGCTTCGCCTCACTGCGGTGGCTCCCACCCCTGGTGACCGTGGGGGTGGCCGTCGGGTTCCTCGCGCTCGCCTGGGTCGTCACCTGGGCAGCGCTCATCCCGCTCGTTGGCTGGGCCGTCCGGTGGACCACGCGGCAATTCGGCAGCGTCGTGCCGCTCGTCACCCGTGCCCTGCCACTGCTTCTGCTCTTCGTCACCATCATCTACCTCACCACGGAGGTCTGGCAGGTCGCCGGCACGCTGCCCGCCCGGTGGCTGTGGCTCACCATCGGACTCTTCATCCTTCTCGGCCTCTGCGTCATCGCCACGCGCCTTCCGCAGGGGATCCACAGCCTGGAGGCCACTGGCGACAGAGCCTCCATCGAGAGCGCCTGTGCCGGCACGCCGCTGGCCCCCGTCGTCGCCGGCATCGCCGACCTCGGCGAGCCGCGGCCGCTGACCCGTCTGCAGCGTCTCAACATCGGCGTCGTCATGACGATGGCCCAGGTGGTGCAGGTGGCTCTGTTCGCCGTGGTCGTGTGGCTCTTCTTCCTGCTCTTCGGGACCATCGCCGTCTCCATCCCCGTCCAGATGGAGTGGCTGGGCGGCATCAACCCCGTGGACGTGCTGTGGCACCTGACGCCCGATCGCGGCCTCACCCGCGAGTCCGTGCGCGTGGCGACGTTCCTCGCCGGCTTCTCGGCGTTCTACGTCACTGTCTACAGCGCTTCGGACGCGACCTACCACGAGCACTTCTACGCGGACATCGGTCGCGAGCTGGAGCGTGCCATGGCGGTCCGCCAGGCCTACGTGGCCCACAGCGTCGAACGCGGTCCGCAGACGCGCTGAGCCGAGAGCCGGCGCGTGGATCCGGCGCAGGCGCGCCGTCGCCTTCGACCCTCCAATCCGTCACACCGGAGAGAGTGCGCTGATCAGTCGATCTGCGTCTCTGCGGCTGTGAGTCGCGCGATCCACGCCGACCCGTCGCACGTGAACAACGTGCCGACTGTGCGGGATCCCACCCTCTCGAGAGTGACGGCGTACTCGCCCACTTGCACGCGGAGAGACGACCCAGATTCGGCCACCCTCCCTGGCTCGTCCCCGACGTCCATGCGTCCCCAATACTCAGTGTACGCGTCACCATCCTCGCGCATCAGACGGGGATTTCCTTCGCAGGGATAGACATGAGCGCTCGAGCGCTCGGAGCGGTCTTCTGTGTCGAATCGACTCACCCACTCCATCGTGTGCGTTGCCGGATCATAGGATGCGTGCCCTGCGAATGCCTGCGTGGAGGAATAGGGAAGACGCTCGGGGTCGGCGGAGCGGGAGACACGGATGTCGGCGAAGTGGCGATCGCACTGTAGCCACCAGACCTCGGAGACTTCGCTCGGGCCATGGCCGTCGGCCTCAATGGAAAGGCGGCGCCATGCACCGTTGGGCCAATCCACTATGCCGTTTCCCCCAGACCGCATACAGGACCGTTCGAGCCGAGCCGCCACTCTCGCCGAAAGAGCGGCTCGGGGAAGGGCAATCGACAAGTCCGCAGGAGATTCAGCCTGCCTCCGATGGCCTGTGGGTACTGTCTCATCGAGCCCCACCTCTCCGCTACGTCGATGGTCGGGGAGCGCCCCGACTGAGCGGCCCCGCGTTCTCTGCGATTGCGCCCAGAGCCACCTTCGGCGTGGCTCAGTGCTCCTCCTGTGCATCGACGTATCGATTACGCTACTGGGAGCAGTCATCGGGCGCAAGGGTTCGCTGCTCTTCATCCATCCTCGTACGAGTGCGCGCGTCTCATGACCGGTTCGCAGTTCTGGCTGTTGCCATCGACCCGTACCCTGCCCGGAATCCCGGCATCTCTCGAGGAATCGGGCCCGCCATGGACGCCTCCCAGTACCCCGACGTCGCCGCAGCGTCCTGGTGACACGCCCGACCTCGGTTGACGATCCTCACGACAGCGATCATGCGCAGTGCCCGATTCGCCGAACGATCGTCGCCGCGATTGAGCCGGGGACGTCTCGTTGGCCCCGAGGAAGCGGGGAGGGGCGCGGCTCGGCGGACGAGCTCCGCGAGGGCCCGGTCGAGTCGGCCGATCTCCCTCTCGAGGGCGGCGATGCGCAGGGCGAGGCTTCGCAGGGCGAACTTGGCCGCCTGCAGGGGCTCGGCAAGCCGCCGTGGATCCGGCCGCATTCGTGCGCACAGACGTGCCTGCCTGCCCGAGGAGAGTCTTGCCGAGCAGCGACTCGCGCAGCTCGGCAGGAGCGGTCGCGATCAGGTCTCCCGGCTGGCACATTGCAGCGGCAAGCGCCTTCACGGCCCCCTCTCGAGAGACGCGAATCTGGCGGATCGACTCGATCACCCCGGTTGTGTCTTTCGGCACGACGACGATCTCGCCGGCCAGGACATTCCGCGCCGCGGCCAGGGCGTCGACGGGGTCGGGATTTCCCCTTGCGGCTGCGCGCGTGCTTGTGCGGCTGATTCACCTCCAGCAGGCAGACCTGTCGGCCTGTGAGCCAGCGCGTGAGACCAGCGCCGTAGGATGAGGTCGATTCGATCCCCAGAGCCGCGATCGGGCCGAACCCCTCCAGCCACGAGTGAAGCGCACGATAACCCGCGAGCGTCGCGGGAAGTCCGCGTCCCCGAGTCGCTGCCCGCGCTCGTCCAAAGCCACGGCGTGATGCGTCCGAGAGTGACAGTCCACGCCGCCGATGACACCAAGCCACTGTTCCGGCATGCTCGCTCGCCCTCCTCATGGCGGTGACCGTGGGGCCGCGGCGGCCGCACAAGACAGCGAAGGGACTCACTTCGTGCGGGTTCCTGACTTGGCTACAACGAGGAGAGCTCCGTCGCGCACGACACCTCGTTCACTGCGATGTGCCGACGCATCGTCGTGGACGGCAGCGACCGTGTGCTCTGGGTGGCCGTCACGGGCGAGCAGCGTCCCGGGGGGCCCGGACGACCTCCCACCAGAGTGACGCGGCCCGCGAGTCCGCAGGTCACGTCCGCGGGCCCGGCGCCAGGTGCTAGAATCCGGGCATCCATGGCCGCCGACTTCGTCCATCTCCACGTGCACAGCGAGTACTCGCTGCTCGACGGCGCCTGCCGTGTGAAGAGCCTCGTCCACAGGGCCAAGGAGCTGGGGATGCCGGCCGTCGCGCTCACCGACCACGGCACGCTGGGCGGCGTCGTCAAGTTCTACAACGCCGCCCGGGAAGAAGGCATCAAGCCGATCATCGGCCTCGAGCTCTACGTCGCGACCGACCGGCGCTCCCGCGCCGGCGTCAAGGAGAAGAACGCCCACCTCACGCTGCTCGCCCGTGACGAGACCGGGTACCGCAACCTCGTCAAGCTCTCCACTCACGCGTACCTCGAGGGCTACTACTACAAGCCGCGCGCCGACTGGGAGTTGCTCGAGCAGTACCACGACGGTCTGATCGCGCTCACCGGTTGTATGAGCGGCAAGGCGTCGCAGTTGCTCCGCGACGGCAACGACGAGGCCGCGCTGGCCGAGGTGCGGCGACTGGCCGACCTCCTCGGCCCTGAGAACGTTTACGTCGAGCTGCAGGACGCCGGCCTGCCCGAGCAGCGCGAACTGCTGCCCAAGCTGGCGCAGCTCGCCGAGCAGGCCGGTCTGCGCACGGTCGCGACCAACGACGTGCACTACCTCCGTCACGAGGACGCTCACGCGCACGACGCCCTGCTCTGCATCCAGACGCAGAGCAACCTCTCCGATGAGGTGCGCATGCGCTACGGCAGCGACGAGTTCTACCTCAAGTCGCCGGAGGAGATGGAAGAGCGTTTCAAGGACTACCCGGGCGCGTGCTCCGCGACGGTGGAGATCGCCGAGCGCTGTGACTTGAGCCTCGACTTCGGCGACTACAAGCTGCCGACGTACCCGGTGCCCGAGGGCACTACCGAGGCGGCGCACCTGCACGCGCTGTGCGAGCACGGGCTCGTGAAGCGCTACGGCGCCGAGCCCTCGGCCGAGGCGCGCGAGCGCCTCGACTTCGAGCTCGGCGTCATCGGCGAGATGGGCTTCGACGCGTACTTCCTCATCGTCTGGGACTACGTCAAGTACGCCAAGGACAACGGCATCGCCGTCGGACCCGGCCGTGGGTCGGCCGCCGGGTCCATCGTCAGCTATGCGCTCGGCATCACCGACATCGACCCCCTGAAGTACGACCTGCTCTTCGAGCGCTTTCTCAACCCGGGGCGCAAGAGCATGCCCGACATCGACATGGACTTCAGCGTGGAGCGTCGCGAGGAAGTGATCGCGTACGTGGCCGAGAAGTACGGTCGCGACCGGGTCGCCCAGATCATCACGTTCGGCACCATGGCGGCGCGCGCGGCCGTTCGCGACGCCGCCCGGGTCATGGGTCTGCCGTACGCCGTCGGCGACAAGATCGCCAAGATGATCCCCGAGCAGGCGCCGCCGGCGACCTTCGCGCAAGCGATGCATTCCGGCAGCGAGCTCAAGCAGGCCTGCGACGCCGACGAGCAGGTCAGGGAGGTCGTCGACCTCGCGATGAGCCTCGAGGGCCTCATCCGCAACGAATCAATCCACGCCGCCGCGGTGGTGATCAGCGACAAGCCGCTCACCGAGTATCTGCCGCTGCAGCAGAAGGGCGAGGCCGAGCTCGTCACGCAGTTCGACATGAACGACGTCTCCAGGCTCGGCCTGCTCAAGATGGACTTCCTCGGGCTGCGAAACCTCGACGTCATCGAGGCTGCGCTCGCGATCATCGAGAAGACACGCGGCGTCTGCATCGAGATAGACCAACTGCCGCTGGACGACGCGAAGACGTACACGATGCTGCAGCGCGGCGACTCCATCGGCGTGTTCCAGTTCGAGAGCCCCGGCATGAAGGAGGCGCTCCGCGACGTGGGCCCCACGCAGTTCGAGGACCTCATCGCCATCGTCGCCCTCTACCGGCCGGGGCCGATGCAGTACATCCCGACGTATGCGCGCAACAAGAAGAACCCGGCCTCGGTCGTCTACGACCACGAGGCTCTGCGCCCCATCCTGGAGCCGACCCACGGCGTGACCATCTACCAGGAGCAGTACATGGCCATCGCCCGGCGCGTCGGCGGCTTCACGCCGGCTCAGGCCGACGACCTGCGCAAGGCCATCAGCAAGAAGAACCACCAGCTGATGGCCACCCTCAAGGAGCCGCTGCTGGAAGGGCTGGAGAGGAGCGGCGTGCCGCCGGCCGTCGCCACCAGGCTCTGGTCGAGCTTCGAGGCCACCGGCGACTACTCGTTCAACAAGAGCCACGCCGCCTGCTACGCGATGATCAGCTACCGCACCGCCTGGCTGAAGGCGAACTATCCGGTCGAGTACATGGCCGCGCTCATCAGCAGCGTCATGAACACCAAGGACAAGGTGCCGTTCTACGTCAACCAGTGCCACGAGATGGGCCTCGATGTCCTGCCGCCGGACGTCAACGAGAGCGATGTCGGCTTCACGGTCGTCGAGGACAAGATCCGCTTCGGCCTCAACGCCGTCAAGGGCGTCGGTGTGGGAGCGATCGAGGCGATCATCTCCGCCCGCGCCGGCGGGCCGTTCACATCCGTCTTCGACTTCTGCGGCCGCGTCGACTCGCAGCTCGCCAACAAGCGCACGCTGGAGGCGCTGATCAAGAGCGGCGCCTTCGACAGCACCGGCGATCCGCGCCGGGGCATGCTCGAGGCGCTGCCGCTGGCGATGTCGGACGGCGAGCGCCGCCGCAAGGACGCAGCGCGCGGGCAGGGTGGGCTCTTCGATCTCGTGCCGCCCGACGACGGCGGCCACCCCGCGCCGACGGTGCCGCGGGGCGAGTGGAATCAGGCGACGCTGCTCAAGGCCGAGAAGGAGGCCCTCGGCCTGTACGTCTCGGCCCACCCGCTGCAGGGTCTGCGCGATCAGTTGCGCGACGAGATCGAAGTCCCCGTCGGCGCTCTCGACGACAGCGGCGACGGCGCCGTCCTCTGGACCGGCGGCATCGTCGCGAGCGCCCAGAAGCGCGTCAGCAAGAACGGCGGCGTGTGGCTCTCGTTCCGTCTTGAAGACGTTGACGGCGGCATCGAGTGCCGTGCCTGGCCCAAAGTGTACGAGCAGTACCGCGACGAACTGGTCGAAGACGGGATCATCAAGGTCAAGGGCAGGATCGAGCGCCGCAACGAGGGTGAAAGCATGCTCGCCGTGATCGAGGTCGTGCCCTTCAACGGCGTCAGCGAATACCATCCTCTCACGGTGGTCATCGACGCCGGCTGCGTGCCGGCGGACGTGATCGACGATCTCCACCGCGTACTCTCGGACTTTCCCGGCCAGGTGCCGGTGGTGCTGCAGATGGTCCGTGGCGACGAGCGCGCCAGGCTGCGGGTCGGCGATGGTCTGCGCGTGGACCCGGTCGCCGGTCTGTACGCCGAGCTCAAGGCGCTGCTCGGCGAGAGCTGTATCGGGGTCGGCTGAGGCCGACCGTCACGACGGGGGAGAGGGCCCATGATCCCTGAAGGCATGCGCGACGTGCTGCCGCCCGAGATGGGTCGCCTGCGCGCCGTCGAGACGGCGCTGTGCGGCCGCTTCGAGGCGTACGGGTACGGTGAGGTTCGCACGCCCTGGCTCGAGTTCGCGAAGTCCTTCGCCGTCGTGGACGACGACACGCTGGCGGCGGGGTACCGGCTGCACGGCGAGCAGGGGCACGAGCTCATGGTGCGCACCGACATGACGGCGCCGGTCGCGCGTCTTGCGGCGGAGCGCTGTGACGACGAGCCGCTGCCGCTGCGCTTCTTCTACGTCGCGCCCTGCATCCGCCCTTGGGCGCCGCAGCGCGGGCAGGACGGCGAGTTCATGCAGGCGGGCGCCGAGCTCCTCGGTCTCGACTCGGCGGCCGCCGACGCCGAGTGCGTGACGCTGCTCTGCGACGCGCTCTCGTCGTTGGGTCTGCGCGAGTTCAAGATCACCCTCGGCAGCGTCGCCTTCCAGCGAGCGCTCATCGAGTCTCTCGGCCTCGACCCGGCCGACCGCGAGGATCTCATCGAGGCGCTCGCCGACCGCGACTATCCGCTGGTCGAGAGCATCGCCGCCAACGCCGGGCTCGGGCACGACGCGCTCGGAGCCTTGTGGCGGACGCTCGAGCTCAGCGGCGTCGACGACAGCCTGGCGCAGGCGCGCAAGCTGGCGCGGAGCGACACGGCCGACGCGGCCATCGCGCGGCTCGTCGCGGTGCGCGACCTCGTCGGCGAGGCGGGGTTCGGCGCCGAGCTGGCCTTCGACTTCGGGCTCATGCACGACCTCACGTACTACTCCGGCCTCATCTTCGAGGCGTACGCTCCTCGTGTGGGGCTGCCGGTCGCGACCGGTGGCCGCTACGACCATCTCGTCCAGCGCTTCGGCTGGGACGTCCCCGGCGTGGGCTTCGCGATCGCCGTGGACCGGCTCGTCGACGCGCTGGACGAAGCCGGGCTGGCGCCGGTGGCGCCGCCGCCGGCGCTCGCCTTCGTCGGGGGTCTCGAGGAGCCGGCGCGGGCCGCCGAGCTTCGTCGCGCCGGTGTCGGTGTCCGCGCCCTGCCGGAGGGCGCGGCCGATCCGGCGCCGCCGCGGCTACGGCGGCGCGGCGGCAGCTACGAGCTCGAGCTGGCCGACGGGCGGACCGTCGGCGGGAGCTGGCGCGACGTTCGGCGCGCCTTGGGGTCGCAGTGAGGATCGGCGTCGCCTGTGGCCCGGCGCCCCTGCCGGCCGAGCTTCTCGATCTGCTCGGGGCCGCCGGGCTGCCTGTAGCCCCACTGCGTGGCACGTTGCCGCCCGCGTTGCTCACGGCGGTCGACACGACGTGGCTCCTCGCGTCCGGCGCCGACGTGCTGCGCGCTTGCGACCGGGCGGCCGTCGACCTCGGCGTCGTGGGCAAGCTCGAACTGCTCGAGTCGCGGCACGAGGTCAGCGAGCTTCTCGACCTCGGGTGCTGCCGCGACGCCTTGGTGTACGCGGCCCTCTTCGGCGCTGAGCCGGGCCGCGCGCTCCGCATCGCCACGAGTCACCCGGTAAGCGCACGCGGGTACTTCGCCGCAGCCGGCCGCCAGGTGGCGATAGTCGTGATGGACGAACCGGCGCTCGCGCTGGGGCTGGGTCTGGCCGACGGGGTCGTCGCGCTGCAGAGCCATCTCGCCGCTCCCGTGCCCGGGGCAGACGGCGCGCTCGAGATCCGCGACCAGGTCGCGGCATGCAGCGCGCGGCTCGTGGCCGGGCGCGCCGGTCGCGCCCTTCTCGGCGCACGCCTCGGCGACCTGCTCGAACGGCTGCGCGACGTGATGGAGGGCGCATGAGGCGACTGAACTGGAACGACGACGTCGGGGAACTGGTGGCCGCGCTGCGCGCCCTGGCTCCGCCGCCCGACCAGGTGCGCGAGGCGGTCGAGGCGATCGTTGCCGACGTGCGCGCGCTCGGCGACGACGCGGTACGGGCGCACACCGCGCGCCTGGATCGCGTCGAGCTCCCCGCGGCGTACGGCGTCTCGCCGGGGGAGCTCACCGCGCGGCTCGACGCTCTCACCCCCGAGCTGCGCGCGGCGCTCGAGCTGGCGGCCGCCAACGTGCGCGCCTATCACGAGCGCGAGGCCGTGGTCTCCTGGCGCGAGACGCTGCCGCAGGGCCAGGTCGTCGGCCAGGAGATCGTGCCGCTCGCCGTCGCCGGGCTGTACGTGCCCGGTGGTCTCGCCGACTACCCCTCCTCCGTGCTCATGACGGCGATCCCCGCGCAGGTCGCCGGTGTGGAGCGCGTCGTCGTCTGCTCGCCGCCGCGCCCGGGCGGCGGCGCGGCCGCCGGCGTCGCCGCCGCGTGCGCGCTGCTCGGGATCGAGCATCTCTTCCCGATCGGCGGCGCGCAGGCCGTCGCCGCCATGGCGCTGGGCACGAGCGTCGTCCCGCGCTGCGACGTCATCGTCGGTCCCGGCAACGCGTACGTCACCGAAGCCAAGCGCCGGCTGGTCGGCGAGGTCGGCATCGACAGCCTCGCCGGCCCGAGCGAGGTCCTCATCATCGCCGACGAGAGCGGTGTGCCGGCCTGGCTGGCGGCCGATCTGCTCGCCCAGGCCGAGCACGGCTCGGGGGCTATGGCGTGCCTCGTCGACGTCGGCGGCACGCTCGCCGGCCCCGTTGCCGCCGAGTGCGAGCGTCTCTCGGGCGAACTCGGCATCGCCCTCGACAATGTCGTCATCGTCGCCTGTCCGGATCGCGCCGCCGCGCTCGCGTTCGGCAACGCCTTCGCGCCCGAGCACCTCGAGCTGCACTGCGCGGATGCGGCCGCTCTCGTCCCCGGCGTGCGCAACGCCGGCGCCGTCTTCGTGGGGCCGCATGCGGCGACGGCCTTCGCCGACTACGCCGCCGGCAGCAACCACGTGCTGCCCACCGGCGGCTCCGCCCGCTTCGCCCAGGGGCTCTCAACCGATGCTTTCCGCAAACGCATGGCTGTGGTAGAACTCGACGGTCCCGCCGCAGCCGCCCTCGCTCCGGCGGTGGCGGCGATCGCCGACGAAGAGGGCCTGCGCGCCCACGCGCGCTCGGCCCGACTCCACGCCCAGTGAGGAGCCGCACATGACCGCGCGTCGCGCAACGGTACAGCGCACCACCAGCGAGACCGACATCGCCCTGACCCTCGTGGTCGATGGATCCGGGGCGGCTGAGGCGAGCACCGGCATCGGCTTCCTCGACCATATGCTCGAGCTCTTCGCTCATCACGGCCGCTTCGACCTCAGCGTCAAGGCGAGCGGCGACCTCGACGTCGACGGCCACCACACCGTCGAAGACGTCGGTCTGGCGCTCGGAGAGGCGCTTCGCGAGGCGCTCGGCGACAAGCGCGGCATCCGTCGCTACGGGTCGTTCCTGCTGCCGATGGACGAGGCGCTCGCTCTGGTCGCGCTCGATCTCTCGGGCCGGCCGTTCTTCGCGCACGACCTGCAGCTTGCCGGCGTGCGCCTCGGCGCCTTCGACGCAGAGCTCACGGCTCACTTCCTGCGCTCGCTGGCGACGCAGAGCGGCATGACGCTGCACGTGCGCCTTCTCGCCGGCAGCGACGGCCACCACATCGTCGAGGCCGTCTTCAAGGCATTCGCGCGGGCGCTCTCCGAGGCGTGCGAGCGGCACGGGCGCGACGACGCGGTGCCGTCGACCAAGGGCACGCTCTGACGCTCGTGTCGCAGCCCGGGCCGCGCATCGCCGTGGTCGACTACGGCATGGGCAACCTGGCCAGCGTGGCGAAGGCGCTCGAACGCAGCGGCGCCGACGTGCGCGTCACGCAGAGCGTCGCCGCGGTGCGCGACGCCGCCGGCGTCGTGCTGCCTGGCGTCGGCGCCTTCCGTGACGCGGTCGCGCGTCTGGAGAACGGGGGGCTTGGAACCGCCGTCGTCGAGCGCATCGCCGCCGGCACGCCGTTCCTCGGCGTCTGCCTCGGGCTGCAGCTTCTCTTCGAGAGCAGCGGCGAGGGAGGCCGTCGTCCCGGCCTCGGCGTGCTCCCGGGCACCGTCGAGCGTCTGGAGACCGATCTCAAGGTGCCGCACATCGGCTGGAACGATCTCGAGTGGGGACCGGCCGGCGCGGGCATGGCCCGCTGGGTGCCGGCCCCCGCGACCGTCTACTTCGTGCATTCGTACGCGGCCGTCCCGGCCGATCCCGCGATCGTCGCCGCGACTACCGACTACGGCGGGACGGTCGTCGCGGCGGTGGCGCGGGACAACGTCTGGGCGGTACAGTTCCACCCGGAGAAGAGCTCGAGCGTCGGGCTGTCGCTGCTGGCCGCCTTCGTCGCCAACGTCCACCGGGAGGCGCACTCCTCATGATCGTGTTCCCCGCCGTCGACATCCAGGCCGGCAAGGCTGTGCGGCTGCGACGCGGCGACTTCGACGACGTGACCGTGTTCAGCGACGACCCCGTCGATCTGGCCAGGTACTGGCAGGACCAGGGCGCCGAGGCGCTCCACGTGATCGACCTCGACGCCGCCCGCACCGGCGAGCTGCAGAACATCGCCATCGTCGAGCGCATCGTCAAGGCGCTCGACATCCCCGTCCAGTACGGCGGCGGTGTCCGCGACGTCAAGGCTCTCGCCCTGACGGCGGGCATCGGCGTGCACTGGGTGATCATGGGTACGGCCGCGGTCACGTCCTTGGATCTGCTCGACGACGCCGTCAAGTGGCTGGGCGAGCGTCTCGTCGTCGGGCTCGATTGCACCGACGGCATGGTCGCCACACACGGCTGGCAGGAGCGGTCCCAGATGAGCGCCATCCGCTTCTCGAAGACCCTCGTCGAGCACGGCGTCGGGCGCGTCATCTACACCGACACCGCCCGCGACGGCATGCTCGGTGGGCCCAACATCCCCGGGCTCAAGGATCTCGCGGAGGTCTCGCCGCTCGAGATCATCCTGGCCGGCGGCGTCGGCCTGCTCGACGACCTGCGCCGCCTCAAGCGCCTCGACGCGGCCACTGTGGTCGGCGTCATCGTCGGCATGGCGCTCTACGAGAAGTCCTTCACGCTCGCCGACGCCCAGACCGTCTTCGCCGGCTGACGGCGGCCACCGGTGCATCGCAAGCGCATCATCCCGTGCCTTGACGTCCGCGACGGACGCGTGGTCAAAGGCGTCAACTTCGTCGCCATCCGCGATGCCGGCGACCCCGTCGAACTGGCGGCGCGCTATGACGCCGAGGGCGCCGACGAGCTCATCTTCCTCGACATCACGGCGTCGCACGAACGTCGCGACATCATCGTCGACCTCGCGGCGCGTTGCGCCGAAGAGGTCTTCATCCCGTTCACCATCGGTGGCGGTCTGTCGACGGTCGCCGACGTGCGCCGGATCCTCACGGCCGGCGCCGACAAAGTGACGATGAACACGGCGGCGGTCGAGGATCCCGAGCTGGTCCGCCGCTGCGCCGAGCGCTTCGGCTCGCAGTGCATCGTCGTAGCCATCGACGCGAAGCGCGTCGTGGGGAGCGGGGAGGCCGGCGCGCCGGCGCGCTGGGAGGTGTACGTCCACGGCGGGCGCACGCCGACCGGCATCGACGCCGTGGAGTGGGCGCGGCGGGCCACCGAGCTGGGCGCCGGTGAGTTCATGCTCACCAGCATGGACCGCGACGGCACCCGCGACGGCTACGATCTCGAGCTGACGCGCGCCGTCGCGCGGGCGGTCGGCGTGCCGGTCATCGCCTCCGGTGGCGTCGGTACGCTCGAGCACCTCGCGGAGGGTCTGACCGCCGGCGAGGCCGACGCCGTACTGGCGGCGAGCATCTTCCACTACGGCGAGTACACCATCGCGGAGGCAAAGGCCTTCCTCGCCGCGAGAGGTGTCCCCGTGCGCCTCGTGGAGCCGGGAGGAGTCGGGGGCGACCCGCCGTCGCACCGGCCGGCGCAGCCGTGAAGGCGACGCGCCGCATCGACCTCACCGGCGCACACACCCCCGACGAGGGCGAGCTCGCCGATGCCGTCGCCGCCGCGCGTCTCGTGTGCTTTCCGACAGACACGGTGTATGGCATCGGCGGTCGCCTGACGCCGGCCGTTCGCGAGGCGGTGATCGCGGCGAAGGGGCGTGACGCGGGCAAGCCGCTCCAGGTGGTGTATGCGTCACTGGAGCTGCTCGAGGGGTCACTCGATCTGGAGCCCCGGGTCCTCGGCGCGGTGCGCCGCCTCCTGCCGGGGCCGTTCACGCTCCTGGTGCCGTACCCGCCGGGGCTGAGCTTACCGCCGGCGGGCGAGGTCTTGCCGGCGCCGGCTTCGCCGGCTTCGCTCGCCTCTCCGGCGGCACCCACGCGCACGCTGGGCGTGCGCGTGCCCAAGTGGCCGCCCGCCGCGCGGGCGCTCGCGCGCCTGCCCTTCGCCCTGCTCGCCTCGAGCGCCAATCCGAGCGGGGCCGCGGCGCCGCGCTCGGTCGCGGTGGTCGACCCGGGCATCCTCGCCGCCTGCGACCTCCTTCTCGACGCCGGACCGGTGAGCGGAATCGCGTCTACGGTGGTCGATCTCAGCCACTACGCCCTTGACGGCCGTTGGCGCATCGTGCGCACGGGGGCCGTCGACGAAGAGGGTGTCGCCGGGCTTCTCGGCGGCGCCGGGGAGGAGCCGGAGTCATCATGAGGACGCTGCCGTTCTACCAGGTCGACGTGTTCACCGACCGCCCGTTCGCCGGCAACCCGCTGGCCGTCTTTCCCGAGGCCCAAGGCCTCACTGCCGTGCAGATGCAGGCCATCGCCAGCGAGATGAACCTCTCCGAGACCACCTTCGTCCTGCCGCCGGAGGGCGACGGCGACGCGCGGGTGCGGATCTTCACGCCTGCCGTCGAGTTGCCGTTCGCCGGGCACCCCAGTGTGGGTACGGCATGCGAGCTCGTGCGCCTGCGGCTCGTCGACGTGTACCAGCCGGTGACGACCGTGGTGCTCGAGCTCGACGTGGGCCCCACCGTCGTCGAGGTGGCGGTGCGTGGCGGCGTTCCCGTCGCCGGCACGGTCCACCAGCGCGCACCCGTCTTCCACGCTCCGTCGCCGCGCGGCTCCGCCGCCGCCGCGCTCGGCCTCGACCTCGACGACCTGCACCCGGAGTTCGACCCCGTGCCGGTCGACACCGGCCTCTGCTACACGATCGTGCCGCTGGTCTCGCAGCGCGCGCTGGCGCGCGTCTCCATCAACCTCGAGCTGGCCGCCGACTTCGAGCGGCGCTACGCGGAGCTGTATCCCTGCGCGTTCACGGGGCAGGCCGACCCGTGGATCGAGGCGCGCGGCCTGTTCCCCTTCGTAGGCATCACCGAGGACCCGGCCACCGGCAGCGCCGCGGGACCGCTGGCCGCGTACATGGCCCGGGCGGGCATGCTGCCGCCGGGCGAGGAGCGCGTCGTTCTGCAGGGACAGCACATCGGCCGGCCCAGCTTCCTCACCGTCTCAGTCTCGGGTACGCGGGAGCACATCGAGGACGTCCGCGTGGGCGGACGGGTGCACCCCGTGCTGAGGGGCGAGCTCTCGCTGCCGGACTGATACAATCAGCGGCCTGTACGAACAGGTCTCGGCGTCTCGCATCGGGCCGCGTCCCCGGGTGGCTTGCGACCCGTCGCGAGCGCACCCGCTCACTCCCCAGACCAGAAGGAGCATGTCATGAAGATCGCCGCCGGCGCCGACCACGGAGGGTTCGCGCTCAAACAGGCTGTGGTGCGTCGCCTCCGCTCGCTGGGCCACGAGGTGATCGACGTGGGCACCGACTCTGAGGAGACGTCCGTCGACTACCCTGACTTCGGCCACAAGGTCGCGACGATGGTCGCCTCCGGCGACGTCGACCGCGGTCTGCTGGTCTGCGGCACCGGCCTCGGCATGTGCATGTCGGCCAACCGCCACCCCGGCGTGCGTGCCGCGGACTGCTTCACGCCGTATCTCGCAGAGATGGCGCGCCGCCACAACGACGCCAACGTGCTCTGCATGGGCGGTCGAATCCTCAGCGAGGACGAGGGCTGGGCCATCACCGAGGTGTGGTTGAACACGCCCTTCGAGGGAGGGCGCCACGAGCACCGGGTGGCCGGCATCGAGCGGGGAGGCGGGTGCGCGTGAGTCCCGTCGGTCGCGAGTGGCGCCGCGAGCCGCTCTACCACCTCGATCCCGAGCTCAACGAGCTCCTGCGGAGCGAGCTCATCCGCCAGCAGGAGACCCTCGAGCTGATCGCCAGCGAGAACTTCGCCAGCCGCGCCGTGCTCGAGGCCACGGGCTCGGTACTCACCAACAAGTACGCGGAGGGCACGCCGGGGGCGCGATACTACGGCGGGTGTGACGTCGTCGATCAGGTCGAGCGGCTCGCCATCGATCGCTGCAAGGAGGTGTTCGGCGCCGAGCACGTGAACGTGCAGCCCCACTCGGGCTCGTCGGCCAACCTGGCGGCGCTCTTCGCCTTGCTGGAGCAGGGCGACACGATGATGGCCATGGCGCTCGCCCACGGCGGCCACCTCACGCACGGCATGAGCATCAACTACTCCGGCCGGACCTACGACGTGGTGCCGTATCACGTGCGCTCCGACACCGAGCTCATCGACATGGACGAGGTGCGCGACCTCGCGCTGGCTCACCGCCCCAGGCTCATCATCTGCGGCTACAGCGCCTACCCGCGCATCGTCGACTTCGCCGCTTTCCGCGAGATCGCCGACGAGTGCGGCGCCATGCTCCTCGCCGACATCGCCCACATCGCCGGGCTGATCGCCGCGGGGGTGCACCCCAATCCGGTCCCGTACTGCGACGTGGTGACCAGCACCACGCACAAGACGCTGACGGGCCCGCGGGCCGGCCTCATCATGTGCCGCAAGGAATATGCGGAGGCTATCGATCGCGCCGTCTTCCCCGGCATGCAGGGCGGGCCGCTGATGCACGTGATCGCCGCCAAGGCCGTCTGCCTGCGCATCGCCCAGAGCGACGAGTTCCACCGCCTGCAGCGGCAGATCGTGAAGAACTGCGCCGTGCTCGCCGAGACGCTGGCCGAGGGCGGTCTGCGGCTCGTCTCCGGCGGCACCGACGTGCACCTGGCGCTGGTCGATCTGCGCAGCACGGGGATGAGCGGTCTCGAGTGTCAGGACCTCCTCGAGACGGTCAACATCACGGCCAACCGCAACGTCGTGCCCTTCGAAGACGCGTCGTTCAACGTCGCCAGCGGGCTGCGCGTCGGCTCGCCGGCGGTGAGCACCCGGGGCTTCATGGAGCCCGAGATGCGCCAGACCGGCGAGCTCATGCTCCGCGCCGTCTCCGCTCGCAAGAACGGCGCCGCTCTCGCGGAGATCCGCCACGAGGTCCTCGATCTGCTGGACCGCTTCCCGCTCTACGAGTTCCTGTGAGCGGTCCTCCCGACAACGCCGCCGCGGCGCCGCAGGCGCGGCCGACCTGGGACGAGTACTTCCTGCAGCTCGCCAGGCAGGCCGCGACCCGCTCGACCTGCCTGCGTCGCCGGGTGGGCGCCGTGCTGGTGCGCGACAGGCGCATCCTCGCGACCGGCTACAACGGCGCCCCGCGCGGCGTCTCCCACTGTCTGGACGTCGGGTGTCTGCGTGACGAGCTCGGCATCCCCTCGGGGGAGCGTCACGAGCTCTGCCGCGCCATCCACGCCGAGCAGAACGCCGTCATCCAGGCGGCCATCCACGGCGTGGCCATCGAGGGTGCGACTCTGTACTGCACGCACCACCCGTGCATCCTCTGCGCCAAGATCCTCATCAACTGCGGCGTGCGCGAGATCCACTATCTCGAGGGCTACCCCGATGAGCTCTCCCGAGAGATGCTCAAGGAAGCCGAGGTCGTGCTCCACAAGGAGGAACTGCCATCGGCGGCCCACTGAGCCTCTCGAGCCCGCTGCGCACGGCCATCCTCGGCTTTCTCATCGCCGCCTTGATCGTCTACGTGCTCACACCGCTGATGGGGCGTCTGGCGCACCGCACCGGCGCCGTGGACACGCCCAGCGACGACCGGCGCATGCACGTGCTCGCGACGCCCCTGCTGGGCGGCCTCGGCATGTACCTCGGGTGGATGATCCCGGTCATGCTGCTGGTCGAGGTCGACCGCGCCGTGTGGGGGATCATAGGCGGTGCGACGATCGTCGTCGCCGTGGGCCTGTTCGACGATCTCTACGAGCTGGAGCCGATCGTCAAGTTCATCGGCCAGCTGCTCGCCATCGGCGTGGCCATCTACTTCGACACGAGCGTGACGCGCCTCGGGGTGCCCTTCACCGACGTCATGTGGCACCTGCCCGTCCTGTTGTCGATCTTCGTCACCGTGTTCTGGATGGCGATGATCATCAACATGGTGAACTTCATCGACGGCCTCGACGGGCTGGCCGCCGGCGTGTGCGGCATCTCCGCGCTCACGTTCTCCGTCATCTCTCTGCTCACCGGCTTCCCAGCCATGGGGGTGCTCTCCGCCGTGCTGGCCGGCGCGACCTTCGCCTTCCTGCGCTTCAACTTCCACCCGGCCAGCATCTTCATGGGCGATGCCGGCTCGATGCTGCTGGGGTTCGTGCTCGCCTGCATCAGCGTCCAGAGTGTGATGAAGGGCACTGCGGCCGTCGCGCTGGTGCTGCCGCTGCTCGTGCTCGGCGTCCCCTTCGTGGATCTCTTCCTCATCGTCTGGCGGCGCTGGCGCCGCGGGGTGCCGTTCTACTCGCCCGGCCAAGACCACGTGCACCACGATCTCGTGCTCGTGCACGGCTTCTCGCAGCGCAAGAGCGTGCTCCTGCTGTACGGGTGGTGCAGCTGCCTCAGCTGCCTCGCCATCGCCGCTCAGCAGCGCTACACGCCGGCGATCGTGTTCTTCGGCGTCGCGGCGGTCGTCTCGACCACCTACATGGCCCGTCTGCTCAGCCGCTTCCGGTCGCGCCGCGAGGGCCTTCCCGACCCGCTTGCTCCAGGTGTCGGCCGCAACCCGTCCAAGGGTGGGAATGATGACCAGGCCGCCTAGAGCGACTGCGGCCAAGACAGGCCGCTTCGGCTGCCGCGCCGGTCGCAGGCGCTCGGTTGCCATCCTGTTGCAGGCCTCCGGCTCGGCAGGTATAGTATGACGCCGGGAGCATCCGGGGACGGAAAAAAAGACGGCGGGCACCGCTCGTCTGCGTCCGCGGAATCGGTGGCGTTTCTACTTCTTGCAGGCGTCGCAGTCGGGCTGGGTGTGGGTGCCGGGCTTGACTGGCTGTTCGGTAAGTTCCCGCTGTTCGCCGTAATCGGTGTGTTCGCCGGGTTCGTTCTGGCGCTGTACGCGATCTACGTAGAGACGAAGTAACCGCTTCGGGAGGACCGGACTTATCCGCAAGTTGGTCATAGCACCGCTTCTTTTTGGAGCCACTGCAGTGGTCTGCGCCGTGGTCGCCGCCGTCGTTGGGCAGCCGGTGTGGGCCGCCGCCGCGGGCGCCAGCCTCGCGCTCGTCTACTGGGCGCTCGATGCGCTCACCTGGTGGCGCGCTCGCGATCGCGACGACCTCGCGCTCGGACTCGCGATCGGCGGCATGTTCACCCGGCTTCTTGTGGTGCTCACGGCTCTCGTCATCATCGGCATTCTCGACCGCCCGTCGTTCCCCACCGCGGTGGTCTCATTCCTCGTCGCGTTCACTCTGTACATCCTTGTCCGTCCCCTCATGTACCTCACCGCGTCCACTCCGGCGGGCCAGGCGAGGCTGTAGTGAAGCATCCCTGGCGCTGGATCATCGGCCTGCTGGCCGTCGGTTTACTCGTCGCCCTGGCGATCATCCCCGGCGGTGCCAGGCGGGAGTTCCCGGTCGCGGAGGAGTTCGATCTCACCCACCCCCTCGTCTCGCTGCCCACGGTCGGGCCCTTCGATCTGTCGGTGAGCAAGGCCGTCGTCTATCTGTGGATCGCCACCGCGGTCATCGTCGTCCTCGCGATCATCATCGCTCGCAGCCTCAAGGTGCATCCAGGCCGGTTCCAGTTCACTATGGAGACGCTCTACGCTCTGGCGCGCGACGGTATCGTAGGCTCGGTCATGAAGAGCGGCAAAGCGACCTGGTTCCCCTACGTCGGCGCTGTGTTCGTCTTCGTGCTCGTGAACAACGTGATCGGGCTGCTCCCGCTTCCGTTCGGCGAGCATCATCAACCGTCCTACTACGCCGCCACCGCCAACCTCAACGTCACGGTGACCCTGGCGCTGTTCACGTTCGTGTTCACGCACTACGCAGGGCTGCGGAAGAACGGCCTTCGGTACTTCGCCAACTGGGCGCCGCCCTCGGCCCCTCCGGTGCTCAAGCAGGTGATCTGGTTCATCCATGTCATCAGCGAGATCTTCCGTCTCATCTCGCTCTCTGTACGTCTGTTCGCCAACATGCTCGCCGGGCACGCCATCCTCGCCGTGTTCTTCGCCATGGTGCTCATCTTCCAGAGCTACCTGGCGGCCGTCGTGCTGCAGGGCGCTTCGGTGCTCATCTACATGTTCGAGATCTTCGTCGCCTTCATCCAGGCGTTCATCTTTGCCATTCTCTCCGCCGTTTACATCGGCGGCGCTCTCGACCAGGACCACTGACCATCGTCACGTGCAGACAACCGCTGTAGGAGGACTCATACATGGACGCTGAAGCCGCCAAGGAACTCGGGAAGCTGCTGGGTGCCGGCCTGTCGATGGGCCTTGGCGCCGTCGGCCCCGGCGTCGGCCTGGGCATCATGATCGGCAAGGCGCTCGAATCGATCGCTCGTCAGCCCGAGGTCGCCGGCGATATACGGACCAACATGTTCATCGGCATCGGCGTCACCGAGGCGGTGGCCCTGTATGCGTTCGTGGTCGCCCTGATCCTCATCTTCGTCGCCTGAGAGCAACGAGCGCTGAAGTGAAACAGGGAGGTCGCTCATGCTAGACGTGTTCCCGGGCCTCATGATCTGGACGCTGATCACGTTCGGCATCGCCGTGTTCATCCTCTGGAAGTACGCCTTCGGGCCGCTCCAGAAGATCATCGATGAGCGGCGCGCGGGCATCCAGGAAAGCATGGACGTGGCGGAAGAGACGCGCGTTGAGGCGCTGCGCCTGCTCGAGGAGTACAAGGCCACGCTCGCCAGGGTACGCGGCGAGTCTGATGAGATCCTGGAGCGCTCGCGCACGACCGCCGAGCACACCAAGACGGAGATCATGACGGAGGCCAAGGTCCAATCCGAGCGCGTGCTCGAGAAGGCTCACGAGCAGATCGAGCGCGACACGCGCGCCGCCCTGCGCCAGATCAAGGGTCAGATCGCCGAGCTCACCGCACTGGCCACCGAGAAGGTCGCGGCGAGTAGCCTGAGCGAAGCCGACCAGCGGCGCCTCATCGACGAGGCGCTCGCAGAGCTCGACGTCGACAAGCTCGGCGCTGAGGGCTCAGGGTGAGCGAGGAGCAGGTCGCCAGGGTCTACGCCCAGGCCCTCTTCGACGCGGCGCGCGATGCGGACGCGGTGGACCTCGTGCGCCGCGAGCTGGGCGACTTCGTCGCCGCCCTCGCGGCCTCGGCGTCGCTCCACGACGTGCTCGCCGACCCGCAGGTCGAGACGGCTGCCAAGCAGCGCGTGCTGGTCGAGATCACGCGCGGCGGGCAGCCGCTGCTCACCAACGTGCTCCGGCTCTTGCTCGACCGCGGGCGCTTCGCCGTTGTGCCTAGGCTGCCGGACTTCTTCGATGAGCTCGCGGACGCGGGCGAAGGCGTCGTCGAGGTCGAGGTGGTCGCCGCCGTCGAGCTCGCGCCGGCGACGGAGGAGAAGATCGTCGCCCGCGTCCACGAGGCCACCGGCCGCCGGGTGGAGCTCGCCCGGCGTGTCGACCCCGCGATCATCGGCGGGCTCATCCTGCGCATCGGCGACGTGATCGTCGACGGCAGCGTCAAGGGACGTATCCGCCAGCTGCGCCGCCGGCTGGCTACCGCAGAAGTGAGAGGTGATGTCTAGTGAAGCTGCGACCCGAAGAGATCGCCTCGGTCCTCAAGGCCCAGATCGAGGACTATCAGGCCGAGGTCGAGGTCGAAGAGGTCGGGACTGTCCTCGAGGTCGGGGACGGCATCGCGCGCATCTACGGGCTGCGCAACTGCATGGCCATGGAGATGCTCGAGCTGCCTCACGACGTCATAGGCCTGGCTCTGAACCTCGAAGAAGAGAACGTCGGCGCCGTGCTGCTCGGTGAGGACACGCTCATCAAGGAGGGCGACCTCGTCAAGCGCACCGGCCGTGTGCTCCAGGTGCCGGTCGGCGAGTGCATGGTCGGCCGGGTCGTCGATCCGCTCGGCCGGCCGCTCGACGACAAGGGGCCCATCGAGACCGACCAGTTCCGGCCGATGGAGTTCAAGGCGCCCGGCGTGGTCGAGCGCCAGCCGGTCGTCAAGCCGCTCCAGACCGGGATCAAGGCGATCGACTCCATGATCCCGATCGGTCGAGGCCAGCGCGAGCTGATCATCGGCGACCGCCAGACCGGCAAGACGGCGCTGATCGTCGACACGATCATCAATCAGAGAGGCCAGGACGAGATCTGCGTCTACGTGGCCATCGGGCAGAAGGCCTCCACCGTCATGCAGGTGGTGCAGAAGCTCGAGGAGTACGGCGCCATGGAGTACACGATCGTCGTGGCCGCCACGGCTTCGGCGTCGGCACCGCTCAAGTATCTCGCCCCGTACGCCGGTTGCGCGATGGGCGAGTACTTCCTCTACAGCGGGCGCCACGCCGTCTGTTTCTACGACGATCTCTCGAAGCAGGCCGACGCGTACCGTCAGATGTCACTCCTGCTGCGTCGGCCGCCGGGCAGGGAGGCCTTCCCCGGCGACATCTTCTATCTGCACTCGCGCCTTCTCGAGCGCGCCGTGAAGCTCAACGACGAGCTCGGCGGCGGTTCGCTCACGGCCATCCCTGTGATCGAGACCCAGGCGGGCGACGTGGCGGCCTACATCCCCACCAACGTGATCTCGATCACCGACGGTCAGATCTTTCTGCAGAGCGACCTGTTCTACAGCGGCGTGCGCCCGGCGGTGAACATCGGTATCTCGGTGAGCCGCGTGGGCGGCAATGCTCAGATCAAGGCCATGAAGCAGGTCGCCGGGCGTCTCCGCATCGACCTCGCGCAGTACCGGGAGCTGCAGGCGTTCGCGCAGTTCGGCTCCGACCTCGACGACGCCACCAGGCAGACGCTGGCGCGCGGCGAGCGGATGGTCGAACTCCTCAACCAGGGTCTCTTCGATCCCATACCGGTCGAGGAACAGGTCGCGGTGATCTTCGCCGGCAACCAGGGCTACCTCGACGATCTCGATGTGTCACGGGTCAGCGCATTCGGCGAGGGCCTGCGCGAGTACCTGCGCAGCCAGATGCCCGGCGTGCTCGCCGCCATCCGCGACGAGAAGCTGTTGTCGCCCGAGAGCGAGGCTTCGCTGCGGGACGCGATTGCCGCCTACCTTAACTCCTTCGCTTCCGAGGTGGGCACGACCGCGGCGGCTGTGGAGGCGGAGGCCTGACGTGGCCACGCTGCGCGACATCCGCCGCCGCATCGCCTCGGTGCAGAACACCCGCAAGATCACCAAGGCCATGGAGATGGTGGCCGCGGCCAAGCTCCGCCGCAACCAGCAGCGGATCGAGTCGCTGCGCCCTTACGCCGACGGCATGATCCGGATGATGGTCGACCTGGCCGGGCACTCGACCGAGACGCGGCAGTTCGCGCTCCTCGAGGAGCGAGCCGACGTGCACACGGTGGCGGTCGTGGCGATGACCGGCGACCGCGGCCTGGCGGGGGCCTTCAACGCGAACGTCGTGCGCCGTGCTCTCGAGGTCGAGAGCCGGCTGCGCGACACCGGCGCGCAGACGCGTGTCATCGCCGTGGGCAAGAAGGGTGCCGGCTCGCTTCGTTTTCGTGGCTGCAGCCTCGAGCGGTCCTGGCAGGGCCTCAGCGACAAGCCCGAGTACGCCGACGCCAAGAGGATCGCCGCTGACCTGATCGACCTCTACGTCAGCGGGGAGGTCGACCGCGTTCGCCTTCTGTACAATCACTTCGACTCGGCCATCGAGCAGACGCTCATGGACGACGTCATCCTGCCGGTGCCGCATGCGGCCGTTACCGCGGCCAAGCACAAGGCGCCGCCGGTGGTCTACACGTACGAGCCAGACCCGCCGTCGATCCTCGAGAGACTGCTGCCGACGTATGTCGAGATCGCCGTCTACCGCGCGCTGCTCGAGTCCAGCGCCAGCGAGCAGGGGGCGCGGATGACGGCGATGCGCAATGCCAGCGACAGCGCCGAGGAGATGCTCGACACGCTGACGCTGGCGCTGAACCGTGCTCGTCAGGCGGCCATCACCCAGGAGATCCTCGAGGTCGTGGCCGGCGCGGAGGCGCTCTGATGAGCGTCCTCGTCGTCATCCCACGCCTTCCACGCAGAGCGGAGTTGAGCCAATGAACAAAGGCACAGTCGTCCAGGTCATCGGTCCGGTCATCGACGTTCGCTTCCCGGACGAGATACCGGCTATCTACAACGCTCTCACGGTCGGCATCGACGCCGGTGAAGGCCAGATCAGGCAGGTCGTCTGCGAGGTTCAACAGCACCTCGGCGACGACAAGGTCCGCGCCGTCGCCATGGACGCGACCGACGGCCTCGCGCGCGGCGTCGAGGTCGTCGACACCGGCGTCGCGATGACAGTGCCGGTGGGCGAGCAGACCCTCGGCCGCCTGCTCAACGTGATCGGCGACACGATCGACCACGGTGATCCGCTTGTCGACGTGGAGCGCTGGCCCATCCACAGGCCGGCGCCCGATTTCGAGTCGCTGGACCCGACCGACGAGGTCTTTGAGACCGGTATCAAGGTCGTCGATCTCATCGCCCCGTACGTCAAGGGCGGCAAGATCGGCCTGTTCGGGGGCGCCGGCGTAGGCAAGACGGTCATCGTCCAGGAGCTCATCCGCAACATCGCTGCGGAGCACGGCGGACTGTCCGTGTTCTGCGGCGTGGGCGAGCGGACGCGCGAGGGCAACGACCTGTGGCTCGAGATGAAGGAGTCCGGGGTCATCGACAAGACGGCGCTCGTCTTCGGCCAGATGAACGAACCGCCGGGGGCGCGGCTGCGCGTCGGTCTCGCCGGTCTCACCGTCGCCGAGTACTTCCGCGAGATGGGTGGTCAGGACGTCCTGCTCTTCATCGACAACATCTTCCGCTTCGTCCAGGCGGGCTCCGAGGTGTCGGCACTCCTCGGCCGCATGCCGAGCGCCGTCGGCTACCAGCCGACGCTCGCCAACGAGATGGGCGAACTGCAGGAGCGCATCACCTCCACCAAGCGCGGCTCGGTCACCTCCGTGCAGGCGATCTACGTGCCGGCGGACGACCTCACCGACCCGGCCCCGGCGGCCACCTTCGCGCACCTCGACGCTACTACCGTGCTCTCTCGCGCCATCGTCGAGAAGGGCATCTACCCGGCCGTCGACCCGCTCGACTCCAACTCGCGCATCCTGACCCGGGACGCCGTGGGCGACGCGCACTACGAGGTCGCCACTCGCGTGCAGGAAATCCTCCAGCGCTACCGCGAGCTCCAGGACATCATCGCCATCCTGGGCATGGACGAGCTCTCGGACGAAGACAAGGTCATTGTGCAGCGAGCCCGCAAGATCGAGCGCTTCCTTTCACAGCCGTTCCACGTGGCCGAGCAGTTCACGGGCATCCCGGGGAAGTACGTGCCCCTGGCCGATACGGTGCGCGGCTTCAGGGACCTCGTCGAGGGCAAGTGCGACGAGCTTCCCGAGCAGGCGTTCTACATGGTCGGCGACCTCGGCGGGGTCGTGGAACAGGCGGCCGTGCTGGGCGGTCGCGGCGAAAGTGCCTGAGAGGCAGCCGTGAGTGACGAGCGCTCAATCGAACTCGAAGTGGTGACGCCCGACGGCGAGCTCTATCACGACGACGTCCGCATGGTCGTGCTGCCGGGCGTCGAGGGTGAGCTCGGGGTCCTGGCTCGCCACCAGCCGCTGGTGACGCTGCTCGCCATCGGCCAGACACGGGTGCGCCTCCTCGACGACACGTGGGAGTACATTGCCACCGGCATCGGCTACGCGGCGATCCGCTCGAGCCGCGTGCTCGTCGTCGTCGACCACGGCGAGTTGGCCGGCGCGATCGACGTGGAGCGCGCCGAGGAGGCGCAGCGCCGCGCCCGCCAGCGCCTTGAGGACCGTGGCGATCTCGCGGCTCAGGCGGAGGTCGATTGCTTCCGCGCCGAGCAGGCGCTGCAGCGCGCCGAGAATCGGCTGCGCGTGTCCCGGCGCACGCGCTGAGTCTCGTCTGGCGCCGGGACGCGCCATACTTGTGATCGTCTGATGGACGGCTCCAGCGAACACGAGCAGCACCTCGAGGTGCATGGCGGCCGGCGTCTGGATGGCGAGGTCGTCCTCTCGGGGGCGAAGAACTCCGCCCTCAAACTCCTCGCCGCCAGCCTGCTCACCGCCGAACCCTGCACGATCCGCCGCGTTCCCCGCATCACGGATGTAGACACCATGGTGACGATGCTTCGCGCCCTGGGGGCGGAGGTCGACGGTGAGGCCGATGTGCTGCGCGTGCGGCCGGGACGGGATCTCAACGGGTGCGCGCCGTACGAGCTCGTCCGCACCATGCGCGCCAGCATCATCGTCATGGGACCGCTCGTGGCGCGCCTCGGCGAGGCCACGATCGCCATGCCCGGCGGCTGCAACATCGGGCCGCGGCGCATCGACTTCCACATCCGCGGCCTCGAGAAGCTTGGGGCGGTGATCGAGATGGAGCATGGCTTCATCAAGGTGCACAGCCGGCAACTCAAGGGGGCGGTCGTACCTCTCGACTATCCGAGCGTCGGCGCCACGGAGAACCTCCTCATGGCGGCGACCGCCGCCGAGGGCGAGACGGTCATCGAGAATGCGGCACGAGAGCCGGAGATCATCGACCTCTGCGAGTTCCTGATCGGTATGGGGGCGGTCATCGAGGGCGCCGGTACCAGCACCATCCACATCGCGGGCGGCTCGGAGCTGCACGGGGTAGACCACGAGGTGATCGCCGATCGCATCGAGGCCGGGACGTATCTTCTGATGGGCGTCGCCACCGGCGGCGCCGTCACGACGGTCGGCCTCGACCCTGCGCATCTCGAGCTCTTTCTCGCCAAGCTTCGCGCCATGGGCGTCACCGTCGAGGAGGGCGACCGGCGCATCACGGTGAGCCGCGAGGGCGCTCTCGCTCCGATCGACGTCTCTACGCTTCCGCACCCCGGCTTTGCCACCGATCTGCAGGCGCAGATGATGGCCGTGCTGTCGCTCGCCGAAGGGACGTCGATCATCACCGAGAACGTCTTCGAGAACCGCTTCGTCGTGGTCGACGAGCTCAACCGTCTGGGGGCGGGTATCGAGACCAGCGGGCACCACGCCGTGGTCGCCGGGCCCCGCGCCCTCACCGGCACCGTGGTCGAGGCGCCCGACCTCCGGGGCGGCGCCGCACTGGTCACGGCCGGCCTCGCTGCGGAGGGCGTGACGGAGGTGCGCGGCGTGCAGCACATCGACAGAGGCTACGAAGATCTCGCCGGCAAGCTCACCGCTCTCGGCGCCGAGGTCTCGCGCTCGCTGCCGGCGCGCCGAACCGGGGAGGAGATGCGCGCGTCTCTCCGGTCGTGCGATGATGAGGCGGCGCGTAGCGCCTGAGTGGCGCCGTTCCGGAGGAGCATGGCCGAATACCGCGTCTACAAGGTCGGGGAAGAAGAGCACGTTCGCGACAACGGCGCGGCGTCGCGAATGCCCGCGTCCGAACGCGCCGCGAGCCGTGGCCGCCGCCGTTCCGGCGCCGACTCTCGTGATGTCGTCTCGCGGCGGTGGTGGTTGTGGGCGCTGGTGGCCGCCGCCGTCCTCGCCGTCGCCCTCCTGTACTGGTTCTTCGGACGCGACGCCGTCGGCAATTCCATTGCGGCGCTCGACCTTGCACGGCTCTCGGGCAAGGTGCCCGGCTGGGCCGTGATCGGCGCGCCTGTGGTTGCCGTGACCGTCGTCGGCCTGGTCACGGTCTACCTGGCCTTCGGCCGGCATCTCGTCCTCAAGCTCATCGCCTTGGCCGTCGTGGTCCTGGCGCTGGCGACTCCCGGCCTGGCCGTCGGCTACGCCGAGGGGACGCTCGACGTGGTCAGCACCAAGGACGCTGAAGTCACCAGGGACGTCGCGGCCGCCGAGGAGGAGCTTGAGATCCCGCTCCCCAACAAGCCGATGAACATCCTGCTCATCGGCTCGGACAAGTCGGACGTGCCCGGTGACCCCGGCCGCTCGGACACGCAGATGCTCGTGCGCATCGACCCCGAGACCAAGAGCATCTCCATGCTGTCGGTGCCACGTGACTTGCGCGTGTACATCCCGGATCACGGTTACGACAAGATGAACACGGCCTACTCCTACGGCGGGCCGAAGCTCGCGGTGAAGACCTTCAAGGAACTCACCGGCCTGCCCATCAACCACTTTGTCGAGATCAACTTCGCCGGCTTCTGGCACGTGGTCAACATCCTCGGCGGCGTCTACATCCCAGTCGATCACACCTACTTCGTGCCGGCGAGCGCCGACTACAAGTCGATCAACCTGAAGGCCGGCTACCAGCTGGTCGGCGGCAAGCAGTCGCTGAACTACGTGCGCTATCGCCACGATCAGCGTGGCGACTTCACCCGGATGCAGCGCCAGCAGCTCTTCCTTCGGGAGCTGCAGCGGCAGTCCGGGCGCTGGAGCAGCGACTGGGGCAAGGTGATAAAGCTGATCAAGGCCATCACCGGCGAGACCAAGTCGGACCTCGACTCGCTGAGGAAGCTCGAGCCGCTGGTGAATCTCTCGTTCGAGGTGGACACCTCGAAGGTGTATCAGGTGCACCTCGAGGGCGCGACTCCGATGATCGACGGCATCTCCTACGTCACGGCCACCGAAGGAGAGGTCGCCGAGGCGGTGCACGGATTCACCGACCCGAAGCAGGCGCCCCTGTCGACCAAGGGCCTCAAGATCTCCAAGAAGATGTATGGGGTCGACATCTACAACGGCAGCGGCATCCCCGGTCTGGCGACATCGGCCGCTTCGCAGCTGAGCGCGCAGGGCTACAAGGCCGAGGCTCAGGCCGACGCCCCGGAGTTCCCGGGCACGGCGACCGTCGTCTACGCGCCCAAGAGCCTGGAGACGCAGGCCAGGATCATCGGCGAGATGCTGTGGCCGTCCGACGTGCGCATCGTCGAGCGCGCGTTCGGCGTCGACGACGGCATCACCGTCTTCGTCGCCTCCTCCTTCGACGGCACCATCGAAGCCCCGGAGGAAGAGGTGCAAGCGCAGCAGACGTTGCAGCGCGGCCAGAAGTACGACTGGGAGTCGTGGCGGGCGCTGGACGCGAAGAGCCCGCTGCGCCTCGAGGCGCCGACCGCCTGGTCACCCGGCCTCGTCTACGATGAGTTCCGCTCGTACGCGGTCGAGAAGACCGACGGCAAACGTGTCGCCGCTGCCATCGCCGTGATCAGGACGCCGATGTCGGGGTTCGCCGGTATACAAGCGATGCGCTGGCTCGACCCGCCGGCGATCGAGAACCCCACGTCCACGCGGACGATCGCCGGGACCAAGTACATGCTCTTCTACCAGGGCGCGAACCTCCACATGGTCGCGTGGACGCGGCGCAGCACGCTCTACTGGGTGATCAACACCCTGGACAACCAGCTGTCCAACGACGTGATGATGGGGCTTGCGACCTCGTTCAAGCCCGTGAAGTGAGCTTCCTGCGCGCGGTGATGCGGCGGCTCGACCCCTGGGCCGCACTCCTGCTCGGCGTCCTGGTCGCCTTGGGCGTCGTGATCCTGCTGGCAACGCCTGGGCCGTGGCATCGCGTCGTCGGCCCCGCGCCGGCCGTAACCCTCAAGCCGCCGCCGCCCGATGACGTCGCGGTGTTCGTGCTGGGAGGACGTGGCGGCGCCTGCTCAGGTGTCGTGTGGCTGCACATCGACGCCGACGAGTTGTCGCTCACCGCCGTCGTGATCGCCGGACACGTCACGGGCTCTGTGCCCGGCGCCGGCTTCGCCCCGCTTGCGGACGTCGTCGATACGGCGGGTCCGCGTGCCGCCGCCGCCGCGCTCAGCGAGGAGCTCGACGTACAGATGGACGCGTGGGTGACGCTCGACCGCAGGGCGCTGGCACAGGCGGTCGATCCCATGTTCCCGATGGACGACGTACGCGCCGCGCGCGGCCGGTACCGCCTGGCGTTCTCCGCCTGGAAGGGCAAGGGAGGAGTGGAGGAATCGTGGCGCACCCAGTACGAGACGCTGCGCGAGGCGCTCCCGCAGGTCGCCTTTCACGAGCTCAACGTCGTTGCGTTCTCGAATTACGTGCTCGGCTTCGGCTTCGTGCGCAGCGACCTTACGCTTCAAGACGCGACCTCCCTGGCCGACACGCTGCGTGAGATCGACCCCGGCCTCGTCGAGGTGCGCACGGCGGCGGTCGTCGTCGAGACCTGCCGCGGCGCGGAGATGTGGCACATGGACGCCAGCCGTCTGGAGACGCTGCGCCTGTCGCTTGCTCTTGGTCTCGTTCCTCCCGACGTTGGGCCACGTATCGTCCGCCGGAGGCGCGCTGCTCGCGTTCTGGTCGTCGCTCCCATGCCGGCCGCCGAGGCGGATGTCTACATCCGGCAGGTGCGCCGGAGCCTGCGTCGCTCCGCCGGCTCGCCCATCGAAGTCCGGTCGGTCGCGGGCGTCACCGCCGATCTCGCCCTTCGTGCCGCCCGCGCCCTCGACCGGCGCGCTCCACTGGCCGTCCTCGTCGCGCCGCCGGACGCGGCCGACACCGATGCCGCGGAGATCGTCGCAGAGGTCTACGCGATGTTGAGGAGGCGAGGGCAGGAAGCGGTGGCGGCTGGGCCGCTGCCCGGACCTGCTGCGTCGTCGGAGGTGAGCGAGCCGCCCACTTCCGGCCTGCGGGTCGTGGTCGCCGGTGGCGGGCTGCCCGTGTCCTGGGCGCCGGACGCGGCGGAGGACGGCGTCACGAGTCCGCGGAGTGAAGCCATCGTCGGCGCCGCAGCCGCCAACGTCCAGACCCTCGTGCGCGCCTGCTGGCCGGGCGTCCTTGCGCCGGAGCTCGCGGCGACGCGACTCGGCTTCCCTTTCGTCGCCGCCCGTCACACCGGCGTCGGGGTCGTGTCGGCGACGGAGGATGCGGCGGCGCCCGTCATGTCCCGGCTTCGGCTCTGGGGTTTCGTGGTCGGGCGGCTTGTGCTGAGCCCGACGGACTGGACGCCACCCGGCGCGGGAGCGGCGCTCTACTATCGCTCGTCCTCAAGAATGGCCGCTCGGGTCCTCGCCGACGGGCTGGGACTGGGACCGGCGGCGGTCATCAGGGATGACGATGCGCCGCGGCCCGTAGTTCTCGTCGTCGAGTGAACGTCTCGCAAGACGACGGCGGCGCCTTCCTCTGCGGGAAGGCGCCGTCGTGGCGTACACGATGGATCTCAGTTAGGCGTGACTGCGGCGCAGAAGAACTCCGCCGCCGATGAGACCGACGCCTGCGGCGAGGATGAGGAGCACCTCGCTGCCGGTGAAGGCGAGCTGCCCACCCTGGGTCCCAGGATCCTGCAAGCTCGCCAAGTAGTCTTCGAGGACGCCCCTCAGGTCGGTGTACTGCGCGTAGATCGGGTTGTTCTCGATGAAGTCCAGCGCTGCCTGGATCTCGGCGGCCGACCAGTTGCCGTCGATGGTGCCGTCCTTGGCATCTTCGATGATCGCGTCGATCACCGACTGCGGCACGGCCGCCTGCGCGACCACGGCGAACGCGAGCACGAGCAGGAGGACAACTGCGATTACGGTCAGAAGCTTGACCTTCATGTCTTCACCCCCCCTCACAACGTCTTTCCGGCGGTTACCGGTGGAATACACCATACTTGTACCACTTGTCGTCGCACATGACCATACTCCCGCCGGCTCAGAAGCGCGGGTGTGCTGTCCGCGGCACGTCTTCGATATGACGATGACAGTATAATGCCGCCGATGGACCCCCTGACAAACACTCGCCCTGTTGGCCGAGTGATGCGGCGGCCGCAGAACGCCATCCCTTACGCGGTCGCCGTAGCGGCTGTGGCGGCCTTCTCCTTCTTGTCCGGGGGGTACATCCTGGGGCGGAGCACCCCCATCGCGGTCGCCGTTCTCCTGCTGGCGGCTGTATGGGTGTGGTTTCTCCGCCGCCGCCGGCGTCCCTCCTGGCCGTTTGTCGCGGCTCTCGTCGTCTTCGGCCTCTACGCCCTGTGGACCGGGGCCTCCGTGCTCTGGTCGCTCGCCCCGGACCTGACCTGGGCGGCGTTCAACCTCACCGCGTTCTACCTCGCCGTCCTCGCGGTGCTCGGCCTCACGTCGGTGCGTGTTCTGCAGCTGCGTACGGCGGGCTACGGGTACTTCGCCGTCGCCGTGGCCGTCGGCGTCTATGCGTTTCTCGGCAAGGCGCTGCCCGAGGTCGTGACGCACGCGCACCGGTACGCGCGTCTCGACAGCCCGGTGGGCTACTGGAACGTACTCGCGCTGATGATGGTCATGGGGCTCTGCGTGGGCCTTTCTCTCGCGGGGGACCGGCGGGCGCACCCCGCCTGGCGCGCGCTCGCCGCCGCCGCCGCGGTTCCCATGTGCATCACGTTCTACTACTCCTTCTCGCGTGGCGGGTGGATCGCTCTGGGCGTCGCGCTCCTGCTCTACTTCGCGTTCACGACCAGCCGGCTCGCCAGCCTGAGCAGCCTGGTCGCGATCGTCACTCCCGTCGCCGTCGTGCTGTGGCGCCTGCGTGGTCTGAGCACGCTGTCAACGGCCACGACCGACGATGCCCTGCGCGCTCTTGAGGGGGGCGTGCTCCTCCGCTGGTCGCTCGCGGCGATACTCGTCGCGAGCGGCGTCCAAGTCGCGATCGCCCTCCTCCATCGCGCCGTGCCCTGGCCGCGCTGGCTGCGCTTCGCCGCGGGCGCTACGATCGTGGTCGTGCTGGTGGGCGGGGCGATCGGGGGTTCGTGGCGATTCCTCGAGCCGCGCGGCGGCACCGCCTGGATCGGCGAGCGCGTGACCGTCCTTCTCGAGGGGAGCGACGAGACGTCGAGCAATGAGGGGGCGGGGCGCCTCATCTCTCTCAACACGGGGCGGCCGGAGCTCTGGCGTGAGGCGATGGACCAGTGGCGGCACGCGCGCGTGAGTGGGTCGGGCGCCGGCACCTTCCCCTTCACGCACTACCGCTTCAGGGAGACCGGAGGCGTCACCAAGCACGCGCACAGCCAGTGGTTCAACGTGCTCGGCGAGCTGGGTACGGTGGGGCTTGCGCTGTTCGTCGCGGCCATGGCGCTGTGCGTCGCCGCGATGGTCGGCAACCCCTTCTCGTGCCGGCGCGACCCGCTGCACCCGCTCCTCGTGGCGATGCAGGCGGGCGTGATCGCCTTCTTCGTGCACGTCTCCTGGGATTGGGACTGGGACATGGCCGCGATCGGGACGCTCGTGTTCGTCTTCGTGGCGGCGTCGGCTTCGTACCGCACGGCCCGTGCTGCCGACGAGCGCGATCGGGAGCCGCGGCGAGCGACGTCGTCAGGTGCGCGGGTCGCTGCCGCGCCCGCTTCGGACGAGCCGGGGCCCGACGAGCCGGATGCGCGCGAGGCGGCCGCGTTCGCGGCCACCGTCGTCGTCACGAGCGCGAACGCCGTCGTGTCTGCCGGCGGCGATACGATCGCACGCGACCACACGACTGCCGGCGACCGATGTGACCGCGGGCGACCACGTGACCGCGGACGGTCGCGACGCAGCCGACGGCCCGGATGACAGAGCCGGCGCGCCGGTGGCCGCGCGGCGCCGGCATGCCGGCTGGGCGCCGCGGGTCGTCGCCAGCGTGGCCCTCGTGCTGCTGGCGTTGAGCTGGATGCCGCCGTATCTGGCGGGTCGCGCGGAGAAGGCGGCGCGCGTGGCGGCCAGCGACGGCGAGGTCGCCGTCGCGCTCGACCACGCCGCGCGGGCCGCGCACCTTGATCCTCTGGCGGCCGATCCGCTGCTGCTCCAGTCGTCCCTCCTGCAGCAGGAGGGACGCAGTCGCGAGGCGCTCGACAAGGCGGAGGCGGCGACCCGACTGCAGCCGGCGAACTACAAGGCCTGGTACGAGCTCGGCAGGCTGCAGCTCACCGTGCTGGGCCGCCCGAAGGACGCCAGAGCCTCGTTCCGCCGCGCGCTCGAGCTCAACCCGTTACACGACGGCAGCCGAGCGGAGCTCGACGCGCTCGCCTTCTGAGTCCCGGGGGTGCCTCCGGGGATCGCCGCGGGCTCCCCGGACCCTTGTGGCGCCTGTGGTAGACTCTCGCCCGAAATGGGGCTCCCCCACACCTGCGACGGAGGTGTCGTTCCGCATGCATGCCACTCCGATCGGGGTCGTCGGCACCGGGTACGTCGGGCTGGTCTCAGCCGTGTGCTTTGCTCACCTGGGCCACGACGTCGTCTGTATGGACATCGACGAGGGCAAGATCGCCCGTCTCTCCAGAGGGGATGTCCCCATCTACGAGCCGGGGCTCGAAAAGCTCATCGCCGACAACGCCGGCCGGCTGACTTTCACCACGTCCTACGACGAGGTGCTGGCGGCCTGTCGCATCCTGTTCATAGCCGTCGACACGCCTCCGTCGCCGTCTGGCGACGCCGATCTCTCGCGCGTGCAGCACGCGACGCGCGAGATCGCGGCCCGCGGCGGTGAGCGGCTTCTCGTCATGAAGAGCACCGTGCCGGTGGGCACGGGCGAGAAGGTCATGGCCGACCTTGAGGCTCTCGGTGCGACCGGCATGACCTACGCGTCGAATCCCGAGTTCCTGCGCGAAGGCGCCGCCATCCAGGACTTCCTCGAGCCCGACCGCATCGTGATCGGCGCGTTCCGCGACGAGGACGGCGACGCCGTCGCGGCGCTGTACCGCGGCATCGACACCGACGTCGTCCGCACCAGCGTGCCGACGGCCGAGATGGTCAAGTACGCCTCCAACGCGTTCCTCGCCACCAAGATCTCGTTCATCAACGAGATCGCCAACGTCTGCGAGCAGGTGGGCGCCGACGTGCGCACCGTCGCCTACGGCATGGGTCTGGACCACCGCATCGGGCCGCACTTCCTGCAAGCCGGCATCGGCTACGGCGGCTCGTGCTTCCCCAAAGACGTGCAGGCGCTCAAGCAGCTGGCGGGGAACACCGGCTACCACTTCCAGCTGCTCAACGCCGTCATCGAGGTCAACGCGCTCCAGAAGAGGCGTGTCGTCGGCAAGCTCAAGGAGCGGCTGGGGAACCTGCGCGGGGCCACCATCGCGCTGCTCGGCCTCACCTTCAAGCCGCAGACCGACGACCTGCGCGAGGCGGCCTCCATCGTCCTCGCCGGCCGCCTGATCCATGAAGGCGTGCGCGTGAAGGCGTACGATCCCATGCTCGAAGCCGGAGAGCACCCGTTGTTCCCCGGCGTCGTCATCTGTAGCGAGCCACTCGAGGCCCTCGAGTCCGCGGACGCGGCGGTGCTCGTGACCGAGTGGTCCGAGTTCGGCCGCCTCGACTGGAAGGCCGCCGCCGCGGCGATGTCGCGGCCGCTGCTCGTGGACGGGCGCAACTTCGTCGACCGCGATGCCGTCACCGCCGCCGGGTTCGAGTACGAGGGCATCGGTCTCGGCGCCGCGGCTCCGACGCCCGTCGCCGGCTGAGCCGCTCCGGCATGAGCCACACGCGCGGCACTCCGCGGCAGGCCGTTATCCTCGTCGGCGGCGAGGGCAGGCGGCTGCGTCCCGTCACCTCTCGCGTGCCCAAGCCGGTGGCTCCCGTGGTCGAGAGACCCTTCGTCGCCTACATCCTCGACAACCTGGCGCGACACGGGGTCGAACGCGCCGTGTTCTCGACGGGTTTTCTCGCCGAAGCGATCGAGGCCGTCATCGGCGACGGCGCCGCGTACGGCCTGCAGGTCGAGTACGCGGTCGAGAGCGAGCCTCTCGGCACCGCCGGAGCGATCGCCAACTGCGAGGGCAAGCTCCTCGACGACAGCTTTTTCGTGTTCAACGGTGACGTGCTGAGCGACGTGGACCTGACGGCGCTGGCCGCGGCTCACGTGGACCGGGGAGGTATGGGCACGATCTACCTCACTCCGGTGGACGACCCGCGGCGCTACGGCCTCGTCGAGCTTCGCGGGGACGGCAGCGTGGCGAGCTTCCTCGAGAAGCCCGGGGAGTGGGAGGGCACCGCGCTGATCAACGCCGGCGTCTACGTGCTCGAGCCCGAGATCCTCGAGATGATCCCGAGGGGGCGGCACTTCTCGATCGAGCGCGGGGTGTTCCCCAAGCTGGCGGCGGCCGGATCGCTGTACGGCCACGTCGATCACGGGTACTGGCGAGACATCGGCACGCCCGACAGCTACCTGCAGGCGCACTTCGATATCCTCGAGCGCACCGTCGATACGCGGGTGGCGGAGGCCCTCGGCGAGCAGTATCTATGGGTCTCGCCGACGGCGACCGTGGACCCGAGGGCTCGGGTCATCCCGCCGTGCTTCGTCGCCGACGGCGTGCGCGTCGAGGCCGGCGCCAGGGTCGGCCCGCTGGCTGTGCTCGGCGCCGGCTGCGTGGTGGCCGAGGGGGCCGTGGTCGTCGAGGCGGTGGTCCAGGCGGAGGTCACCATAGGCGCCCACGCGCAGATCGAAGGCAGCATCCTGGTGCGCGGCAGCAGCGTCGGCTCCGGGACGCAGCTGAACGGCGCCGTCCTCGGCGACGGCTGTGCGATCGGGGCCGGCAACCGGCTCGCCGGGGGCATCTGCGTCTATCCCGACACGGAGATCCCGGATAACTCGATACAGTTCTACGAGCAGCTTCGCGGCAGGGAGGGCACATGACGATCCCGGACGGCATCTTCAAGGCCTACGACATCCGCGGTCTGTACCCGCAGGAGCTCGACGAGGAGGCGGCGGAGCGCATCGGGTGCGCCCTGGCGCAGCAGCTGGGCGCGGCGCGGCTGGGCGCCGGGATGGACCCGCGCCCGTCGTCCACGGGCCTGCTCGAGGCGTTCGCGGCAGGCGCCGCTGCGGGAGGCGCTGCGACGGTCGACTTCGGTCTCGTCCCCACGGAGATGGTGTACTTCGGCGTCGCCTCACAAGGGCTGGACGGCGGCGTGATGGTGACGGCCTCGCACAACCCCCCCGAGTACAACGGCATGAAGCTGGTCGGCGAGGGCGCCCTGCCGCTGAGCGGCGACGCCGGCATCCCCGAGCTCAAGGAGCGGAGCCAGGCGCTGGCCGAGTTGCCGGCGCGCATCGCCTTCGGGGGGCTCGAGCGCTTCGATCTGTATCCCGGCTATGTCGATCACCTGCGCAACCAGGTCGACATGGCCGCCTTCAAGCCGTGCAAGGTGGTCATGGACGCCGCCAACGGCGTCGCCGGCAAGCTCGCGCCGCGGCTGTTCGACGGCACTCCCTTGGAGCGCGTCGAGATGTACTTCGAGGTCGACGGCACCTTCCCGAACCACGCACCGAATCCCCTGCTCGAAGAGAACAGCCGCGAGATCCGCGAGCGCGTCGTCGCTGAGAAGGCCGACCTCGGCATCGCCTGGGACGGAGACGCCGACCGCTGCTTCTTCATCGACGAGGCCGGCGAGTTCGTTCCCGGCGACTTCGTGACCGCGCTGCTCGCCCAGGCGCTCCTGCTCAAGAACCCCGGCGCGGCGATCCTCTACGATCTGCGCGCCAGCCGCGCGGTGCCCGACGTCATCCGTGCCGGAGGCGGCGTGCCGCTGCTCAACCGCGTCGGCCACGCCTTCTTCAAGCAGCGCATGCGTCGCGAAAAGGTCCTCTTCGGCGGCGAGGTCTCGGGCCACTACTACTTCGCCGCCAACTACAACGCCGACTCCGGCTTCATCCCGGCGCTGCTCATTTTGGAGCTTCTCTCCCAGAAGGGCGCGACGATGGCGGAACTGCTGGAGCCGCTGCGCAGCAGGTATTTCATCAGCGGCGAGATCAACTCCACGGTCACGGACGTGGCGGCCGCGCTGGCGCGCATCGAGGCCCGCTTCGGCGACGGCGCGATCACGCACCTCGACGGCGTCTCCGTCGACTACGACGACTGGTACTTCAACGTGCGTCCTTCCAACACCGAGCCCTTGCTGCGCCTCAATCTCGGCGCCGACGCGGAGGGTCTGATGGAGGAGAAGCGTGACCTCGTCCTCGCGGTCATCCATGAGGGGTGATGTGAGGGGCGCGACCGATCTCGGGCCGGCGCGCGTCGCCGAGCTCGACAGCGGTGACATGCTCGGCGCCATCGCCGCGTTGCCGTGTCAGCTCCGCGACGGGTACGCGACTGCCCGGGAGCGACTCGCCGGGGCCTTCTTCGGCACGTTTCCCGCGATCCCGCCGGCTGCGCCGGACGGGGTCGTCGTCTGCGGCATGGGCGGCTCGGCGATCGGCGCCGACCTTGTCTTCGCCTGCCTCCCGGACCTCGCCGTGCCGGCGAGTGTCGTCCGCGGCTACGAGTTGCCGGCGTGGGCGGGACCCGAGACGCTGGTCGTCGTGATCAGCTACTCGGGCGAGACCGAGGAGTCGCTGGCCTGTGTGGCGCATGCGCGCGCGCGGGGCTGCGCGCCCGTGTGCATCGCCTCGGGTGGCCGCCTGGCCGCTTTTGCCGCCACGGAGGGCTTGCCTCATGTTCCGGTCGCCGGCGGGGGGCAGCCACGGGCCGCCGTGGGGTCGCTCTCCATGCCGCTCCTGGCGACGCTCGAGGCGGCGGGTCTGTGCCGCGAGCACGCCGGGGACGTCGCCGCCGCCGCCACCCAGCTCGAGTCCGACGGCGTGAGGCTGGGCGCGGATTCGGACGAGCCGGCCAACGCCGCCAAGGCGCTCGCTCGTCGTCTGAAGGGCCGTCTCGCCCTCGTGTACGGCGCCGGGCCCACGGCGCCCGTCGCCCGGCGCTGGAAGGGCCAGATCAACGAGAACGCCAAGGCGCCCGCCTTCTTCAACGAGCTCTCCGAGCTCGATCACAACGAGATCATGGGCTGGACGAGTCTGAGGCAGGTGACGACGTCCGCCCTCGCCGTGTTCCTGGACGACGAGGGCGCCGGCCCGCGTCTGGCGCGGCGCGCCGGTCTCACGGCGCTGGAGTACGAGGCGCTGGGCGTCGCCACCGAGCACGTCGTATCTCACGGCGCCTCGCCGCTGGCGCGTCTCTTCTCGCTGGTGCAACTCGGCGACTATGCGTCCTGCTATCTCGCCCTGCTCTACGGCGTCGACCCGACGCCGGTCGCCGCCATCGAGCGCCTCAAGGACCGGCTCGCCGGCGACGCCGGCTGACTCGCCGTGCCCGACGCCGTCGTCGCGCTCGCACTGGCCGGCGCCGGCGATGCGTCGTGCCGCATCGCCGGGGAACTCTTCCCGGAAGCCGGCCTCCTCTCGTTCGGCCCGGCCGATGCGCGCCCGCCGGCGCCCTTGGCCGGGCGCCTGTTCGAGGCGTTCGGGCGGCTGGCTCGCGGGGAGTGCATCGGTCTCGTGACGCCGGCGCTGTGGTGCGGTCCGGCCGGCGGTGCCGCCGCACCAGGGCCGCCGGCCCCAAACGCCCTGCTCGCGCTCTCCGACCACGTCAATCTCGAGCTGCGCGGCCCGCTCACCGGCCGCTGGCCGGCCGGCGCGCCGCGCGACTTCCCGAGTATGAGCGGCATATATCAACCCGCCGTCGTTCGTGCCCGTGGAGGGCCTCGGGTATACTCGTCCGGCGTCGTGGCGGCGGGTGTCGCCGACGTCCGGCGTCTCACGCGTTTCGAGGCCCGGGTGGTCCGCGAGGGGGGCTTCTGCATCGTGACCGATCTCCTCGTTCCGGTCGCCATCGTCGCTGCGTACCATGGCCTGAAGCTGGCTGCCTGCGGGATCCCGTGGGGGTCGGCACGCGACAGAGAGTGAGGCTCACGTGAGCAACGAGTACGACATCAAGGACATCGGGCTCGCCCCTGAGGGTGTGCTGCGCATCGAGTGGGCCGACATGCACATGCCGGTGCTCAGGGCCATCCGCGAGCGCTTCGAGAAGGAGAAGCCGCTCGAGGGCGTGCGCGTCGGCGCCTGCCTGCACGTCACCACCGAGACCGCCGGCCTCATGCGCACGCTCGTCGCCGGCGGCGCCGACGTCGTGCTCTGCGCCAGTAACCCCCTGAGCACCCAGGACGACGTGGCCGCGGCGCTCGTCAACGACTACGGTGTGCGCGTCTACGCCATCAAGGGCGAGGACGACGCGACCTACTACGCCCACATCGACGCCTGCGTCGATCACCGGCCGAACATCACCATGGACGACGGCGCCGACGTCATCGGCGTGCTGCACGGCGAGCGCCCGGACATGGCGGCCGACATCATCGGAGGCACCGAGGAGACCACGACCGGCGTCATCCGCCTCAAGGCGCTGGAGGCCGAGGGCCGCCTCATGTTCCCCATCGTCGCTGTGAACGAGGCCAACACCAAGCACATGTTCGACAACCGGTACGGCACCGGCCAGAGCACGCTCGACGGCGTGATCCGGGCCACCAACATCCTCATCGCCGGCAGCACTGTCTGCGTCGCCGGCTACGGCTGGTGCGGCCGCGGCCTCGCCATGCGCATGAAGGGTCACGGCGCCGACGTGATCGTGCTCGAGGTCGACCCGCTGCGTGCCCTCGAGGCCGTCATGGACGGCTTCCGCGTCATGCCGGTCGCCGAGGCCGCCAAGACGGCGAAGCTGTTCGTCACCGCCACCGGCGACATCCACGTGCTGCGCGGCGAGCACTTCGAGGTCATGCAGGACGGCGCCATCATCGCGAACACCGGGCACTTCAACGTCGAGATCGACATCCCGGCGCTGGAGGAACTGTCGGTGAAGAAGCGCACCATCCGCGAGTTCGTCGAGGAGTACACCATGGCCGACGGTCGCCGCATCTACCTGCTGGCCGAGGGCCGTCTGGTCAACCTGGCGGCGGCCGAGGGTCACCCCGCGTCCGTGATGGACATGAGCTTCGCCAACCAGTCGCTCAGCGCCGAGTTCATGGTCAAGAACCACGCGAGCCTCGAGAACAAGGTCTACGTGGTGCCCAAAGACATCGACGACGAGATCGCCCGGCTCAAGCTTGAGAGCATGAGCGTCGACTGCGACACGCTCACCGAGGAGCAGGCCAAGTACCTGGCCTCCTGGGACCAGGGTACCTGAGCCGGAGAACAGGATGACCGCCGACCCGGCACAGCACGGAGCCGCCTCGGTCGCCGGTGGGCCTGCCGGGCCCGGCGGTTCGCGCCTGCGCGTGCGTACGGTCGAGATCCTTCCTGGAGAGGTCGTGCTCATCGACCAGCTTGCGCTGCCGCTGGAGGAGCGCTACGTCCGCTGTGCCACCTGGCGCGAGGTAGCCGACCGGATCACCGACATGACCGTCCGCGGCGCGCCGGCCATCGGCGTCACCGCGGCGGGAGGCATCGCGCTCGCGGCCGGCGAAGCCGCCGCCGCGAGCCCCGACGATGCCGCTGCGCTTCGGGCCGCGCTCGAGCAGGCCGCGAGGAGCCTGCTGGCCACGCGGCCCACGGCGGTCAATCTGCGTTGGGCGCTGGACGAGATGCGGCGAGCGTGGGAGGCGGCGCTCGCCGCCGGCCTGCCGCAGGCCGCTCCGGCGGCCGTGGCCGGCGCGCTTCTCGCCCGGGCGCAGGCGATCCTCGACGACGACATCGACCGCTGCCTGCGCATCGGCGAGCACGGCGCGGCGCTGTTCAAGGCCGGCGACCGCATCCTCACGCATTGCAACGCCGGCGCGCTCGCGACGGCCGGCTACGGCACGGCTCTGGGCGTCATCCGCGCCGCGGCGGCGCGCTACGAGGGCATCTCCGTCCTCGTCGACGAGACCCGCCCGTGGCTGCAGGGCGCCCGCCTCACCGCCTGGGAGCTCGGCGTCGAGGGCATTCCGTACCGGCTGATCAGCGACAACATGGCCGGGCACTTCATCCAGCGCGGCGAGGTCGACGGCGCCGTGGTCGGCGCCGATCGGATCGCCGCGAACGGCGACACCGCCAACAAGATCGGCACGTACAGCGTGAGCGTGCTTGCCAAGGAGCACCACGTGCCCTTCTACGTGGCGGCGCCTCTCTCGACGGTCGACCTGACCGTGCCCAGCGGAGCCGGGATCCCGATCGAGGAGCGCCCAGAGCGCGAGGTGACGAGCTTCAACGGCCGGCAGGTGGCTCCCGAGGGCGCCCGTGCTCTGCACCCGGCCTTCGACGTCACGCCGGCGGCGAACATCGCCGCCGTCGTCACCGAGGCCGGCATCCTGCGCGCCCCGTTTGGCCCGGCGCTCGCGGCGGCATGCTCCGGCGGGGAGTGCGAACGATGACCGTCCGTGCCTACATCATGGCCGCGGGCCTCGGCACCCGGCTCTACCCGCTGACCGGGCTCACGTCTAAGCCGATGGTCCCCATCCTCAACCGCCCGGTGCTGGAGCACCTGCTCCACCTGCTGCGCCGGCACGGGGTCACCGAGCTGGCCGCGAACCTGCACTACCACCCCGAGAAGATCCGCGCGTACTTCGGCGACGGCGCCGAGTTCGGCGTCGACTTGCGGTACCACCTCGAGGAGCATCTGCTCGGCACCGCGGGCGGCGCCGACGCCTTTCGCGAGTTTCTCTGCGGTTCCACCTTCCTCGTCATGAGCGGCGACGGCCTCACCGACATCGACCTCACCGCCTTCCTGGCTGCGCACCGCGCCGCCGGCGGCATCGCTACCATGGCCGTCAAAGAGGTCGCGGACCCGTCGCTCTACGGGGTCGTCGTCCGCGGCGCCGGCGGGCGGGTGATGGGCTTCCAGGAGAAGCCGCCTCCCGGGGAGGCGCTCTCCGACCTGTGCAACTGCGGCATCTACGCGTTCGAGCCGGAGATCTTCGACTACATCGCTCCCGGTACGTTGGTCGATTGGGCCAGAGATGTGTTTCCGGCGCTGCTCGGCGACGATCGCCCGTTCCACGCCTGGGAGCTCCAGACATACTGGAACGACGTCGGCAACATCGAGCAGTACCGGCTGAGCAACTTCGACGCCCTGCTCGGTCACGTCGCCCTCGACGTGCCGGGGCGCCAGGTCTCGCCGGGCGTCTGGGTGGGGCAGGGCACCGAGATCGAAGCGGGCGTACGCCTCGAGGCGCCTCTCCTGCTCGGCGCGGGTTGTCTCGTGGAGGCGGGCGCCGAGCTCATCGGGCCGCTGATCGTCGGCGACGGCTGCGTCATCGAGCGCGGCGCCGTGCTCGAGGGCGTGATCCAGTGGGAGGGCGCGAAGGCCGGGCGTGGCTCGCGCCTCGACGGCAGCATCCTCGGCCGGCATGTCACCGTGCACCATGAGGCCGTGGTGCGCGAGGACGCCGTCATCGGCGATCGCTCCGACGTGGCTGCGCACGCCCACGTCTCCGCGGGCGCGCGCGTCGAGCCGCGCTCCTGCATCGGTCCCGTCGGCTTCTGCGCCGGCCAGAGCGGCGAGTGACGGCCGGTCGCGAGTGAACGCCTCCGGCGCGCTCGACGGCATGCTCGATCTGCTCTTCCCCAAGCGCTGCGTCGTGTGCCGGGTCGCCGGCGCCTGGCTCTGCGAGTCGTGCGCCGCCGGTCTCAGGCCGCTCCCCCAGCGGCGCTGTCGCCGCTGCGGCGCGCCGGTCCGCAGCGCCCGACCACAGCGCTCCCGGCGGACCGATGCGACCGATCCCGTTCGCCTGCACCCGTCCTGCCCCGAGTGCCGCGACCGGGAGCTTGCGTTCGTCGCCGCGTCGGCGGCGTACTGCTACGAGGGCCCGGCGCGGGCCTTGGTCACAGCGTGCAAGTTCCGCGCCCTGCGCTCTCTGGTCGACGACATGGCGGAGAGGGCCAGGCCGGCGTTCGCCGCCGCGCACGGCGGATGCGGGGCCCGCCTCGTGACGTCCGTCCCGGCGCATCGCGACCATCGCCTCGAACGCGGATTCGACCCCGCCGAGCTCCTCGCCCGCCGGCTTGCGCGCGACGCCGGCCTCGCCTATGCTCCGCTGCTCCGTCGCGTAAGGCACGGGGCCCGCCAGAGCGGGCTCTCCCGGGCCGAACGCGCCGCCAATGTCCGTCGTGCGTTCGCGTTGCGGGAGAGCGGCATCAGGGTAGGTACTAAGTCCAAGAAGGTGATTATCGTCGACGACGTCTACACCACAGGTGAAACGTTGAACCAGTGTGCTGAAGCGTTTGCGCACTCCGACCTCGAAGCCCACGTCTTCACCTTCGCGCGCACCGTGCGCGCGACTCCCTCCCAAGCATCGCTAGACCATGCCGTCCAGAAGGAGCGATGTCCATGAGAACTCAGATCAAGGGCCGCAACGTCACCGTGACCCCCGCACTCCAAGAGTACGCGGGGGAGAAGATCGAGCATGTGCACAAGCTCCTGCAGCAGCGCAAGATCGACGAGGTGACGAGGGTAGAACTCGAACTCAGGGTTGAGAAGAACCCGAGCATCTCGGAGCCGTGCATCGCCGAGGCGACGGTATTCACCCGTGGACCCGTGATCAGAGCGCGCGAGACGTCGACCGACATGTACGCGGCCATCGACCTGGTCAGCGACAAGCTCGTCCGGCGCGTGAAGAAGTACCACGACAAGCTGCACGGCAAGACGCGCCACGGACACGAGAAGCTGGTGCTCCCGGCGGAGCCCGCCCCCGAACTGGCGCCGGTCGCCGCGGCCGCGGCGCTGGCCGACGAGATCGCCGGAGAAGCGGAGTACGCCGGCGACAACGGCCGCATCGTCAAGACGAAGCAGTTCGCGCTCAAGCCGATGTCGGTACACGAGGCCACGCTTCAACTCGAACTGGTCGGCCACGACTTCTTCGTGTTCACGAACGCCGAGTCGAACCGCACCAACGTCGTCTACCGGCGCAACGACGGCCACTACGGGCTCATCGAGCCCTTCGAGAACTGAGGCGACGGCCGGAGTGCGAGCGCGGCCGTGCGATCGTCATCCGGCGGAGTCGCGGCGCGGAGCGACTCCTGTCGGCCGCTGTGCGACAATAGGCGACGACGCTAGCAACCGCACCCCGGGAGTCGCGCGACTGTGATGAAGATCGTCGACAAGCTGCTGCACGCCGGCGAGGGCCGGCGCCTCAAGACCCTCCAGGATCAGACGGCCCGCGTCGGCGACCTCGAACCCACCGTAACCGGCCTCAGCGACGACGAGCTCCGCGGCAAGACGGCGGAGTTCCGGCAGCGGCACGAGAACGGCGAGCTTCTCGACGACCTTCTCTTCGAGGCCTTCGCCGTCGCCCGGGAGGCGGCGCAGCGGGCTCTCGGCATGCGCCCCTTCGACGTGCAAGTGCTCGGCGGCATCGTCCTCCACGACGGCGACATCGCCGAGATGAAGACCGGTGAGGGCAAGACGCTGGTCGCGACCATGCCCATGTATCTCAACGGCCTTGCGGGCAACGGCGCTCACCTCGTCACGGTCAACGACTACCTCGCCAAACGCGACGCCGAGTGGATGGGGGAGGTCTACCATTTCCTCGGTCTCGACGTCGGGGTTATCCAGGCCAACATGACTCCCGAGGAGCGCCGTGCGCAGTACAACGCCGGCGTGACCTACGGCACCAACTCCGAATTCGGCTTCGACTACCTGCGCGACAACATGACGATGCGTCGCGAGCACATGGTCCAGCGCGGCCACCACTACTGCATCGTCGACGAGGTCGACTCGATCCTCATCGATGAGGCGCGCACACCGCTCATCATCAGCGGCGCCCCCGAGACGGCCGCCGACACGTATCGCCAGTTCGCTCGGGTCGTCCCTCGTCTCATCCCGGGAGAGGACTACGAGGTCGACGAGAAGCAGCGCACGGCAGCGATCACCGAGAGCGGCGTCGCCAAGGTCGAGCGCGCGCTCGACGTCGACAATCTCTACAAGGACCAGAACGGCGCGCTGGTCAACCACCTCATACAGGCGCTCCGAGCCGAGGCGCTCTACTCCAAGGACGTCGAGTACGTCGTGCAGAAGGGCGAGGTGCTCATCGTCGACGAGTTCACCGGCCGCATCCTCGACGGGCGCCGGTATTCGGAGGGTCTGCACCAGGCGATCGAGGCCAAGGAGAAGGTGCCGATCCGCGAAGAGAACCAGACGCTGGCGACGATCACGCTGCAGAACTACTTCCGCATGTACGACGTCCTCGCCGGGATGACCGGCACGGCCAAGACCGAGGAAGACGAGTTCCGCCAGATCTACCAGCTCGAGGTGGTGCAGGTCCCCACGAACTCGCCGATGGTGCGCAACGACGAGAACGACTACATCTTCACGACCGCCAAGGAGAAGTACGCGGCCGTCGTCGAGGATCTCGTCGGGCGCTACGAGACCGGGCAGCCCGTGCTGGTCGGTACGGTCTCGGTCGAGGTCAGCGAGATGCTCTCGCGGCTCCTCGACCGGCACGGCGTGCCGCACAACGTGCTCAACGCCAAGCAGCACGAGCGCGAGGCCGGTGTCATCGAGGACGCGGGCCAGAAGGGCACCGTCACCATCGCCACGAACATGGCCGGCCGCGGCGTCGACATCAAGCTCGGCGAAGGCGTGCTGGAGGCCGGTGGCCTCTACGTGCTGGGCACCGAGCGACACGAGAGCCGGCGCATCGACAACCAGCTTCGCGGCCGCTCCGGGCGCCAGGGCGACCCCGGTGAGAGCCGGTTCTACCTCTCGGCCGAGGACGAGCTCATCCGCCTCTTCGCCGGCGACCGCATGTACAAGATCCTGAGCCGCCTCGGCTCGCAGGAGGGGCAGCCCATCGAGGCCAAGATGCTCAGCAACGTCGTCGAGAAGGCGCAGGTCAAGGTCGAGGAGCTCAACTTCATGCGCCGCAAGAACGTCCTCAAGTACGACGAGGTGATGAACGAGCAGCGGCGCGTGATCTACGACCAGCGCCAGCGCATCCTCATGGGCGAGGACTTCGGCGAGCAGGTGCGCGAGATGGTCGCCGATCTGGTCGAGGCGGCCGTGCGCACGCACCTCGAGGGCGTGCAGTACGCCGAAGACTGGGATCTCGACTCGCTCTTCGTCGGCCTCAAGCAGGTCTACTCGCCGACCCTGGCGAGGGATGCCATCGACGTCGAGACCGCCACGGTCGAGGAGGTCGTCGACCTTGCCGTCGACGACGCGCTCGAGCAGTACGACGACCGCGAGCGCCTCATCGGCGCCGACCAGATGCGCAGCGTCGAGCGTGCCGTGATGCTGCAGGTGATCGACTCGCGCTGGAAGGACCACCTGCTCGACATGGACTATCTGCAGGAGGGCATCCACCTGCGCGCGCTCGGGCAGCGCGATCCTCTCGTCGAGTACAAGAACGAAGGCTTCGAGCTCTTCACCGACATGCTCGAGGGCGTCAAGATGAGCACCGTCACGACGCTGCTCAAGAACAGCCCCGAGGATCTCGCCATGTTCACCGCAATCACCCTCGAGGAGCCGGTGATGGCGCTCGACTACACGAGCGGCGACGACCTCATCAACCAGACTTCCTTCACCGGCGCCGCCATGGCGGCCGGCGGATACGCGGCGTCGGACGAAGAGGGCCTCGCCGACAGACCGCCGCCGAACCTGGCGGCCGGCGGCAGCGCCTCCACCAGCACCGGCCCCGTCCAGGTGAAGCAGCGGATCGTCTACGACAAGGTCGGGCGCAACGACCCCTGTCCATGCGGGAGTGGGAAGAAGTACAAGAAGTGCCACGGAGCCTGAGCCGTTTCAAGTCTCAGGAGCGCCGTGACCACTCACCCGCGTCGTGCGAATCGTCATGGAACGTCGGCGGCTGCGCCGGCTCGCATACGCTGCTGTGGCGCCGTCCAGAGCGTCGGAGACCGTCTGCCGGTCTTCCGTGACGCCGCTGAGGCCGCTGAGTCGCAGGCGGGCGCTGTCGCGGCGCAGCCAGACGCCGTCGTCGTAGAGCGCCCGGATGCCCGCGGCCGCCATGACCGGCGCCACATTGGCCTCCGGCAGGGCGTGGTCGTGGTTGCCGAGGACGATGAGGTCGGGGTGGAGGGCGTTCACACGGTCCACGGTCGCTCGCACCCGGGCGTGCGAGACGAACGATCCGTGGTGGTTGTCCGCGACGAAGGCGACGCGCAGGCCGCCGAACGCCGGCGGCACGTTGGCGCTCGTGAGGGCGTCCCGGTTGACCCGCCGCGAGCCATGGCGGCATTCTGCCCCTGCCTGGTGCCGCCTCGGGAGCGTGCGAGTCCCTACCTCAGAATCGGGCCTGCCTCGAGCAGCCGGCCGCACTCGTTCGCCGGCAGGGGTCTGCTGTAGAGGAACCCCTGGATGGCGTCGCAACTCTCGTCTCGCAGGACGCCGAGCTCGCCGGGCGTCTCGACCCCTTCCGCCACGACGGTGAGCCGGAGCCGGTGGCCGAGAGTGATGACTGACGCGGCCACCGCGGCATGCTCGGGGACGTTGGACAGGTCGTGGATGAACGAGCGGTCGATCTTGACCGTGGAGATGGGCAGGCGGACGAGGTGGCTGAGGGACGAGTAGCCCGTGCCGAAGTCGTCGAGTGCGATGCGCACGGCCATCGCGCGGAGGGCGCCGAGGACCTGGGCGGTGTGGCGCGGATCGCGCATCGCCGCCGTCTCGGTGATCTCCAGCTCGAGTGAGTGAGCGTCGAACCGCGTGCTGCGCAATGCCCTGCGAACGGTGTCGACAAGGCTCTCGTCGTGCAGCTGGCGCGCGCTGATGTTGACGCCCATGCGGAGCGGACGCCCGAGCTGACGTTGCCACGCGCGTCCCTGGCGGCATGCCTCAATGAGGACCCAGGCGCCGATCGGCAGGAGGACGCCGCACTCTTCCGCCGATGGAATGAAGTCCAGCGGCGCGATGACCCCGCGCTCGGGATGCCGCCAGCGGAGCAGCGCCTCGACGCTTGTGATCTGACCGCTCGCTGCGTCGACCACCGGCTGGTACTCAAGAAAGAACTGGCCGGCTTCGAGCGCGTGATGCAGTTCGCCCTCGAGCGCGAGGTGGTCGGCGCGCTCGGCATTCATGCCGACGTGGAAGAACCGCCAGCAGTGGCCGCCCGCGTCCGATGCCATCCGCAGGGCGGACGCAGCGTTGCGCAACAGTTCGTCGGCCGTGACGCCGTCTGCCGGGTAAACGGCGACGCCGAGGCTCACAGTCAGGTAGAGCTCGTGCTGCCCGACGTGGATGGGTTGTCCCACCGCTGCGACGAGCTTGCCCAGCGCGGTGCTCGCCTCGTTCGGCCCTGCTGCTCCGGGCAGCAGGAGCGCATACCTGCCCGCGCCGAAGTGCGCCAGCGTGTCCTCGGCGCGTCCAGCGCGCTGCAAGCGGCGCCCGACTTCGCCGAGCAGATCGTCGGTCGCGTCGTGGCCGAGCGACGAGACGAGGGTGTCGAAACGGTCGAGCTGCAGAGTGGCGACCGCGAACGACAGGCGCTTGCGCCCCGCGTGCTTGAGCGCCTGACGGGAACGGTCCTCAAGCAGGGTGCGGTTGGCGAGCCCGGTCACGGGGTCGTGGAGCGACAGGCTCTGCAGCCGCTCGTCGGCGGTCTTCTGCTCGGTGCGGTCGACGAGCACGGCGGTGCCGCCGATGACGGCGCCATCGGCGTCGTGGAGCGGCACGGCCTTGAGCGTGATCCACAGTTCCCGGTCGCCGGCCGTGGTCCGGTACGGGCCTTCATAGATGCCCTCGCGGCCTTCGAGCGCCGCCTCCAGTGCCGGGAGCGGCCGGAGGTCGGCGATGGTCGTGCGGATGCTCGCCCCGGCGTAGTGCCGGGGCGAGCATCCGGCGGCGGCGTCAAAGGCCGCATTGCCCTCCAGGAACGTGAGCTCCCTGTCGTACCTGAACACGCCTACCGGGAGCCCGTCCACGAGCGTCCGATATCGCTGCTCGGATTCGCGCAGCGCGGATTCGGCTCGATGGCGATCGGTCACGTCGAGCAGGATGCCCTCCTGGGCCAGCGGAGAGCCGTCCGCGTCGCGGATCAGCGCGAACCGATCCCACACCCAGCGCTCCTCGCCGTTCGCGCTCCGTATTCGATACTCGGCTTCGCCGCGCCCGCTCTCCAGCGAGTCGAGTGCGGAATCCTCGAGCAGGTGGATGTCCTCCGGATGGACGACCTTCTCCCACTCGAAGTCCGGCGCCATGAGTTGCTCGGGGGTATATCCCGTGAGGCTCTGGTCGCCGCCGACGATGAACTCGTCGGCCCACGGCGACCGCGTCTGGGCGCGGTACAGCCAGCCCGGTATCGTGCTCAGCAGCGACCGCAGCCGCCGCTCGGTCTCCGCCTGGGCATCCTGTGCCTCGTGCAGTCGCGTCACGTCGATGATCATGCCGACGATCTCGGCCGGTCTTCCCGCTTCGTCGGCGATGAACACGCCGCTGTCGAGTACCCAGCGCACCGCGCCGTCCCTGGTCACGATCCTGTGCTCCGTCTGGCTGCCAGGCGATCCGGCGGTGAGGTCGCGCCGCATGTCGTCGACGACGAACTGGAGGTCGTCGGGGTGGACGATCTGCTTCCACGAGACCGCGCCGCCGGTGAACTCCTCCGGGCCGTAGCCCGTCAGCGCCCGGCAGCCCTCGCTCAAGAACGTCGTGCCCCGGGGGCCTTGGATCGCGCTGCGATAGGCGGCTCCGGGCAGGCTGGCGACCAGGCCGCTCAGCATCTCCTCGCGCACGCGCAGAGCCGCCTCGGCTTCGTGAAGGTCCGTGACGTCGGTGACGAAGCCCTCGAGGTGCTGGAGATCACCCGCGTCGTCGAAGACGCCGACCCCGCGCTCCCAGACCCATTTCTCGCGCCCGTCCTTGGTGCTGATCCGGTACGTCGTGGTCCAGGGCGCCCGGGCGGCGAGGGCCTCCTGCACCGTCGACCAGATGGTCTCGGCGTCCGCGGGGTGAGGTAGATCGGCGTACGATACGGCGTCGCCGCCGATCAGCTCCTCCGGCCGGTAGCCCGTGAGCTCGGTGCAGCCGTCGCTCAGAACCATCATGGTCCAGCCCCGGTCGTTGAGACACCGGTACGCCATGCCGGGGACGTTCTCGAGCAGCGTCTTCATCGCCCGTTCGCCTTCGGCCGCCCGTGCGTCGGCGAGCCCGCGTTCGCGTTCGGCGCGACGCTGTTCCGTCACGTCGACCAGGACGGCCAGCGAGCGGATCACGCGGCCGCCGCTGTCTCGCTCGGCCGTGGCCGAGAGCAGGACGTCGACGCTAGCGCCGTCTCTGGCTACCATCTGATATGGGACGTCCTCGCAGGATCCCGACGCGAAGAATCCGGGAAGGACTTCCTCCTGCGCGAAGCGCCGGGACTCCTCGGTCAGAAACTCCGTCGACCGCCGCCCCAGGACTTCTTCGGCGCTGTAGCCGAGGCGTTGAAGCCAGCGATCGCTCACGCTCAGCAGACGACCCTGGGCGTCGATCGAGTGGAGCATCACCGGCGTTCTCAGATACAGGGTCCGGTACTTCTCCTCGCTCTCGCGCAGCGCCTCGCCGGCGCGCTTACCTTCGGTGACGTCGCGCACGATGAGGAGCATCTCGCCGTTATCCCGCGGCACGTGCCGCACCTCGTCGTACCGGATGGAGGCGGGCGTGGCCCTCGTCACCTCCGCCGTCACCGGTTTGCCGGTGGCTCGCGCGAGGGCGACCGCCTGCCGGATCCTCGCTGCTGCGTCCCCGGGCAGGTCCTTCCACGGCAGGTTGCCGGGCGACGCCGCGGCCAGATGGCCGGGATCGTGCGCCGCGGCATGCCGGCCGCCGACGACCCGCGCCACCGTATCGTCGGCGTTCAGATACAGATAGGTGTCGGGCAGCGTCTCTACGATGCCCCGGACGCCTGCCGCCGCGTCTCGCACGGCGTCCTTCATCTCCTTGAGAGTGGTCAGGTCGACGATCGTGGCGACCACGGCCTCGAGGGCGCCCGCGCTGCTCGTCAGCGGCTCTACGGCCACCTGCACCCAGGTCGACGGCAGTCCGTCGTCCCACGCCAGCTCGAGCACGATGCCGTCGACAGGCTGCCCCGTGCGCACGGCGTCGAGAAGGCCGGCTGCGGCGAGGTCGGCGGGCGTTCCGTCTTCGGAGACCACGGCGCCACGCCACTCGGGGATGTCGACGGCGAGGCTGCCGACGACGCGATCGCGCGTGACTCGCAGAAGCGTCGCGGCCCGCCGGTTCAGGTCGATGATGCGGCCGGACGGGTCGCACACGACGATCGCGGCGGCGACCGCGTCGACCGTCACGGATGCGGTCGGATGCCCCGCCGGCTCCGCCGACGGGTGGTCGCGGCCCGATGAAGCAGCCGCCGCGGCCTGAGTCTCGCCCCGCGCGGCCGGCTTCCTGCTTTCCGGTGTCCCGGTCGCGTCTTTGTGCTTCCTCGTCATCGTCCCCTCGCGGCCACCGCCCTGGCAGCAGTCTGCCCAAACGGCCGCCTCCCACGCACGTGCTCTGCACGGACGGTATCGGCGGGTGGGCATCCGGGCTGAAGCGGTTCGCGGATTCCGGTACACTACCTCGGTCATGAGTACCACCGCCTCAGAAGCACTCGTCCACCTGGACTCGCTCCGCGAGCGTCTCAAGGAAGCCTCCGGGCGCCTGGGATGGCTGCGGAGCTATCTTGACCCGCCAGGGCTGACAGAGCAGATCGAGGCGCTCGAAGAGCGCATGCGCGCCCCCGGCTTCTGGGACGACCAGCAACAGGCCCCGAGGATCTCCGCCGAGTACAGCCGGGCCAAGAGGCGCCTTGCCGACTTCGCCGATCTCGAAGGCCGCTTCGCCGATCTCGAATCCACCGAGGAGCTGCTGCGTGAGGATCTGAGCGGCGACGCCGTGGACGACGAGCTCCTGCAGGAGCTCGTGAGCGGCGTCGCCGAGCTCGAGGCCGACCTGCAGCGCGGGGAAGAGCTGCGCTTCTTCAGCGGCAAGTACGACGAGGGTGGCGCGATACTCACCATCCACCCCGGCGCCGGCGGCACGGAGTCCCAGGACTGGGCCGAGATGCTGCTGCGCATGTACCTGCGCTGGTTCGAGCGCCGCGGCTTCAGCGTCGAGGTCAACGATTCGCAAGAGGGCGACGAGGCGGGCCTCAAGAGCGCCACGCTCACCGTGGAGGGCGAGAACGTTTACGGTCTGCTGCAGTCCGAGAAGGGCGTGCACCGGCTCGTGCGCATGAGCCCGTTCGACTCGGCCAACCGGCGGCACACCAGCTTCGTCTCGGTCGATGCATCGCCGCTGGTCAGCGACGACGTCGAGGTGGAGATCGACGACGACGACCTGCGCATCGACACGTACCGGTCCAGCGGCGCCGGCGGGCAGCACGTCAACAAGACGAGCTCCGCGATCCGCATCACGCACCTGCCCACCAACATCGTGGTGCAGTGCCAGAACGAACGCTCGCAACTGCAGAACAAGACCGTGGCGATGCACATGCTGAAGTCCAAGCTGGTGGAGCTCGAGGAGCGCCACCTGGCGGAAGAGCTGGCGCGTGAGCGCGGCGAGGTGCTCAACGTCGACTTCGGCAGCCAGATCCGCAGTTACGTGCTGCATCCCTACCAGATGGTGAAGGACCTGCGCACGGGGCACGAGGTCGGCAACACCCAAGCTGTGCTCGACGGCGATCTCGACGGCTTCGTGCACGCGTACCTCGTGTGGCGCGCCGGCGGGAGCGAGCCGCGCAAGTAGTCGTGTCGCCGCCCGGGGACTATCACGTCCACACGCGGTTCTCCGACGGGGAGGGTGAGCCGGCCGACTGCGTCGAGAGGGCGCTGGCGCTCGGCCTCCCGGAGATCGGCATCACCGACCACCTCACGCCCGCGGTCCTCCAGGCCGACGGCGACTGGAGCCTCGCTCGTGAGTGCATGGATGAGTACGTCGCCGCCGTGCGGGCCGCCGCCGCGCGCTTCCCCGGCATCACCGTGCTGCTCGGCGTCGAGGCGGATTACGTGCCGGGTGCGGAGGACGAGCTCGCCGAGATGCTGGGCGCCCACCCCTTCGACTACGTCATCGGTGGGCTGCACTACGTCGACGGCTTCTCGTTCGACGAGCCGGCCACCCGCGACGACCCTCTCTGGGACGACGCCGCTTCGCTGTACCGCCGTTACTACGCGCTGATCGCCGGCGCCGCCGCGTCCGGACTCTTCGACGTCATCGCGCACCTGGACTACGTGATGCTGTGGGGACGTCGTTCGGCGGTCGACATCTCGGCAGCCGAAGATGCGGCGCTCGCCGCGCTGGCGACCCACGGGATCGCCATCGAGCTCAATACGACGGGTACGCTGGAGCCGGCCGGCCTCATGCACCCCGCGCCTGACCTGCTGGTGCATGCGTGCCGGTTGGGCATCCCCCTCGTCTTCGGTTCGGATGCTCACCAGGTGGACCAGGTGGGATGGCGGTTCGACGCCGCAGTAGGGTTGGCGCGGCAGGCCGGGTACCATGCCAGCCTGGAGCTCTCCTCGAGGAAGCAGAGCCCGTTGGGATGAAGCCGTCGCGTCGACTGGGCGTCTGCCGACCGGCCGCCGGGGGTTTGGCCGGCCGTCAGTCGGCGCCGACGGCGCCGAGGACCAAGTCCTGCAGACAGCTCGTGAACACGGACACGTACTCGTCTCGCACGACGCGCAGTCTCTCCTGCCAATCGCGTCCACGCGCCACATCTTGCTCATCACGAGCTTGGTGAACGCCTGGTATCGCTAGACGTACGTCAACTCAGCGTGCACCAGGGCGCGTAGAGTCTCGACAGGCCCCTCCACGTCGCGGACCTCCTCGCGGATGCCGGCGGCCAGGTGCTGCAGGCCGTCGTGGAGCAGCGCGCTCACGATCTCGTCGACCGTCGTGCGCGCGTAGCCGTGTTCGCCGAACAACTCGATCGCCGCTCTGTACGACCGCTCGACGCTGTCGCCCTTGGCGTGCGCCATCTGTCTTCCTCGCATCTCCGCTGCCGCCGCTTCCGACGTCTTGGCGGCGGCCGTTTCGACGCCGGTCGCCAAGCCGTCGGCTGCTCGTGCCGCCTGCGTGGCGCCGCTGTGCAGGGAGCTCGCACCAGAGGAGAGCTCGCTCAGGCCAGTGCGAAGTGACTTGGCACCGGAGTCGGCGTCGCTCAGGTAGCCTGTGATGGTCTGTGACCCCGCGCCTTCATGGATGGCTTGAGGCAGAGTGCGAACGGCTCGAGAACCGAGTCGACCTGCGCTTCGCCGGCTGCGCCCGTGGAACGCCAGCTCAGCCATGACCTGGTCGGCTTGGTAGCCCACTCTGCATCGCACGCGAACGTGGCGCGAAACCGATCCCGAGGCGCTCACCCGGTGATAGGCTGCGACGCGTGTACGTCGGGGCCGGCCAGCGACGAGGAGGACGGCTGATGAGGAACGTCGGGGAATCGGGGGAGGGGCGGCGGCCGGCGCTCACCGGTGACGTGGTTCGGATCCGGTCCGCCCGCGAGGGCGATGTCCCCGTGCTGCTGGCCATTCTGGACGAGCCCGAAGTCGCGCGCTGGTGGCGGCGGTCGGAATGGGAGCGGATCGATGAAATCGGAGCGGTCACCTTCGTGATCGAGGCGCCTCCGACGGCCGCCGCACCGGCGGCGTGCAGTAGCGTCGTCGGCTGCATCCAGTACACGGAGGAAGAGAGTCCGGAGTATCGCTCGGCCGCCGTCGATATCTTCGTCTCGGCGGCATGCCATGGGCGCGGCATAGGCCCCGACGCAATGCGTTCACTCATCACCTGGCTGATCGACGAACGCGGGCATCATCGTCTCACGGTCGATCCGGCGGCGGCGAACGCCCATGCCATCCACGTCTACGAGAAGCTGGGCTTCAGACCGGTGGGCGTGCTGCGGCAGTATGAGCGCGTCGAGGACGGGGTCTGGCGTGACGCGCTCCTGATGGAGCTGCTGGCCGAGGAGTTCGTGCGCGCCTGAGGCGCGCACGCCGCCGCAGGCGTCAGTCGTCCAGCGTGAACTCGGTGAGGAAGGTCGCAAGCGCGGCGAACTCCGTCTCGAGCTGCGACTCGAGCCTTCCCGGGTACCTCTGCTCGATGTAGCTCAGCGTGTCCTTCTTGGAGTGCCAGATGGCGCGGTCCTTGAAGGTGTTGAGGTACCCGTCTTTCGTCGCCGAGAAGCCAGTTCGTCGCTTCGAGGTAGAGGTAGGGGATGCCGGCCTTGCGGAACGCGACGTGGTCGCTCCAGTCGCCCGTGGTCCCGTAGGGGTGGTCGGCGTTGAGCCCGGGGCTCGTGAGGATGAAGGCGTCCGTCTGGCGCGCCACGCTGCGGAACGCGAGTTGCGGCCAGGGATCGTCCTTGCTGCTGTAGCAGTAGAGTCGGTCGCCGGTGGCCACGGAATCGAAGTTGATCATGAGCACGGTCTCGGCTTTGGTCTGGTCGCTCATCTCAGCGACGTAGTGCGCCGAGCCGCGGAGTCCCACCTCCTCGGCGCCGAAGGCGACGAAGACCAGGGTGTACGGGGTCGAGGCGTCGCGCAAGGCGTCTGCGAGCTGCATCATGAGTGCGACGCCGGTCGCGTTGTCGAAGGCCCCGCGGCCGGCCGAGACCGAGTCGTAGTGGGCGCCGATCACGATCTGCTCGGCGCTGGCGCCGGGCTTGACGGCGACGATGTTACGCGAGCTCCGGGAGGCGCTCCCGGCGCTGAAGGTGAAGTCCTGGGTGTCGGGCACGTAGCCGAGGTCGGTGAACCACTGCAGGATGCGTTCGCCGGCGCGGCGCTCACCGGATCTGCCGGCCACTCGCGGGCCGATCTCGTCGGTCAGTTCGGCCATGTACTCGTAGGCGTCGGTGCCGGCCGTCGGTCCAGCCATCGGCACGGTCTCTGCCGCGGCACGGGACGAGTGAGTCTGTACGGCGGCTATGCCGAGCGCGAGCAGCGTCGCCAGAGCGGCAGCGGCGACGACGGCGAAGATCCCCCTGCGCATGGTCTCCCCCTCGAGAAGCGATAGCGATTCCGCCCTGCTTGTACACGTCGGGAGCGCTTCGGTCAATCTGCGGTAGCATGCGGTCATGGACCGTGACCCCGTCGCCGGCGCTTCCGCCCCGCCGTATCCCAAGATCGAGCTGCACGTGCACCTCGAGGCGACGGTGCGACCGGAACGCCTGCTCGAGATCGCGCGCCGCAACGACGTTCGCCTGCCGGCGCGCACGCCCGGGGGGATGCGCCGCTTCTGCGCCTTCCGTGGGTTCGAGGAGTTCATCGGCGTGTGGATCAAGACGACCGGCGTCCTGCGGCACGGCCGGGATTTTCGTCAGATCGTCGTGGACTATGCCGGCGACCTCGCCGACCAGGGCTGCCGGTACGCCGAACCTCTCTTCTCCCCGTCCGAGCCGATGGCCCGCGGCGTCCCGTGGCAGGAGGTCTTCGAAGGCTACTGCGACGGCGCCGACGAGGCCCGCGAGCGGCACGGCGTCGAGATGCGCTTCACGCCGGACATCACGCGCGACTTCCCTCCCGAGATCGGCGAGCGCCTGGCGGAGTGGGCCGTGCGCTTCCGCGATCGCGGCGTCGCCGGCATCAGTCTCGGTGGGAGCGAAGACCGCTTTCCGCCCCAACTCTTCGAGCGGGCGTTCGCGATCGCCCGCGAGGGAGGGCTGAAGGCGGCCCCGCACGCCGGCGAGATGGCCGGTCCGGCATCGGTCCGGGCCGCGCTCGACGTGCTGCGTGCCGATCGCCTGCGCCACGGCATCCGCAGCGTCGAGGATCCTGCCCTCCTCGCCGAGGTCGCCGCGCGCGGCATCGTGTGTGACGTGACCCCGGTCAGCAACCTGCAGACCGGGGTCGTGAGCTCGCTGGAGGAGCACCCGCTGCCGACGATGCTGCGGGCAGGCGTGAAGTGCTCCATCTCGAGCGACGACCCGGTGCTCATGGGAACGTCGCTGACGCGCGACTGCGTCGTCGCCGTGGAACTGGGGCACACGCCGCGCGGCATGTACGAGGACGCCCTCTCGGGCGCGTTCTGCGACGCCGACGCGCGAGAGCGGCTGCGCGCGGCCGGAGAGGCCTTCGACTGGACCGCGGTCGCGGCCGGGTAGGTCGCCGGGCGGCGCCCGGCTACCGCGCGAGCAGGCCCTCCACGATGCCGTCGACCACGGCCGTCACCGCGGCGTCGACGGCCTTCGGGTCGTCCAGACGGCGCAGCGGACCGTCGACGAGCAGCGTCGCAAGCCCGTGGACCGCAGCCCACGCGGCGAGACCCAGATCCTCGACGTCGCGGGCGACGAAGCTCCCCCGCGCCACGCCGTCGGCGATGGCCTCGAGCAGCGGCATGTACGACGCTTCGCCGGCCGCCTCGAGGCGCTCGCCGCCGGCCCGACGCAGTTCCGGCCGGAACATGAGGCGAAAGCTTGCGGGATCCTCGATGGCGAAGCGCACATAGGCGGCGCCGAGCGCTCGGACGCGAGCCGTCGGGTCGTCCCGCGTGCTCGCGGCTGCGGCGCGCATGCGCTCGCCGAGAGCGAGCAGGCTGCACTCGACCAGCGTGGCGATCAGCGTCGCCAGGTCGGCGAAGTGATGGTACGGGGCGGCGTGGCTCACGCCGGCGCGCCGCGCGACCCCGCGCATGCTCAGCCCCTCGAGGCCGCGCTCGTGAAGGATGTCCGCGGCTGCCGCGAGCAGCGCGGCGTGCAGGTCGCCGTGGTGGTATGTGTCTCGTGCCCTGCCGTCCGCCGGCGCGACCATGTCACCTCGGTTCGCAGCAAATGTTGACGGTGTCAAGATAACCGGGTATGTTACCAATGTCAAGATGAAGTGCACGACGACGGTCGACGTCAGGGAGCAGTCATGAGCGAAGACACACCGGGACTCGGGCAGGCGCAGGATCTCAACGTCGTACTGGGCGCGGGCGGGGGTACCGGCGGCGCCATCGTGCGCGAGTTGGTGGGGCAGGGCAGGCGCGTCCGTGCGGTGACGCGGCATGGAGCGACCAGCGCGAGCGCCGGGACGCTCCCGCCCGCGTCGTACGAGGACGTCGCTGCCGACATCACAGACGTGAGCCAGCTGGCGCGTGCCGTCGCGGGCGCCACCGTCGTCTACCACGCGGCGCAGCCGTCCTACACGCGCTGGGCGCAGGAGTTCCCGGCGATGACGCGGGGCGTGCTGACGGCCGCCGCCGCCGCCGGGGCCAAGCTCGTGTTCGCCGACAATCTGTACATGTACCCGCCGGTGGACGGCGCCATGGACGAGACGACGCCGGCGACCGGCCAGACGAAGAAGGGCAAGGTGCGCGCCGCCATGGCGGCCGAGTTGCTGGCGGCGCACCGCGAGGGTCGCCTGCGGGTCGCCATCGGCCGCTCCTCCGACTACTACGGCGCCTGGGGGCCGGGCTCGGCGGTCGGAGAGCGCTTCTTCAAGGCCGTGCTGGCCGGCAAGAAGGCGCAGTGGTTCGGCAGTCTCGATCAGCCACACACGCTCGGCTACCTCCCCGACATGGCTCGCGCGTTCGTCGTCCTCGGCGACCGCGAGGAGGCCGACGGGAGGGTCTGGCACACGCCGGCCGCGCCGGACATCACCGGGCGCGAGTTCGTCGAGCTCGCGGCGCGGGTCGCCGGAACGCCGGCGAGGCCCGTCGCACTGAGCGCGGGAGCGCTCAGACTACCGGGCATATTCATGCCCATCCTGCGCGAGTTCCCGGAGCTCATGTACCAGTGGGAACGACCGTTCGTGAGCGACGCGAGCGCGTTCCCGGCCGCCTTCGGTCCCTTCACGCCGACGCCTCACGAGGAGGCGCTCGCCGCGACCATCGCATGGTATCGGACGAGGCGGTGAAGCGGACCGACGCCGATACGTCGTCGCCCGCCGCCTTGCTCTGGTAATCCAGACCTGCTAAGGTGGCTTTCAGACGACGGGAGCCGGTTCTCCCGCCCAGGCGCCACGCGCCGGGCTTTCCTCCCGCAGCAGACCCCAGACATTGTGACTACCGGGCAGTGTTCTGAATTGAAAGGAACACAAGTCCGTACCATGTCTGGCCGCCCCGAGGGCGGCTCCCCACAAGACGACCTCCCGCGCGCGCCTTTGTATCCCAGCGAGCAGTCAAGCCCGCCGGTCGATGCAGCCCCGTCGCCGCGTACGGAGTCGCCGAGAGAGAGTGAACGAGTGAATCCCACCACCGATACGACCGTCGAACGCGCGCCGCAGTCCGACGAGGGACAGAAGAAGCGCCGCCGCCGCGGCGGTCGCCGCCGCGGAAGCGGCGCCGGAGCCGCAGGCTCCGCGCAGGGCGAGCGCCCGCAGATCGAGGCCGGCGCGTCGCAGCAGACGCCGGCCGGCGCCTACAACGCCGCTCCTGCGTCTGCGGCCGACGGGAAGCCCGGCGTCAAGACCGACGAGCGCACGCCGAGCCGGGATCGCGGACCACGCGAGGATCACGGCCCGCGCCGGGAGCGCAGCGGCGAGAGCGGTGCCCGCAAGCGCAGCGACCGCGACGGCAGAGGCCGCACCGACAAGGGCCGCAGCGACCGCGGCGGCCAGGGCCGCCGGGGAGACCGCGGCGGTCAGGGCGTCGACGAGAGCTACACGGAGCGCAAGCACGTGCAGCGTCCCGACGGCCCCGCGCCTGAGGTAGACATCCCGGCGTTCGCCGCCCTGGGCCTTGCCGGCGACCTGCTCGCCGGCGTCGCCGCCATGGGCTACGAGACGCCCACCCCCATCCAAGAGCAAGCCATCCCGCGCGTCCTCGAGGGACGCGACGTGGTGGGCTGTGCGCAGACCGGTACCGGCAAGACGGCCGCTTTCGTCCTGCCCATTCTCCAGCGCATGACAGGCCCGACCGTAGCCGACGGCCGCACCGCCCACCCGTCCGCACTTGTGGTCACTCCCACCCGCGAACTCTGCGGGCAGATCGAAGAGGTCGGCGAGATCCTCAGCGCGTACAGCGGCCGCAGCGTCGTTGCCGTCTTCGGTGGGGTGCCCTACGATCCGCAGGCGAAGCGCATCCGCAAGGGCGTCGACCTCCTGGTGGCCACGCCCGGCCGGCTGCTCGACATGCTGCGCCAGGGCGACATCCTGCTCGATAACGTCGACACCCTGGTGCTCGACGAGGCCGACCGCATGCTCGACATGGGCTTCTGGCCCGACGTGAAGCGCATCATCGACGCCATCCCGGCGAAGCGCCAGAACCTCTTCTTCAGCGCGACCATGACGAAGACCGTGCTCAGCATCATCGAGGACACCCTGCACCAGCCGGTGTTCATCGAGCTCGGTGGCAGCGCCCAGCCTGTGGACAACGTCGAGCAGAAGGTCCTGCCCGTCAACCACGAGCAGAAGGTCGACCTGCTGGTCGAGTACTTCCGCCACCACGACCCCGACCGCACGCTCGTGTTCACGCGTACGCGGCGCCGGGCGGAGCGGCTGGCGCGGACGCTCAACAAGGCCGGAGTCAGCTGTGAGGCCATCCACGGGGATCGTACCCAGGGACAGCGCCAGAAGGCTCTCGACGGCTTCAAGGGCGGCAAGATCGCGGTGCTCGTGGCGACCGACGTGGTGGCTCGCGGGATCGACGTCGACAACATCACGCACGTGATCAACTTCGACATCCCGACGAACCCCGAGGACTACGTGCACCGCATCGGTCGCACCGCCCGCGCCGGCGCCAGCGGCATCGCGGTGAGCTTTCTCACCGCCGAGGATGTGCACGAACTGGTCGCGATCGAGCGGCTCATCGGCGAGACGCTCGAGCGTCATGACCTGCCGCACTTCGACTACGAGAAGCGCGTCATCATGGAGAGCAGCCAGGTGCAGTCGCGCCCGGGCAAGTTGCTCTGGAACGGCGGCGCGCGCCGCGCCTGGACCAAGACCCGCGTGCGACGCCGCACCCCGGGGCGCAGCTCGCGCTGATCCTGCGATAGTGCGCCGGAGGGGCGGCGGGCGGCGAGCCCGCCGCCCCTCCGGCGCTTCTGCTCCCCCGCACTTCTGCCCTCCGGCGGCGCCGGCTGGCACGCTTGGCGTCGCCTTTGCTATACTGCCGTCTCTGCGTGGGCGACTAGCTCAGTTGGGAGAGCGCCTGCTCGACAAGCAGGAGGTCGTTGGTTCAATTCCAACGTCGCCCACCACTTCGTTCCGCCGCGTGACCGGCGGCTCTGCGCGAGAGGCTCGCGCCGCGATGAGGCTCGCGTTACGCGCACCGGCGCTGATGGCTTCTGCCCTTCCGGGCGGGAGCCATTTCTCGTTCCGGGTCTGAATCGAGACGATGGAGGACCGCGTGGCCACTCGACTACTCCTGCTCATGGCCGCCGGCGCCGTGGGAACGCTGTGCAGGTACGGTCTCTCCGGCGTCGTGCACGCCGGGCTCGGCGCCCGTCTTCCCTGGGGTACGCTGGTCGTGAACCTGGCCGGGTGCCTCATCGCAGGACTTCTCTTCGGGCTCTTCGAGAGTCGCTGGGCGCTGAGCGGCGAGGCGCGCATCGTCATCTTCATCGGCTTCCTGGGGGCGTTCACCACGTTCTCCGGATTCATGCTGGAGACGTCGGAACTGGTGCGCGACGCGCAGTGGGTGGGCGCCGCGGGTAACCTGGCGCTGCAGAACGGCCTGGGCGCCGTGGCCATGTACGGAGGCCTCGTGGCCTCGCGACTGGTGTAGGGGAGGGGGAGCGATGCATCTGCCCGAGTATGCGGAGCTGCTGCGCGTCTTCATCGGCGACAGCGACCGCCATCACGGAAAGCCGCTGTACGAGGCGATCGTGGAGGCGGCGCGCAAGCAGCACCTCGCCGGCGCCACCGTGCTGCGCGGCTACGTCGGGTACGGCGCCCACAGCCGCATCCACACGGCCAAGATCCTGCGCCTCTCCGAGGATCTGCCGATCGTCGTCGAGATCGTGGACGCTCCGGAGAAGATCGACGCCTTTCTGCCCGTGCTGGACGAGATGATGGCCGAGGGCATGGTCACCGTGGAGCAGATCAAGGTGATCACCTACCGGCATCACGCCGGCGACGAGAACGCGTGACCCGGGGCGCCGCCGGCGCCCCGCACGGTGCGTCAACCGGAGGCGATGGCCTTGCTGACGGCGCGCACCAGCTCGCCGGCGGCGGCGCAGGCGGCGTCGGCGTCCGCGCTGCGGGACACGGCGTCGATGAGCGCGCTGCCGACGATCACGCCGTCGGCGAGAGCCGCTACGCGAGCCGCCTGCTCCGGCGTCGAGATCCCGAAGCCCACGGCGAGCGGCGCGTCCGTGCGCTCGCGCAACCGGCCGACGAGTGCGGGCAGTTCGTCGCCGAGCTCGGTCCGGGCGCCGGTGACGCCGGTCACCGCGACGCAGTAGATGAAGGACGTTGCCGCCTCCGCGACCAGGTCGAGCCGCGCGGCGGTGCTCGTCGGCGTGGCCATAGGCACCAGCGACACGCCGTGCGCGCCGGCGAGCGCGGCGAGGCCGCCGGCGTCGGCCGCGAGAGCGGCCGGCGGTCCGGCGGCCTCGTCGAGCGGCAGGTCGGGGATCACCAGCGCCTCGACGCCGGCGGCGGACGCCCGTGCGAAGAAGTCCGCCGGTCCGGCGGCCAGAACCGAGTTCAGGTAGGTGAGCAGCACGAACGGCGCCGAGCCGGCGTGCGCCGCCGCCAGGCCCAGGACGTCGTCGGGAGTGACGCCGGCCTCGAGAGCCGCGTGCGTCGATCGCTGCACGACCGGCCCGTCGGCGATGGGGTCGGAGAACGGCACCCCCAGCTCGACGATGTCGGCGCCGGCGGCGACCAGCTCTGCAACCAGCCGGTCGCTGGTCGCCCGGTCCGGATGGCCTCCGGTCAGGTAAGGGATGAGCGCGGCGCGCCGCGCCTGCGGCGCGGCGAAGGCGCGGGCGAGACGTGGAGCCAGGCGAGGTCGCGGCGTCGGCTCTCCGGCCGGCTCGGCGGCGGGCTCCTCGTGCGACGGTGGCAGCTTGCGCACGCTCACGACGTCACCCCCAGGAGTCGCCCGGCTTCGTAGACGTCTTTGTCTCCTCGTCCGGAGAGGTTGACGATGATGAGGTCGCCGCGGGCGAAGCGCGTTGCGGCGGGGTCAAAGTCCGCGGCTTCGCCCGGGATCGTGAAGCGGCCGGTCTCGGAGGGGGAGGGCGCCGTCGGCTCGGCGGCGGACGGGCCGCGCAGAACGTAGGCGACGGCGTGGGCGCTCTCCAGGGCCGGGATGATGCCTTCGAGTTCGGAGAGCGTGCGGAAGGCCGCGAGCGCTTCGTCGTCGGTGGCGGCGGCGTAGGCCGCCCGGCCCGAGTCCTTGAGCCACGAGTGCTCGGGCCCTACGCCGGGGTAGTCGAGCCCGGCCGACACCGAGTGGGCCTCCGCGACCTGTCCCCAGGCATCCTGCAGCAGGTAGCTGAAGGAGCCGTGCAGGACGCCGGGCGTGCCCTTGGCGAGCGGTGCGCCGTGACGCGCATCCAGGCCCTCGCCGGCGGCTTCCACGCCGGTGAGGCGCACGGCGGCGAGGTCGCGGAACGCGTGGAAGATGCCCATCGCGTTGGAGCCGCCGCCGACGCAGGCGACGACCTCGTCGGGGAGGTGGCCGAAGCGCTCGCGGACCTGGGCGATCGTCTCGGCACCGATCACCGCCTGGAAGTCGCGGACCATCGCCGGGTACGGCGCCGGCCCGGCGACCGAGCCGATCACGTAGAAGGTCTCGCGGACGTTGGTCACCCAGTCGCGCAGCGCCTCGTTCATGGCGTCCTTGAGCGTGCGTGAGCCGCTCTCGACCGGCACGACCTCGGCGCCGAGCAGGCGCATGCGCACGACGTTGAGGTCCTGGCGGCGCACGTCCTCGGCGCCCATGTACACAGCGCACTCGAGGTCGAGCAGAGCGCACGCCGTCGCCGTGGCGACGCCGTGCTGGCCGGCCCCGGTCTCGGCGATCACGCGTCGCTTGCCCATGCGACGCGCCAGCAGCGCCTGGCCGAGCACGTTGTTGATCTTGTGGGCGCCCGTGTGGCACAGGTCCTCGCGCTTGAGCAGGATCGTCGCGCCGCAGCGCTCGCTGAGGCGCTCGGCGTGGTAGAGGGGCGTGGGCCGGCCGGCGTAGTCGGCGAGCAGGCCGTCCAGGGCTGCCTGGAAGGCGAGGTCGTCTCGCGCCTCCTCGTACGCCGCCGTGAGCTCGTCGAGCGCCGGGATCAGCGTCTCGGGGACGAAGCGCCCGCCATACGGGCCGAACCGTGTCTCTGTCGTCATCGCGAAGCGCCTCCACGCCGTGGGTTCCCGTCGCCGGTCGTCTTATCAGCCTGTACCACCGCGGTGAAGAACTCACGCAGCAAGGCCGGGTCCTTGAGGCCGGGCGCCGACTCGACGCCGCTCGACACGTCGACGACGAGGGGGCGCAGTGCCGCGATGGCCTCACCGACGTTGGCCGGCGTGAGGCCGCCGGCGAGCAGCAGCTTGTCGCGCGGCGTCTCCGGGCGCTGCGCGAGGCCGGCCCAGTCCAGCGTCTCGCCTGTACCACCGTAGCGGCCGGGGAGGCGCGAGTCGAGCAGGACCATATCGGCGTCGCCGGCGCCCGGGGTGTCCCAAGCGGCGATGACGAGTGGGCGCGGCCGCAGATCGGCCGTCGCCGCCCGGACATCGGCCACGCCGGGGCCGTCGGCTCCACCCGCGAGCTGCACCGCCTTGAGTCCCGCGAAGCCGATCACCTCGGCGATCCACGCCGCGCTCTCGGTGGCTACCACCCCGACCGTCAGGGCGTCCTCGACGTCACCGGCCAGCCAGCAGGCTCGCTCGGGCGAGAGCTGCCGGGGGCTCGGGCAGAGGATGAAGCCGCAGGCGCAGGCGCCCAGGGTGACGGCGGCATGCACGTCGCCGTCCCGCGTGAGCCCGCAGACCTTGACGAGTGTCATCGCTGCATCCCCGGGCGCTTGAGAGCCGCAACGAGCGCGGGGAGCTCGGCCGTCGTCGCGCCCACAAGGGTCTCGCCGACGAGCACGGCGCGCGCTCCGGCCGTCGCCGCACGGCGGGCCTCCGCGGGGCCGGCGATGCCACTCTCGCTCACCGGCAGGGCGTGCCCGGCCATGGCCGGTACGAGCCGCTCGGTCGTGCGCAGGTCGACGGCGAGTGTGCGCAGATCCCGGTTGTTCACGCCGATCAGCGTGGCGCCGGCCGCCTCCGCGCTGCGCAGGTCGTCACAGTCGTGGACCTCGACCAGCGCGTCGAGGCCGCAGTCGCGGCACTCGTCGAGGAGCAGCCGCAGGCCGTCGGCGGGGAGCGCGACGGCGATGAGCAGAACGGCCGCCGCACCCGCGTCCGCCGCCTCCCGGATCTGGTACGGGTCGATGATGAAGTCCTTGCGGAGCACCGGAAGGTCGACGGCCGCGGCGACGGCGCGCAGGTCGTCGAGGGACCCGCCGAAGCGCTCCGGCTCCGTGAGCACGGAGACGGCGTCGGCGCCGGCGGCGGCGTAGGCTCGGGCCTGAGCGACCGCGTCGAGGCCGGGGGCGAGGTCACCCTTGCTCGGGGAGCGGCGCTTGATCTCGGCGATGAGCGCCAGTGTAGGCGCGCCGCCGGTCGCACCGGACCAGCTGGGCCAGACGGGCCGCGCGAGCGCGGCGCGAAGGCGGCCCGGCTCGCCCGGGCGGCTCGGCGGCCCGAGTGGCGTGCGACTGCGAGCCGCCGCCACGCGGGCACGGGCGCCGGCCACCATGGCGGCGAGGAAGTCCTCGCCCGGGTGAGCTCCGGTGGACGCGCGCGGAGCCTGCGCGCCGGCCGCGCTCACGTTCGCCCTCCGGCGAGCCGGCGGGTGGTCGCGACGAGGGCGGCGAGCTTGTCGCGGGCGGCGCCGGAGGCGACCGCCGCCCTCGCCCGATCGACGCCTTCGGCGATACTGCCGGCGGCCTCCGCGATGTAGAGAGCCGCGCCGGCGTTGAGCAGCACGATGTCGAGCCGCGCGCCCTCCGCGCCGTCGAGGACGGCGCGGAGGTGGCCGGCGTTCTCGGCGGCGTCGCCGCCGAGCAGTTCGCCGAGCCGTGCGCGCCGCAGCCCGAACTCCTCCGGTGCGACCTCGTAGTGCACGTCGTAGCCCTGGCCGGCGAAGACCTCCACCACAGTCGTGGGGCACGTCGTCGAGATCTCGTCGAGCCCGTCGTCACTGTGCACGACGAGATTGCGGTCGTTACCCATCAGGCGGACCGCCTGGGCGATGCGCTCCACGTAGCGGGCGTCGGCGACACCGATCAGCTGATGCCGGGCTCCGGCCGGGTTGGTGAGCGGCCCGATGAGGTTGAACGTCGTCGCCATGCCCATCTCACGGCGCACTGGCGCCACGTGCTTCATGGCGAGGTGGTGCCGAGGGGCGAACATGAAGCCGATGCCGCACTCGGCGATGCACCGGCTCACCCGCACCGGGCGCCAGGTCGATGGCGACGCCCAGCGCCTCGAGCACGTCGGCGCTGCCGCAGCGGCTCGTGGCAGAGCGGTTGCCGTGCTTGGCCACGGTCACGCCGGCGCCGGCTGCGACGAGGGCGGCGGCGGTCGAGATGTTGAACGTCCCCGCGTTGTCCCCGCCGGTGCCGCAGGTGTCGAGGATCACGTCGGCGTCGACCTCCACCTTCTCCGAGAGCTCGGCCATGCCGCGCGCCATCCCCACGATCTCCTCGGCGGTCTCGCCCTTGACGCGCAGAGCGCTGAGAAATGCGGCCGTCTGCGCGTCGCCGGCACGGCCGCCCATGATCTCGAGCAGTACGGCCCGGGCGTCCGCCTCGCGGAGGTCGCGTCCGGAGGCCAGCTCGCGCAGTGCGGCCGTCAGGACGTCATTCGGCATCGGTGGCCTCCGCCCGTGAGGCGCCGTCGGCGGCGCCGGCCGTCTCTGGGCGCGCCGCCTGCGACTCGCCCCCGCCGTCCATCCGCAGGAAGTTCGCCAGCAGGTCGAGCCCGACGGCGGTGAGGATGCTCTCGGGGTGGAACTGAACCCCGTGTACCGGGAGCTCGCGGTGGCGCACGCCCATGACGATGCCCTCGTCGTTCCAGGCGGTGAGCTCCAGGCAGCCGGGCAGCGCCTCGTCGACCACCAGGGAGTGGTAGCGGGTCGCGGTGAAGGGGTCCGCGAGCCCGGCGAAGACGCCTCGCCCGTCGTGGTGGATCTCGTCGGTCTTGCCGTGCACGGGCGCGCCGGCGCGGCGCACGACGCCGCCGTAGACCTGGCCGATCGCCTGGTGACCGAGGCAGACGCCGAGCACCGGCAGGCGCGCGGCGCCGAAGTGGGCGACGGCATCCATGCTGATCCCCGCTTCGTTGGGGGTGCAGGGGCCGGGGGACACGACGAGGTGGGTCGGGCGCGCCGCCTCGATCTCTGCGATCGTCACATGGTCGTTGCGCTTGACCGTGATCTCGGCGCCGAGCTCGCCCAGGTACTGCACGAGGTTGTAGGTGAACGAGTCGTAGTTGTCGATCATGAAGACCCGGGTGCCCGCGCCGGGCGCGCCGGAGCGGGGCGTCTGGGCGGCGTGGTCGTCCACGGTCAGCCTCCTTCGCCGAACTGGTCGTGGGCCAGGTCGACGGCGCGCAGGAGCGCCGCGGCCTTGTTCTGCGTCTCTTCGTACTCCCTCGCCGGAACGGAGTCGGCGACGATGCCGGCGCCGGCTTGCATGTGCGCGACGCCGTCCTTGACGAGCACCGTGCGGATGCAGATGGCGGTGTCGAGGTCGCCGCCGTAGCTGAGGTAGCCGATGGCGCCGGCGTAGGGACCGCGACGCACCGTCTCGAGCTCGTCGACGATCTGCATGGCGCGGACTTTGGGGGCGCCGCTCACGGTGCCTGCGGGGAAGGCCGCCTTGAGCGCATCGGTCGGCTCGACCCCCGGCGCCAGCGTTCCGCTCACCGAGGAGACCATGTGGATGACGTGCGAGTACAACTCCATTCCCATGAAGTCATCTACCCGGACGCTGCCCGGGACGCACACGCGGCCGAGGTCGTTGCGGCCGAGGTCGACCAGCATCACGTGCTCGGCGCGCTCCTTCTCGTCGGCGCGCAGGTCGTCGATGAGGCGCCGGTCCTCGGCGGGGCTCGCGCCTCGCCGCCGGGTGCCGGCGATCGGTCGCGTCTCGACGTGGTCGCCCTGCACGGTGATCAGAGGTTCCGGGCTGGAGCCGCAGAGAGCGAAGTCGTCGAAGGCGATGTAGTAGAGGTACGGGCTCGGGTTCACGGCCCGGAGGCCGCGATAGATCGAGAACGGCGAGACGTCGGCCGGCGTGCTGAAGCGCTGGGACAGCACGACCTGGAAGGCGTCGCCGTCGTAGATGTACTCGCGGATGCGCTCGACACCGGCTTCGTAACGCTCGCGGGTCATGGACGAGGTGACCGGCCGCGAGAGGGCGGGCTCGCCTGCGGCCGCCCGCCCCGCCCCGCCTGCCTCGGGGGCGGTGGTCAGGCGGCCGGCGGCGCCGGCGGGCAGGGGCGCGGCCAGCTTCTCGCGCACGTCGGCGATGCGTTCGAGCGCGCGCTCGTAGGGCCCGTCGACGTCGCGGCCCTCCACGAACGCGTTGGCGACGATCGTGATGCAGTGCTTGAGGTGATCGAAGACGAGCACCGTGTCCGCGAGCAGAAAGGCCATCTCGGGGAGGCCGAGGTCGTCCGGCGGCGCGTCGGGCAAGTTCTCCAGCCGTCGCACCAGGTCGTAGCCGAAGTAGCCGACGAGACCGCCGGCGAGCGGAGGCAGGGCGGCGGCTGCGCCGCCGCCCACCTCGCCGCTCGCCGGCGGCCGGTAGCTGCGCATGAGGTCGGCGACGGCGGTGAAGGGGTCGTCGTGCTCGACCTCGAGCCGGTCGCCGTTCTCCCGGACGATCAGGCGCCCGTCCGCGTAGGTCACGAGGGCGCGGGCGCCGACGCCGAGGAACGAGTAGCGGCCGAGGTGCCGGCCTTGCTCGGCGCTCTCCAGGAGGAAGCTGCGGCGCGGCGCGCCGAGCTTGAGAAAGGCGGAGACGGGCGTCTCGAGGTCGGAAACGAACGAGTGGGTGACGGGCAGGACGTTATGCGCCAGAGCGAGGCGGCGAGCCTCGTCTAGCTGCGGTGTGACTCGTATGTCCTTTGCCACGGGCCAATCATGTGACACCTCCGGTGAGCACTCGGCCCAACGTCGTCACGCGCTCGCCGTTCCGGCAAGCGGTGGTGGAAACGGTAGGACAGCGGGGGAGACGTGTCAACCGCGCCAGTGAACGATGCCGGACGGACGGGAAGGCGTGCATCACCGCGCGGGCGCGCGGGCCGCGTCCATCGTAGGCTTCCGGCACGATCAGGCTGTAAGGAGACCGAGACGATGGAGTTCGAGAGCGTCATCCGCGGTCGGTGCGGCATCCGCGCGTACACGCCCGAGCCGGACGCCCCTGCGAAGACCTTCGAGCAGTCGCGCGCCGACCTTGGGCGAGATCGTCACCTGGGTCTGCGTGAACCGCTTGGCCTGAGCGATGGATCTACTGCATCGAATCACGGCCGAGGACGCCCACCGGCGCCGCTGGCAGCTCCTCGTGCTCACGTCGGTCGGCGCCTTCATGGGGCCACTGGACGGCTCCATCGTCTCGGTGGCGCTGCCGGCCATCGGCCCGGACCTGCGCCTCAGCTACGCCGCCGGGCTCTGGGTCCAGGCGGCGTACCTGCTGGCCACCGCCGTGCTGCTGATCCCACTTGGCCGGCTGGCCGACATCTATGGGCGCGTGCGCTTCTACCTGCTCGGCATCGTCGTCTTCACGCTGGGCTCGCTGCTGGCGGTGGTCAGCATGAACGGCGCCTGGCTCATCGGCAGCCGGGTCGTGCAAGGCGCCGGCGGCGCCCTCATGGTGGCGACCGCGGCCGCCATCGTCACCGCGGTCTTCCCGCCGCAGGAGCGAGGCCGGGCGCTCGGTATCAACGTGATGGCCGTCTATATCGGGCTCAGCGTCGGCCCGCCGCTCGGCGGCATGCTCGTCGACACGCTGGGCTGGCGTTGGATATTCCTCATCAACCTGCCGATCGGTGTGGTGGTGCTCCTCTGGGGCTGGTTCATGCTGCCGCGCTCCGAGCGGGATGAGGACGCGCCGCGCGTCGACTTCGCCGGCGCGGCGTTGCTCGGCACGTTCCTGGTCAGCCTGCTGGTGCCGCTGACCTTCGCGGCGCAGTGGGGGTGGGCGGCGCCTCTCACCATCGGCCTGCTGGCTCTCTCGGTGGCGGCGCTCGCCGGATTCATCGTCGTCGAGCGCCACGTGGTCTCGCCGGTCCTGGACCTCGACCTGCTCGCGCACAACCGCCTCTTTGCCGCCGCCAACAGCGCCGCGCTGCTCAACTACATGGCGCTTTTCGGGATCAGCGTCCTGACGGCGATCTTCCTCCAGGTCGTGCAGGGGCGCTCCGCTGCACTGACCGGGTGGCTCATGCTCAGCCAGCCGTTGCTCATGGCGGTGCTCAGCCCGTTCAGCGGGCGCCTGAGCGACCGTATCGGGTCGCGAGTGCTCACGACCGGCGGCATGGTGGCGATCGCCGCCGGCATGATCTTGCTCGCGACAATGCCGGCCACCGTTCCGGTGTGGCGGGTCGCGGTGAACCTGAGCGTTGTCGGGCTGGGCATGGCGGCGTTCAGCGCACCCAACGCTTCGGCGATCATGGGAAGCGTTCGGCGCGACCAGCTCAGCGTGGCAGGCGCCGTGATGGGGACGATGCGCACCGCCGGCCAGGCGCTCAGTGTCGCGCTGCTGGGCGGCATCGCCGCCAGCCAGTTGGGACGGCTGGGCGGACGTCTGCTGTTCACGCACGGGCAGGGGGCGGAGGGCGTGGGCGTGGCAGGCCGAGCGATCGACTCGTTCGCGCAGGGCTACAGCTACGCCATGCTCGCGGGCGCCGGTCTCGCGTTGCTCGGCGCCCTCGTCTCGCTCACGCGCGGCGCGGCTCATGGCGCCGGCGCGGACGGCCGCGGCTGAGGCGAGCGCGGGAGTGCGCTCCGCGGGCGGCGCCCCCGCCGCCCTCCGGCGCCGCTCGCCGGCATCTGCCGGGCCACGGGAGCCGGCGCACAAGGTACAAGGGCTCGCGGCCCCGCGCGGTCCATGTGCGGCGCAAGTATCAGCCTAAGGTAGAGAGTTAGACTCCGGCGGGTCCGACCCGCCGGCCCGCGCCTATCCGGCTCCAGACGTGCGAGCGGGCCGGCGGGAGGCGCTGCGCACCCCGCCGGCCCGTCCCGCCCCGCTACGGGCGCGGGGCCGCTCGGCTTGGTCTCTCAGGTCCTGACCGGCTGGTACTGCGAGCTGCCGAACCCGAGGACGATGTACATGATCATGGGGAAGAGGATCAGCAGGATGCCGAACCCCACCCCGTGGCCGAAGTTCTTGGCAACGTCGAGGGCGACGATGATCCACATGATGAAGTTCACGAACGGGATGAAGAACAGGATGAGCCACCAGCCCGGGCGCCCCGCCACCTTGACGAGCAGATAGGTGTTGTAGATGGGGATGATGGCTCCCCAGCCCGGCCTGCCTGCCTTGGCGAACGTGGCCCACATCCCGGCGATGGCGAGAACGAGGAAGACGATGTAGATGATGAGCCAGGTCCCCGAGAAGTAGACCTGCGTGACGGTATCGGTGTTGTCCACGATGCGCCCTCCTGAGTTCGCCCCTTGCCGCCAATCGACGGTCAAGGCAGTTCTACCCGCTGTACGACACTTGGACGCCTGCCTCGATACTCATCGCGGATAGGTACGGCGATCTTTGAGTGACGCATCGGCCGGGTGCCGGCCGCACAGGACCGGGGTGGCCGGTCACAGAGTGAGGGCCGGGGCTGCGTGGCAGCCCCGGCCCTCGGGCCGATCCGTGAGCGCCGTGACGCTACTGCAGCGGCGGTGGGGGAGGCGGAGGCGAGCCCGCGGGCGGTGCGGCCGGCGGTTCCTCAGCCGGCGGCGCCGGCGGCGCGCTCGGTGTGGTGTCGGCCGGCGGCGTGACCGGCGGAGTCACCGGCGGCTGCGGAGTCACCGGCGGCTGCGGAGTGACCGGCGGCTGCGACGGTGCGGCCGGCGGGGCCGGCGGAGCCGGCGGCGGTGCATACGTGCCCCCGGCGGGAGGAGGCGGCGGCGGCGCGGCGCCCATGCCGCCCGCGGGAGCCGCGACGGGACCGATGTACTGAGCGTCACCGAAGCCGAGGATGGGCGCGAACACGAAGCTGAGCAGCCACAGGCCGATGCCGTAGCCGGTGCCCTTGCCGAAGCACTTGGCCATGTCGAGGCAGCCCATCAGGAAGAGGACGAACATGAGGATCCCCAGCACGATGTTCACGATCGGCAACCACGACAGGAGGACGTAGGCGAGGAAGACCCAGAACCACCAGCGCGGACGGCCGATGATCTCCACCCACACCCACCAGTTGTAAACGGGGATGATGGCGGCCCAGCCCGGCTTGCCGGCCTTGACGTACATCTTCCAGAGGCCGATGACAGCGACGACGTAGATCGCGATGATGACGATGATGTAGATCGCCAGCAACGCGCCGAGTCCGCCCGCCTCCACGTTGTAGTTGTATTCGTAGTCCATGGCTTCCTCCTTGATGCCCTGACGCCTTCTCCGGCGCTCTCGTGGGTGTTCCCTACCCGCGACCTGCTTCCTGCCTGCCGTTTCTATCGGCCGGGCGTGGCCGGGCCTTCATTCCTCGGCAGCGCAGGCGGCGTTCGCGGTGGCATACTGAAGGGCGGTGATGAGTGACGCGTCAGCGCGGTGTGAAGACGACGGGAGGGGAGCGGATGAGGGCGAACACTCCGAAGCGCATGGCGAGCGGTGTGTACCAGCTGGGCCTGGGGGGCGTGAACGTTTTCTTCGTCGAGCTCGACGACGGCGGCCTCGTGCTCGTCGATGCCGGCATCGAGCCGGGCGCGGAGCGCATCGGCGCGGGGGTGCGGGCGCTCGGCCGCGCGCCGAACGACGTTCGCGGCGTGGTGGTCACGCACCTGCACGGCGACCACACCGGCGGCCTTGCCGCCGTCAAGGAGCACACCGGGGCTGAGGTCTGGATGCACCCGGCAGACGCGGCTGCCGTGCGCGAGGGCGTGCGCCGGCGGGCGCTCGAGCCCGGGCCGGGTCTTGTGCGCACTGTGATCGCGCGCGCGATCGAGCGTCGGCCCGCCTCCGGCGAGGCGCCCGTCGCCGTCGAGCACGAGGTCGAGGGCAGCGAGACGCTGCCGTTCGTCGGCCTTACGGCCGTGCATACGCCGGGGCACACGGCCGGGCACTTGGCGCTGCTGCTGCCCAGGGACGGCGGCGTGCTGTTCGCGGGCGACGCCGCCACCAACTTCGGTCGCCTCGGCGCCGGGCCGATCTACGAGGACGTCGCGGAGGGGCGGCGGAGCCTCGAGAAGCTCGCCGCCCTGGACTTCGACGTCGCGCTCTTCTCGCACGGCCGGCCGATCCGCGGCGGGGCCAGCGAGCGCTTTCGTGCTCGCTGGGCGCCTCGCGGCTGAGGCGGCCGCGCACGCTTGGTCCACGGCCGGCGGCCTCGCGGTTGAGGCGTTCGCACCCGACCGGATTCCGGCCTGCCGCTGACGGTCGCTCAGTTTGTCCAAGAATGGTGCGTTGACGTCCGCATGGCGCGACGTATCGTGGGGCAACACGCGCCGCTTGGGGGTGCGCGAGTCTACCGGGGGAGGCGGTCTCACGCGCAGCCGAGAAGGGAAGGCCTACCACATCCAAGCCACCATCGTTCGACGGCCGGGGGCTCTCGTCGTGCCGCTCCCGTTGGGCGACCACGTGCTCTTCTACCTGCTCGCCGACGGTTGCGAGTGGGTCGCCAAGACCGGGTTCCGCGCAAAATAGGGCCCCAGCCGGCGCGCTCCGGCGTGGGGCGTCAGCAGTCAACCAGAAGCGGGGGGACCATGAGAGTCCTTATCGTCGGCAGCGGCGGGGTGGGGGAATCCACGGCGGCGATCGCGAAGCGGCGGGATCCGGGCGGCGAGCTCTTCGAGAGGATGGTGCTGGCGGACTACGACCTGGCCAGGGCCCAGGCGGCGTCCGCCCGGATGGGCGACGAGAAGCGGTTCCCGGCCGAGCAGGTCGACGCCGCCGACGTCGACGCGGTCGTCGCGCTGTGTGCGAAGTACGGCGTCGACGTGCTCTGCAGCTTCCTCCCGGTCGAGTTCAACCCGTACACGCTCCAGGCGGCGCTCAAGGCCGGGGTGCACCACATGGACGCGTCCACGACGTTGTCGGTGCCGCATCCCACCGACCCCTTCAACCAGGCCAACGTCGTCCTGGGTGAGACCGAGATCGCACTGAGCGCCGAGTTCGAGAAGATCGGCAAGCTGGGTCTCATGGGGATCGGTGTCGAGCCGGGCATGGCCGACTGGTATTGCCGCTACGCCGCCGACCACTTCTTCGACGAGATCGACGAGATCGGCGTGCGCGACGGCGCCAACCTCGAGATCCCCGGCTTCAAGGGCATCAGCTTCGGCTTCTCGATCTGGATGACGATCGAGGAGTGCACCAACCCCGCGGTCGTCTGGGAACGGGATCGCGGCTTCTACACGGTGCCGCCGCTCAGCGACCCGGAGCCGTTCTACCTGCCGGAGGGCATCGGCTGGGTGGACGTCGCCCACGTGGAGCACGAAGAAGTCCTGCACGTCGGGTGGTTCGAGCATCTGCTCAAGGGCGTGAAGAAGGCGACCTTCAAGTACGCGCTGGGCGACGAGTTCATCCAGGCGATGGAGGTCTTCAAGTCGGTGAACATGCATTCGTTGAAGCCGGTGAGCATACGCGGCAGGGAGGTACGGCCGCGTGACGTGATCGAAGCGGCCGCGCCCGACCCCAACGAGATCGGCAAGCGCTACGTGGGGCAGACCTGCGCCGGGACCTGGGTGCGTGGGCGCAAGGACGGGCTGGAGCGCCAGGTCTACCTGTACCAGGTTGCCGACAACCAGGAGAGCGTGGCGCTCTACGGCACCCAGGGCGTGGTGGCGCAGACGGCGTTCCCCGGGGTCATCGCCCTCGAGCTGCTGGCGACCGGCAAGCTCGCCGGCTACAAGGGCAACCCGGAGGCCGGCGTGTTCCCGGCGCAGGCGTTCACCTGCGACGACTTCGTCGCCGTGCAGAAGGAGTACGGGTTCCCCGGCGGCATGCTCGAGATGGACTCGGAGTACAAGCGGACGCTCGACCACGCCGGGTTCGTCGCGCCGGTCGCGGAGGCGGGCGCGTGAGCCCCGGCGGAGGCGTCGCCGGAGGCCGCGAGGCGGTCGGCGTGGCCGGAGGCCCGGGTACGGGCGGATCAGCCTGCCGCCGGTTTGAGGGAAGGGTCGCCCTGGTCACCGGCGGCGCCTCGGGCATCGGGCTGGCGACGGCGGAGCGGCTGCTGGAAGAGGGAGCCGTCGTCGTGATCGCCGACCTGGACGGCGAGGCGGGGGAGGCCGCGGCGGCCGCGCTCCGCGGCCGCGGCCTCGAGGCCGCCGAGGCCGCGCGCTGCGACGTGACGCGCGGAGATCAGGTGAAGGCGCTCGTGGAGGGCGTCGTCACCCGCCACGAGCGCCTCGATGTGCTCTTCAACAACGCCGGCATCTTCGAGCCCGGCGAGGTCCACGAGGTCGACGAGGAGGCGTGGGACCGGCAGCTCGACGTCAATCTGCGCTCGGTCTACCTGGTCTCGCGCCACGTGGTGCCGGTGATGCTCGCGCAGGGGTCCGGCACCGTCGTCAACAACGCCTCCGTCGCGGCGCTGGTCGGCGACCGCAGCGCCGCCGCCTACTGCGCGAGCAAGGGCGGCGTCGGCCAGTTGACGAAGGCGATGGCGCTCGACTACGCCACGCGCGGCATCCGCGTCAACGCCATCTGCTGCGGCGAGATCGACACACCGCTGTTCGCGCGCGAGTCGTACCAGATCGGCATGACGCCCGACGTCGTACCGCGAGCTGCTGAACGAGGCGCACCCGATCGGCCGCATCGGCCTGCCCTCCGAGGCGGCTGCGGCGGTCGCGTTCCTGGCCAGCGACGACGCGAGCTTCGTCACCGGCGTGCTGCTGCCGGTCGACGGCGGCTACAGCGCCATCTGAGGAGGGACGGCATGCGCGGACTCAGAGGAAAGGTGGCCCTCGTCACCGGCGGCTCTTCGGGCCTCGGCGAGGCGATCGCGTACCGCCTGGCGGAAGAGGGTGTGAGCGTCGCCGTCGGCGGCCGGGACGCGGCGAAGGCGGAGGCCGTCGCCGCGCGGGCGGCGGCTCGCTCGCGCGAGCACGGGTACGAGCACGAGCACGCGGTCGTGCTGGGCGACGTCTCCGTCGTCGCCGACTGCGATCGCCTGGTCACGGAAACGCTGAGCGCTCTGGGTGGCCTCGACATCCTCGTCAACTCGGCCGGCGTCTGGCTCGAGAAGCCCATCCTCGACACCAGCGAGGCCGACTGGGACTGGTGCGTCGACATCTGCCTGAAGGGCACGTACTTCATGTGCAAGGCGGCGCTGCGGCACATGATCCCTCGGCGGCGGCGGCGTGATCGTCAACCTGGCGAGCGACTCGGGGATCCACGGCGAGCCGGGCGCGGCCGTGTACTCGGCGGCCAAGGCCGGCGTTGTCATGATGACGCGAGCTCTCGCCATCGACCACGGTCCGGACGGCGTGCGCGTCTGCAGCGTGAGCCCCGCGATCTTCGACACGCCCATGCTGGCGAACGCCATCGCTACCGCGTCCGACCCGGTCGCGTACACAGACGGTATGGAGGACGCGTACCCGCTCAAGCGGATCGGCCGCCCGGAGGAGCTGGCGGCGGCCGTGGCCTTCCTTGCCAGTGACGACGGCGGGTTCGTCACCGGTCGCACGCTGGTCGTCGACGGTGGCGTGACGGCCTGACGGCCGCCGCTCCCGGCCTGCGCGGGCGCGTCAGTCTCCGGCGGCCACCAGATCGATCTCGGCGATCAGCTCGGCCTTGCGCTCCTGTGGCAGCAGCGAGGCCGTGATCGAGTTGCGCGCAAGCTGGGCCAGGTCGGCGCAGCTCAGGCCCAGCGCCTTCTGTACGGCGAGGTAGTTGTCCAGGAGGTAGCCGTCGAAGTAGGCGGGGTCGTCCGAGTTCACCGTGACGACGAGGCCGGCGTCGAGCAGCTTCTTGAGCGGGTGCAGGGAGAGGTCGGGCGTCACCTGCAGCTCGAGGTTGCTGAGCGGGCACATCGTGAGCGGGATCTGGTCCTCGGCCAGGCGTCGCTGGAGGGCCGCGTCTCGGATCGCCGCGACTCCGTGGTCGATGCGGCGCACCTTGAGGATGTCGAGCGCCTCGACGATGTACTCGGGCGGGCCCTCCTCGCCGGCGTGCGCGACAGCGATGAAGCCCGCCTTTCGGGCCTCTGAGAACACCTCGGTGAACTCGCTCGGCGGGTGCCCCACTTCAGCGGAGTCGAGCCCGACCCCGGCGATCACGTCGCGGAAGGGAAGAGCCAGCTCGAGCATGTCCAGGGCCTCCGTCGCCGGCCTGTCGCGCAGGAAGCACATGATGAGGCGCCACGTGACCCCCCGCTCCACTTCGCCGTCCCGAAGCGCCCGGGTGATGCCGCCGACGAGGTCTCCGAACGGCACGCCCCGCGGCACGTGGCTCTGCGGGTCGAAGAACACCTCGACGTGCCGGGCGCCGTCGGCGGCCGCCCGCCGAAGGTAGGCAGTCGTCAGGTCGTGGAAGTCCTGCTCGTTCACGAGCACCGCGACGCCCTCGTAGTAGATGTCGAGGAAGTGCTGGAGGTCGTTGAAGCGATAGCGCGCGCGGCACTCCTCAGCGGTGGCGCATTGAAGGGAGACCGCATTGCGACGGGCGAGCTCGATCAGCAGCTCCGGTTCCAGGGTCCCCTCGATGTGCACGTGGAGCTCCGCTTTGGGCAGACGGCGGATGAACTCGGCGGTGGCGTCGTGTGCGGCGTGTGCTTCGGACACGGATCCTCCCGGATGTCGGTTGACGTGCTTGTACCCACTCGGTCGGCTTACGGCACGGGCGGGCGCCGTCGCTTCCGGGTGGTACTGTCAACCGATGGACTGGGGATGGATAGGCCGCGTGCTTCTGCTGCGACGCCGTGGCGCAGGGTCGCGGGTCACGGCGCGGCCCGCTGTCTTGCCGCTGCTGGTGGTCGCGGCGCTCGCCGCCGCCGTCTGCGGCTGCGGCGGCTCGCCCGGCGCGACCGGCGACGCCTCCGCCGCGTTTGCCGGCTCATCCGCCGCTCCGGTCGAGGCGAGCTCGTCTCCGGCGGTGACGAAGACGCCGGTCCCTGGCCGGACGCCGGCGAGCGGCTCCGGCGGCTCATCGGCGGGCGCGGGCGGATCGGGGCCGGCGACACGCTTCGTCTTCGTCGACGTCGGTCAAGGCGACGCCGCCATCATCCGCAATGGTTCCTGGACCGGCCTCGTCGACGGCGGGCCGGCCGCGTCCGCCGGCGCCGTCTCCGCGGAGCTGGAGCGCCTCGGCGTGCGTCGCCTCGACACCGTCGTGGTCACGCACCTGCACGCCGATCACACCGGCGGCCTGCCCGCGCTCATCGACCGCTACCGGCCGCGCCGCGCGCTGCTGGCCGCGACACCGGTGGGCGGCTTGGTCGCCGCCCTTCGCGGCGCCGGGACCGAGGTCGTCCAGGCCCGCCGCGGCATGACGTTTCGCTGCGGCTCGGCTCGCGCCCGGGTACTCAGCCCGGCCGCGCTGAGCGGCGACCCCAACGCCGACAGCATCGTTCTCCTCGTCAGCGCCGGGGGCCGGAGTATCCTCTTCACCGGAGACTGTACCGGGCCGAACGAGGAGGCCGTCGGGGAGATCTGCGCTCGCGGGCCTCCGGTCTATGCGCTCAAGGTCTCGCACCATGGCTCGCGCTACTCGACCACGACCGGGTTTCTCGCCGGCGCGCGGCCGCGGTTCGCGGTGATCAGCGTCGGACGCAACTCGTATGGCCATCCCTCGGCGGACGCCGTCGGGCGGCTCCGCCGCGACGGCGTGCGCATCTACAGTACGCGGCAGAACGGCACGGTGACGCTGACGATCGCGGCCGGCGGCGCCGCGACGTGGCGCTTCACCCGCTCGTCGAGCGCCCTGACGCGCGGAGTCGGGGCGGGCGGATCAGGTGGCGGAGCCGCCGCCTCGAGCACGTCCTCCACCACCGTCAACCCGACGGTGTACGTGACCGCCACCGGCGAGTGCTACCACCGTGGCAACTGCCGCTACCTCAGTTCGAGCCGGATCGCGATCAAGCTCGTTCTCGCCAAGGATCGCGGCTACCGGCCGTGCAGCGTCTGCGACCCGCCGCGCTGAACACGTCATGCGGGGGCATCCGTGCGCACGGCGTCCACGACCTTGCGAGAGACGGCGACGTCCTGAGTGCCCAGTCCGTTGGCGGCGTCGCGCACGTGCACGTGAAGGACGCCGGCGCCGGCCCGCCGTGCCCTCCCGAGCGATGTCGTCCGGCGTGCCGGGGATGTACGGCGTCTGCCCGCGGTCGATGCGCGATCCGGTGAGGGTGGCGGTGATGATGACCGGTTTCTGGTCCAACGGCTCCTTCCGGGGGGCTGTCGGGCACCCTACTGTACCGGCGGGAAGCGGCACGGTGTGCGCACGACGGCGCCGCTTCCGGTCGCCGGATTCAAGAGCCGGAGCCGTTGCCCCGATAGTACACATGGTGAGAGACCGGGAGGCAAGGCCGTGCGTCGGCCCTGGAGCGGAGCGTCGATGACTTGGTGACTGAACTGCTGCACGTCGATCTGGACTTCATCCTCTTTGTCTACGCGCTGGGGCTGGCGTTCCTCGCCGCCGTGCTCCTCGGCCTTTCGGATACCGTGTCGTCCCCGCTGCCGTGGCGCTGGCTCGGGCTCTCGGCCGCGCTCCTCGCCGCCGGCGCCACGGCCGACCTCTTCAGCCTGGCGCTCGGCGAGAACGCGATCCTCGACGCGTTGCACGTGGTGTGCTATGCGGCCGGCTGCCTGGCGCTTTTCGAGTTCGCCCGGCGCTCCTGGCCCGTGGCCGGCGGCGCCCGGGTCGGCCCATGGATCATCGCCCTGCCGGTCGCGCTCGCGCTGCTGGGCCTCGTCGACGGTCTGGGCGGCCTGGAAGTCACCGCTGGGTACGCTCTGGGCGTCGTCGGCGGCCTCTGGGCGGCTGCCGCGCTCTGGCGGTTCGCTCGCCACGGCAGCCGGCACGGAAGGCCGCTCAGCGTGGCGGCGGTCGCGATGGTCGGTCTTTTCGTTGCCGAGTTCGGGATCTCTCACACTGCCTCCATCCCTCCTTCCGCGTGGGTCAACGAACTGTGGTTCTTCGAGACGTTCGGCTTTCCGGCCCAGCTGATCGGCATCGCGTTCGCCGCCCCGTTCGTGGTCTCCCTCTGGGCCTACCACCGGATACTCGTCCATGAGGAGCACCCCGGCATCGCCGACAGGAGGGGGTTCGCGCTCGAGGTGGCGTTCGTGGTCGCGATGCTCGTGCTGCTCGCCGCCGGCTACTACTTCACGACCGCCACTGGGCGGAGCGCGGACACCGCCGCGCGCAGGAGCCTCGTCGAGCGGGCTCAGCTCGCCGCCGGCGGGCTCAATCCCGACCGTGTGGACGCGCAGACCTCGACCTCCGAGGATCTGGGCACAGTGGATTACGAGCGGCTGCGTGAGCAACTCTCGTTGATGACCCAGGCCAGTGACGACATCCGCTGGTTCTACCTGATGGACCGGCGAGACGGCGAGATCGTCTTCTCCGTGGACGGCGTGCCCCGCACCGATCCCGGGCACGCCGATCCGGGCACCCCGTATGAGGAGCCTCCGGCGGGCCTGGCGGAGAGCTTCAGAGACGGGAGAACCTTCACCGTCGGGCCCTACACCGACGAGTACGGTACCTTCATCTCCGCCTTCGTTCCGATCAGGGAGCGGTACAGCGGTCGGGTCCTGAGCGTGCTCGGCCTCGACGTCGACGCCTCGACCTGGAGCGCGGCCGTGGCCAGGCAGCGACTGGCGCCGATCGTCGTCGCGATTCTGTTGTCGCTGCTGCTGATCGGCTTCTACGTGGTGCAGGAGCGGCGGCGACTCGACATTCTCACGCTGGCCGAGAGCGAGAGGGACTACCGCTCCGTGCTCGAGAGCATGGAGGACGTCTTCTACCGCACCGATACGGAGGGGGCCTTGGTCATGGCGAGCCCTTCGTTCGCGGCGCTCTTCGGCTACGGATCGGTGGACGACGCCATCGGCCTCGATCTGGCGTCGTCCTTCTACGCCGACCCATCGCAGCGAGAGAGGCTCCTGGAGCGCCTGAAGCAGGATGGGTCCGTGGTGGATTACGAGGTCGAGATGCGCCGGCTCGACGGCAGCGTCCTTCAAGGGTCGGTCACCAGTCACTTCTACGTTGACGCGGCCGGCACGGTGAAGGGCGTCGAGGGCATGCTTCGCGACATCACGGAGCGCAAGGGCGCCGAGGAAGCCGTCGCCGAGGCCGAGGAACGCAGCCGGTTGCTGCTGCAGTCGGCCGGCGACGGCATCTTCGGCGTCGACCGCGATGGCTACGTCACCTTCATGAACGCCGCCGCCGAGGAACTGCTCGGCTGGACGGCGGCCGAACTCCACGGCATCGGCATGCACGCAGCGGTCCACTACGCGCGCGCCGACGGCGCTCCCTACCCGATCGAGGAGTGCCCGCAGTATGCGGCGTACACCAAGGGGCTCGAGAGCCTCGTCGACGACGAGGTCATGTGGCGCAAGGATGGCACATGCTTCCCCGTCGAGTACGCCGCCCGGCCCATCCTGAAGGAGGGCTCGGTCACCGGCGGGATCATCACGTTCCGCGACGTCACCGAGCGCCGTGCCGCCGAGGCGTCTCTGCACGAGAGCCACGACCGGCTTGACTTCGTACTGCAGTCGGCCGGGATGGGCACCTGGGACTGGGACATCAGGAGTGACACGAACCACTGGGACGCCTTGGTTCGGGTCCTCTACGGGATGGAGTCGGCAGCGATGGATCAGTCCGTGGGCTCCTTCTTCTCACGAGTGCACCCGGACGATCGAGGAATGGTGGAGGCCGCCGTCCGCGAAGCCGTTGAGACCGGCGCCCCTTACGAGCCGGAGTTTCGCGTGACCTGGCTCGACGGTAGCATCCATTACCTCGCGGAACGCGGGACGGTGCAGCGCGACGAGACCGGCACGCCGGTCAGGCTGAGCGGCGTCACGTGGGACGTCACCAAGGAGCGACTGGCGGAAGAGGAACTGCACTTCACCAAGTACATCGTCGAGGAGGCGGCCGACGTCGTCTACTGGATGAGAGCCGACGGGTCCCTCGCCTACGTGAACAGTATGGGCCGGCGCACGCTCGGGTACTCCCGGGAAGAGTTGCTCGGTATGACCATCCACGACATCGACCCGGACATGCCGAAGGAGCTCTGGCCCGAACACATCGACGAGCTGGCGCAGGCCGGCTCTCTCAACTTCGTGTCGCGCCACCGCCGCAAGGACGGGACGATCATCCCCGTGGAGGTGACGGCGATGTACCTGGAGTTCGGCGGCCAGGCGTTCGACGTCGCGTTCGTGCGCGACATCAGCGAGCGTCGCGCTGCCGAGGATGCGCTTCGCAAGGCCAAGGAGCAGACCGATGCGGCGAACCGCGATCTCGAGCACGCGATCACGCGGGCGAACCGGCTGGCGCTCGAGGCGGAGTCGGCCAGTTCGGCGAAGAGCGAGTTCCTCGCCAACATGAGCCACGAGATCCGCACGCCGATGAACGGCGTCATCGGCATGACATCGCTGCTTCTCGACACGGATCTTGACCCCGAGCAACGGGACTACGCGCGTACGGTGCAGGACAGCGCCGAGGCGCTCCTGGTCATCATCAACGACATCCTCGACTTCTCGAAGATCGAAGCCGGCAAGCTCGAGATGGAGACCCTCGACTTCGATCTGCGCACGAACGTCGAGGACACCTGCGACCTGCCGGCGCTGCAGGCGCAGGGCAAGGGACTCGAGCTGACGGCTCTGGTCGAGCCCGACGTGCCGTCCGCGCTGCGCGGCGACCCCGGACGCCTGCGGCAGGTCCTCACGAACCTCCTCGGCAACGCCGTCAAGTTCACGGAGCGCGGCGAGATCACCGTGACCGTCAGCCTGGTGAAGGAGTCCGACGTCGACGCGACGCTCCGGTTCGCCGTGCGCGACACGGGCATCGGCATCGCGCCCGAGAAGACCGAGGCGCTCTTCGAGGCGTTCACGCAGGCCGACGCGTCGACGACGCGCCGGTTCGGCGGCACCGGCCTCGGCCTGACGATCTCAAAGCGCCTGGTGGAGCTCATGGGCGGCGAGATCGGCGTTGAGAGCGAACTGGGTGAGGGCTCGACGTTCTGGTTCACCGCGAGCTTCGCGCATCAGGATCCGGGTGCGGCTGCGGCGTCCCGCGACGTCGGGCCGAGCGACGTGAGGGGCGTGCGGGTCCTCGCCGTCGACGACAACGAGACGAACCGCAGGGTGATCGCCGGCATGCTCGAGTCGTGGCAGTGCCGGCACGACGAGGTGGACGGCGCGGCGGCCGCGCTCCGCGCGCTCCGCGCCGCTCAAGAGGAAGGCGATCCCTACGTCGTCGCCGTTCTCGACATGATGATGCCCGAGATGGACGGCGAGGCGCTCGGGCGCGCCATCAAGGCCGATCCGGACATCGCCGGCGTGCAGCTCGTGATGATGACCTCGATGGGCAGCCGCGGCGACGCCCGCCGCCTTGAGCGGCTGGGCTTCGCCGCGTACCTCACCAAGCCGGTCAAGCAGTCGCAGCTCTTCGACTGCCTCATGGTGGTGATCGACCGAGGGTCCGGCGACGAGAGCGCCGAGGCCGCGCACATCGTCACTCGCCACAGCCTCGCCGAACGCGACAAGCGGCGGATCCGCATCCTCCTCGCCGAGGACAACGCGATCAATCGCAAGGTCGCCCTGAAGACACTCGAGCGGATGGGGTACGGCGCCGACGCCGTCGGCGACGGTCAGGCCGCCGTCGACGCGTTGTCTGAGCGCCGCTACGACCTGGTGCTCATGGACGTGCAGATGCCCGTCATGGACGGGATAACGGCCTCACGGCGTATCCGCGACGCGCAATCGCCGGTGCTCGACCACGACGTGGCGATCGTCGCTCTGACGGCGCACGCGATGGCGGAGGACCGGGAGGCCTGCCTTGCCGCGGGCATGAACGACTATCTCTCGAAGCCGCTCCAGCCCGACAAGCTCGCCGCCGTCCTGGGGCAGTATGCCCGGCGCACGGAGGCTCCGACGCCCGAGCCGGTCGTCGGGGCGGGCGAGCGGGTCGCTCGCGGCGCGCCCGACGGACCCGCGGTCGTGTTCGACCCAGCCGTGTTGCTGGGCCTCCTCGGCGGTGACGCGGAGTCGGTCGCCGAGATCCTGGGGGAGTTCATCGGCGATGCGCCGAAGCAGGTCGCCGCCCTGCGCGAAGCGCTGGCCGACGGCGACGCGCCCACGGCTCGCCGCCACGCGCACACGCTCAAGGGAGCCTCGGCCAACGTCGGGGCCGAGGCGCTGCGTGCCGCGGCCTACGAGGTCGAGAAGGCCGCGGCGGCCGGCGACCTGGCGGCGGCCGAAGAACTGGCGGGGGACGTCGAGACGGAACTGCAACGGTTGCAGGAGCGCCTCGCGAGGGGAGAGGAGGAGGCATGAGGGTGCTGATCGCCGAAGACGATCCCACCTCCCGGCTGCTGCTCCGAAAGGTGCTCGAGAAGTGGGGGTACGAGGTCACCGTGACCGACAACGGGGCCGCCGCCTGGGAGATTCTGCGCACGGAGGACGGCCCGAGGCTGGCGGTCCTCGACTGGATGATGCCGGAGATGGACGGGGTGGAGGTGTGCCGGCGATGCCGCAGCCTGGAGACTCATCAGCCACCCTACATCATCCTGCTGACGGCCTTGGGCGACAAGGATCACGTGGTGACGGGGCTTGAGGCGGGAGCCGACGACTACGTCGGCAAGCCGTACGACCCTGCTGAGCTGCGCGCCCGGATCGATGTCGGGCGCCGGCTGGTCGAACTGAACGCGCAGCTCATCGAGACGCAACTCGCGCTGGAGGTGCAGGCCCATACCGACGCGCTCACCGGTTTGCTCAACCGCGGCGCGATCGTGGAGCGGCTCGAGGAGGAGCTGGAGCGTGACGCCCGGGAGGGTGGGGGACTGGGGGTCGGCATGCTCGACATCGACCACTTCAAGCTCGTCAACGACACGCATGGGCACGCCGCCGGCGACGATGTCCTCTGTGCGCTGGCGCGGCGGCTGGAGTCGGTGCTCCGGCCCTACGACGCCTTGGGTCGATTCGGCGGAGAGGAGTTCCTCATCATCGTGCCGGGCGCGGGGCGGGCGGAACTGGCCGACCTGTTCGAGCGCATGTGCGCCGTGTCGGGCGGGGAGCCCTTCGACGCCGCCGGCGAGGTGCTGAAGGTGACCGTCAGTATCGGCGCCGCCGCCCACGGCCGCGAGTCCGCCGACGAACTCATCGCTCGCGCCGACGATGCTCTCTACGCGGCAAAGGAGCAGGGCAGGGACCGGGTCGTACTGGCAGCGGCGGCGACGCGCGGCTGAGCCGGATACTGAGGACCGCGGGGAATGCCGCACGGCCGGCGGCCGCCGGCCTAGCGCAGGGGGTGCCGCATGAAATACAGGGTCTCGGCGATCGAGGCGACGTCGAGGGCCGCCCGCCGCTGCCCGCGCTCGCGGTCGTGGATGCGCGCCACGATGGCCTCGCCGGTCAGCGGCACGAAGGCCGCACCCAGCTCGGCGAGGATGTGCTCACTCTCGTCCGTGGCGTCGCCGGGAAGCGGCGCGCGGAGCAGCGGGAGCTCGAGCGCCTGCGCGACCGCGAGCGACCAGAGGACCCACTCGTCCTCGAGTGTGCCGGGGCGGTAGAGGCAGAGAGCGCCGGCGCAGCGCCGCAGCCGCGCCAGGAGGCTGGCGCGGATGATCTCGCTGCGCGGACCGGTGAAGGGGGTGCTGGGTACGCCTTCATCGAGCGTCAGGCCGCCTGCGGCAGTCAACTGCGTCGTGAGCGGGCGCACCAAGGTGACGTCGCCGGCGGCGAACGTGAGGAAGATCTTCGTTTGACGCGCTGCAGACCGACGCACAGAGGCTCCCGCTGGCTTCGTCCCATGTGTGCTATCGGCATGTTCGCGCCGCAACTGCAGGAACCTGTGTGATCTCATGAGGCGGAGCCGGTGTCGCCGTGGGGCGGGTCCGCCGTCGCTCTCAGCCGCCGGACAGGCCCACGTCGTAGAAGCGGCGCACGGAGGGCAGCATCGCGATGATCGCGATCAGCGCGCTGCCGAGGTCGCCGACGCCCCAAAATGGGCGTGAGCACCAGCAACGCTCAGGCGGAGAGCGGGCGGCGGAGCCGTTCGGGTGCGGGCGCGGGAACCTCCCGGGGCGCCGGGGACGCGGACGGCGCAAGCACGCCGCGTCACAAGGGGCGGCACGCCGGCCCGTCGAAGTAGGCGGCGGCACGCGCGAGGTGCTCGTCATGTTCACGGCGAGCGGGACGTCGCCGGGCCGCTACACGGTGGCGGGCCTCGCGGCGTCCTCCGGCGTCGCCGCCGTGTGCTCGATCGTGCCGCTGCTCCGCCAGTGGCTCGGGGTATAAGCCCCGCCGGGCGGGGAATCGTGTCAGCATACGGCCCTGTTGAGGGGCCCTCGGGGGAGGAAGATGCCATGCCGTACTGCCGTGACTGCGGAAAGCAGGTAGCCGAAGGGGCGCCGTACTGTCTGTCGTGCGGTGCGGCGCAGCCCAGCGGGCGGCGGAGCCGGCGGAGCCGGCGCAGCCGGCCGGACCGCCGGCTCAGCAGCCGCCGGCCTCTCAGCCCCCGCCGCCCTACGTGGCTCCCCGGCAGCCGGCGGCGCCCGGGGCGCCGGCGGGCTGGCCTTCGGCGCCCGTCGGGTCGGCGCCGCCGCCGGACGAGGTGGAGCCGCCGCCGGTAGATGCGCCGCCCGCATACGGCACGCAGACGCAGGCGTATGTGCCTCCGGCCGGCGCATCCGCGGGAGCGGCTCCGCCGCCCGCGGCCACGGGCGGCGGGCTGCCCGGCTGGGCGCTGGCGCTCATCATCGTCGGCGTCGTCCTGCTGGTCGCCATCCCCGTCGTCCTCGTCGTCGCGCCCTTCTTCCTCATCGGCAACATGGTCCAAGACGTGGCGCCGATCATCAACGAGCAGATCGACCTCTCCAGGGAGTCGTCCGTCCGCGATGGCGTGACTTCCATCCAGTCGGGCATCGAGGCGTGGGCTGCGGACCACAAGGGCAGATACCCCGCCCCCGTCCGGGTCAGCGCGGCCGGGCTGGTGACGCCGGATGGACTTAGCTACGTGGACCCCTGGCCCTCGAACCCGTATGCGGGCGGGGCGATGAGCCAGGGATCCGGCGCCGGTCAGTTCCTGTACGTGCGCGGCCCCAAAGGCGCCTCGTACTCGCTCACGGGATACGGCTCCGACGGGGGCGCGCTGATCACGGTTCCGTAGCAGGCCCACCGTGAAGACCTGCACGTCGTGTAATGGCGTGGTGGCCTCGGCGACGGCTCCCGGGAAGAGCAACCACCACGTGGCGAGCCCGATGATCTCAGTTCTGCTGACGATCAAGGCGGCGACCAGCGTGAAGGCGAAGAAGACGATCAAGGCCACCGGTTTCGCGCGCGCCGCCACGCCGACCTGCAAGGTCAAGGTGCTCATCCAGAAGAAGAACTCGCGCGGAAAGCGGGTCAACGTCACGACCGGGTCGGCCTTCCCGAATGCGACGAGGTCCGTCTGGTCGGTCTCGTTCAAGCCGCTCAAGAAGGGCAGCTGCCACATGCGGGCGAGCGTCCCCGCCGCGTCCGGCCACGGCCGGGTGACGACGGCTGCCCGCTACACGTCCACCTCGTCCGGCGCCTCGCGCGGGTCGGCGAACCACTCGGATTCACTCATGCCGCCCTCGGCGATGACATCCAGCGGCATCTTCACGTACTTGCCCGTGGCCGTGACGGCGGCGCTGCCGTCGGCGAGCACGATCTCGCCGGCGCCCTCGAAGAGGCGGCTCGTGTCGCGCGTGATGCGTGCAACGCAGCGGATCTCCTCGTCCAGCGGCACCGGCTTGCGATAGCGGATGGTGAACTCGGCGGTGACGCCCCACTCCTCGGGGTGGAGGAGGAGGATCGCGCGGCCGATCGTCTCGTCGAGGATCGCCGAGCTGATGCCCCCGTGCAGACGGCCGGGGTAGCTCTGGTGCTCCTCGCAGGGCGTGAAGACGCCGAGGAGTTCAGGCCCGGCGGCTTCGTCCCCGGGCGACGCCGCGGCGGCCGCGAGCTCGTAGAAGCGCGCATGCAGGCTCAGGGGGTTCTCGGCGCCGCAGACGAGACACATGCGGCTGATGTTCTGGGTGGTCTTGACTCTGCGCGGCATGCGGGGCGTCATGGCTCCTTGCTCGTTGGGCCGTGGCCGGCGGACACATGATACGCGAGACCACGGGGTATTGACGCGGCCTCGCGGCAGTAGGAGCATGCGCGGCGAGGGCACGTGTGAGCCATCCGAGGAGGGTGACATGCGACGATCATTCGGAGCCTCAGCTATCCTGCTCGCGCTGGCGGTCTCGCTGCTGCTGCCCGCTCTGGCCGCGGCGACGGACGAGCCGTCGTCCTACGCCGGGACGTACGCGGGCACTGCCGTCGGCAAGAGCGACAAGGGCTCCAAGGGTTCTTCCGGAGTCACGGTGTGGGTGGAAGACCTCGGCGACCAGGCGAAGTTCACGTTCCGCTTCGACAAGGTCCCGGTCGTGCTCGACGCCACCGGGAAGGAAGAAGGCGGTACCAAGGGCGCGATCGCGGTGCGGATCGCCGTGGACAAGATGGGCATCAAGGGCAACGCGACCATCGTGCTGGTGCCGAGCGGGCAGACCTGGCTGCTCGTCGCCAAGGGCTCCGGAAAGGCGCTCAAGTACAAGGGGAGCGGCCGGCTGAGCGCGCCGCGCATCTCCACGGGGGTGGCCCTGCCGTCCACGGTGGATCAGTTCATGGATCTCTTCGGGGCGCTGGGCGGCGCCAAGCCCAAGTCGACCACGGCGCCGGCGGGCGACTCGTCAGACGCCCTCCCGGGTCTCGTGCGCGTGGCGAGCAGCGGGGACTTCGTCGTGCCCAAGCCCACGGTGACCCCGGTGGCGGAGGTGACCGTCGCGCCGGCGTCGATCATCGCCCCGGCCGAGGCACAGCCGCCGAGCCCCGACGACGATGTCCTAGCGGCGGCGTTCGTCCTGATGCTCGTGGCCGTGCTCGGCCTGGCCCTGGGAGTGGGCGCCCGCGCCCGGCCGGTGAGGGTCGCCGCCGGTCCGGCCGGCGGCGCCGAGGGCAAGGAGGGGGACTGACATGGACGCCATCGTCTCTGCGTACTACTGGGTCAAGCTCGCGCTACTCATCGTCATCGCCTTGCTGGCCGTGTGGGCGGCTGTACGCGGCACGGGGCCGCGCGTGTTCGTCGCGTGGCGCGCGGCCGCTCAGGTGGTGCTGGCCACGGCGGCGTTCGTCCTCGTCTTCTGGCTCGCGGACGCCGGCAGCAGTCTTCTGTGGGTCGTCGTGCTCATGGCGCTGGGCGCCGTGGCCGGGTACTTTGCGGCACGGCGTGAACGGGCGTGGACGCGGGACGGCCATCTCTGCGTGCGCCGCTCGGCCCTCGCGCCATGGGTGTGGGCGGTCGCCGTGATCCTGGTCGCGATGACTCTGCTTTTCGGCTCGACCTACCTCTTCGCGCTCGCGCTGCTCGTGATGGCGCTTGCGCTGGGGCTCCTGCTCGGCCAGGCCGGCGCCGAGTCGGGTGCCGCAAAGCGGGCTGTGAGGGCCGGGCCGGAGGCCGTCGCGACGACGTGAGCGTCGGCGCCGAGGCCCCGGAAGGAGCAGCATGGACGCAGACATCCTGATCCTCGGAGGAGCCGGGACGACCGGCGCGGTGCTGGCCGAGCTGCTGCTCGGCCACTCCGCCGCGACGCTCGTGCTGGCCGGCCGCGACCTCGGCAAAGCCGAGCGGGCGGCCGCCGGACTCGGCTCGAGATACCCAGGGAGGGTATCCGCGCGCGCCGCCGATGCCGCCGACCCGGGATCGCTTCGCCGGGCCTTCGCAGGTGTCGGACTCGTCGCCGTCGCCGCCAGCGTGATCGAACACGCCGGCACCGTCGCCGCGGCGGCCCTTGACTCCGGCGCCGACTACTACGACCTGCTGCTCGGTTCGCCGGCGAAGTACGCCGCGCTCGAGGCGCTGCACGCACACGCCGAGGACGAAGGCCGGGTCCTCATCACCGACGGCGGCATCCATCCGGGGCTCTCGGCCGTCATGATCCGCGCCCTCGCGCCGGCGTTCTCACGGCTCGAGCGCGCCGAGGTGGCCGGCCTGCTCAAGGTCGACTGGGGAGCCTACGACTTCGCCACCGCCACCATCCACGAGTTCGTCACGGAGCTGGCCGACTACAGCACCGCCGCGCTGCGCGACGGGGTCTGGGCGGAGCTGCCGTGGAAGGAGGCCATGCGGCGTGTCGACTTCGGCCCTCCGTTCGGCGTGCAGCGCTGCTCGACGATGGCGATGGAAGAGCTCCGCCGTCTGCCGGATCAGATTTCCTCGCTCCGCGACTGCGGCTTCTCCGTCTCGGGCTTCAACCCGGTCGCCGACAACGTGCTGCTGCCGCTCGGCATGGGCGTGATGAAGGTGGCGCCGAACATACTCGGGGCTCCGTACGCGCGGCTGTTCGCGTGGGGTCTGCGGACGTTCGCGCGGCCGCCGTACGGCGTGATCTGGCAGCTCGAGGCGGAGGGACTGACGGCGCCCGGTGGGCCGGCCGGCGGCGGGTCGACCGGCCGGCAGGGCGCCACGCGAGCCGTCGGGCTGCGCCTGCTGCACGAGGACGGGTACTGGCTCACGTCGGCGGCCGCAGCCGCCTGCCTTCTGCAGTACCTCGACGGGTCGCTGCGTGCGCCGGGGTTGCACTTTCAGGCGCTGGCCGTGGAGCCGGCGCGGATGCTGCGCGATCTGCAGCGCATGGGCGTCGGATCGAGAGTCGCGGCGTGGACGCGGAGCGCTTCTCGACCGGTGACGCCCGGGCGGCGGCGGCGCTCGCGGGTCGTCTACCCGGCGACCCAGGTGACCACGTACTCCGTGTCCCGGTCCGGCAGGGGGATGTTGGGATCGCTGACGACCCAGCTTCCAGGGAGCCCGTGCTCGCGAGCAACCAGCTCGAAGTGGCACATGGCGATGCCGAGGTCGACGCGCTGCAGGTCGGCGATGCGCAGCACCCTGAAGAGGGGGCCGTTCTTGCGGTAGGCCCGCGTCCGGGTGAGGAAGAAGTGCCAGGAGCTGCCGGGGGAGCCGGCGACCCGCTCGCGCACGACGCGCCATGGCTGCTTGTTGGTCGCCGAGGGCGCCATGCGGACGGCATCGAGCGCGGCCGCGTAGCCGCCCGCGCGCTCCGGGTCGAGCGGCTCGCCGAATCCGTTCTCGAAGAACAGCTGCGAGACGGGGAGTCTGCGGTCGCCCTCCTCGCGCTCGCGGATGCGCTCGGCGCCGTCGTCGCCGATGAGGCCTATGGAGACGACGGCCGGCAGCGTCTCGTCGCGGTCGAGGCCGCCGAAGCGGCGCACGAAGGTGCTCCGCGTGAAGGTGCCGCCGAGCCAGCAGGTGCCCAGCTCGAGCTCGGTCGCGTAGAGGATGATCTGCTCGAGCAGGTGACCGTAGTCTTCGAGGTCGCCCGGCGCGCGGCCGACGGCGCCGACGATGAAGCCGGTCGCGCCCTTGATGAAACCGTAGGTGCCGAGGCGTCGGAGGGCGCTCGCCGTCGCCCGGCGCCGCGGCGATGAGGCGGAAGCGCGCGTGCGAGCCGAGCGGGCCGGTGGTCCGTGCGCGCCATGAACGCTTCGAGCAGGCTCCGGCGTTCTGCGTCGATGGGCTCCGGCAGGTACGTCCGGCAGGAGTAGCGCCGGCGGATGAGCTCGTGCGCCGACTCCGAGATCTGGGGTGGGGCGGTCATGGCGTATCGTCCGCCGTTCCGCCGCGACGCCGCCGCTCACACCTGCGTCACCAGGTACTCGAACGCCGCCAGCGCCGCCTTGGCGCCCTCGCCGACGGAGATCACGATCTGCTTGTCGTGCACGTCCGTGCAGTCGCCGGCGGCGAAGACGCCGCGCACGCCGGTACGACCGTGGCTGTCGACGACGATCTCGCCGCGCCCGTTGGTGTCGACGAGGTCGAGGGCGAAGCCGGTGTTGGGGAAGAGGCCGACCTCGACGAAGACGCCGTCCAGGTCGAGGCGCCGCGTCTCGCCGGACTCGCGGTCGCGCACCGTGAGCGCCGTCACGGCGTCGCCGCCGTTCGCGCTGCGTCCGTCGCCCGGCGCTTTGCCGGCGCTCACCGCCGCGGCCCTGGATCTCGACGGGCTCGTGGTCGGGCAGCACCTCGACTGCCGGCGGCGCTCGCGACCTTGTCCTGCAGCACCTCGTCGCCGGTCAGCCCGCTGCGCGCCACCAGTGTGACGTGGCGGGCGATGCCGTCCATCTCGATCGCCGCCTCGAGGGCCGAGTTGCCGCCGCCGACGATGGCGACGTCGAGATCCTTGAAGAGCGGCCCGTCGCAGGTGGAGCAGTAGACGACGCCGCGGCCGGCGAGTTCCTTCTCGCCGGGGATCTGCAGGTGCCGCTTCTGCACGCCGCTGGCGATGATCCAGGTACGAGCCGAGAGTTCGCGGATCGACTCGAGCTCGAGGATCTTGCTGCGCCCGTCGATGCGCAGGCCGACGACCTGCTCGCCGATGAGCTGCTCGATACCGTACCGCGATGCCTGGGCGAAGAACTTCTGCACGAGATCCGGTCCGGTGATGAGCTCGTAACCCGGGTAGTTGGCCACGTCGCGGGTGGTGCCGAGCTGTCCGCCGATGTCGCCCGCCACGACGATCGTGCTGAGGTTCTTGCGCGCCGCGTACATGGCGGCGGCGAGGCCGGCGGGCCCGCCGCCCACTACGGCGACGTCGTAGAGCGTCTTGAGCTCGACCGGCTCGCGGCCGAGCCGCCGGTCGAGCTCTCCGGTCGCGTTGAGCCGGGCGAGGTCGTCATAGCCGCCGACGAGCGCGCCCTCGAGGAAGATCTCGGGCACGCTGCGGCGACCGGAGCGCTCCACCATCTCCTGCTGGAGCACCTCGTCGTGGGTCACGTCGATCTCGCGCCACTCCAGGCCCTTGGAGCGCAGCAGGGCCTTGGCCTTGGCGCAGAAGGGGCACCACTGCTTGGTGTAGAGGAGGAGGTCGCCGCGGCTTGCCTGGTCGCCGTCTCTCGCCTGCCGTCTCTCGCTCATCGGCTCACCGCCTTCGCTTCCTCGATCAGCGCGTTCAGGTTCGTCGGAATCGGGTTGGCCTTGAGCAGGCGCGCCATCCAGACGACGTTGTGCGCGAGGTAGCGCGCCGTCTTGTTGGTGTAGAGGTGCTTGTCGCCGCCGGCCTCGATGTAGCTGGGGCCGGGACCGGCGTCGCCGACCCAGTAGGTGTCGGCGTTCGGCGGCACGACGCAGCCCAGGTGGGTGAGGTTGAAGAGCGTGGTGCCCGCGGCGTCGTGGGCGCCGTCCTCGTTGCCGGTGACGACCACGCCGGCGACCTTGCCGTAGAGCGGGAACTGGCCCGTGACCGGGTCGCCGTCGTTGTAGCTGCCGTCGAGGCGCTCGATGACCAGCTGCGCCACCGCGCGAGCGCACGCCGAACCAGATCGGCGTGCCGATGATGACGATGTCGGCGGCCTTCAGCTTGTCGTAGATGAGCGGCCACTCGTCGCCGTCGCCGAGGTCGGACTCAATGCCGAAGGGGACGTTGTGGTCGACGACGCGGACGACCTCACTCTCTACGCCGAGCGGCGCCATGAGGCCGGTGACCTTGGTGATGAGCGCCTCCGTGTTCGAAACGGCCGGCGACTTCTTGAGCGTGCAGTTGAGGATGACGGCTTTGAGCGGGCCGGGGAGCGGCGGGGTGTCGGGGTGTCGGGGCATCGGACGTCTCCTTCACAGGGGTGACCCGAGCCTGGCGTGCGAAGCCGTGGCGGCCGGGCGGCGGCCGCTCAGCTCGCGCGACCATAGGGAGCAGCTACCCCGGACGGCGCGTCCGTAGTCGTGCGCGAGGGGTTGACGGGGGACGTGCCCACATGCTGGCTGAACGAGATGGAGTGACTCTGCCTACACCGCGTCAGACGCCTGGGGACCCGCCGACCGGATGCGACGCGGTCTCCCCGCCGGCCATGCCGGCGACGCCGCTGCTCGGCGGGTCCCCAATCGTCATCACCGACCGCTGGGGCGAGGACTGGGTCGTGTCGACGGCTGTCCGCAAGTTCGGGTTCGAGACCGAGCGCTTCGATCATAGCCTCGGCCTCGGCGTGATCCGCCCCATCACCGATCCCGGCGTGGCGCGGTCCGGTGACGGGCCGGAGCGTGACGGCTACCGAAGACGAGCAGGCCGCCGGCGACGCCTACGGCTACGACCAGGGATCCGGCACGGAGGGCTCGACGGGCACGCCGCAGGTCTGCCCCGCCACGGGGTGCAGCGCTTCGAGCCGCCACGCCACGGAGTGACGCCTCCGACGCACGGGAGGGAGCCGGCGCGGCGGCACGGTGGCATGCCCCTCTCGCTCCGCGTTCAGGCGAGCCGCGCCAGGCCGGCGAGCTCGTAGAGCACGACGACGCCGTAGACGGCGAGGAAGAGGATCGCCGCCAGCAGCGCCACACGACGTCTGCGCAGCGTCCAGATGCCGAGGGATGCGGCGGCGAGCAGGCCGATCTTGAACGCCGCCGCCTGCAGCGTCCCTTCGGCGAAGAAGAACCCCATGATCGGGTTGGCTTCGCTCGCGCCCCGTTCGAACAGCATCAGTGTGAGCGTGAGGTCGAGCAGGCTGAGCAGATTGGCCAGCGCCAGCACGTCGATCAGCGAACGCGGGTTGTCCCGCAGGTGGATCAGCGAGGCGTCGAGCGCGGCGGACAAGGGCGCTCGGTCCTGCGGGCGGCGCCGGTCAAAGCCGGAGCGCTGTTCTCTGAGGACGAAGCGGCGCCTGCGGCGCCGGTCGGTCCCGGGCGCTCTATGATCGGTGGCCGGTTCCATCGGCTTCCCCTCGAAAGGATGAAGACGCATTCTACCCTATATGTCCGCCGGCCGGACCCGGGGTGCGTGGCGCGTGTCCTCGCGCTATTCTGAGGCTGCACGCACTCGAAAGGTAGTGGATGCTTCAACGGATCGCCCACGGTCGAGAACGCCCGCCCTTCGCTGCTCCGATCGCGGCACGGGCCGCTCCGTCTGCTCCCGTGCGCGGCGCGGCGCTCCTCTTCGTTCTGTTCGTCGGCTTCGCGCTCCTCGGCCTTGCGGCTGCCTGCGGGGGCGCCGGGACCACGGAGCCGGGTGAGAACGGGCAGGCCGCCGACGTCGGCGGCCTGCGCCGTGCCGAGCGCGAGCGGCTCCGCGTCGCCGGCGGCGTCGCGCGCGCCCGTCGCCGGCAGAACGGAGATCGCCACCTTCGCCGCGGGGTGCTTCTGGGGGGTCGAGGCGCACTTCGCGGCCCTGCCCGGAGTCGTCGACGTCGTCGTGGGCTATGCGGGCGGCACGACCGCGGACCCCACGTACGACGAGGTCTGCTCCGGCGAGACCGGTCATGCCGAGGCAGTGCGCGTCCAGTACGACCCCGACGTGATCACGTACGAGGAACTGCTCGAGGGCTTCTTCGACATGCACGACCCCACCACGCTGGACCGTCAGGGACCGGACATGGGCTCCCAGTATCGCTCGGCGGTCTTCTTCCACACTCCCGGGCAGGAAAGGGCGGCGCGGGCGGTGATGGAGCGCGTCGAGAACGCCGGCGTGTACGCCGCACCGATCGTCACGCAGATCGCGCCGGCGGGCCCGTTCTGGCGCGCGGAGGAGTACCACCAGGATTACTATGACCGCTAGACGGGCGAGGGCAGCCGGGACGCCGCGATGGCGGCTCCGCTCGCCGCGAGGCCCCGCACGGCGGCGTGACGTCGTCGATGCAGCCCGCCTCCAGCGTCCAGCGTGTGTGCTCGGGTCCTCTCCGCTAGACTCAGGAGGTCATGACGAGTCTTCCGCCAGATCGCGAAGGGGAGGCAGGCCGGGCATCCGGCCCGGAGACCGGCCCTCCGTCCGCCCCGCAAGCCGCTCCGCCGCTGCCGTACCGCGTGTACCGGGCCGCCGACGCGCCGGAGTCACCTCCCGGCTCCTTCTCTGCCGGGCCGCGTGCGTCACGCTCCCGCGGCACCCGCTCGCGTGCGGAGCGTCGGCGCCGCCTGCTCGTGCGCCGGCTCGTCGCGCTCGTTGTGCTCGTCGTGCTCGTCGGCGCCGTGGCCGGGACCGCCTGGGCGGTGCTCGGCGGCGGCGGTGACGACGCCGGCGGCGGGCGAAGCAGCCGCCGCCGCCGGGCCGACCGCGCCCGCAGCCGTCGGCTCCGCGGAGTCGTCGCCATCCGCGTCGCCGTCAGCGTCGGCCGTGGCCGCCGACGCCGAGCCGGCCGTCATCGAGATCGGCTGGATCGGCGACACCACGCCGGGCTCCAAGTACGGGCTGCCGCCCGACAACGGGCGCGCCCTCTTCGCCGCCACAAAGAAGGCGCTGAGCAAGCCCGATCTCATGATCGCCAACATCGAGGGCACCTACTCCACGGCCGGCGCCTCGAAGTGCGACGGCGTGGATTCGGGCCTCTGCTTCGCCTTCCAGGCGCCGCCGTCGTACGCCAAGGCGCTCACGTGGGCCGGCATCGACATGGTGAGCGTCGCCAACAACCACAGCTACGACTACCTGCAGCGGGGCTTCGACCAGACGATCGAGGCGCTCGACGGCGTCGGCGTCGCGTACACGGGCCGGCGCGACCAGGTGACCGTGGTGGACGTGGATGGCGTGAGCGTCGCGGCGATCGGGTTCTCGCCCTACTCGTGGAACCCGAGCATCAACGACATCCCGGCCGCTGTGAAGCTCGTGGAGAAGGCCGCGAAGAAGGCCGACGTGGTGGTCGTGCTCATGCACGCCGGTGCGGAAGGGGCGGACAAGATCCACACACCGACCGGCTCCGAGATCGCCTTCGGCGAGAACCGCGGCGACTCGCGGGCCTTCGCCCACGCGTGCATCGACGCCGGCGCCGACCTCGTGCTGGGCTCCGGGCCGCACGTCATCCGCGGCATCGAGCGCTACAACGACCGGCTGATCGCGCTACTCACTGGGCAACTTCGGCGGCTGGGGCAACTTCGGCACCGGCGGCAACCTGAGCCTCTCGGGGCTGTTGACGGTGAAGGTCGACGCCAAGGGCCGCATCCACGGCGGGCGCTGGCTCTCGCTCTACATCGGCGGCCAGGGGGCGCCTTCGGTCGACAGTGGCGACGCGGCCGCCGCGCTGGTGCGGCAGCTCTCCGCGGCCGACTTCCCCAAGACGTACGAGCTGGACGCCAACGGCTACTTCAAGACCGCTCTCGGCCGCGCGGCCGACTGACTGGGACCGCCGATGACAACAGGGATGAGCGAGCAGCCCGACATCTCCCGCACTCGGCCGCGGCCGCGGCCGAGCCCCCTCTACCTGTGCGCACCGGTGAACGCGCTGGTCGAGGGCATCTTCGAGGAGAGGGTGCCGCTCGCGAAGATCCTCGAGCACGGCGACTTCGGCCTCGGCACCTTCGACGGGCTCGACGGCGAGATGGTGGTGCTCGACGGTCGCGTGTACCAGATCGCCGGCGACGGCGTGGTGCGCGAGGTGACGGAACCGGCCGCCTCGCCCTTCGCCTGCGTGACGTTCTACGCGCCGGCGAGCCACGACGACCTCGCCGGCCCGCTGGAGTACGACGCCTTCCTCGACTGGCTGCTCACGCTGCTGCCTTCGCCCAACCTGTTCTACGCGCTGCGCATCGAGGGCCGCTTCGCCGACGTGCGCGTGCGCTCGGTGCCGCGGCAGGAGAACTACCTGCCGCTCGTCGAGGTCGCGAAGCACCAGGCGGAGTTCACGTTTGACGAGGCCGAGGGCACGCTGGCCGGCTTCTTCACACCGTCGTTCATGGAGTCGCTGAACGTGCCCGGCCTGCACCTCCACTTCCTCTCCGCCGACCGCACGCAGGGCGGGCACCTGCTCTCGTGCAGCCCGCGCGGGGTGCGCGCGAGCGTCCAGTTCATCTCGACCCTGGAGCTGGGTCTGCCGATGAGCGTCGACTACCTGACCTGGGACTTCAGGCGGGACACCGGCGCCGACCTGGACGAGGCGGAGAAGTAGAGCGGGTAGGGTCGCCCGCCCCGGGCTGCGCCGACGCTCTCCCCGCGCCATTCTGAGCGTGGTCAAGCGCGAACGGTGCGGAATGCTGCGGCGGGTCATGAAGGGTCTGGAACGCATGCCACCGGCGCTGATGCCGGCGCTGCTCGGCGTCGCCCCGGCATCTGGTCGCCGGCAGGACCGAGATCGCCACGTTCGCGGCGGGCTGCTTCTGGGGCGCCGAGGCGCACTTCACGGACCTCCCGGGGGTCGTCGACGCCGTGGCCGGCTACACGGGCGGCACCACCGCGGAGCCCACCTACGAGCAGGTCTGCTCCGGCGAGACGGGTCACGCCGAGGCCGTGCGCGTAGGAGCCAGACACGCGCGGTGCGGCGTTGCTTCATGATGCGGCCTCCCTGTGCTCGAGCGGACGGATCTCTACGGGCGACATCGGCCCCTGCCGTACCCGTCTTCGATAGGGCCATGGCCCCAAGTCGCCGCGGCGGCGACCCGCCTTCGTGGCGGCGACCGTCCCGTAGCCTCCGCTGAAGACAGGTGCCGCTGCGGGTCTCGCCGAGGGGAGCGCATCTGCCGACAACAGGAGTACGGGAGGCGGTGAATGGACGGTCGGGCAGTGTGCGGGAGAGCTCCGGGAAGGACGACGGCGACGACGATGACGTCGGCGCTGATCGCCGTCGCTCTGGCGGCTGCGATGGCGGCCGCGCTCTGGTGCTGCCTCGCTGCCGTGCCGGCCGGGGCGGGTGCGGCCACATACTACGTGTCCCCGTCCGGCGACGACGCCCGGCCGGGCACCCAGGCGGAGCCCTGGCGCAGCCCGGGCCGCGCCTCCAAGCGCATGCGCGGCGGCGACACGCTCGTCATCCTGCGCGGCCGCTACGTTCTGAGCAGGTTCTGGGACGACATGATCACGCCGCCGTCCGGCAGCGCCGCCGCGCCGACACGCATCGTCGGCGAGGCCGGCCACCGGCCCGTCCTGGCCGGCCGCGACGACCTCTTCGCGGCGGTCGACGTCTCCGGCACCAGCTACGTCACCCTCGAGAACCTGGAGATCACCAGCGACGCCGGCGCCCTCTTCCGGGGCGGCGTCGAGGCGGCCGGAGACCCGGTCGACCACCTCGTCCTCCGCGACCTCTTCATCCACCACATCGACGAGATGGCGCTGGACATCGGCGACGTCGAGCATCTCCTCGTCGAGCGCTGCCGGTTCTCCTACTGCGGGTTCGGCTGCATCGGCGGGCCTGGGGGCAGTCACGGCGGCAACCGCGCCGTCGTGATCCGCGAGTGCTACCTCGGGTACTCCGGCCACTACTATCAGGGAGAGTCCATCCTCGGGCCCTACGACCGCCCGGACGGCTTCGGCATCGAGCCGTCGGACGGGCCGGTGCTCATCGAGGACACCGTCGCCGAGCACAACCGCGGCGACGGGCTGGACTCCAAAGCCGCGGCGACCACCATCCGGCGCTGCGTCGTGGCGAACAACGACTGCGACGGCGTCAAGCTGTGGGCCGGTGGCCGGCTCGAGAACACGCTGATCTACGGGATGGGCGACGGCGCCGGCGGGCCGTCGCCGTGGGCCGGCATCGTCATGGGCGGCGAGCCGGGGGCGCACTTCGAGATCGTCAATGTGACGGTCCACGACGATCCGTCGCGGCACGCCTACCCTGTCTACATGCAGTACGGCGAGCCGGAGCCGATGACCGTGCTCATCCGCAACACCGTCGTGGCGAACGGTCACGGCGTGGTGTATCTCGGGGACGCGGTGACCGCGAGCGTCGACCACTGCGACTTCCACCGCCCGGGCGCCGACGTCCAGGTGCATGCCGGCGGCCGTGACTACACGGCGGAGCAGCTGCGGGCCGGCGCCCTCGGCGCCGGCGTCATCTCCGCCGCGCCGTGCTTCGCCGGCCCGGCCTGGGGCGCCGACGGCGACTTCCGCCCGTTGGCGGGCAGCCCGCTGATCGACGCCGGCACGGCCGCCGGCGCGCCGGCGCTCGACCTTGCCGGCGGCGCGCGGCCGGCGGGCGCCGCCGTCGACATCGGGGCCTACGAGTACGGCGCCGCTGCTCCGGAGCCGCCGCCCGGTCCGGCGCCGCCCGCGGCGCCCCGCCTGCGCTCGGCGACTCCGGACCGGGCGCGACCGGGCCGGTGGATCACGCTCCTCGGCCGCGACTTCGGGCGCACCCGCGCGGACGCCGCCGGCTCGCGGGCCCTGCGTACGGCCTCGGTCTGGTTCGGCTCGCGCCGCGCGACCGCCTACGCGGCCTGGAGTGACGGGCGGATCCGGGTCAGAATCCCCCGGCGTTCGGCCGCGCGCCTGCGCCTGCGCGTCCACACGGCGGCCGGGTGGTCCGGCGCGCTGCGGTTCACCGTGCGATAGGCCCTCCCGCCGCCGCGCTGCGTACGCCCCCGCTCGGGCACCTGCTCTCGTGCAGCCCGCGCGGCGTGCGGGCGAGCGTGCAGTTCATCGCGACGCTGGAGCTGGGTCTGCCGATGAGCGTCGACTACCTCACGTGGGATTCTCGCCGCGACACCCGCGCCGACCTGGACGAGGCGGAGAAGTAGCACCCGCCTTCGGACGACACCTGCCGAACCGCAAGCGGCTCGCGCGCCACGGTCTCACCTTCCGGCGCACCTTCTGCGCCGCAGCGATGTGCTCGCCCGGCCGCCTCGCTGTTCACGGGCGTGTATCAGGCGGAGCACGTCGTGATCGAGGTCCTGCAGTGCGGCGAGAAGGACGCCGAAGTCTCGCCGGGCACTCTGCAGCCGTCGCGCAGGAACCTGGCTACGGTGCTCGACGCGCTGGACGCCAACGAGGGCCTCGCGGACCGCACGATCGTCTTCCGCCTCTCGGACCACGGCGAGATGGGGCTGGCTCACGGTGGCATGCGCGAGAGGGCGTTCAAAGCCCACGAGGCGACGATCCACGTGCCCCTCGTCGCGCCGCACCCGTATCGGCGCGGCGCCGTCGTCGGTAGGGCCGGCCGGTTCCCTGCTCCTATGGGCAAGTGTTCCATGCGGCCCAGCGCTCCGGCCGCCGATGCAGTGTGCCGGAGCCACTCATTGCGCCCCGCGCCCGGGGCGCGCGCATCGGAGGGAGCCCATGGAGATGCTCATCGGCCACGGAGATGCCACGGCGCGCGACGCCCTGATGAGGGCGATCGGCGACGCGGGCGGCTCCGTCGAGTTCATCGAGGCAGGCAACGGCGATGAAGCGCTGGAGGTGCTGCTGCGCGACAAGGCGCCGCGCCTCGCCGTCATGGACCGGGACATGCCCGGGGTCGATGGCCTCGAGCTGTGCCGCCTTGTCCGGGACTTCCACCTGGAGGGTCCTCCGTACATCCTGCTGCTGGTGGCCGGACGCGACGCCGACGTCGAGATCGGGCTCGAGGCCGGCGCCAACGATTGCCTGCGCACCCCGGCCTCCGCCGCCGAGATCCGCGAGCGCGTCGGCGCCGGCCGGCGGTTCGTGGAGGTCCCGTGGGAGCGCGCCACGCGTGGCGCGACGCTGGAGGCCGTGCGCCTGCCGGACGACGAGGCCTGGGATGCCTTCGGCATGATGGATGCGCCGCGCGACGTCAACGCTGCGGCGCACACCGCCCCTCGGGCAGAGTTGCAGGCGGTGCTGAGCGAGCGCTGACGGGGGGCCTGCCGCCGACCGGTGCTGTGGGCACCGCCGGCGGGGGTGTCGCCGGACGGCTGCGCGGGCGCTGTCTCGGCCGACTCGCTCCTTGGGCCGTCCGCCTACTTCAGTTGCGCGTCCAGCCAGTCGAGCACCTTCTCGACGTTCGCCGGCGTGAAGAACGCCGGGTCCACGTGGCGGGCGCCCGGGAGCAGTTCGAGGGTGACCATACCGGAGCCGAGCGTCTGCGAGAGCGCCTCCGCCAGGCGCGTGGACTGCTGCGTCGGCACGGTGCCGTCGTCGGTGCCGTGCTGGATGAGGAAGGGCGGGTCGTCGGCGGTGATGTACGTGATGGGATCGGCGGCCCTGACCTTGCCGGGGACCGTCTTCAGGGGCGCGCCGAGGTAGCGCGAGAGCCTGGAGTCCAGGGCGCTGTGGTCGGTGTCGCCGGCGCCCCCGGCGCGGAAGTCGTGGTCCGTCTGCAGAAACGAGATGGGACCGCACCAGTCGACGACGGCCTGGATCCTGTCGGACTCGCCGGCGTTCGCGGGGCTCGGGCCGGCAAGCGCGGCGATGCCGCCGGACGTGCCGGCCAGAGCCGCAAGGTTGCCGCCGGCCGAGTGGCCCCAGGCGGCTATGCGCTCCGGGTCGAGCCCGTACTCGCCGGCGTGGGCGCGCAGCCAGCGCACGGCGGCCTTGACGTCGCTGATCGCCGCCGGGAAGGTGGCCTCGCCGCTGAGCCTGTAGCCCACGGCGGCGACCGCGTAGCCGCGCCTGAGGCCGGCGAGCGCGGAGTCCGTCGGCCGGACCGTCTTGTCGCCCATGGCGAACCCGCCGCCGTGCAGCGCGACGATCACGGGGTGTGGCGCCTCGCCCGTCGGCGGCAGGTACAGGTCGAGCGTCTGCGCGGGTGAGGCGCCGTCGTACGGCAGGTCGGTGAAAACCGACGCGGGCTGCGGGGCGCCGGCGCCCGAGCCGTCCGCCGGCGCCGTCCCGCTCGGGCTCTCGCCGCAGGCGGCGAGAGCGAGCGCGGCAGTGAGAGTCAGCAGCGCCGCCGTCAGCGCCGTGAGCTTCGTCCGGAGGGCACGGGTCATGCTGCGATGATAGCTCGGGGCCGGCGCCGGGACGACTGCCGGCGGCCCCACACGACGGCCGCGACCGCCTGCCCGCCGGTCAGCGGTCGCTCTGCAGCGCCTCGTAGGGGATGGGGCGCTTGTGGGCGGCGACGCCGTCGAAGAGGCCGTAGACCAGGTAGCCGTCGCTGCAGACCGTGATGACGACGGCTCCGTCGAGCTTCTGCGGGTTGGCGCCGGTGAACGGGAAGTGCGTGGTGAGGTTGACGTTCGCCATCCTGGTCGTCGTGCGGTCGGCGATGACCACCGCCGCCGAGGTCGCGGCGGCGGCCTGACCCGAATGGATGATGGCTGCGCTGCCGCTCACCGGGTTGCGCACCTGGCCGGCGTAGGTCGCGATGAGGGCGTCGCGCAGGGCGATTCGGGGGTTGGCGGCCGGCGGCTGCGGGGGGTCGTCGAGGGCCAAGAGGTGCGTCACCATGTTGTGCACGTTGCTCTGCACGGCCGCGTCCTTGGCCGACTCCCGCGCGCTTGCGTACATGGGCACCGCGATCGCGGCCAAGGATGCCGAGGATGACGATGACTATGAGCACCTCGACGAGCGTGAACCCGCGCTGATCTGTGCGTCTGCGTGACATGTGAGCGACTCCCGGAGTGCGATGATGACGGTGGTTCGTGGTCCTCACTCCAAGTCTGCCCGCGGCTGCCGAGGCCGGTCTGGGTCATTCGTCCAGAGTACGGTCGCCGGGCCGGACCGCCGGCCGGGACCGCGGGACTGCGGGCTCGCGGGCGCGGGCTCGCCGGGCCGAGGGCCCGGCGGCGCGCATCGCGCACCGGTGACGGCCCGCCCTTGATTCGGTACGCTGCGGGGGTATCGTGTTCACTGGGGAGGGGGTGGCCGTGAGATCCGGACTGTGCGACGAGCGACGTGAGCCGCGGTCGTGGCGCGGGCGGCGGATGCGCTGTACCGCCGCCGCACTGCTCGCGCTCGTGTGTCTGCTGCTCACGCCGGCGGGCTGCGGGAGCGGCGCTCCCGACGACAACGAGCCGAACGACGAGCCCGGCGAGGCGACCGTGCTCGCGCCGGGAACGCCCATCGAGGGCGCCATCGGCGCGGACGACGCAGACGTCTTTCGCTGCGACGCCCCCGGCGGCCGCACGCCGAACCCGTTCGTCGTCACGGTGCTGACCGACGCGCCGCGGAGCATCGACCTGCAGGTTGGCGCCAGCACCCCGGGGGCGTGGGAGGGCATCACCTGGCCCGGGTGGGACGCCGTCGCCGGGGAGGACCGGGTGGAGGTCGCGGCCGGGCTCCGCAAAGGGACGGTGCTCATGGTCCTGACGGGCGAGAAGGGAACCGGGTACTCGATCGAGATCGTCTGGAAGTGACCCCCGGCGCGAGAGGAGACGTGGCATGATCCAGATCATCGAGGGCGCGCCCGAGGGCGTGCTGGCGTTCGAGGCCGTGGGCGAGGTGGACGCGCAGGATTACGAGGACGTGCTGAAGCCGGCCGTCGAGGAGTCTCTGGCCGGTGGGAACAAGCTCCGCTTCGTCTTCGAGATCGGCGCCGAGTTCGACCGCTACACGGCGGGAGCGGAGTGGGAGGACATGGCGCTGGGGTTCGCCCACCTCGGCGACTGGCAGCGCTGCGCTCTGGTCACCGACGTCGACTGGGTGCGGCACGCAGCCAAGGCGCTCGGATGGCTCATGGGCGGCCGCCTCCGTGTCTTCGACATCGACGAGCTCAAGGCGGCGCTGGAGTGGGCGGCGTCGGACGACTGAGGTCGCACGCGAGCGCACGGCGCGGGGTGACTGGATGTCCTGACGAGGGGCGCGAGGTGCTCGAGGACGTGCCGCCGCGCTGCCTCGCGGATGGCCGCCAGCTCGACGGCCAGGAGCAGGTGGCCGCCGCGCTCGAAGCCGACCAGCCGTGCGCCCGGGATGGCGACGGCGGCGAACTCGGCGTTGTGGTAGAGCTGCAGCGAGTCGTCCCGGGCATGGAGGATCAGAGTCGGGGCGCGGACGGCGGCGATGCGCTCGCCCGGCAGCGCCGTCGTGTTGTCGAAGGCGACGCCGGCGGCGCGCGGCGAGACCGGGTTCATCTCGTCGACGACCCGGTCGACCAGTTCCCGCTGCTCGGGGGTGAGGCCGGCGACGACCGCCCCGTCCGCCCCCATCAGTCCGAGCAGCCGCCTCTTGAAGAGCGTGCCGGCGGCCCAGTACGGCAGGTCGTGCCTGAAGACGGTCGCCAGCAGGTCGCCCTGCCGGTTCGCCTGCGCCTGGTCCGGCGCGTCCGACGCGGCGACGCCGCAGGAGATGAGCGTGAGCGACGACACCCGCTCCGGGTGCAGCGCCGCAAAGAGCAGGGCGGAGGGGCCGCCATGGCTGAGCGCCACGACGGCGGCCTTCTCTATCCCCAGGTGGTCGAGCAGACACGCGTAGGCGTGCGCCTGGTCGTCCCAGGTGGCGCCCTTGTGGAAGGTGGAGCGCAGGTAGCCGAACCGCGACGGGGTGACGCGGCGGAAGCCGCTACCCAGGACGGCCTCCGCGACGAGCTCACCCTGGTCGTAGCCGCCCCCGCTCCCGTGGATCACGAGAGCGGGGGGACCCGACCCGGCTACGGTGTACTCGATGTCGCCCCAGGGCGACGGCACGAGTGCGCTCTTCCCCCGGATGCGGCCGTAGGCGCGCTTCATGTCCAGGGCATACGCGCCGGCCGCGGTGACGGCCGCCGCGGCCGCCGCGCCTGGGGCTGCGGCGGCCGCGGCGCTCGCGGCGACCGCGCCCGCTACGGCCCTCACCGTGCATCCCCGGCCGGGACGGCCGCCTGCACCCGCGCGCTGCCGGCCGTCACGCGCCGGCCGAGCGCCAGCCACAGCAGCGCGGCGTCCACCGCCAGCGGCAGGACGGCCCATCCGGAGATCCAGACGACCTGCACCACGAGGGACGCGATCACGCCGGTGATGACGAGCCCGCGGAGCCAGGAGCCTGGGACGACCCACCCCAGGTAGGAGCCGGCGGCCAGCACGAGGCAGACGGCCGCCGTGATCCCGAGGATCGGCGTGAGCACGTCGCGGATGCCGCCCGCCGGCAGCAGCGTGGCCGTGTCGGCGAAGAACGGCCAGAGGAGACCGCCGCCGACCCACCACGGCGGCGGGCCCTGCCCGGCGGCGGCGGGCACGAGCGCCGTCAGATTGAGGTGGGCGCCGAGCAGCAGCAGGGCGACAATCGAGATTCTCTTGAACATGGCGCTTCTCCTTCGTTCGTGGAAACCCAGGACATTCTGAGTTTCCATGGGGCCTGAAGAGGCCGCACCTGGATGCGGCCGGTCTTGCCGATCGCCGGGCTACTCCACGAACCTGCCGATGCGCTCGAGCAGTTCCTTGTCGCGGTCGTAGGCCGGGTCTGCGTTCACGAGCAGGAGGTACTCGACGAGCATGGCGGCGATCATCTTCTCGACCAGGGTAGCGTCGCCGCACCGGAACTCGCCGGCGTCCATGCCGCCCTGCACCAGCTCGCGCAGCAGGTCGCCGTTGGCCTTGCGGAAGGCGTCGGCGGCTATCTCGTACTCGCGCAGCCACTCGTCCTCGCCGGTCTTCACGATGTGGGCTCGGGCCACCTCGAGCAACGATCTCACGGTCGCCTCCACTCGCGCCGCGTGGGTCGGGAGCGGAGCCACCGCGGCGGCGAATTCGGCCTGCATCCGCAGCGCCTGGCGCGCGACCACCTGCGCGTAGATGTCGCGCTTGCCGCTGAAGTGCACGTAGATCGTCTTCTTGGAGATCTTGAGCTCGCGGGCGACGTCGTCGAGGTTGGCCTTGTCGTAGCCACGGCTCTCGACCTGCCGCTCGAAGGCTTCTGCGATGCGCTGTCCTGTGGCGTTCATCCGGCCCACCCTGTGGTGATGGAAACTTATTGCTCCCATAGTTTCCACGATGGGAACTCGGTTGTCAAGCAGTTTCCAACAAGCAGCTCGACTCACCCCTGGTCGCGATGGGCGCGAGGAACCTGTCGTTGCATGTGATCCCGGTCTCCGCCGGGGCCGCGCCCCCGCGATAGAATCGCGCTCGGGCGGGCTGGGCGGGCAGCTCACACGCGGCTGACGCGGGAGGCCGCCGCCGGTCTTCTTGCTGCGGCCCCTGAAGAAGCTGTGTGAGATGCGATCTGGCTATCCGGCGCGCCGCGCCGCCATGCCCGCCAGCACCTCCAGGACGGTGGCGTGCGCCGCCAGCGCGGTGATGCCGGCGGGGTCGACCATGGGGTTCACCTCGACCAGGTCGAAGGCGCACAGGTCGAGCTCGGCGGCCATGCGTCCGGCGGCGCTGAGCAGTTCTCGCGTGGTGATGCCGCCGGCCTCCGGCGTGCCGGTCCCGGGCGCGAACGCCGGGTCGACCACGTCGATGTCCATGGTGAGATAGGTCAGTGGCGCCAGCTCGCGGGCGGCCGTGATGAGGTCGCCGACGACCGCGCCCATGCCGCGCTCGGCGACCTCTTCCATCAGGACGATGCGCATGCCCTTGCCGCCCCAGAGGTCGATCTCCTCGCCCGTCGTGGGCCAGTAGCCGCGCACGCCGGCGACCAGGTGATGGTGCGGCAGGAGCGCACCCCGGTCGATGGCCTGCGAGAAGGGGTTGCCGTGGTCGATCTCGTCGAGCCCGAGCTCCACGTCGGCGTGAGCGTCCAGGTGGATGACGGCGTACCCCTCGGCGCCGAAGCGCGCGGCAAGGGCCTCAAGGACCGGCAGCGAGATCGAGTGGTCGCCGCCGAGGACCGCCGGTACGGCGCCTGCGGCCAGGGCCGCGGTCACGGCCGCGTGAAGCCCCTCGTGGATCGTCTCGATGCTGCTGGGGAAGGAGCCCACGTCGCCGTGGTCGACGATGCGCATCGTCTGGAACGGGTCGATGCGGCGCCCCGGGTGCAGGCGCGTGGCCGGAGGGCCGACGATGTCCGCGTCGCGGATGGCGCGCGGCCCGAACCTCGTGCCGGGCCGGTAGCTGGTGGCCTGGTCACAGGGTGCGCCGACGATCACGACGTCGGCGCCGCTGAGCCCCTCGGGGTCCAGCACGAGCGGGGCGTAGGCGAACGTGGGCCCCGGCCCGGCGTAGGCGAGCTGATCGTCCCGGTAGCTTCGGCTGCTCATCCCCGCATCCTCCTTGGGTGACGCCGGGCGGCTGGCGCCCGCCCGGACTCAGTGCTGTGGGTGGCCATTCTACCGGGCGGTGCGCCGTGGGGGCGCTCTCAGGCCGCCGCCGCCACGGCGGCGCGGCGCTCCGCCTCGGCCTTCAGCGAGCGCAGCCCGTCGCGCAGGCCGGAGCGCAGCGTGCGCTCCATGCGCGAGCGGAAGAGCCGCGCGGGCAGGCCGTCCCAGGACTCGCTCTGGCGCACCAGCGTGCCGCCGTCCGAGGCCTCGAAGCTATAGGCGTCGACGGCCCTGATGCCGAGGGTCACGCCGGTCCAGACGATCCTGCCGGGAGCATCCACCTCGGCGATGCTCGACTTGATCGTCCCCGGCCCCGCCTTCCAGTGGAACGACGCGCCCGGTGCGACCGGGCCGTTGAGCGTCACGGAGCTGACGGCCTCATTCCATGTCGGCCACTGCTCGATGTCGCCGAGCACGTCCCACACGGTCTGGACGTCCGCGGCGATGTGGATCTGCTCGTGCGCGATCACGGGTGCGTTCTGGTTGATGTCCATCGGTGCGTCCCTCCTGGTTCGGTCTGCTACAGATGGAGATACCCCGGAGGGTACAGATGGACGACATCGCCGTGTTCATCGACCACGAGCCCGCACGAGGCTGAGCTGCTTCCATCGTCCGGGCCGCCCAGGCAGTGGCGTCTGTTCGCGCCGGGCGGCCCACGAGGATCCCTCTTCAGGACCTACACCACATTGCGGGACTCGACTGGCATGTCTGCGGGTGACGTCCTGGCCCTGGCGACGAAGCGCGGCTGAGGTCGTGGCGGGACGCCAGGAGCGCGCCTCACGCAGTACCTCGAGCGGTCGGAGCGCCGGGCAGCGGGGTTGGGCTCGCCCCAGGTCGCGCGCTTCGCGCATCCGCCCCTGAGGCCGCCGCGGCGCGATAGAATCCCCCGGCCCGCCGCGAACGCACGAGGACCGCCATGACGCCTGAAGAGACCCTCGACCCCCAGGACTGGGCGGAGCTGCGCGCGCTCGCGCACCGCGCCGTGGACGACGCCGTGGACTACATGGCGTCCCTGCGCGAGCGCCCCGCCTGGGAGCACGCACCGGCGGAGGTCAAGGCGCACTTCGCTCGGGCCGGCGCCGGCGGGGCCACAGCCCGTCGACGAGATCTACGCCGAATGGCTCGAGTACGTGCGGCCCTACCAGCTCGGCAACAGCCACCCGCGGTTCTGGGGCTGGGTGCTGGGCACCGGCACGCCCATGGGGATGATCGCCGAGATGCTGGCGGCGTCCACGGACGCGGTGAGCGGCATCTACTCGTTCGTCGCCAACAACTACGTCGAGCTACAGGTGCTGGACTGGTGCAAGCAGCTGCTCGGCTACCCGCTCGAGGCCGGGGGGCTGCTCACGAGCGGGTGCTCCGCCTCCAACCTGATCGCCCTGGCGGTGGCGCGCAACGCCAGGGCCGGGTTCGACGTGCGCGGGGAGGGGCTGGCCGGCGCGCCCGTGGGCACGGGCGGCGCGCCGGCGCGGCCGACGGTGTACTGCTCGTCCGAGGCGCACTCGTCGCTGACGAAGGCCGTCGAGCTGCTGGGCATGGGCACGAGGTCGCTGCGCCGCGTGCCCACCGACGGCGCCATGCGCATCGACCTCGGCGCGCTCGCGGACATGGTCGCGAACGACCGCGCCGCCGGGCTGCGCCCCGCGTGCGTCGTCGGCGTGGCCGGCACCACCAACACCGGGTCCATCGACGACCTGCCCGGGCTGGCCGACTTCTGCGCCGCGGAGGACCTGTGGTTCCACGTGGACGGCGCCTTCGGCGCCTGGGCCGCCATCGCCCCGGAGTCCCGTCACCTCGTCGCCGGCATGGAGCGCGCCGACTCGCTCGCCTTCGACCTGCACAAGTGGATGAACCTGACGTACCCGGTCGGCTGCGTGCTGGTCCGCGACGCGCAGGCCCAGCTGGAGACGTTCTCGCTCACGCCGTCGTACCTGGCGCACGGCGAGGGCGACCGCGGCCTCACGGCGGTGGACGTGCCCTGGCTCTCCGACTTCGGCTTCGAGCTGTCGCGCGGGTTCCACGCGCTCAAGGTGTGGATGGCGCTCAAGGAGCACGGCACGGAGAAGTTCGCGCGCGTGGTCCAGCAGAACATCGACCAGGCCAGGTACCTCGAGGGCCTGGTCGCGGCCGCACCCGAGCTGGAGCAGGCGCTGCCGGCGCAGCTGAACATCGTCTGCTTCCGCTACGTGCGCGCCGGCCGGGACGATGCCGCGCTGGACCAGCTCAACAAGGAGATCGAGCTTGAGCTGCAGGAGCGCGGCATCGCGGTGCCGTCCGTCTCGACCATCCACGGCCGCAAGTACCTGCACGTGGCCGTCGCCAACCACCGCAGCCGCCGCGAGGACTTCGACCTGCTGGTGCGCGAGGTCGTGCGCCTGGGCGGGGAGCTCGCCGGCGATTGACGCGGGCCGGCGCCGTGTGTGGTTGTCAATTGACAACCACAGCACTGCTATCGACCCTCATCGAGGGTCCCTGCGGCCGGAACCCGGAATCCCGAGAATCACCCGCCGCAGATCCATCGAGCGGTGGGCGGATGCGTCGCCATGCGGATGAAGCTTCGACCATGGGACCAGGAGCCATCACACGATATCTAACCCCCAGTGGTCGAGAGTCGCGGCTGGACTCTGAGTGTGCCCATGGCAGAATCGAGCGAGCGCCGTACTCGAGAATGCCGGAGGATCACTGTGGCTAGGGACTGGTCGGAATTCGAGGTCGAAGCCGTCATCGCTGACTACTTCGACATGCTCCGCACCGAGTTGCGTTGGGGGGACTAGAGCAAGAGCGTGCACCGGCACGCGCTCATGAGGCTGCTCAATGGTCGTTCCGATGGATCTGTTGAATTCAAACATCAGAACATCAGCGCTGTACTCATCGAGCTCGGCTATCCCTACATAGAGGGCTACAAACCGAGATGGAACCTTCAGGCCTTGCTGGCCGAAGCCGTGGATGTGAGGCTGAGCGCTGACCGCGAGCTCGAACGGGCCGTCAGATCAGCGGTGGACGCGCCCGCGGCTCCGACTGAGCTCGACGACCTGATTGACAGAATCGACGAGGCTCCGGCTCGGATTGAGAAGGCACGCCACAACGTCAAGTCGGAACCCGGCACCTTCTTGGTCAGTCCCACGATGAACTACCTGGAGCGCGAGGGCCGCAATCGGTCACTGGGCCGCATGGGCGAGAAGTTCGCGCTGGCCTTTGAGACAGCACGGCTGGAGACGGCAGGCGCGACTCGACTATCGCGGCAGGTTGAGCACGTTTCCACGACCCGAGGAGATGGACTCGGCTACGACATCCGGTCCTTCGAGGTTGGTGGAAGTGACAGGCTGATTGAGGTGAAGACGACGGGGTTCGGGAAGCAGACGCCCTTCTTCGTCAGCCGAAACGAGCTGATGGTGTCACGTCTCAGGCCTGAGTACTTCCTTTACCGGGCGTTCTCATACCGCACATCTCCGCGGCTCTACGTCCTGCAGGGGCCGATCGATCGCAACTTCAGCCTGGAGCCTGTCCATTATCGGGCTGGAATTGCCTAGCGGCCCCTTCCGCGGGGGCCGGGGACAGACCTCTCAGGCGAAGTTGTGAGCCAGGGAGTGACGAAGCCGATCAATGTGGCGGGTTTCGCACTCCCAGACGACGATGACTCGCCATCCCATTTGTTGAAGTTCTGCACTGACCGCTGTACATCGCCATCCGGTCGGATGGCACCAAGGCGTATCTCACCGGTGGGCTGATCCGTCACGCCGTCGTGATCGACACCGTCAAGGATGTCGTACTCGGCGACGTCGGCCGCAAGCTGATTCAGACGGACGGTGTCGCTGTGCGGCCGTTCTGGTGGTCCACGGCCTGCGTGGAGGTCCTGCGCGAGGGCCAGTGACGAGGGCCAGGCGCCGGCGCTCTTCGCCATCGGCGGGCGTTGACGGCGCGCACTGCTTCGCTCACATCTTCTGGAATGCACGTTCCTGGTTGACGCGTTCCCACACTATCTGTAATCTCCTCTCCATTCCGAATCGCACTTGGGGGACGTTGATGGCGACGGTGAGCACGGCTCGCGGCCCGCAGGGGCTCGTGAACCTGGTGAACGAGCGCATGCACGAGCTGACCGGCGCTGAGCGCAAGGTCGCCCGCGTCTTCCTCGCGTCGTATCCGATCTCAGGTCTTGAGCACGTGGCTCAGCTTGCGCATCGTGCCAAGGTCAGCGGGCCGACGGTGATGCGCTTTGTGAGCAAGATCGGCTTCGACGGCTATCTGGAGTTCCAGGAGGCGCTGCGTCGCGAGGTCCAGGAGAAGCTGACGTCGTCGCTCACGCAGTACCCGGAGCCCGATGTAGCCGCCGCCGGCGGCACGCTTCCTACGAGCCTGCGGGTGTTCCACGCCGAGCTGGACAAGAGCTTCGCCGGCCTTTCGGAGGCCGAGTTCGACGCGGTCGTCGAGCTCCTGGCCGACCCGCGCTACTCCATCTGCTGCACCGGCGGGCGCTTCAGCCAGATCTTCGCCTACTTCCTCTTCCAGCATCTCAACATGATGCGTCCCAAGTGCCGGCACATTGTCGCCGCACCCACGCCGGGCTGGGACGAGCTCATCGATGTGGACAAGCGCACCGTCATGGTCGTCTTCGACTACCGCCGGTACCAGAACTCCACCATCGAGTTCGCCAGGCGGGCCGCCGAGCAGGGTAGCCAGATCGTCCTGTTCACGGACCCTTGGCTCAGCCCGGTGGCCGACGTCGCGCGCCACGTGCTCACGTCCACGGTGCAGGGACCATCGCCGTTCGACACCATGGTCACGGGGCTGGCGGTCATCGAGGCGGTCCTGGCCGGCCTGTCCGTCAAGCTCGGCGCGCAGGCCAAGCCGCGAATCGCCGAGCTCGAGCGCCTGCGGGCCGGTACCACGTGGGGCGAGCTTGTCATGGAAGCGGACTGAACGTGGGAGGCGTTGTGACGGCAGACGACGAGACGCGTATGGAACAGCTTGTGGCCCGGTTGCGCGAGGCCGGCGTGAAGCATGTGGTCGCCACCATGGTGGACAGCGGCAGCATCACCAGGGTCAAGTGCTTCAGTCTGGACGACCTCGCGTCCTTCGCGCGCTGGGGCTCCGGCTTCTCGATCCTGTGGGCTCTGGTGCTGAGCAACGACCACTTCACGACCACGGAGGCCATCCAGGGGCCGGCGGGCGACTTCCGCATGCTGCCCGACCCGGAGGTCGTGGTCCAGCTCGCGACCACGCCCAAGTGGGCGTGGACGCCCATGGACCTCTATGACCAGGAGGGCGAGCCGCTGTCCATCTGTCCGCGCGGCTTTCTGAAGCGGATGACCGCCGAGGCGGAGGCTCGCGGCTACTCCGTGCGCATGGCCTATGAGCTCGAGTGGCTCCTCGCCGCGATCCTCGACGACGGCCGTGTGGAGCCCGTCCATCGCGGCCCCGGGTACAGCTCCAACGCCTGGGCTCTGACCCACGAGTTCTCGGCCGACCTGCTCGAGGCGTTGGCGGACCAGGGCGTGCGCGTCGCCCAGCTCCACCCGGAGTACTCGGACGGCCAGATGGAGGTCTCGCTCGGCGTCGCCGATCCTCTCACCGCCGCCGACTGGCACGTGCTGTTCCGCCACACGGTGCGCACCATCAGCGAGCAGCACGGCTACAGGTCGTCGTTCTCGCCGGTCACCGTCCCCGGGCTCGGCAACGGCTGCCATCTCCACTTCAGCCTCTACGACCCGGCGGGCGAGAACCTCTTCTGCGGGGGGGATGGGGTGATCGGCCTCACGACGACGGGCGACGCTTTCCTCGCCGGCGTGCTCGCCGAGCTGAGCGCCATCCTCGCGCTCGCCTGCCCCACGGTGCCGTCTTACGAGCGCCTGCAGCCGCAGCACTGGGCAGGCGCGTACCGGGTCTGGGGCCACGAGAACCGCGAGGCGGCGCTGCGCTTCATCACCGGCATGGCCGGGGGCCGGAAGGACACGGCCAACATGGAGTTCAAAGCGGCGGACTGCTCCGGGCACCCGTACCTGCTGCCCGGCGCCATCATCGCCGCCGGCCTGCACGGTATCGAGCAGGGCATGATCCTGCCGGAGCCGTGTCGGGTCGACCCCGGGTCGCTCACGGAGGAGGAGCGGGCAGCTGCGGGCTACGAGCGGCTTCCCGCCAGTCTCAGCGCGGCTGCCGACGCGCTGGCGGGCTCCACGGTCCTGCGCGCGGCCATGGGCGACGTCCTGCACGACTGCATGATCGCTGTGCGCAGGGCGGAGGCCGAGGCCGACGAGGGACGGCCCATCGAAGAGTTGGTCAAGGAGCAGCTGTGGCGCTTCTAGAGCAGGTCACCCAAGGAGGATGCTGAGGTGAGCGCACACGCCAAGGTCGTGGACCTGACGGGGAGCCCCGTCATCGACGACCACTGCCACGGGTTCCGCGCCGCCGATCTCGTAGGCCTCGACCCGCTCGGCTGGGAGGACAGGCTCACGATGATGGGCATGTGCTTTCTCTCGTCGGGCCAGACCGACCCCGCGCTGGCCCGCCAGGTCACCGGGCTGAGAGACGGCACGGTCTTCGCGCTCACGGCGCGGCGCTGGCTTGCCCGGCGGCTCGGCGTGGAGCCGGAGGCGCACGCCCTTGCCGTCGCCCGCGCGGCAGCGATCGGCGCCGACCCCGAGGGCTACTGCGCCCGGCTCATGGCCGAGCAGAACATCACCGCCGTGATCGCCGACGAAGGCTACCCTCAGCCGCCCGTCCTCCGGGCGGAGTTCGAGCACAGCCTCGGCGTGCCCGTTCACCGGGTGGCACGCATCGAACCCATGATCGTCGACCTCCAGGCTCTGGATCTGGGCTGGCGGGACTTCGAGGCCGGTTTTGAGGCGCGCCTCGAAGAAGCGGCTACGGATGCCCACACGGTCGGGTTCAAGTCGATCATCGCCTACCGCACCGGCCTTGATGTCGGCGCGCCTACGGCGGCCGAGGCCGGTCAGGCGTACGAGAAGTGGCGGGCTGCCGGCTGGCCCAAGGATCGTGGCTCGGGCAAGGTCGTTCGCGACTACTGCCTGCGCGCCACCCTGCGCGCCGCCCGGCGTCACGACCTCGTGATGCACCTGCACTGCGGCGGCGGCGACCCGGACATCGTCCTTGCTCACGTGCGCCCTCAGGACGTCTTCAGCCTGCTGCACGACCACATGGATCAGCCGATCATCCTCATCCACGGCGGGTATCCGTGGATGGCCGAGGCGGCATACATCGCCAGCATCCTCCCGTTCGTGTACATCGACCTCTCCGAGTTCCTGCCGTGGGCGACGCTCGGCATCGACCGCGAGCTCGAGATGCTGCTCGGCGTGGTGCCCGCCGGGAAGATCCTGTACGGATCGGACGAAGCGTCCGAGCCGGAGGTCTTCTGGCTCTCGGCGCGCATCGCGCGCGAGGCACTCGAGCGCGTGCTCGGGCGAGCCGTCCAGCGCGACTACCTGACGGTCGCTCAGGCGATAGAGCTCGGGCGCGGCGTGCTGGCAGGCAACACGGCGAGGCTGCATGGCATCGGCTGACGAGATCTGCGAGACCCGCGAGACCGGGGAGGCCGCGTCGTTGGCTGCCACGGAGGCAGGCTCCTGGGCAGCTGCGCACGCGGCTCGGTTCGTGCAGCGACTGGCCGAGCTTGTCGCCATCGACAGCGGCCCAGACGCGCCGGAGGGTCGCGAAGAAGTGGCCGGCCTGCTCGCCGGCTGGGCCGCCGCCTGCGGCTGCGAGACGGAGGTCGCGGCGCACCCCGGCGGTTCGCACCTCATCTGCCGCCTGCCCGGGAGCGGCGCCGGCAAGATCGTGCTCCTCGGCCACCACGACACCGTGTTCGCGAAGGGCACGGCGGCGGAGCGGCCGATGACCGTGAGCGACGGAGTGGCGTACGGCCCAGGCGTCGCCGACATGAAGGGCGGGCTGCTGGTCGCTCTCACCGCCATCGAGGCGCTCGCGAGCGGCGCGAGGCCGTTCGCTGCCGTTGAACTGCACAGCGTCCCGGACGAAGAGGTGAGGGTCGTGCCCTTCGCGACGATCGATCGAGTCGCCGACGCCGACGCCGTGTTCGTCCTCGAGTGTGGCCGCGAGAACGGCGACTTCGTCGCCGGCCGGAAGACCGGCGCTTGGCTGCGCCTGGCCGTCGAGGGTGGATCGGCGCACGCCGGCACAGAGCCCGGCCTGGGGAGGAGCGCGGTCGTCGGGCTGTGTCATGAGGTGCTGCGTCTCACTGCGCTCGACGGCGTTCGCCCGGGGCTCACCGTCGTCGCGGGGACCGTCGCCGGCGGCACCATCGCCAACGTGATCCCGGAGCACGCCGAGGCGATCATCGACGTGCGCGCCCCTGCGCGAGCCGACTTCGACTGGGCGGTGCGGGAGATCGCCCGCTCCGGCGAGCACGACGGGCTCACCGTGTCGGTCGAGAACCAAGGCACGTGGCCCGGCATCGAGCCCACGACCGCCGGCGACCTCCTGCTCGCGACGGCCGTACGGCTCGCGCGCGAGCAGGGTCTCGGCGTCGGCGGGCAGATCAGCGGCGGCATGTCGGACGGCTGTTGGACCGCCGCCCGGGGAGTGCCCACGCTCGACGGGCTCGGCCCCGTGGGGGGGCTCGACCATTCGCCGTCCGAGTACATCGTGCTCGACTCGGTGCCGCGGCGCTGTGGCATCGTCGCGGGCCTCTGCACTGCGGTCGGCGGCGGGCTGCGCGACTCGGCGGCGGCACGGGCGGGTTGATGAAGACACGACAGAGGGAGTCGATGAGCAGACACATCCGCAGGCGGGCGCGTTCTTCAAGCCCAGGTAGGAAATGGCGGTCGCCCGGGAGGCGGACGGCCCAGACGAAGGGGAACAACGTGAGGAAGCTCTATCTGACAGTGGGGTTGCTGCTGGTCGCAGTGGCGGCCGTGGCCTTGGTGGGCTGCGGCGGAAACGGGGATGACGCCGCCGACGGAGGCGGGGATGTCTTCAAGATCGGGTACTCCGCCGACCTCAGCGATGGGTACTCGTCCTACGACACGCCGATCCTGCAGGGCGTCGAGTTCGCGATCGATGAGATCAACGAGGCCGGCGGCATCAACGGCATGATGCTCGAGCTCGAGTACAAGGACAACAAGAACGACAAGGCCCTCGCGATCCAGACGACGCAGGAACTCATCAACGGGGGCATCCAGTACATGGTCGGCACGACGGCGGACAACGTCACTGCCATCAACCGGCTGGCCGGCGACAAGGAGATCCCGTCCGACACCGGAGACGGCACCGCGCCCAACCTGCCGCGCGACAACGGGGAGTTCTCCTTCCAGTACATCATGGGCGACAACGTCCAGGGCGCAGCGATGGCCAACTACTGCTACACCGATCTCGGGTATCGCTCCGCGTACCTGCTTCGCTCCCAGGACGTCGCCTACACGGCGAACCTGCCCACGTACTTCTCGGATGTGTTCAAGCAGCTCGGCGGCAGCATCGTCGGCACCGCCGACTACAAGCTTGGAGCAGGCGACTTCTCGGCTCAGGTCACCAAGATCAAGAACGCGAGCCCGAAGCCGGACATGATCTACACGCCGATGTTCATGCCCGACACGCCTGTGTTCCTCAAGCAGCTCAAGGCGGCCGGCGTCGACATCCCGGTGGTCACCTCCGACGGCAACGACACGCCGGACATCCTCACCGCCGGCCCCGAGGCTCTTGACGGCATGATCCTCACCACGTTCGCGTATCCCGAGCCCGGTACCACGCTGGCCGACTTCTATGACAAGTACGAGGCCAAGACCGGCGCCCCACCCGAGACGGTGATCGTGGCCAACGGCTACGACCTCATCCAGGTTCTCAAGGCGGGTCTCGAGGCGAGCGGCGGCGAGGGCGGCGCGGCGCTTCGCGACGCGATCGCCAATCTGAGCGGTGTCCAGCTCAGCACGACCGACGACTTCATCATGAATCCCACCACGCGGCAGGCGAAGCGCGAGGTCTGCCTGCTGAAGATGGACGGCAACGAGTTCACGTTCGTCAAGTACCTGCCGTACCCGGCGTTCGTGCCCGAGCCGCTGTGAGAAGCGCTCACCCGGCTGCGAGCGTGTGACCGGTGGTGCCGGCGGGGCGCGCAGCGCCCCGCCGGCACCCCGGGCCGCCGGAGCCGCCGTCGGCGCCTAAGGAAGAAGGAAGGACCGTAGCGTGGATGCTCGTCCACTGACCGAGACGCACGCCTGGCTGGGCCGCGAAGCCGCGGCCATGGGCGGCGTGCACAAGATCCGCTTCTATCCGTTCGTGCTGGAACGGGCGGAGGGCGTGCGCGTCTGGGACGTCGACGGCAACGAGTACCTGGACCTCATCGCTGCCGGCGGCGTGCTGCAGACGGGGAGTGGACACCCGCGGGTGCGCAGGGCCATCCACGCCGAGCTCGACCGCTCGTGGTCGACGATGCTGTGCACGTACCCCGCGCCGCCGACGATCGCGCTTGCGGAGCGTCTCTGCGAGACCCTTCCCGGCGACGCTCCTCGTGCGGCGTGGTTCGGGACGAGCGGCTCCGACGCCAACGATTGCCTCGGCAAGCTCCTGCCGGTGGCGACGGGGCGCCGGAGGCTCGTCAGCTTCGTCGGCGCCTATCACGGTCAGACCGCCGGCTCGGCTGCGCTCTCCGGCCACTCGACCCAGGCGCGGACGATCGGCGCCGGCAACATCACCAAGGTGCCGTACCCCTACTGCTATCGCTGTCTCTGGGGCTGCAGCGGGCCAGACGACTGCGCGCTCGAGTGTCTGTCCTACCTTGAGGAGTTCGTACTGGCCAACGTCTCGCCGGCGGACGACACGGCGGCGATCCTGCTCGAGGCGATGCAGTCCGACGGCGGCGACGTGCCGGCCCCTCCGCGGTTTCTCCGTGCCCTGCGCGAACTCTGCGACCGGCACGGCATCTGGCTCGTCTTCGACGAGGTCAAGTCCGGCCTCGGCCGAAGCGGCACGATGTGGGCCTTCGAGCAGAGCGGCGTGACCGCCGATGCGCTCGCTGCCGGCAAGCCGCTGGGCGGGGGGCTGCCGCTCTCGGCGGTGGTCTCGCGGCGGGAGCTTCTCGATGCGGACATCTACAACCTGTTCACGCTCGGCGGCGCCCCGGTGCCCTGCGCCGCCGGGCTCGCGACTCTCGACGTCATCCGCGAGGAGGGCCTGATGGCCAACGCGAGCGCCGTCGGAGAGCATCTGCGCGCCGGGCTTCGCGAACTCGCCCGCTCGCACCCCTCCATCGGCGACGTGCGTGGCCTTGGCCTGATGCTCGGCTTCGAGCTCGTCGAGGACCGCGCGAGCAAGGCGCCGGCGTCGCGGCTCGCGGCGCGTCTCGTCTACCGCTGCTTTGAGCTGGGGCTCATGCTCATCTACTGCGGCCTGCTCGCGAACGTCATCGAGATGACGCCGCCGCTGACGCTCACTCGGGATGACGCCGACAGGGCTCTGGCCATCATCGACCAGGCTCTGGCCGAGTGCGAGGCCGGCCACTTCGACGATTCCAAGATCGCCCCCTACGCCGGCTGGTAAGAGAGGAGACTGAGACTGGTGCAAGAGGACCGACCACTGCTCAAGCTCGACAAGGTGACGTCCGGGTATGGGCCGATCGTGGCCGTGCGCGACCTCTCGATCGAGGTGTATCCCGGAGAGGTCGTCACCCTGCTGGGCGCCAACGGCGCCGGCAAGAGCACGACGCTGCTGACGATCGCCGGGCTTGTGCGGCCGTCCACCGGTACTGTCGAGTTCGACGGCTCCGACATACTGCATCTCAAGGCGGAGGATGTCGTTCGGCAAGGCATCGCTCTCACTCCCGAGGGCCGCGGCATCTTCGCTCACCTCTCGGTCACGGATAACCTGCGCATCGGCGCCACCGTCCGCAAGGACAAGGCCGGTGTGGCGGAGACGATGGACGAGATGCTCGATCTCTTCCCGATCCTGCGCGAGCGGTCGCGACAGCTCGCCGGCACGCTGTCCGGGGGCGAACAGCAGATGCTTGCGCTGGCGCGATCGCTGATGAGCAAGCCGCGGCTCATGCTGCTCGACGAGCCGTCGCTCGGCTTGGCGCCGCGTATCGTCGCGCAGATCTTCGAGCTGCTCCGGCAGCTGCCGGAGCGCGGCGTCACGGTACTGCTCGTGGAGCAGAACGTGAGGCTGGCTCTCGATGTCGCGTCCCGCGGATACGTGCTGGCATCCGGCGAACTGCAGCTGGCGGGATCGGCGGAGGAGCTCCTCAATGCCGTCGACCTCGAGAAGGCCTACCTGGGAGCGGATGTCGCATGAGCGCCGCTGAGATCGCCCAACAGATCATCAACGCCCTGAGTTTGGGCAGCACCTACGCGCTGCTCGCGCTGGGCCTCGCCTTGGTCTTCGGGGTCATGGGCCTCGTCAACTTCGCCTACGGCGAACTGGTGACGATCACCGGCTACACGATGTACCTGCTCACCGTGAACGGTGTCGCCTGGTGGATCGCGGTCTGCGCCGGACTCGTCTTCGCCACCGTCGCGTCGCTGCTCATGGAGCGCTTCGCCTTTCGGCCGCTGCGCAATGCCAGCTTCCTCACACTCCTTTTTGCGTCGTTCGCTCTCTCGGTCATCATCCAGAACGTGTTTCGCGCGACGGTCTCGCCCCGGACCAAGGGCATCGAAGGCCCGTCGCTGCTCATCCGGGCGGTCCACCTGGGCCCGCTCTCCATCAGCTGGCTGAGCATCATCACCATCGCTATCGGCATCGCCTGCCTGCTCGGCCTACTGCTGTTCATGCGTGGTTCACTGGCCGGCATCGGGATGCGTGCCGCGGCCGAGAACTTCGCCGTCGCGCGCCTTATGGGTGTGAGGGCCAACCGGGTCATCGCCCTCGCCTTCGTCATCAGCGGCCTGCTCGCCGGAATCGCGGGCGTGCTCTGGGTGTCGCGCAGCGGATCCGTTGACCCGGGCATGGGGTTCACGCCGATCATCAAGGCGTTCATCGCCACCGTGATCGGCGGTCTGGGAAGTCTTCCGGGAGCGGTGCTCGGCGGCTTCATCCTTGCCGCCGCCGAGGTCTTCTTCATTGCGGTGCTGCCCACAAGCGTTCAGCCGTTCAGCGACCCCTTCGCGCTGCTCCTGGTGATCGCCATCCTCTACTTCAAGCCCAACGGCCTACTGGCTCCTGTTGCGGAGCGTGCCTGATGAACCGGCTACTCACCTCACTCTACGTCCGCAACGTCGCCGGCACTTCGGGGCTGCTCATCGCCATCCTCGCCGTGGTCGCTCTGATCGGGGCTTTCAGCGCCGGCTCGGGCAGCAGCCTCACCCTGATCATCCCGAACTTCTTCATCACCGTGATCGTCGTCATCGCCCTTCAGATGTTCACGGGTAACTCCGGCGTGGTCTCGTGGGGCCACGCCGCCTTCGTCGGCATCGGCGCCTACGTGACCGCCTGGCTGACAGTCCCCACGGTCATCAAGAGTGACGTGTTCCGCGGGATGCCGTCGTGGCTGCTCGACGCGCAGTGGAGCTTCATCCCGACGATCATCGTGGCTACTCTGGCGGGCACCCTCGTCGCCGCGCTCATCGGTCTCGTCCTGAGTCGCATGAAGGAGACCGCCATGGCGATGAGCACGCTCGCCCTGCTGGTCATCGCGCACGGCGTGTACGCGAACTGGTTCGGCATGACTCGCGGGGCCCAGGGGGTATACGGACTGCCTCAGAACACCACGCTCTGGGGCGCATTCGCCTTCGCCTCCTTCGCCGTGATCGTCGGCGTCATGTTTCGCGATTCCCGGGTCGGGCTTCGGCTGCAGGCCAGCCGAGAGGATCCGCTCGCGGCCGAAGCGACCGGTGTCAGCGTGGTGCGCGCCCGCTACATCGCCTGGGTCGCCTCGGCGGCTCTGGCCGCCCTGTGCGGCTCGGTGTGGGCGCAGTTCAACCTCGCGTTCGACCCATCCCAGTTCTACTACACGCAGGTGTTCGCGGTACTGTCGATGCTGGTCATCGGGGGCATGGCGACGGTGTCGGGAGCCATCGTCGGCGCCGGCGTCGTCACCGTCCTGTCACAGATCCTCTACGACATCGAGGGTGGCAGCTTCCTCGGCATGGAGGTTCCGCGCATCAGCGGACTGCAGCAGATGATCCTTGCGATCGTCACCCTGCTCATCCTCATCTACCGGCGCAACGGCATTCTGAGCTGGTGGGAGCTCGACGAGTGGGTGCGCAAGGGCCGGCGTCGCTTCTTCTCCGGGGGGCGTACCCCGGACGCTCGGCCTCTGGGTGACGACAAGGAAGGGGGCTGACATGGGCGCCGCCAATGAAGAGAGAAGCGCGGCGGCCACGGCCGAGGCTCCGGCCGCGTCTCGGGCTCCGGCCGCGACCTCCCATCTCCTCGAGGCGGTCGCCGTCAGCAAGCACTTCCGCGGCGTCCACGCTCTGGATGGGGTATCGCTGGAGATCGCGGCCGGCGAGATCGTGGGACTCATCGGCCCCAACGGCTCCGGCAAGACGACGCTTCTCAACGTGCTCTCCGGAGTGTACGCGCCGACATCCGGCAGAGTCCGCTGCGACGGACGGGAGGTCGCGGGCTTCAAGCCCAACCGCATTGCTCACATGGGCGTGGGACGGACCTTCCAGAACATCCGGCTCTTCAGCCACCTCACGGTGCGCCAGAACATCGAGGTCGGCTCAGTAAGCGGACACTCGACAAAAGGGTTGGACCACCGCGCCGACGTCGACAAGCTCCTCCGCCGGTTCGGCCTGGGGGCGAGCGCCGACGTCCAGTCGCTGAACCTGCCGTACGGGGCGCAGCGCCGCGTCGAGATCGCCCGCGCCCTTGCGGGGCGGCCCTACTTCCTGCTGCTCGACGAGCCGGCTGCCGGGATGAACGAGGCCGAGTCGGACACCCTGCTTGAGACCATCATGGGTGTGCGAGCCGAGTTCGGCTGCGGCATCCTCATCGTCGACCACGACTTGCGGCTCATCATGCGCTTGTGCGAGCGCATCCACGTCTTTGCGGAGGGCACGACGCTGGCGACGGGCACTCCGGAGGAGGTCCGGCACGATCCGACCGTCATCGAGGTGTTCCTCGGTGACGCGCTCGAGGACACCTGAGGTGGACGAACTGCGGTAGGGCGTCGTGCACGCTATCGGGCGGGACCGCGTCATCTATGACACGGACAAGACGAATGCGCCGGCCCTGCGGGTGCGGGGCGGTGACGTCGTGCTGGCCGAGTGTCACGATTGCTTCGGCGGATTCATCCAGACCGCCCAGGACGACCCTCAGGACCTCGATCACCGTCTTCTCAACCCGGCGACCGGGCCGATCTTCGTGGACGGCGCCGAGCCCGGTGACGTCCTCGCCGTGGACCTGCTGCGCATCGAGGTCGGCGAACAGGGTGCTGCGCCGCTCTATCCCGGGGAGTTCGGTCTTCTCAAGGACGACCATATCGGGGCCTTCACCAAGATCGCACGCGTCGAGAACGGCGTCATCCTGTATCGCGACGACGTGAGGATCCCCGTGCGCCCTATGGTCGGGACGCTGGGCGTGGCGCCGTCAGGGGAGAGCGTGTCCACTCTGTACATGGGTGACCACGGCGCCAACATGGACCACAAGGACGTCTGCGTCGGCAACACGGTCTACCTGCCGGTGTTCGTGCCGGGCGCGCTCCTGGCGCTCGGTGACGCCCACGCGATCAGTGGCGACGGGGAGGCGGCCGCGGCCGCCTCGAGGTGCCCTCCGTGGTGACGCTCCGCGTCGACGTGCTCAAGGGGCAGTCGCTTCCGCGTCCCATCATCGAGAGCCCCACTGAGCTCATGACCTGCGGCTGGGGCATGACGATGGAAGAGGCCACGAGCTGCGCCATGCGCGACATGGTCGACTTTCTGGAGCGCAAACTCGACATGCCGAGGGCAGAGGCCTACAACCTGGCCGGCATGGTCGGCGACGCTCGTCCAGGCAACGCGGTTTGCAGTCCGGGCGCCATGCGCTTCTCGATGCCGAAGGGGATCTTCGTCAACGGGATCAGCATCCCCTGACGATGGGATGCGGTCGCCGGCGGACGAAGAGCCCGCCGGCGACCGCATCTCGTCAGCCGGCCGGCGCCGGGAAGGACGTGAACGGGGCCGCGGCGACGAAGTCCCACGCGGCGAGCGCCTCTACCTGGCGGCGAGGCCCACGGGCCGGTCCCGGGTCGTCCGCTCCCAGATACGTCACTCTCGCGCACATGGTCGCCCCCTTCTTGTAGCCCTGCAGTGGCCTGCTCCGGGGCGTCTTCTCGGGGCGGGCGGCAGGTCGTTCAGCCGCGGACCAGTCTCAGGAACTCGTCGGCGTCGACATGGATCAGGAGTTGCTGGCGGGCAGGCAGACTCGCGCGCTCGAACCGCGGCTTGCCGGCCAGCGAGCTCATCTGCACGATCGCCTCCATGGAGCGTGCGCCGTGGATGTACTCGCCGATCTCAAGGAACGCGCGCAGCACGCCGTCGTCTATCTGCATGAGCGGCTCTCCGCCCCGGACCGGGGAGAGCATCTGCGGCGCGCGCCCGGCCAGCAGCGACCGCAACACCAGTGCGCGACGCAGGGGTGCGGCGACGTCGCCGGGATCCTGACGGTTGGGGCCGGTGACGTCCACGTAGCCGCGCAGCCGGCTCACGAAGTCCGGCTTCTTGGCCGCGCGCTCCTGCCGCTCGTCCTTGAAGCCGATGAAGTCCTCGAACGACGACGCCGTGCCGCCGGCGAACACGAAGATGGCCGTGCCCAGCGGGTGGGACCCGTGCCCGTCGTGGAAGCGGCCGTCGGCCATGGGCGAGAGGAAGTGGGGCAGCCAGCCGAGCAACTGACCCTGGAGCGGGGCGTCGAACTCGTCCCAGAACACGAGCGCGAGGTCGCCACGCAGGGCCACGTCGCGGATCTCGTGGAAGGCCGCGTGCAGGCCTTCGGCGGAGCGCATCTGCGAGAGGTCGTACTCCAGCCGGTCGACGCGGCCGGAGAAGAGCACCGTGGCGAGCTGCCGGACGGCAAACGTCTTGCCGGCGCCGGGAGGCCCGAACACGGCGATCGGCAGGGGCGCGATCCCACTCCCGCCGCGCAGGCCCTGCTGCACGTACTCGCTGAGGATGTTGCGGATGCTGCGCATGTTCTCGATCTCGATCCGGTCGATCGACGACCAGGCGCCCACCGTCTCGACCGGGATGCCGGAGGGAAGTCCGCGCACACCGTGGACGGCGGCGTTGACGGCCACGGCGGCCATGGACATGTCGGCGCAGGTCTGCTCGAGGATCGAGGTGCCACGGTTGGGACGGTAGGCGACGCTGGCGAACTCCGTCGGCTCGCGCTGGAGCGCCGTGGCGACGGCGCCGAGGGGGAAGGGGCTGCACGGCTGCTCCGGGTCATCGCCCACCTGGAAGCCTTCCACGTGGGCGCTCCGCGCGGCGCCCAGGCCGCGCTGCACGGCGGCCACCAGGCCGGCCTCGCTCTGCGTCGTCAGCTGCAGGGTCACGGCGGCGTCGATACAGCGGCCGTAGCCGGCGCCGACGCCAGGGTACTGCTGGCTCCAGTCGCCCTCCTGGGTGTGTGGGTCGAAGACCAGCACATCGTCGCCCTCGCGGTCGATGATGACGGCGCCGCTGGCGCCGACGACGACGATCACCCGCCGCGCACGCGCCAGCGGGTGCGCACGCACCGCGGCGGAGATCTCCTCGGTCATCTGCTCCCACGAGAGCGAATAGCCGACCTGCAGGCCTGCCTTGCGGAGTTCGTCGGCCGATATGAGCGCCGTGAGACGGTCGGCGTGCTCCCCGAGCAGCAGGTCGGCGAGCGGCGAGCCGGAGAGCGGCGCCCCCGTCTGCCAGATGACGTTGGCCGGCTCTGCGGCGAGCAGACTCGGCAGGTCCGGGAAACTGCTCCGGTAGCCGATGGCGTGGTCGACGATGAGGACCGTGTCGACCTTGTCGGGAGCGCGGGGGGGCTCACAGCCCGGCCCCGACTTCGCGGGGTTCGTGCCCTTGAACTCGACGATGCGCCACGCGGTGTCGCTGCGATCGCCGAGGGTCCGGGGGAACTCGGCGATGTCGGCGTAGGTGTGGGAGTAGCATGGATGGAACGGTGATCTGAGAGCATCAGGGGAGACGTCCGCGCCGAAGATCTCCACATCATCGAGCCCGGCGGCTGCGACCGTGCGCCGCAGGATGTCGGTGTGCGACGCCGCGCCGCCGGCGCTCGCCAGCTGGCGTCCGGCGTAGTCCCCGCCCCACATCCAGATGAAGTCGAGAGCGCCGCGCTCTCGCGGCGCCTGCGAGAGCAGGAGCCAGTCGATGGTGACGTCACCTGTGATGACGACCGTGCGCGTGCTGTTGGCCATGATCGACTCCGGATCGGTGTGTGCGACGCAGTCATCGTACCCGCTGGAGCATCGACCTGCTCATCGGCTTGCCGAGTCTCGAGGACGTGGCGCGCTGTGGAACCTTGCGGAGCGCTCCGCCGGGCTGGATGATGTTCACGGCCCTGTTCCGCGTCAGTCAGCCAGATGACTCAGGCCGACAAGGACCGCGCCGTCGCCATGAACCCGATCACCTGGACGCGGACGTAGATCCGGGCGACGGCCGGGCAGAGCCCGGATTCGATCGGGATCGACTCCACGACCGGGATGCTGCTGCTGAGCAAGGGGTATGCTGTGCCATCGGGCGGCTGAGGCGGAACGTGTCGAGCCGCAGTGCGTGCTGCACCGACGCGAGCGTCGCGGCGTGAGGAACGCTCGATGAGTGAGGCGATCTCGCCGATGCTCGGTCTGAGACGGGAGGCATGATGAGCGACGACGCAGATCGCTACAAGGAGATCCTCGACAACCTCTACGACGGTGTCTATTTCGTCGATCGCGACCGCGTGGTCACCTACTGGAACAAAGGCGCCGAGCGCATCAGCGGCTATTCTGCGGACGTGATGATCGGCCACTCCTGTCGCGATCACCTGCTCAACCACGTCAATGCCGACGGCGTGCCTCTGTGTGAGGACCACTGCCCGCTGGCCGCGTGTATCACTGACGGACTACCTCGCGAGGCCGACGTCTTTCTCCATCACGCCGACGGCCACCGCGTGCCGGTGCTCGTACGAGGCGCCGCGCTCCGTGACTCCTCGGGCGAGATCGTCGGGGCCGTCGAGACCTTCAGCGGAGACACGGCCGGGCACGCGATGCGCACCGAGGTGCGCGAGCTGCGCCGCAGCACGCAGCGCGACGCGCTCACGGGCGTGGGCAGCCGTGGCTACACCGAGGGACGGCTGCGCGCCGTGGTCGCCGAGTTCGAGGGCCGAGAGCCCGCGGCCGGCCTGTTGTTCGGCGACGTCGACCGCTTCAAGAACTTCAACGATACCTACGGCCACGAGGTCGGCGACCGGGTCCTGCGCATGGTGGCGTCGACCCTCCGGGGCAGTGTCCGCGGTGACGACGTGGTCGGCCGCTGGGGCGGCGAGGAGTTCGTCGTTCTGGTGCACGAGGTGAGCTTGGAGGCTGAGGTCGCCGCCCTCGGCGAGAAGTTGAGAGCTCTCGTCGAGGCCTCCCGCCTCGATCTGGCCGAGGAGAGCGTCAGCGTCACGGTCTCGCTGGGCGCCACCCTTCTGCAGTCCGGCGACTCGCCCGAGAGCCTGGTGCGCCGGGCCGACCAGCTGATGTACGTCAGCAAGGAGGCCGGGCGGAATCGCGTCACGGTCGGCTGAGACGACCGGTAGAGTGCCGACACACAGGGCGTGCGACTTCGCCGTCGCATCCCTCCCGGTCTCCCTTTGGCCCGTGCCGCAGCTTGGCCCACACGACGTCGAGATCGGGTCTTGGCGGCGTGCCTGCAACCCGGCGGCCGAGCGGGCAGCTATCCGGAATCTCCGGATAGTTGAATCCGGCTTGACCACACTCTCGATTCCCCGTGGATTTGTCGTGAGACGTCGTGACGGCAACTCAGTCCTCTGAGTGGTCTTACTCAAGACTTCGTCTTCGCGTCCGGCGACGAGCCCATTTTGCCGGGCGCCGCCTGGATCGACGAGCAGTGGGAGGCGGCGCGGGCGACCGCCCCGTCGGCGCCGACCGTGCTGGCGCTCGACGAGATCCACAAGATCCCCGGGTGGGCAGAGCGGGTCAAGGCTAACTGGGCTTGACGTTCTGCCATGACAACACCCGTGCCGCCGATCCCTTGACCCGATGCGCCTCCGGGTGATCAGATGATGCCGGGCATACTTGCGACGAGCGTCACAACGGCATCGGGAGAGACCGAAGCGTCAGGGCGCGTAGCGGTCGTCACTCCACCTTGAGCGGGGGAGGGCTCGCGTCGTCCATGCAGCGCTGCGTTCACCAGGAGGTACCAAATGCACTCTGCTGAGACTCTCTTGGGCTCGCCAGTTGGGCCCTCCCGCGCCCGCCGGTATTTCGCGGTGGCGCTGCTCATGCTCGCCTTCGCTTGTGCACTACCGGCCACGGCGGCGGCGTGGTCGGATGCGCCCTCGATCACCGTTGACACCCCGGCCGCCGGGTCCGTCTGGGCCGGCAGCGACACGCAGACCGTCGCCTGGACCTTGAGCTACGCCATCGACATGGGCAAGTTCTGCGTGTGGATCCCGGTCGCCGGCAACCCGGACATGGGCTACTTCGTTGAAGTTCTGGATGCGGCGCCTGGCCAGACCTCGTACTCGACGAACGTGACCGTGACCGGCGTCCCCCCTGGGGACGGATACCAGGTCAGTGTCCAACTGTGGACGCCCTGGCTGGACACCTGGGATCCGGGGCCGATCGGCCACAGCGGCAGCTTCACAATGCAGTCGGCCGGTCCGACGCCCGCCATCCGATCCCTCTCTCCGAAGCGAGCCATGGTCGGCAAACTGGTGATCATCAGAGGCACGAACTTTGGCGCCATTCGAGGGTACAACTACGTCCTCTTTGGTAAGACCGAGGCCAGGATCAAGAGCTGGAGCGCCACACAGATAAGGGTTGTGGTTCCCGCGGGTGCCCATGCCGGTCGCTGCGCCGTCACCGTGCGCGACGCCAATCGCGCGTCAAAGGGAGTCTCGTTCACGGTCACGGCTCCGCGCGGCGGGGACGCCGGGCTGGTCGGCTCGTGGCACGACAACAGCTTGCTGGGCTGGTCCGAGATGTACAAGTTCACTGCGGCGGGTACGTTCGCCTACGTCATCGCCAACACCGACCAGATAAGCAAGACTGTCGGTTCGTACCGCGCGCGCGGAGACAAGATCCGCTTGTTCAACCAGTGGTCGGACGGCAGGCGCGTGCCCAACGTCACCTTGACCTACAGCTATCGGGACTGGGGGAAGACGCTGATCATCGGTGCGGGGTCGTTCCGCAAGAAGTGACGCCTGTGGGGACCAGGGATGGGGTGCCGCGAGCCGGTGGCCGTCACGCCCCTCGAGCGCGCGAGGCGGTGAGGTACGTGCCTACCCACCGCCCGGATCGGGCATCTCCGGCTCTCCTCAGAACTTCACGTACGCGGCGCCCGCAGCCGCTCCTGCCTGGGGGTCGGCTATCCATCTACCGTCGGAAACGGCTGTGAACGTCATGTCCACAGTGGTTGGTTCCGGCACCAGTGGCGCTTCCCGCCATGCCTTGTCGAGGACAGCGATGATGGCCGCGTCCGGGGTGTCCTCAGTGATCTGCCCGCCGATCGTCTCGAACTGGGTGTCCAACGACGAAGACATGTCGAGGCCCCGGATAGCGACGGTCACGGTGGCGCTTTCACCATCGACTTTCTCATCGGCGACGGTGAACTCCACCTTGGAAAGCCCTGCCAGCATGGCTTCGGTGAGCTGGGCTTCCTGCTCGGCGGTCGGGCTGACCCCCCACGTCTCCAGCATGCTTTGGTTGGCGCTCCCGAACACCCCTTCCTCTGTGAGCTCGGTGTCCGGATTGTATTCTTTGAGCCCAGACACGTCCCCTCGCATCGCGTCCAGATAGAGCACGGCAACATCACTGGGAGATGGTCCCTCGGATGCCTGCTCTGCCGTGCCGCATCCGGTAACGGCGGCTGCCAGTAGCAAGGCGATCAACAGGGTGGACAGTCTGGTGACTCTCTTCATCGGTGCTCCCCAGTTCGATTGGCATCAATCCTTCCATGCAGAGACGGGCACGTCCAGATGGTACGCCCCGGGTTTGACGGGCCCTGCGACGAGCGCCACCACCACCGTGCGCAGGCTGAGGCCCGCCATGCCCTCGCGCGAGAGCAGATCCAGGGCCGTGGAGACGATGGCCTCCTGGCTCAGCGGCGCCTGCGACGGGCGCGCCCGCCGGCTCACTACTTCGCGTCGTCACGTGCGCTCATGAGGCCATGATGGCGAACGAACACCGTTCGGCAAGAACACAGTTCGTTGAGAAGGAAGGGGTGCGGTCAGCCCGCGCGAATCGGACCCCGCAGGTGCTGTCCTTCGCCAGGTCAAGGTGACGGTCGGCGCTGCCTATAGAGTCGGGGGAGAGGTCAGTTAGGCGGTCGGGCCTACGGAGGGAGCCGCATGAACGTCAAGAGGTCTCTGCTCGCGGGGGTCGCGGCGCTCATGCTCGTCGCCGCGCTGGCTTCGGTCGCCGGACTGGCTTCGGTCGCCGCGCCAGCTCCGGCGACGCCGATCACACCGACCGACTACTCCCAGAAGGCGCACTGGTTGCATGTGCAGCAGGCGGCCCGCTGGAAGGTCGACGTGTTCTACGTCTACCCGACCGCCTCTACTCCAGGACCGACCCCAGCCAGCCCATCTTCTGCCCGGCCGACGACCCCGGCATGATGCAGGGCGCGCAGAGCGCGTACACGCGGCAGGCCTGGGCGTTTCGCACCTTCGCCAACATCTACGCTCCCTACTACCGGCAGATCGACGCCACCTACCAGCTCTCCGACTACATGAAGGCCCACCCGCGCGTGTACAAACGGATGGTGGCCGCGTACATCGTCGGCCAGTCGATCACCCGCCCGTACTTCCGCGCGAACCCCCATCTCAAGTACGCCAGAGGCGCGCGCGACACCGGCGTGATCGTCTCCTGGAACACCGAGGCGCCCGAGGTCGACGGCACCAACCTCGTCTTGCTGGCCGGGGGTATCGCCATGAACCCGATCACCTGGACGCGGAAGCAGACCCACGCCAAGGCCAGAGCTGAGCACTTCCTTGCGGCGCATCCGGCCATGAGGTGATCAGGCGCGTCCCGCTGCACGCGGCGCGCACGGCCGGCGCCGTGACCCGCGGTGCGAGGTCGAGCTCGTTGGCGTAGTCTGTCGGTGGACCGGTCATGGCGACATCGTCGCACACGCATCCGTCATGCGCCGATGTCGATGACGGTCCACCCATCCTTCGCCCCTTGCCGGCGGGGAGGCGATGAGGGGTGAGCCTATTGATACGTCGCCAACAGGTTCACAAGAAAATCCCACACCCGAGGGATCGAGGGGATGTGCAGGCGCTCATTCGGCGAATGGGCATCCTTGATCGTGGGACCAAGCGAGATCATGTCCATGCCCTCGTAGACCGACCCGATGATCCCGCATTCAAGCCCGGCGTGACACGATTCGACTCCAGGCTCTGTTCCGAAGAGCTTGCGATACGTCTCCTGACAGCGGGCCAGCAGTGGCGACGCCATGTTCGGATTCCAGCCCGGGTACGCGCGGCTGCTGGTGACGGAAGCTCCAGCAAGCAGAGCCAGCGCCTCGATCCGGGCCGTGAGTTCGTCCAGCTGTGACCTCGCGGAGCTCCGTTGACTGCTCAGGACCTGGAGCAGGCCGTCGCGGATCTCGACGACGGCGAGATTGTTCGACGTTTCCACAAGCCCTTCGATGAACGGCGACATGCGGGCCACTCCATGCGGAAGCGCGCACAGGAGGTCGATGACGGTATCTGTGTTCTGCTGACTCAGTCCGGTACGAAGCCGTTCTGTGGCGAAGTAGTCGAAGGCCGCCGTCGCATAGCCTGTGAAGTCGGAATCCGCTTCGGTGAGACGGATCGTCACCTGGGGATCGTCAGGGTACTCCTGCCGGACGATGCATTCATGGTCGGCCATCTGCGCCTGTATCGCCGGAGCATGTTTCGGGTCGACCGCGAACGTGGCTTCGGCTTCGCGCGGGATGGCGTTCGCGATGGAGCCACCTTTGAAGGCGACTAATCTGATCTCGAAGGACGCCCGGATCCTGTTCAGGGCGCGCGCCACGGTCTTGTTGGCATTCGCTCTGTATTCTCGAATGTCGTCTCCGGAGTGCCCTCCCCTCATGCCTGCTGCACTCAATGTGAAGGTCTTCACATGCTCCGGCAGCGAAGCAAACATGAGCGGCAGCATGATGGTCGTGTTTCTGCCGCCGGCGCAGCCGATGGTGAACATGCCTTCCTCTTCGGAATCGATGTTCAGCAAGATCCGGCCCCGCACAAACTCCGGCTCCAGGGCGCTTGCTCCGCTCATCCCGACCTCTTCATCCACCGTATACAGCAATTCCAGAGGCGGGTGCGCCGAGGTTTGGATCCTTTGCCAGAATCAAGCCCATGGCAACTCCGATGCCATTGTCAGCGCCGAGCGTGGTCTGATCGGCTTTCAGCCAATCCCCGTCGTAGACGAGTCGAATCGGGTCGGTCTTGAAATCATGGTTCGACTCAGGCGTCTTCTGCCCGACCATGTCGGTGTGTCCCTGAATGACCACAGTCGGAGCCTGTTCATATCCAGCCGTCGCCGGAATGCGGATGACCACATTCCCCGCGCTGTCGGCCTGATACTCAGAACCATGATCCGCGGCCCACTGTTGCAGCCAGCGCGAGATGGCTTCCTCATTGCCTGAGCAGCGAGGGATCGCCGCGATCTGGCTGAACGTGTCAAGGATCTCTTGCGTTACTGCATCCAAGGGGTGTCTCTCCTTTGAAGCTGCAGGAATAATCCATTGCGGCAAGCAAGACCAGTCAGGTTGGCTCCTTTGGGAGCCAACCTGACTGGTCCGGGGAAACCTCGAATGCTACGCTGCCAGTTTCTCCTCCTCCTTCGCAAGATACCTCCGCTTCGTGAGCCAGGACCATCCGTACCCCAAGGCAATCAGGACAATCGGCCCGGCATACGTCTCGAGCACCAGGCGTATCGCCTCGCCGGTGCTCTCCGTGCCCATGACATAGTCCAACCCGGCGCCGAAATACGCGGCAAGACCCAACGCCAGTGTGACGCCGGCTGCGGTGTATGCGCCCGAATCCGCCCGCAACATGGTGAACGGCGCTTCCATCTTCTTGTACCTGAAGGCGACATACGCCACGACGAGGAGGATGTACGGGATCACCAGCGACAGCGCCGTCATGTTGGTCACGAGTACGAAGAACGATTCCACACCACCGATCCCGATCAGCGGAACCGCTATCAGGACGATCAGGACCAGGGCCTGCGTCCAAAGCGCGTTCTTCAACGTGCCGTTCTTGTCTTTGCTGGTAAGGAACTTCGGGAACGTGCCCTTAGGCACGTCGGCGAACATCGCTCTGATCGGCGATTCCATCCAGACGACGAAGGCGCCTACCGAGGCGATGAAGGTGACGGCGGCGAACACGCGGACCGTTATTGCGCCGTTGAGTCCGAAGTTCTCCGCCAGGATCTGATACACGACGTATTCGGCATTCGCCAACCCAGCCTCTTCAAGGGCCTCCGGCGAGGCGACAAGACTCACGGCAAGCGAGCCGACGACGTACGCCGCAGCCACCAACAACGTCGCGATGATCACGCCGCGCGGGAAGTTCCTCTTCGGCTTGTCGACGTCGGTGATGTAGGTGCCGGCGACTTCGGCGCCCGCGACGGCGAGGAGCAGCCATGCGAACGTGGCGAAGTAGGTGAAGTCGAAATCAGGGGTCACGTTCCCGGCCGTGAACGTCGTCGCAGTCGGTTCGCCGAGCAGGTATCCGACAATGGCGAACACGACGAACAGCACGACGAGCACGATGGTGAGCGGGCCTCCCACATCACTGAGTCGTGAGAAGGAGCGCACGCCTCTGACGGCGATCAAGGTCAGCAGGATACACAGGATCATGCCCATGTACGGCAACCAGTTGGCATTCGCATCAGTGAATCTGTTCTCCCCGAAGATCGCCCACGACACCATGACGGGTAGTCGGGCGAAGACGTACTGGAGATAGAACAGGTTCGCAACGAAATACGACCAGGTGCTGATGAAAGCCCATCGCTCCCCAAGGCTGCATTCGACCCAACTGTAGATCCCGCCGCCTTTCTCCTGGTTGGCGGACGCCAGTTCGGCGATGATGATCGAGAGCGGCAGGAAGAAGAAGAGAGAGACCACGACCCACGACGGGATCGCAGCCGGACCCAACGCCACGGCGTTGGTGGTGACGTTGCGGAACCCGAAGGTCGGCACGAAGATCAGCATGACCAGCGTAAGCAGGCCTAGCTTCTTTGCGGTTGTCACGAGCGCCCCCTTCTCATGCCGTTTTCGGATGCCGCGGTGCCCCCTCGTCGATCACCTGCCGGGGCATCGACGATCATGAAGCCACGGTGGCCGCTTCCCATCCGGGGCTTCAACAGGCCGTTTAGACCACAGTCATTGTCGTATGTCAATGGTCATATCGGAGAACGGCAGACCGCATCTCGTTCACGGCGCAGGCTGGATGCGCCGCCCCCAGCGCAGACCGCAGTCGCTCTGCACGGACGGCGCCAGGCTCGTCAGCGCGATGAGCGCGCCGACGGACCCCCAGATGGGCTGCTGGACGTTGTAGCCGATCACCCCGTACTCGACCACCTCGAAGATGATCAGGCCGCAGCCCACGGCGAAGGCGCCGTACCAGGCCCAGGGCCGGCGCTGCAGCAGGCCGATCGCCACGACGAGCGGGAAGACGCCGAGGATCAGGAAGAGCAGCAGGCCGGGGACCCGGTAGTCGTGGAACGGCGAGTCCTGGATGTACGAGAGCGGCATCTTGAGCAGGCTGCCGTCCGGTCTGGCGGCCAGAGCGCCACCACCCGCGAGGCCGCCGACAGCCTGCAGCACGAGCAGCGCGAAGAGCACCCAGCTCAGTAGCGGTCGGCGGCGGCCGTCTGCTGCGTCTCGTGCCATGGCCGGCTCCTCTCGCGTTGAAGGCGTTGCCGCGCGACAGCGTACCATCCGGCGCCGGGCCGGTGAAGACCGCGAGCGAGACCACAAGGTGAACTACGCGATCGAGGACGCCCAAGGCCTGACGGCCATCGAGGTCAAGAGCGGCCGCGAGCGTGACGGCGACCGTCGCGGCCTCGCGGCCTTCGTGACTCGCAACGCCTCTGCGCGCGTGCGCGCGGTCGGCTCAGGCGGTACGCCGCTCGACGAGTTCCTCGCCGAGTAGGGAGGGGCGAGCGGGCTGCGCGCAGCACATCGAGCGCCCGCAGCGTCACCCAGCCGCTTCGACAGACCGGCGAGTCGTGCCTACACCGGCCTTGGTCGGGTAGTGCGTAGCGGCCCCCGGCCTTTCTCTTTGGGCAGGATGACCTCGCGCTGATGAGCGGGCGTGTACTACGTGGGGCTCACCGACGTCGCCGCGCTCCTGGGAGTCACGAGGCAGAACGTCCGGAAGCTCATGCTCGGGTGCGACGCTCCCGCACCCTCGCCGGTGGTGGACATTCCCGGTCACCCGTTGAACCGGGCATCCCCGTTCGAGACACTCACGCGGCACAGCGTCCTTGTGGTTGTCATTTGACAACCGCAGCCCATCTGCCGATACTGCGAGGGAGCATCGTGCCGCGGAGCCCGGAGAACCACGCACGGCAGTTGCGGCGTGTGGTCGACAGATGCGTCGGGCAGCAGAGGCCCGACGACGGAGAGGAGTGACGGATGAGCGAGTTCGAGTTCACGCTCACCTTCTCGCTGCCGCAGCGGGTCGCCGACGACATCGACGGGCTCGTGGAGAGATTGGGCGCCGCCGGATGCGACGACGCCGTGGTCGGCATCGGGAGGTGGGGCAGGTTGGCGCTCGCGTTCAGTCGCGAGGCCGATTCCGCGTCCGCCGCGCTCATCAGCGCCTTGGCGGACGTCCGCCGGGCGGAGCCTCGGGCGAGGCTGACGGAGGCTTCTCCGGACTACGTAGGGCTCACCGACGTCGCCGCGCTCCTGGGAGTCACGAGGCAGAACGTCCGGAAGCTCATCCTCGGGTGCGACGCTCCCGCACCCTCGCCGGTGCACGCGGGGCACCCCACCATCTGGCGCCTCGCCAGGCTGCTCCGCTGGCTGCGGGATGAGAAGGGCTACCGCGTGCCGCAGGAACTCCTGGACGTCGCGACAGCGACCCTCCAGGCCAACCTGGCCGTCGAGGCCCGCGACGCGGACGGCGAGGCGCAGAAGGAGCTGGCCGGCCTGCTCGCCTGATGCGGTTCGACGGGCTCCGTCGACCCGCCAGTTGACGTTTCACCCCCGTGCTTGACCCGGGGCACCGGGCGCGCATAATGGACTCACTGACCCCGCGCCTGACGCGGGGCGCGAAGCCGCCTCCGGGCGGCTTCTGCTTCTTCCAAGGGTCTCAAGTCGGCATTTGCCCCAAAGACGAAGAAGCCGCGGTGTGCGGCGTGACGTCTGGATGGCCAAGCGCTTCGAGCTTGAATCGGCGGACAGCTGCGTCATCTCCGTGGCGGCGTAGCCGGCATCGACGATCACGCCACCGAGAACGAACACCGGGTACTGCGGGTCGATGACGCTCAGGCTGTGGTCGCCGGACTCGTCGAGGAAGAGGACTTTCATCCGGCCATCGTAGGCGGGCGCGACGAGCGCGCACAGAGTGACAATCGAGGCGCGGCGCGATGGCCGCGGAGAGCGCCGCGGACGCGGCCTCAGAGCACCTTCACCCCGTGCCCCTGCAGCCGGGCGGCGGTGGCGTCGAGCTCGGCCAGCGGCGGGACGAAGATGACCGCCCCATCGCGGCCGCGCGTGAGCAGCACGCGGTAGGCGTTGACGCGCAGCTGGAAGGGATCGCGCACGTGGGTGCCGCGCGCGTGGTTCTTGGCGCGGGCGTTGGACCAGGCGTCGCCGGTCCACAGCAGGTCGGTGCCCCAGGCGAGCAGCACGCCGTCGAGCTCGAGGCCCTGACCTTCGTCGATTCGCCTTGACACCTCGGCGCATGGTACCGATACTGCTTGCAGAGGTCGGGAACTGCGTAGCGGGTCCCGGCCTTACTCTTTGGGCAGGATGACCAGCCCGGCGCCGAGATAGTCGCCCTTCCTGCGCCGCAGCTTGGACTCCACGATCGCCCAGTCCTCTCGCGGCTTCTTGCCGGCCACGAAGCGGCCGATGGGGGAGACGACCAGGTCGGCGAGCTCCAGCCCGGCGATGCCCGCCCCTTTGCCCTCGAGTCTCAGGTGGGCGATGCGGTCCCGGATCGCCCCCGGCCTGAGGAACGCAGTGCCTCGTTCACGCAACTGCTGCGATGACGCGAGCAGAGCGGAATCCAGAACTTGATCGCGGCGCTCTGCAACGATGACGCCCGGCTGCGTCTCGTGAGTGTCCGCCAACGCGAAACAGAAGCGCTCGACCATCACGCTCAGGCTGAGCGTGTAGGGGTCGAGCGCGGCCGCCCCGTATGCGGCGAGGTGCGCCTCCTTGCGGATGGTGCAGGCGATCACGGTGTGGTCGAGTCGCCGCATGAGAGCGTTGAGACCGTCGCGAAACGCGCGACGGCGGCCGGGGTCGACGAGCATGGCGAAGTCTCCCTGCTGGCGAACGATGTCCGCGGTGTGCAGCGTGACGTCATCGCGGCCGAACGGCTCGCGCTTGAACTGGCGCACAGCAGCGTCCATCTCCCCAGAGGCGTAGCCGGCATCGACGATCACGCCACCGAGAACGAACACCGGGTACTGCGGGTCGATGACGCTGAGGCTGTGATCGCCGGACTCGTCGAGGAAGAGGATCTTCATTCGGCAATCGTAGGCGGGTGCGAAGAGCGCGCACAGAGTGACAATCGAGGGCGGCGCGATGGCCGCGGAGAGCGCCGCGGACGCGGCCTCAGAGCACCTTCACCCCGTGCCCCTGCAGCCGGGCGGCGGTGGCGTCGAGCTCGGCCACGGGCGGGACGAAGATGACCGCCCCATCGCGGCCGCGCGGTGAGCAGCACGCGGTAGGCGTTGACGCGCAGCTGGAAGGGTCGCGCACATGGGTGCCGCGCGCGTGGTTCTTGGCGCGGGCGTTGGACCAGGCGTCGCCGGTCCACAGCAGGTCGGTCCCCCAGGCGAGGAGCACGCCGCCCGAGCTCGCAGGCCCTGGGCGCCGAACTCGGTGACGCACTCGCGCAGGTGCCGGCAGGAGCGATGGCTCTCGTCGCCGTCGCCGTACCAGGGGCCGAGACGCATGACCTTGGTGGACTGGTAGTCGTTGGGGATGCCCCACTCGGCGAGGATCTTGTCGCGCGAGGAGGCGACGAGGCCGTAGCGGGCGGCGGGAGCCTCCGCATAGCGCTTGTGGAAGTAGCTCTTGGCGGCCTCGAGGTCGCGGGTCATCCGGAGGTGGTAGCCGGCGGTCTCGAGGCGTTCGGTGAGCTCGCGTCTGTCGCACCCGCTCACGGGGTTGGCGCCGATGGCGGCCGCGTCGCGCCTCCGTGTGAGCAGCGCCCGCGCCCAACGAGCCGGCGTCTCCCTGAATGCCGGGTGCCTCGAGCTTGGATCGGTGAACGCTCAGCCGCCTGCATTGATTGCGGAGTATTGCGGAATGCGAGCTCCCATTGCGTCCGGGTGACTCAATTCGAATCGCCCTCGAAACCGGCCGCGAACCAACGGCCGGCGCGGGTGCGACCGCGACTCACGACAAGGCCATCGCTGCGCAGTTGCTTCACGAGGTACTGAATCTGGTCTTTCGAAAGCGCCGGCAGCACTTGCCGAAGCTCCGCAAGCGGACACCCAACGCTACCGCTGTCCAAGATGTGCCTGAGGAGGAGTTGCTTGTTGGTCTCCTGATCAAGGCCACGTCGCCTCGTGTAGGTGCCGGTGGCCTCGGTGAACTGATAGTAGCGGCGCGAAAGCACATACCGCACACCGGCGCCACGGCCCACGGACTCCAGCACTCCCGCTTCCACAAGGCGGTGTGCGTGGGGCCGCAGCTCGGCGGGCATCCTGTCGCCGCTCTCCGCGACGTCGAGCGACATGAAGTCCCGCGTCGAGAACGTCCTGAGCGTCTTCTCGCCGACACTCTCAAGGAAGCGCAGGAAGAGAGGATTGCGGATCGTCCCGCTGAGCAGAACTGAGACCTGATACTCGTCTGTCTGAGAGTAGTCGGGGCGCGGCTTGCTCTCTCGAATGCAGGACTCCAGCATGCGTCGCACTCCCTGGCCTGAGCGGTCGACCAGCCCGCATCGCTCCAGGACGTCTGCGACACGCCGGTTTCGCGGGTCTTGGCGCCACAGCATGTTCTCGGTGGTGATTCCCGGTGGAAGACCGCCGGGACTGACGACCTCCAGAAGGTCGGGAGCCTGGCGGATGAAGATCGAGCCAGGGCGGCTGTAGTCGCGGTGCGCGATGGCGTTGAGGATCGCCTCTCGGACGACCTTCTCGCTGAACATCGCGATGTCGCGCACGAGCAGGCCCTCTTGGATCTGGTGAACGTCGTTGCGGGCGTTGATGACGTCCCAGAGGTCGTCATGACAGAGAAGGAACCCTTGCCGGAACTCCCGCCTCTGCTGATAGCGAAGACTGCTTGGCTGACTCCGGTACTCGAAGACGACCTCCGCCACCAGCCCGACGCAGAGCACGAGGCTGACGCGGGTGCGCTCTCCCGCCGTCGGGTCGACACCGGCATGGCGCCAAAGCCGGCTTCATCACCGACCTCGTCGGCGTTTGATATGGGATTACAATGTGATTCATGTGGGTCAGACTCTGTGATTTGGGGTAGGCTGCTAATGGAGGCGAACCCGATCGGAGGCGTCATGGCTCAGTTGGCCCCATCCAAGCCAGATCTCACTGCCTACGAGAACTCAATCCGTCTTGAGCCGGCGGAGATCGTCCGTGAGCTCAGGGCTCACTTGGGCGCCCGGCTCGTGGCCTTCGTCGCAGGAGTCTCTGAGACTCGAGCCGTTCACGAGTGGGCCGCAGGCGAGCGGCACATCCGGCAGTCCGACGTACTAGACCGGCTGCGCCTTGCCTATCAGATCGTGCAGTTGATCGGCGCTCGTGACGACGACGCCGTGATCCAGGCGTGGTTCCAGGGGCTGAATCCCAAGCTGGACGACAGATCTCCTGCGAGGCTGCTCCGCGATGGCCAACTTCACGACGTGGGCCCGGATATCCTGGCGGCTGCGCGGGCGTTCGCGGCAATCGGCTGAGGCGCATGACGCTCTGCTTCACGCAGACGGAGGGTCTGGTCTTCCGCGTCGGCTACTCGCCAGACCCCTGGGCGTGGGTGCCGTGGGAGTACGCCCCGTTCACCGGTCGGTGGGACGATCCTGAGGCGCTCTACCGGACCATCTATGCGGCTTCTTCTGTCGAGGCGTGCTACATCGAGATCCTGGCGCAGTTTCGGCCCGATCCCGGACTCGATCCGGATCTCGGCGCCATCGTCGGCTGCCCCGAGGATGAAGACTTCAAGAGCAACCCGCCCGGTGTGGTCGGTCGCAGTTGGCTTCTGGAGCGTCGGCTTGGGTCGGCGCACATCGACGGCCGGTTCGTGGACGTCGGTCACTCACGGACGATCGCCGAGCTCAGGCCGGTGTTCCTTCCGGTGGCGCTGGGGTTCGGGCTGCCCGACTTCGACGCGGCGGCCGTCCGCATGCATGCTCCTCGCGAGATGACTCAGCTGATCTCCAGGCACCTGTACGGCCGCGAGACGGCGGACGGCGGTCTCGTATCAGGCGTCGCCTTCGGGTCAAGGCACGGTGACGAACTGCGCCTCTGGGCGCTGTTCGAGCGCGAGGCCGACGTCGGCAGGGACAGCAGTCACCTCCTGCTGGATTGCCGCGATGAGGTGATCGATGCCGGCAGCGAGGCGTTCAGGCAAGCGCTTGAGCTTCACGAACTGAGGCTTGAAAGTAGCAGGTCGGGAGCTGCGTAGAAGGCGCCTCACGGCGGGGATGCGGCTCAGAGCACCTTCACCCCGTGCCCCTGCAGCCGGGCGGCGGTGGCGTCGAGCTCGGCCACGGGCGGGACGAAGATGACCGCCCCATCGCGCCCGCGCGTGAGCAGCACGCGGTAGGCGTTGACGCGCAGCTGGAAGGGATCGCGCACGTGGGTGCCGCGCGCATGGTTCTTGGCGCGGGCGTTGGACCAGGCGTCGCCGGTCCACAGGAGGTCGGTGCCCCAGGCGAGGAGCACGCCGCCCGAGCTCGAGGCCCTGGGCGCCGAACTCGGTGACGCACTCGCGCAGGTGCCGGCAGGAGCGATGGCTCTCGTCGCCGTCGCCGTACCAGGGGCCGAGACGCATGACCTTGGTGGACTGGTAGTCGTTGGGGATGCCCCACTCGGCGAGGATCTTGTCTCGTGAGGAGGCGACGAGACCGTAGGTGCAGGGCATGGGGCTCACCTACGCGGCGCGCCGGCGCGGAGACGGGTGGCGCTGGATGACGGGGATGTCCTCGCGGATAGGACCGCTCTGCAAGGTGCGGCTCGAGAAGACCTACTTGCCCTCGAACGGCACTAGCTTGAAGCGCCAGATCTTGTATCCGGAGCGCCCTCTCTCCTCCCAGTACTTCTCCACGCGATAGAGGCCTGTCGTATCGATAACCGGCCTTCGGTCCCGAGCCGCCGGGCTCACGCCAGCCTCGGGTCACCCGAACGGGGAGGTCCCAGTCACAGCTGCGCACGAGGGACAGATTGGTGCCAGTGAGCGTCTGGTCTGCGATCTGCTGACCGGTTGCAGGGTCCTTTCCTCCGTGGCCGGTGTAGATGATCTCGTCTCTCGAGTCGACGTCGTCTTCGTAGCCGCCGTTGAGAACGATGGACTCCGCGCCCGTATCGCCACTCCCGCAGATGCCCGCCTGGAGCGGGCGATGGATGCCCGCCTCGCGCAGGGCCTTGCGGTTCGGGAAGACGGTGCCCACCGCGACGTCAGGAATCGTACCAATCACGCCGGCCTTCACGGGCCGAGGCGCGGGGAGCTCTGGAATAACCTCGTGGGGGATGTCGACGAGCTCGTTGAGCTTAGCCAGGACGCCGGTGGACGGCGTGACGAAGGTCTTCTTGTTGTACCAGCGGCTGCCCGTCCAAACATAGGTCACACCGTCCAGAACATGCTCGGACGCCTGTCCCTCTTTGGCTCTGCGCGGGGATTCGTGCTCAACCGGCACGGGTGTCGAAGGTGAGGGCCAGTCGGGAGGCGGAGTCCTCGATCGTTGGCTTCCTGATCGCCCAGCATCTTGACCCCAAGTCCCTGGAGCCAGGCGGCAGTCAGGTCGAGCCGAGGGTCTTGCGGAACGAAGATCACCGCGGCGTCGCGTCCTCGCGTGAGAAGAACGCGATAGGCGTTGACTCTTAGTTGGTAGGGATCCTTGACGTGGGAGCCTCGCTGGTGGCGCTTGGCGTACTCATCCGACCACTCCTCGGCGGCCATTCGGCCTGACGATGCGGATGAAGTCCATGCCCCACGCGAGCAGAACTGCGTCCGAGTTCGAGTCCCTGAGCGCCGAATTCCGTGACGCACTGGGTCAGGTTTCTGCACGAGCGGGAGTCGCCATCGCCCTCGCCATACCAAGGACCCAACTGCAAGACGCTGAGTGGAGTGCCAGCCATTGGCACACCCCAGTCGGTCTCGAAGGACCTTGTCGCGAGACGAAGCGAGCAGACCAAAGCGCGCGTCTGGTGCGTCCGCGTACCGGCCGACCAGGTAGGCCTTGGCGGTCTCCAGATCGCGAGTCATGCGTAGGTGATAACCGGCCGCCTCCAGGCGCTTCGCCAGTTCGCGGCCGCGCTGCATGTCGTCGCCTTCGAGAAGCGTTCTCGACCCAGTCATCGAGGTCATCAGCGAAGTGGAAGCGAAGCTCGACGGTGAGTTCGAGGGCTGGGCTTGGCTGAGTCCTGCGGCGAGTCGCTCTCCGCTGCTCCAGTCCGGTCCGAAGAAGGTGTCCAGCACCCTCTGTGGAGCGTGCACCGTCCAAGACCCGGGGTCGCCGGCCTTCTCCAGCGCTGTGCGCCACTGACCAAGGCCGGCCTCTTCGCCGACGTGGATCTCCTGACCGGAGCCAATGAGACCGACCAGGACGCTCCAGCCCGGGATGCGTTCACCGAAGTCGACGAACGCCTCTGGCTCGCTCTTCGGAACGGCAGGCGTGCTTGCTGATGACTTGCTCGAGATCCCAGGCGCGCTGCGCCTCGTCGTAGACAATCACGTGTTGCGGCGGGACCTGCCGGCTGTCGCCGAGGTACTGCTTGACGTAGTTCTTGACGTCTCGGACGAACGTCTTGCCGCCACCGCCGGCTCCGCGGAGTTCGTACTGAAGGACCTGGACGAGCGGGCCGTTCCCGCTCAAGAAGATGGCCGGTGCAGTGGGCTTGCCGCCGGCCCTGTCCACCGACGAGGTCATTGAGCGCCGGATTGTGGACGGCGCTGAGCCCAACCAGAGTCTTGCCAGAGCCCGGCACGCCGGTGACGAGCACGAGGTGGCGCGTATGGGTGTCGGGCTGCCTCGTGGGCGATCCGCGCGATCTCGTCGATTGCCGGCTGGGTCTCGGCGCGAGCCCGATGAATCGGCCGAACCTTGCCCTCTAGGAAGAGTTCGCGCGCCGCCTGAACCAGCGTAGGGAGAGGGCAGTAGGCGTCGTGGGCGAGGAACTCCTCAGCCGTGAGCGGGCCATCTTCCCACGGCCGCTGGAAGTCGGCGATGAGCTGATGTAGAGATGCCGGTCCGCAGATGTGCACGCCGTCGCGCACGCCGATGTAGCCGGGTGCTTGCGTCGGCACGACGACCGCGTGCACTTCGCGCTCTGCACAGTGCCTGTGGTAGCAGCGGAGGTCACGCGCGTACGCCGATGCCTGGTCGAGGTCAGCCTGGTCAGGCTCGGCCTTGCCCTTCAGTTCGAGGACCACCACGGCGCCATTGATGAGCAGAACGACGTCTGGGCGACGCGACTCCATCGGCAGCTCGTACTCAAGAATGGCGGTGTACTGGTCGGCAAGCCCATCAATCTCGACGACCTTGCCAGCCTCCACCTGGATCTTCGGGATGGAGTCGTCCCAGGCGCGGATCTTGCGAGTCGCCGGTCTCGCCGAGGAACTCCTCCAGAGAGATGCGGACGATGCGCGGCTCAGCCTCCGAGAAGGTGGGGAAGTCGCTCTCCCAGCCGTAGCGTGCGCGTGCGGAATCGGACTCAGGCGTCATGAAGTCGCTCCAATGTCGGCCCCTGCGCTGGCAGTGACGATACTAGTTGACGATTCGGACGGAGCTCAAGGAATCGAGGCTCGACGATCCTAGTTTGATCGTGGCACACTCGCCCTGCTGACCCGAACCCGCGACCCCGGGAGGTCCTCATGGGCGAGCTCCTTGCCGTCACCTGCGACTCGTGCGGCGAGCCGATGGTCCCCAACGTGAGCACGCTGGACGACGACGGCTGCGGCTGGATCTGCCTGAGCCCCGGCTGCCCGGAGCTGGCTGCCGGGGAGCTGGAGGCCGAGGACCTGGTGGAGGCCGGCGTGCCGGAGGCGCTCGCCGGCCGTCTCGCGCGGCTGGTCGATCACTACGTGGACGCGGAGGAGGCGCGCGGCCGTGAGGCGGACGCGCCCGCGCGGGCGCGCGAGCGGGCGCAGGCCGATCTCGCGCGCCTCCACGCGCTCCTGCTCGAGCTGGGGCGCCTCGCCGAAGGCGCAGGCGCCCTCGCCGCCCATCTGAGCGACTCGCTCGTCGTCTCGTACCACTCGGACGACTTCGATGAGGCCGAGCAAGCCCGCCAGGCCCTCGCCGCCGTCGGCGCCCTCTGCGGCGTCCTGCGCCGCACCGCCGGCGACGCCCAGGACCATCTCGCCGGCGTCGACTCCGAGCTGCCGGGGCTGCTCGCCACAGACCACTTCTGAGGCGCCCCCACTCCGCAACGTCCACCGCGAGTGGCCATCGTCACTCTGGTCGTCGCGGCGCGCGCGTCGCAGGCTTCATGCATGCCCGCTGTCACCTCCACACGCACTCGCGCCCGCCTCTGCCGGTCTCCATCAGTGGCCCGCAACGTCACCCTCATCCCGCCGCAACGTTGTTGCTCTCGGACGCGGGAAAGGTATACTCGTCTCAATCCTCCCCGCCGTCCGGGTAGTGCCGCACCGGCGGGGCTTTCTTTTGACCATTCTCGGACGCCGTCGTGACTGCCGGGTCGTCCCGGCGGGTGGTCGTCTTCCTCGACTATCAGAACGTCTATCACCGCGCTCGTGAGGCCTTCTGTGCCCGAGACGCCCCGGCTCGCGAAGGCCAGGTTGATCTGCTCGCGTCTGGGTCGTCTGTTGGCGTCCCGAGTCTCGGGCGGCAGCCTCACAAGCGTCCGCGCCTATCGCGGTCGACCAAGCAGGCGGCTTGACCCGCGCTCCTACGCCGCGTTCCGGCGGCAGACGTGGGCGCAGGCCGAGCGCGGCGCCGGGCTTGTGACCGTCATCGCTCGCGACCTGCGCTATCCGCCTGACTGGCCGACATGGCGCGCTCAGGAGAAGGGAATCGATGTCGCGCTTGCGGTCGACTTCGTGATGATGGCCGCTCGCCACGAGCACGACGTCGGCGTCTTGTTCTCCAGCGACACAGATCTTGTGCCTGCGTTGGAGGCGGTGATCGCTCTGCGACCCGGGAGCCCGCCTGCGTGCGAAGTAGCGGCCTGGGCAGCACCCGGCATGCGCCCACGGACGCTCTCGGTGAGGGGCGTGCGGCTCCGTCGTCACCTGCTCACAGAGGCCGACTTCCGAGCGGTCGCGGATCCAACGGACTACGCGCGCACGCCATGAGCGCGCTGCCCCGGCGCGTCAGCGCCGGGAGGTCCTCAGGGCGAGCCTCCGCACCGCGACTCCTGCTCGAGCTGGGGCGCCTCGCCGAAGGCGCAGGCGCGACGCTGCGCCGCCCACCTGAGCCCGACTGCCGGAGCTGGCTGCCGGGGAGCTGGAGGCCGGACTGGCGGACGACGTTACGCCGAGGCCGGCCAGGAGTCGAAGCAGGCGCTCGCGGCCGATCTGGCGCCCTCTGCGCCATCTGCTGAGCCGACGGCCGGCGAGGCGCAGGCGCCTGGCCGCCCGCCTGGATCGACTCCGAGCTGCAGGGGCTGCTCACCGTGGGCGAGTTCTGACTCGTCGCGCTTCGCGTTGAAGGCGGCGCCGGGCGGCGGCCGGAGTCAGGATGGTTGACAATTAGTCAATCGGTCTTGCCTTCGATGCAATCGGGAATGATAGAATCACAAGCGCTATCGCGACCCGAAGGAGATGCCGTGCCGGCAGCCTTGGACACTCAAGCCAGCCTCGTGGCTCGAATCGTCGAGTTCAGGCAGCAGAGGGACCTCAACCAGAAGCAGCTCGCCGAGGCCATCGGCATTGACCCGGCGTCGATGAACCGCGTCGAGAAGGGAGAGCGCTCTGTCTCTGTGGCCGAACTCGTCCGGCTGGCATCTGTGCTGAACGTGCGTGTCGAGGATCTGCTCACGTCCACCGAGCCCGTTCAGAGTATCTGGCTTCGGGCGTCGGGCGAGTCGTCTGCGGTGGTCGTTGAGTCGCTGGACCTCTTTCGAGATGTCATCCGCGACTACTTCGGCGCGCGAGCGACGGTGGAGTAGACGAGCGTGAGCGGATCTCCTGAGAATGCGGCGCGTGAGGCGCGACGCGATCTCTCACTCGGTGCCGACGGGCCTGTCTCCGATCTTCTTCAGCGCATTGAGATCGGCGATGGAGTCAATGTCGTTCTCGCGAAGCTGCCGGAGGGTGGCCCGGCGGGCGCGTACACGCGGGAGCGCGACGTGCCGTTCATCCTCGTCAACTCGCGGGAGCCTGTCGTCCGCCAGCGATTCACGCTTGCGCACGAGTACGGCCATCACCGTCTTGGCCACGGGAGCGTCTGCGACGAGCGCATCTGGTGGGGAGCGACCGACGCACGGGAGGTCGCAGCCAATCGCTTCGCTGCCGAGTTTCTCGTTCCGGTCGCGGGTGTCGATCTCTGGTTCCAGGCAGAGCAACCAGACACCGTCGGCCTCGAGACGCTTGTGCGCTTGGCCAACTCGTTCGGCGTGAGCTGCGAGACGGCGCTCTGGCGCATCAAGGCGGCTCGGCGCATGAGCGCCTCGGCGGCCGATCGAGTAAAGAGGCGGCTGGACGCTCACGAACATCACGGACTGCGTAGCGAGCTCGGACTCAGTGTGATCGCTGACACGATCAGCATGGCCCAGGGCCTCGAGGTCCGTGTGCCGTCTCGCATGTCGAGCGACGTGGTCAAGGCTCTGGAGTTCGGCATCATCACTCGGGAGCAGGCGGCCGAGAAGCTGCGCCTGACGGCGTCGCAGCTGGACATCGCGCTGGAGGATCGCAGCCGGGCGCAAGAAGACGAGTAGACGAAGATGCCGGCCCCCGTCGAGAAGGCCTCGGTGCCTGTTGTCGCCGGTGCCGAGATCGTCGTGGCCGACACGTCGCCCATTAGGGTTTTCGTTGAGGCCGGTGCTCAACGTGCGTTCGCGGACTACCTGGGCACCCGCGTTCGGATCACCGTAGATGTCAGGCGTGAGCTTGAAGATGCTGCGCGGTCCCTGGCGGGGCTGCGGCTTCTACTACGGGAGTGGCCTCCGAGCGACCCAGTCGATTTGCCGCTGGCCCTCATGCAGAAGGCCACGGACATCCTCGGCTTCATCGCCGACGATCCGCGGGCCAGCCTCCAAGACCTGGGCGAAGTGACGAGCGTCCTCCTGGCCGAGCATTTGCGGGCCATTGGCGAGTGCCGGCGCCCGCTCTTGCTTCTGGACGACGCGCGCCACGGCAAGAGCCTCGCCAGGCCCCGAGGTCTCGACGTTGTCGACACGCCGGGGCTCGTCGTTGAGATGGTCTGTGCCGAGGCGATCTCGCGGGAGCTCGGCAAGAAGGTCTGGCGGGCCGCGTTCTCTGATCGAAGCAAGTGGCCGGCGTTCGATGAACGACTTCTGCGGACTTGCGGCAAATAGTCGGCAATCGTCCTCCCCGCCGTCCGGGTCCGCCCGCACAGGCGGGGCTTTTTCTTGCGACCTACGGCGCGTGCCCGTGACCAGCCCGGTATCGCAACGCGTCGTCGTCTTTCTGGACTATCAGAACGTGTATCACCGTGCCCGCGATGCGTTCTGCTCTCCCCGTGCTTCTGCGAACGAGGGCCAAGTCGATCCGGTGGCGCTCGGCCATCTGCTCGCGGCCCGCGTCCCCGGCGGCTGCCTCTCGGGCGTACGTGTCTATCGCGGCCGTCCCAGTCAGCGTCGCGGACTACGGTCCCACGCCGCGTGTCGGCGACAGTCGGCCCGATAGGTCAGTCGCGGGGACGGCCTCGTCGTAGTGATGTCGCGCGAACTGCGCTATCCCCCCGACTGGCCAAGGCGACCCGCTCAGGAGAAGGGTATCGACGTTGCCCTTGCCGTGGATGTCGTCATGCTGATCGCTCGCCGTGAATGCGACGTGGGCATCCTGTTCTCAAGCGACACGGACCTGGTCCCGGCATTGGAGGCGGTTCTGGCGCTGCGGCCCGGTGAGGTGGTGGCGTGCGAGGTGGCCGCTTGGGCTGCCCCCGGCAGGCGCCCGCGTTCGCTTTCGGTGCGCGGCGCGGTTATCCGGAGCCACCACCTTACGGAGACCGACTACCGCGCCGTGGCAGATCCGACTGACTACACGCGCACCGAGTGACCGGCGCTGCCGCGTCACCCGCGACCCCGGGAGGTCCTCATGGGCGAGCTCCTTGCCGTCACCTGCGACTCGTGCGGCGAGCCGATGGTCCCCAACGTGAGCACGCTGGACGACGACGGCTGCGGCTGGATCTGCCTGAGCCCCGGCTGCCCGGAGCTGGCTGCCGGGGAGCTGGAGGCCGAGGACCTGGTGGAGGCCGGCGTGCCGCAGGCGCTCGCCGGCCGTCTCGCGCGGCTCATTGATCACTACGTGGACGCGGAGGAGGCGCGCGGCCGTGAGGCGGACGCGCCCGCGCGGGCGCGCGAGCGGGCGCAGGCCGATCTCGCGCGCCTCCACGCGCTCCTGCTCGAGCTGGGGCGCCTGGCCGAAGGCGCAGGCGCCCTCGCCGCCCAGCTGAGCGACGCGCTCGCCGTCTCGTACCACTCGGGCGACTTCGCCGAGGCCGAGCAAGCCCGCCAGACCCTCGCCGCCGCCGGCGCCCTCTGCGGCGTCCTCCGTCGCACCGCCGGCGACGCCCAGGACCATCTCGCCGGCGTCGACCCCGAGCTGCCGGGGCTGCTCGCTACGGGCGAGCTCTGACAAGTCGAAGCCTGTGATCGTCCACTCCACGTCGCGATCGTCACTCTGGTACGTGGCCTCTCGGAGTCGCAAGCTGTGCCTATGACTCCTGCCGCGACAACTGTGGCTCCTCGCATTCTCCGCACAGGGGCGCCTTGCGTTGTGCATGCGGTAGCGACTAGCATTAGTAGTCAAATGACTACGAATCACAGTCACAGCGGGATCTCGGCGCTCTTCGCCTCCGCGACCCTGGGCCAGTTGCTCTACCTCTTCATGCTCGAGCCGGGGCGCGAGTACTACCAGCGCGAGCTGCAGCGACTCAGCGGCGCCCACCTGAGGCAGTTGCAGCGCGATCTCGAGCGGCTGCAGCGGTCGGGGCTGGTCGCTTGTCGTACCCACGGCAACCGCACGTACTACCGGGCAGTGCCGGCGCATCCGGCGTTCGCGGATCTGCGCGTCGCGGTCATGAAGACGCTGGGCCTTGGCAACGAGCTGGGCGCTGCGCTGGCAGGCCTCGGTGACGCGGTCACCCTTGCCTTCGTCTACGGCTCCTTCGCGCGCGGGGACGATGTTGCCGCGAGCGACGTGGACTTGTTCATCGTGGGGTCATCGACGCGGCGCGCTGTCGCGAGCGCTCTGGCGGACGTGGCGCGCTCATTGGGCCGCGAGCTGAATCCGGTCATCCTGACGCCCGCGGACCTCACCGGACGGTGGCGCGCCGGCGACCATTTCGTCACATCCGTCCTCGCCGGCCCGCGGATCTGGCTCGTCGGTGACGACGCCTCGCTTGCAGCACTGGCTTGACGCCGGCGCTCTGCGGCGGCACCGTACCTCGCGGCGTGAGGTCGCGGACCTCCTGGCGGTCGCGGAACGCGACGTTGCCGATGCCCGCGTGACCGCGCTTTCGCTGGATCGGAGATTCGCGACCGCCTATTCCGCGGCGCTGCAACTGGCGACGATCGTGCTCGCGGCTTCGGGCCTCAGGACCACGGCTCAGCGCGGGCACCACGTCGTGACGTGGCAGGCGCTGCCCGAGCTCATGGGCGTCGCCATCGGCGACACCGCCGCCTACTTCGATTCGTGCCGGACCTTGAGAAACCGGAGCGACTACGACCGCGTCGGCGTCGCATCCGAGGCGGAGGTCGACGAGGTCCTGCGCGAGACCGATATCTTTCGCGATCAGGTCGTCGACTGGCTGAACCGCGAGCATCCGCTACTCGTGGGGGGCCCCAGCTAGAGGTCGGGCTCGCGCCGCCGAACCCTCGACTCCGGGAGGTCCTCATGCCGGACGGCGGCTACGCTGACCGTCAACTAAGCGGCGGACAACCCTGAGCAAAGGGGTCGGCGGCGGGGCGTGATGACCAGCCGGAGCATCTCCGCGTGGATCCGCGGCTTCGCCGCAGCCGGCGTGTCAGTCGCCGCCCTCCTCCTTCCGGCCTCCTGGGTGGCAGCGCACGCAGTCGGTGAGCGCCGCGAGCGGCCTGCCCTCGTGTTCGTCGAGGACGTTGGCCGTCGTGTGCTCGTGGCAGCCAAGGCAGGTGTAGGCGCGGGTGCCGTCCGGGTGGCACGTCCGGCAGGTGGCCCGTCGCTCCTCGCTGCCGTGGTCGAGGGGGAAGATGCTGTGGTCGAAGGTCACATCGTCCCACGCGCGGGCCGAGTGGCAGTCGCCGCACTTCCGGCCGTAGGCGCCGTCGTGCTCGTCGTCCTCGGCGTGGCAGCCGTAGCACTCGCGGGGGGCGCTCCGGTACTCCCGACTGGTCCGCGCACCCTCGTGGCAGGCCTCGCAGGCGACGTCCGTGTGCTTGCCGGTGAGCCTGAAGGCGAACCGGTCGTGGTCGATGCGCGTGGCGCCCGTGCCGTCGTGGCAGGCCAGGCAGTCCCGGCCGAAGGCGGCCTCGTGATCGCGCAGGAAGGCCGCGTCCAGCCCCGTGTGGCAGTCCATGCAGACGGCTTGGTCGAAGCCGGTGTAGCCGCGCGAATGGCAGTCGGCGCACGTGAACGCGGCGCCCGACCCCGTCTTCCGGTGAGTCTGGAGCGAGAAGCCGGTGATCTCGTGCGTGGCGCGGAACGCGTTCTCGTCGAACGCCGTCAGCGGGCCGTAGGGACCGCCGTGCTCCGGGTGGCAGCCGTCACAGGCGGGTGAGGCGCGTAGGCCCTCGAGCCGGCCGTGGAGACCCTTGCCGCCGCTGATCTGCTCGCCGACGTCCGCGTGGCACGCCAGGCAAGCGTCGGCCATGCTCCGCGAACTCCATGGGGCGGGGTGGCAGGCGCCGCAGTCGTCACTGAGGCCGGCGTGGCTGGTCACGCCGCCGAGTGGCTTGGGCGAGGCGGCCGGGTCGTTCGCGAGGTCGGCGCTGGTCTGCGCGTTCAAGGGGCCGGGGCTGAAGAGGCTCTGCCCGTCGAGGAGTGTCACGGCGCCGGTTGCCACGATCACGACCGCAGCCGCCACGAGGCCGGTCGCGGAGAAGAACCCCGGTCGGCGGCTCACACCGTCACCGTCGCAGCGTCGCGTAGTAGAGAGCCGCCACGATGTGGATGATGGCGGCAGCGAACAAGGCCCACGTCAGCGGCAGGTGGACGAGGTGCCACAGCGCGAAGGCGCGCCGCCGGCCGGCGGCCGCAGGCGTGCGCGGCACGCGTGTGTAGAGGAACCGGCCCGTCAGGCCGCTGGCGACCACGAGAGCCGTCAGCAGCATCGCGAGTCCGGCGAGACCGCGCAAGCCCAGCGCCGTGTGCAGCAGCACCATGTAGGGGCCGACGAGGCCGGTCACCATGTGGAAGCGGAGCCAGGACGCCGTGCTGCCCCAGCTCGCGTCGGAGCGCAGCTTGCGCAGCGAGTACAGCGTCGCGGTCATGAGTATGAGTACGAACCCGGCCACGCCGATGCCGTGGCCGACCCATCCTGAGGCCGCGGGCCAGCGGCCGCCGAGCGCGAAGGCCGTCCCGTTGAGGGCGGTGACGGCGACGATGGCCGCGAGCGCATACCACAGCTCGCGGCCGCGGCCGGCCCGCGGCCGGGCCGGCGCAAGGCCGCTGTCAAGCACCGTCATCGCCTCCTCCTCCGGCCATCCAGTCGGTCCACAGTCCGTTGATGATGTCGGCGATCGGCGCCTGCGGCGCCTCCAGCGCCGGGATCGCGCGCGAGACGTCCGCGCGCGCCTCGACTAGCTCCTGCAGGGCGCGCGAGAGCGTCTGGTCGCCCATCACGACGGCGCCGGCGATGGCGCGCCCGTCCAGCGCCAGGCGGATGTGCGCGTCGCCGCGCTGTGCCTCCACCACCTCCCGGTCGCGCAGATCCGACCAGGTCTGGCTGTCGCCTCGTGAGAGGCCTTGCAGGTCGGCGTCGGCGCCGCTGCCCACGCGGCCGATGATCGTCGTGTGCAGCCCGGCGAGCCGAGTGACGTTGAGAGGGATGTCCTGGACATAGGTGCGCGGCCCGGCGCCGGGCCGCGCCGCCATGTTCGCGCCCGCCACCCGGCCCTTGCGCAGCGCGGTGTTCCAGAGCACGTGCAGGGTGCGCCGCCCGGTCTCGGGGTCCTTGGTCTCGGCGATGTCGCCGGCGGCGAACACGTCGGGGTCGCCGGCGCACAGGCGGTCGTCCACCAGCACGCCGCGGTCGCAGGGCAGTCCGGCGTCTCGCGCCAGCTCCGCCGCCGGCCGCACGCCGACGGCGAGGGCGACGACGCCGCAGGGGATCACGTCGCCGTCGACGGTCTCCACGGCCGCCACTCGTCCCTCGCGTCCGTGGATGGCCGCGAGCTCCGTGTGCGCGTGCACCTCGACCCCCTCACGTCGCAGCGCGGTCTCCACGATGCGCGACTCGGCCTCTGACAACACGTTGCTCCAGTACCGCTCGCGGCGCAGCAGGTAGTGGACGCGCATGCGGCGGGCCCGCAGTCCTTCGACGATCTCCAGAGCTGTGATGCCGCCGCCGACCACTACCGCGGCGCCGCCGGCCGCGCAGCGCCGAACGATGTCGCGGCCGTCGTCCATCCCGTCGAGCGTCACGACGCCGTCGAGCTCTGCCCCGAGGACCTGGGGCCTGATGGCCTGCGACCCGGTGGCGAGCAGCAGACGATCGTAGGAGAGGCGCCGCCCACCCTGCAGCATCACGGTGTGAGCGGCCGCGTCCACCGCCACCGCCGTCTCGGTCACCCAGGTGACGCCGAGGCCACGCAGGTCGTCGGGGCCGAAGGGGAAGAGCAGGTCCCGGGGCAGCTCGCGACTGAGGTAGTAGGCTACTCCGGGTCGCGAGTAGTAGCCGTACGGGTCGGCGCAGACCACCGTGATCGCGGCGCCGTCGTCGGTGGCGCGGATCGTCTCGGCCGCCGCCACGGTGGCGGCTCCGCCGCCGACGAGTACGTGCCGGACGGCCACGTCAGCGGCTTCGGGCGGCGGTGGAGCCGATGGGTTCGAACCGCAGCAGCCCACGCGGGCAGCGCGCGACGCATTCGCCGCACGCGAGGCACCCGCCGTCGCTCACCGGCTCTCCTCGCCAGACGTACCGGCGCACGTCGATGCCCATGGGGCAGTTGAAGCTGCACACCCCACACTGCACGCAACGTATCGGCTCTGGAGCCACCCACGCGCCTGCCAGCGTCCGGTATTTCTCTCTGTCCGCCGTGAAGAGGCCCACTCCGGCATCGTATCCGGTACGCGCGCTCATCGCCATCAATGCCGCACGCCATCCGGCCGCTCCGCCGGCGCGGACGCAGTCAGCTCGCCGATGCTCTCCCAGGACGCGTTGATCGCGAGCTGCTGCTCGAACACCGGTGAGTCGGTCATCATCGTCCATCCCCTCGTTGGTTCCGATGCCGTAGCCGCAGGTGATCACGCTGCCGTACCCGCTCGTCTACTTCACGGGGCGCGGCCCCGCCGCCCTGTCGCGTCCGCATCCCCGTGGGAACGCCCACGGCTCCGTGCCCATGTCCTCGAGTCCACGCTCCGTGGGGCGGCGAGGGGATGAAGTCGCGTTCCTTGGGTATGAAGGCGTCACGATGCCATGCCCGGTCGACAGGTGGAGGTGAGCGATGAGCAAGAAGAAGGACAAGAAGAAGGACAAGAAGAAGGCACAAGAAGGCCAAGAAGAAGAGCAAGAAGAAGTAGCGAAGTCGCCGGACGGGGCGGGGCGGCCTGCGCGGCGCCCCGCCCCGTACTCGGCTCCGGAGCCGGGCAGGCCACCCAGCCCGGTCAGTCCTGCTCCAGCTCGCGCTGCGCGCGCAGATACGCGACGAGCAGGGAGTCGCGCTCCACTACCAGCTCGTCGTAGGTGCGCGCCCTCTTTTCGGCGGCGAGGCCGTCGGCGAGGGCCTCGCCCGTCTTCGGCGGGAACTCCGTCCAGGTCGCGAGGTCGCGCAGCATCCCCTCCTTGACGGCGGCCAGGTGCTCCACGTGGCCGAGGATGCCCTCCTCGCCACCGCCCAGGTCGTAGAGCAGGTGCGGGCCCATGGCGGCCCAGCGCAGGCCGGGGCCGTAGGCGACGGCCTTGTCGACATCCTCCACGGTGGCGATGCCCCGGAGCACGAGGTCGACCGCCTCCCGCCACAGCGCCGCGGAGAGCCGGTTGGCGATGTAGCCGGGCAGGTCGCGTGTGAGCTTGACCGGCTTCTTGCCGACGGCCGTGTAGAAGGCGGCCGCGCGCGCCATCGCCTCCGGCGAGGTCAGCGCGCCCGGGGCGAGCTCCACCAGCGGTACAAGGTGCGGCGGGTTGTACGGGTGGGCGGCGAGGCAGCGCTCCGGGTGTGCCGCCGCCGTCTGCATCTCGCTGATCGAGAGGCCGGAAGAACTCGTGCAGATGAGCGCCCCGACTGGCGCGGCCGCGCCGATCGCGGCGAAGACCGTGCGCTTGAGGGCCAGCTCCTCGCGCACGCACTCCTGGACGTGGCTCGCGCCGTCGACGGCCGCGGCGAGGTCGGTCGTCGTGGTCAGGGCGGCCAGTCCGCGCTCGACGGCGTCCGGCTCGGCGAGGCCGCTGCCGGCGAGGAAGCGCGCCGCTGCCGCGCCGCGCTCGGCCGCGCCGGCAAGCCGCTCGCCGCTCACGTCGTGGATGCGCACCTCGAGGCCGGCGGCCGCGAAGAGCCCGGCCCAGCTGCCTCCGGTCAGGCCGGCCCCCACGACGGCCACGGGGCTGTGCGGCGCGCTCGATTGCTCTGTCGATCCCATGGGGGCTCCCTTCGGTGGCTGGGGCGGATTCTAACGCGAGGCGGATCCGCAACGTGCTCGGCCCGCGCGTCGCGCCGGCCGCCGGTCAAGACGCGCGGCGCGCCGGCCGCCGGTCAAGACGCGCGGCGCGCCGGCCGACACGCGGGTGAGATCGCTGGGGATGGAGACAAGCCCTCGAGACCGGCGTCAGGCACGACCGGCCGCGAAACGACGGGGCAGGCAGGTCCCGGCATGTCGATGGCGGGAGGAGATCATGGTGAGAGTGGATGAACGGGGAGACCACGAGTGCGGTGCGGGCCGGAGATAGAGGGCGGGGGCCGTCGCCGTCCTTCTTTCGGTCGTGCTGCTGCTTGCAGCGGCGCTGCTCGCGGTGGCGTGCGGAGACGAGGGTACCTCGTCGCCGAGTCCCACCACCGCCGGCGCCTTCAGCGACTACCCGCCATTCAGCTTCGTGCCCTCCGAGGGCGGCGAGGCGACGGGCATCGCCGTCGACTACTGGAATCTCATGGCGTATCGGCTGGGCGTGGGGCTCGAGCTGACCCCGATCCTCTTCACCGAGCAGATCGAGGGGCTCAAGGACGGCCGCTTCGACTCGCTCACCGGCATCTTCCCGCTCCCCGAACGCGAGCAGTGGTTCGCGTTCTCGCGCGCCTGGTTCATGATCGACACGCGCATCTACACGGACGCCGGCCACACGGCCGACAAGACCCTGCAGGGCCTGAAGGGGCTCACCGTCGCCGTCGTCGCGGTGGGCAAGCCCGTGGCCGGCGGTGAGATGACGCTGCCGGTGCGCAAGGACGAGACGATGCTCCTCCAGATCACGAACAAGGGAATCTCCATGGTGGGCGAGGCCGAGTTCCAAGGCATCTACGAGACCTGCATGGGCGAGGGCGGGGACTGAACGGTGCGCGCGGTCCGAGCGGGACTGAGGAGGCCCGGGCGCCGGCCGCGGCGGTGACGGCTGAGTCGCCGCGCCCGCCGGCTGAGTCGCCGCGCCCGCCGGCCGACTCCCGGGAGCGCCGTCGCGGGGCGATCCGCGTCGTGAGTACGCGGGAGGGGTCCGTCGGGGGTGTCGCTTCCGCCCGTGGCACCACTGCCGGCACCACTGCCGGCACCACTACCGGCACCGCTACCGGCACCACTGCCGGCACCACTACCGACGCTACTGCCGGCACCGCTACCGGCACCACTGCCGGCACCACTGCCGGCACCACTCGTGGCCCTGCTTCTCGCGGCATCAGTCGCCGCGCACGGCGGGATGGCGGCACGCGGCGCCGGCGGCCGCGCACGTCACTCGCAGGCGCGGCGTCTCCCCGTCAGTCGTAGGCGCGCCGCGTCGCCTCGTCGGTCAGCACGTCCTTGATCCGCTGCTGCCACTTCACGGACTTCCAGGTGCCCAGTTCCTGATGCGTGTCGAAGTAGTTCTGGGGGATCGGGTGCGTCCCGATGACGACCTCGAGCCCGTACTTGGCGCCGAGGAACTCGTCGAACTCTCCGATGCGCGGGCACGGCGGGTAGCCGACCACAAGGCCGGTGGCGAGGTGGATCACTTCGGCGCCGTTCTTCTTCATCTCCGCCGGGGCGTACTCGATGTTGCCGCCGGGGCAGCCGCCGCAGGTGGTGTAGCCGACCAGCTCGATCTCTTCGTCGCCGTAGCGCGCGAAGGCGCCCTCCCGGTCCCGCATGGCGCGCAGGCACTTGCCTCCCGCGCAGCGGTGATAGCGGTCGCAGATGACGATGCCTACCTTCTTCACGTCGATCACTCCCTCGTGGAAATGTGTCACGTGGCGCTGCTGCTCCCGTGTCTATCTCGCCGGCGTTGGGCGTGAGAGTAGGATGAGCAGGAGAGTCGGCTGACAAGGGACGGTGACGACGTGACGGACCAGGATCCGCCGGTGCGCATCGCGCTCGTGCAGATGAGCCTCGCGGACGGTGACGAGGCTCGCAATCTGGCCGCGGCAGAGCACGGCGTGGCCGAGGCGGCGCAGGCCGGCGCGGGCATCGTCGTGCTCCCCGAGATGACGCTCACCGGCTTCCCCTACGACCGCATCGAGGCGCTCGCCGAACCGCTCGGCGGGCCGGGCGCCGCCGCCTTCGCGCGGATGGCCGGCGACCACGAGATCGCGGTCGTCGCCGGCCTGCCCCGGCGCGACGAGGGTGACGGCCGGGTCTTCAACACCACCATCGTGCTTGATCCGGCCGGAGACCTGCTCGCGACCTACGACAAGACCCACCTCTTCGATCAGGAGAAGACGGTCTTCGCGCCCGGGGCCACTCTCAACGGCGTGTTCACCTACCGCGGCGTCTCCTACGGCCTGCTCTGCTGCTTCGACATCGAGATGCCGGAGGCGGCACGCAAGCTCGCCCTGCTCGGCGCCCAGTGCCTGCTGGTGCCCAGCGCCAACATGGAGCCCTGGGGTCTGCATCACCGCATCTTCGCGCGCTCGCGCGCGCTCGAGAACCACGTCTTCGTCGCCTACTGCAACGGCGTCGGGCCTTGCGCCGGCGCGACGCTGGTCGGCGAGAGCTGCCTTGTCGACCCGCTCGGGAGCGTCCTGTGCGACGCGGGCGCCGGCGAGTCCGTCGTCTGGGGCGACGTGGACATGGCCGTCGCCCACGAGTCGCGCCGCGCCTACGACTACCTGCGCGAGCGACGGCCGGACCTGTATGGCTGAGGTCTGATCATGATCATGTCCATCCTGCCCGCCGTTGCGATCGTCGCGTCCGTCACCTGGGCGATCCTGCTGGTGCTCGCCCATCGCATGACCCCCGGGCAGGACGCGCTCAGCATGGGGATGAGCGGGCTCGTCCACGGGCGAGCGCGCGTGGTCATGAAGGCCGCGTTCTTGGCGCGGGGCGGCGCGGCACTGGCGCTCGTCGCGGCCCTGCCGGCTGTGGTACCTCGCGGCGGCCTGACGATCGCCGGCCTCGTTCTCTTCTGGCTCTGGGGAGCGGCATCGGCGCTGCTGGCGCTCTACGACACCGACATGCCCGGCGAGGCGCCGACCCGACAGGGTGTGGCGCACGCCGTCGCGGCCACTGTCGCGTACGTCGCCGGCGTCGCCGGGATGCTGGCGCTCTCGCTGGTGCTGCGCGGCGAAGCCGCGACCGCCGGCGTCGCGCGATGGGCGCTGCTCATCGCGGCGGCGGCGGCGGTCGCCATGGTCGCGCAGTTCGCCGGCTTCGCCGCGGCGGCGCGCGTGGCGGGCGCCGCGCGCGAGTCTGGCGCGCCCGACCCGGCCGGTGGAGCGTCTGTGACGGCCGGCCCCGGCGGAGCGCCTCCGGCCGCCCCCGGTGGAGCGTCTGCGACGGCCGGCCCCGGCGGAGCGCCTCCGGCCGCCGCCCCGGCGGCCGCCTCTGTGACGGCCGCTGCCGCCGGCCCGGCCGCGCCTCCTCAGCTGGCGGCCTCGGCCGGGAAGCCCGCGGCGCGCCGGTCACGCTCGTCGGGTTCCTCGCGCTCGTCGTCTCCCGCCGGCGCCTCCGGGCTCGAGGCCCTCGCTCCCTACGCCGGCCTGCTGCAGCGTGTCTGCGTCGCGCTCGTCATGCTGTGGGTCGTGGTCGTCGCTCTGGGCATCTGACAGCCGCCTACACCGGTCCGTCGAAGGGCCGTCGCCACCATCCGGCTCTCCCTCTCCCCGTGGACTCCACCGGCGCGAAGTCCTACGATGGCGGTAGCTCGCAGGCGGTGAGCGCGCTCACCGTGGGTGTCCGAAGTGGAGGGCAGCGCCATGAGCGACCAGGGGGCAGAGCCATGACCTACGACGACGTTCGCGCGCGCCTCAACCTCCTTGCGGTTCTTCCCAACCTCGAGGACGTGGTGGCGGGCGACGCGGAGATGCAGGGGCTCGTGAGCGATGCCCGCATCACCGTCAAGTTCAACGTCGCCGGCGGGCCCAAGGCCTGGGTGCGCCTTGCCGGCGGCGTCTGTACGGTCGGCGAGGGCATCGGCCCGGGGAAGAGGGAGGCCGGCGCCGCAGGCGCTCCGGCCGAGGGGGGCGGAGCCGCAGGCCCCGCCGCCCCGTCCGTCCCGTCGGTCGTCCTCGCCTTCACGTCCGCGCGGCACCTCAACAGGATGTTCGACGGGTCGTCCCAGCCCGTGCCCGTCTGGGGCTTCAACCACCTCGGGTTCCTGCAGGGGCCGTTCAGCGAGCTCACCGACCGCCTGGCGTACTACCTCGCGCCCAGCGACGAGCTGCTTGCGCATCCCGGCTACCTGGCGATGAACACGCAGCTGACGATGAACACGGCGGCCTTCGCCGTGCCGCAGCTGCTGGCCGCCGACCCCGACTGCATGCCGCTGCGTCACGGCCTGGCGCACGGCACGATCGTGCTCAAGGTCCTGCCCGACGGCCCCGCCGTCAGCCTCGTCTGCGGGGCCTCAGGTGTGCTGCCCGTCAAGGGCGAGCTGCCGCACCCCAGCGCGCTCGTGCTGCTGCCGGGCCTGCAGGTCGCGAACGACTTTCTGAACGGCAAGCTCGACACGTTCGCCGCGGTCGCGAAGGGCGACATCGCGATCTGGGGCCGTATCGGCCTGGTCGACACGCTCGGCCTGGTGCTCGACCGCGTGCCCAGGTACCTGGGGCCGGCGGGCGAAGCCGGCCCGGCGTCCGCATCGTCCACCGCGACCGCCGCCGCCGGCTGAGGGAGGAGCGAACGCCATGGAGACTTACTCGTTCGCCCGGTCGCAGGAGCTCTTCGAGCGTGCGACCCGCGTCATCCCCTGCGGCATCTACGGCCACTTCAGCCCGGCGCCGCTGGTGCCGCCGACCAGCTATCCGTTCTACGCCCGGAGCGGCACCGGCGCCCACTTCACCGACGTGGACGGCAACGACTTCATCGACTACATGTGCGCCTACGGGCCGATGGTCCTCGGTTACGACAACAAGGTCGTGCACGACGCCGCCGCCGCGCAGCGCAAGCTCGGCGACACGCTCGCCTGCCCGTCGCCCGTGATGGTGGAGCTGGCCGAGAAGCTCGTGGACCTCATCCCGTTCGCCGCCTGGGCCTTCTTCGCCAAGAACGGCGGCGACATGACGAACTACGCGACGATGATCGCGCGCGCGGCCACCGGCCGCCCGCTCATCGTTGCCATCGACGGCGGCTATCACGGCGTCTCGCCGTGGATGCAGGGCGGAGGCCACCACGGCGTCACCGCCGGCGACGTCGCCGGCACGGTGCGCATCCCGTGGAATGACACCGCCGCCTTCGAGCGCGTGCTGGCGGAGAGGCCGGGAAAGGTCGCCGGCTTCATCGCCACGCCGTACCACCACCCGACCTTCGCCGACAGCGCGCTGCCGGCCGAGGGCTACTGGCAGCGCGTCCGCGAGCTCTGCGACCGCGAGGGCGTCGTGCTCATCATCGACGACGTGCGCTGCGGCTTCCGCCTCAGCCTGCACGGCTCCGCCGAGTACTTCGGCTTCACGCCGGACCTCGCCTGCTACTGCAAGGCGCTCGCCAACGGGTACCCGATCTCGGCGCTGGTCGGGACGGACGCGCTCAAGGGCGACGCGGCCAGGGTCTTCTACACCGGCAGCTACTGGTACCAGGCGGCGCCCATGGCGGCGGCGCTTGCCTGCCTCGACGAGCTCGTCCGCCTCGACGCGTCGCGCGTGATGCAGGAGTACGGCCGCCAGCTCACCGACGGGCTCAAGCGGCTGGCCGACAAGCGCGGCTACGAGCTCAAGGTCACGGGCGTGCCGAGCATGCCGTATCTGCGCCTCACCGACGACCCCAGCCTGATGCTCCACCAGCGCTTCTGCGCCGAGGCCACCCACCGCGGTGCCTACTTCACCTCGCACCACAACTGGTTCATGAGCTGCGCCCACACGCAGGACGACCTCGATCGCACGCTGGCGATCGCCGACGACGCGTTCACGGCGCTCGAGAAGAGCCCCGAGGGGCAAGGGGGTAGCTGATGCCACTGTCAGCCGGCGAGATCACGAAGCTCGAGGCCAAGGCGAAGCAGCTGCGCTGCGACATGGTCGACGTGACCGTCTGGGCGGGCGGCGCCCACATCGGCGGCTCGCTGAGCATGGCCGACGCGCTCACCGCCCTCTACTACCACTACCTGAACATCAGGCCGGACGAGCCGGACTGGCCCGAGCGCGACCGCTTCGTGCTCAGCAAAGGCCACGGCGGCGTCGGCCTCTCCGCCGTTCTCGCCGACAAGGGCTACTTCGACAGGGAGCTCCTGCACGAGTTCAACCACTTCAAGAGCCCCTTTGGCATGCACCTCGACGGCAACAAGGTACCCGGCGTGGACGCCAGCACCGGGTCGCTCGGCCACGGCCTCTCGATGTCGGTCGGCCTGGCGCTCGGCGCCAGATTCCAGAAGCAGGTCTGGCGCACCTACTGTCTCCTCGGCGACGGGGAGTGCAACGAGGGCTCCGTCTGGGAGGCGGCGATGGCCGCCCACCACTACAAGGTCGACACGCTCACGGCCTTCGTCGACCGTAACCAGATGATGATCGACGGCCGCACCGAGGACATCATGAGCCTCGAGCCGCTGGCCGAGAAGTGGCAGGCGTTCGGCTGGGAGGTCCGTGAGATCGACGGCCACGACTTCGCGCAGATCGGCGACGCCGTGGAGGGCGCCCAGGCGACGAAGGGCGCCCCCACCGTGATCATCCTCGACACGGTCAAGGGCAGGGGCGTCGACTTCATGGAGGGCGACGTCAAGTGGCACTACGGCAGCATCGACTCCGAACTCGCCGCGAGGGCGAAGGCGTCGATCATGAGCGGGACGGCCGGCGCCGCAAGAGCCGGCGCGCCGGCCGCGGGAGGTGCGACATGACCGAGGTCACCGGCACCACCTGGAACGTCTACGACGCCAACACGCTCACGCAGGCCGAGATCTACGGTCGCGTGCTCTGCGACCTGGCCGAGGCCGACCCGCGCATCGTGGCGCTGACCGCCGATCTCGCCAGAAGCACCAAGATCGGCGTGTTCCAGGACAAGTTCCCGCACCGGGTGTTCAACGTCGGCATCGCCGAGCAGAACCTCTTCGGCATCGCCGCGGGCATGGCCAAGAGCGGCCTGCTGCCCTTCGTCAGCACCATGAGCGCGTTCGCCAGCATGCGCGCGCTCGAGCAGGTGCGCACCGATATCTGCTATCAGAATCTCGACGTCAAGATCATCGCCACGCACGGCGGCGTCAGCTTCGGCCAGGCCGGCACGACGCACCACTGCACCGAGGACATCGCCATCCAGCGCTCGCTGGCCAACATGTGCGTGATCGTGCCGGCCGACGGCTGGGAGACCGCCAACGCCGTGCGCGCCGCGGTCAAGCGCCCCGGCCCCGTCTACATCCGTCTGGGCCGAGGCTTCGAGCCCACCCACTTCGAGAGCGACGACTACGGCTTCGAGATCGGCAAGGCGGTGACCATCAACGAGGGCACCGACATCACCGTCATCGCCTGCGGCGTCGCCGTGTACCACGCCGCGGAGGCCGCCAAGCTGCTCAAGGACCAGGACGGCATCGGCGTTCGCGTCCTCGACGTGCATACCATCAAGCCCATCGACGAGGAGGCGATCCTCAAGGCGGTCACCGACACGCGCCGCATCCTCGTGGTCGAGGAGCACAACGTCATCGGCGGCCTCGGCAGCGCCGTCGCCGACGTGATCGCCGCCAGCGGCAAGGGCTGCGCCTTCGCCAAGGCCGGCCTGCCGGACTGCTACAGCGAGGTCGGCTACCCCGAAGATCTCTACAGCCACTACTGCATCGACGGCGACGGCATCGTCGGCACGGTGCGGGAACTGCTCAAGCGAGAGTTCGAGGCAGACGAAGACTGGGAGGACGAGTTCTGATGGGCGCCGGACCTGCAGCGGCGGCCGGCGCCCCGGACCCGGCGGAGGCCGTCAAGCAGCCCGCGGCCGGCGCCCCGCAGGCGCCGCCGGCCAGGCCCGCCGTCGCGCCCCCGCGCAACACGCTGCCACAGGCGCGCACCCGCGAGGTCCTCCGGACGCGCCTGTTCCTGCGCGCCGCGCTGCCGTGCGTCAAGGTGATGCTCGAAGACGACCCAGCGACGAAGAAGCGCTTCAAGAGCGTGAACGCCGTCGTGCAGTTCGTCGCCAAGAACCAGCCGCGCGCCGTCGGCGCCTTCCTTTGGTTCGAGGACGGCGACGTCCGCGTCGAGCAGGGCTTCTGGGACGCGGACGGCCTCGGCCGCGAACCCGACATCACGTTCACCTTCGCCTCGCTGGCCAAGCTCAACGACTTCTTCGCCGGCAAGACGGCGCTGCCGGGCATCCGCGGGCTCACCCACCCCGGGCTGGTGGCGAAGGTCGTGCGCTTGCTCCTCGGCCTCAAGCTGATGCTGCCGGGCGCGCAGCCCAAGGATCCGGTCAAACGGGCTCTGAAGCTCAAGCTCACCCTCTATATGATCACGACCGCCCTCAGCCAGTACAACAAGGGCGGCGACCCCGAGATGGAGCGCTGGACCGCCAAACAGCCCGACCGCATCTACCAGTTCTCGGTGGAGCCCGAGGGCATCGCCGCCTACTTGCGCGTACGCGGCGGGCAGACCAAAGCCGGGCGGGGCGTCTACGAGCGCCGCCGCCCCTTCGTCCACATGCGCTTCAACGGTGTCGACGGCGCCCTGGCGGTGATGAACAAGGAGGTCGACTTCGTGGACGGCGTCGGCAAGGGCTTCGTGCGCATCGACGGCTCGCCCGAGTATGCCGCCAACCTGAACGACTTCATGATGCGCGTGCAGGGCCTGCTCACCGGGTGATGGGCGTCGCCGGCGATCCGTCACGGCAGTCCGCCTGGACCCGGCTCCTGCCGGCCGACCCGCTCCCGTGGCTGCTGGCGGCCGAGGAGCCGGCTGCCCGCTGGGTCACGCTCGTAGAGCTGCTCGACCGGCCGGCCCGCGACCGTGAGGTGGTAGCTGCGCACGCCGCCGTGCTGGCCGGCCCGCAGAGCGCCGACCTGCTGGGCCGCGTCGGGGACTGGGAAGCGGCGCAGCGGATCAGCGGGCACGACTCGCCGGCGTTCGCACCCAATCTCGCGCACCTGCTGCTCGATACCGGCGTCGCTCCGGCCGACGATCCGCGCCTCGATCGCCTTGCCGATCAGATGCTCGCCCACGCCGACGACGACGGCCGCTTCGCCGCGCACGTGCCGCTTCGCGGCAAGGGCGAGTCGGCCTGGTCGGCGCTCCAGTGCGACACGTTCGCCATCGCCGGGGTCCTTGCCCGGCTGGGCCGCGGCGACGATCCCCGGTTCGGACGGGCCCTGGACCGCATCGAGGCGGACGTGGAAGAGACGACCCAGGGGCTCGCGTGGCGCTGCCGCCCGGACCCGGTGAGCCGATTCAGGGGCCCGGGTCGCAAGGCCGACTACTGCCCGATGCTCGTGGTGGAGGCACTCCGCCTGTACTCGTGGCTCCCCTTCGAGCGGCGGCCGCCGTGGCTTCTCGAGAGTGCGCGCGTACTGCTGCGCGGCTGGCGTGAGCGCGGTGCGGAGAAGCCGTACATCTTCGGTCACGGCCGGCAGTTCAAGACAGTCAAGTGGCCACCGACCTGGTATGGGGCCTGCCTCGTGCTCGACGCCGTGGGCCGGTACTCGGAGTTGTGGCGTGGGGAAGGACCACGGCGACGGCGACGGCGGCGCGGAGGCGGTGGCCGCCGACAGGCGGGCCGTCGCCGAGATCGCCGCCTGCCTCATCGCCTACAACGTCGCTGCCGACGGGCGCGTCACACCACTCTCCGCGCGGCGGGGGTTCGAGCTGCACTCATTCGGCCAGAAGAAGGCGCCGTCGCCGTGGGCGACGGCGCGCCTCTGCGTTGTGCTGCGCCGGGTCGAGGATCTCGCGGACGACATCGCCGCCGTCGACGTCCTGGCGCTGGGGAGCTCCAAGGGCGGCAGCGGCACGCCGCTGCCGCCGAGAGTCCGGCGCTGACCGGCGCCGCGAGCCATCGTCGCTCGCCACTCGGCCGCGCTTGACTCCGTCAGGTCTACATTGTTCACTACACAGTGAACAGAGTGAACGTGGAGAACGCCGCCGCGACGCGCGCTTCGCGTGCCGGCGGCGGGACGAGGCGGTGCACATGGCGGGCAAGCGCGGTCGCAGAGCGAGCCACGAGGAGTTGTTGCGCTTCGTCGACGACGTCGCCCTTCTTTACGAGCGCGGCGGGCACTCCCGCATGGCGGGGCGCATCCTGGGCTGGCTGCTCGTGTGCGACCCGCCACACCAGACGGCCGGTCAGCTCGCCGAGGCGCTGCAGGCGAGCAAGGCGTCGATAAGCACCAACATCCGGCTGTTCGTGGACATCGGCCTCGTCGAGCGCACCACCTTCCCGCCCGACCGCAGGGACTACTACCTCATTGCCGCCGACGTGTGGCCGCATGCCATGGAGCGCACGCTACCCATGCTCGGCGACTTCCGCGATCTGGCGGGGCGCGGCGTCGGACTGGTGGGCGGCGGGGCAGCGGCAGCCCGGCTGCGCGACGCCCGGGGCTTCTACGACTACTACCAGCGCGAGACGCGCGCCTTGCTGGCGCGCTGGCGCGACGGGGACAGGTGATGCGGGCATGACGAGTGAGACGGTGGTCATCGGGACGGAGGGTCTCTCGAAGCGGTACGCGGGCGACCGCGGCATCCTCGACCTGGACCTCGAGGTCGAGAGGGGAGAGGTGTTCGGCTTTCTCGGTCCCAACGGAGCCGGCAAGACGACCACGATCCGGCTGCTGCTCGACCTGATCAGGCCGACGGCGGGCTCCGCCCGGGTCCTCGGCCTGGACAGCCGCCACGACTCCGTGGCCATACGCCGGCGCTGCGGCTACCTGCCCGGGGAGCTCAGCCTCTACGGCCGGCTCACCGGGGAAGAGACGTTGCGCTACTTCGCCGGCCTGCGCGGCGGCGTCGACTGGGCGGTCGTGCGCGACCTCGCCGAGCGCCTCGACTGCGACCTCACGCGCCGCAACGCCGACCTCTCCTCGGGCAACAAGCGCAAGCTCGGGCTGCTCCAGGCGTTCATGCACCGGCCCGAGCTCCTGATCCTCGACGAGCCCACATCGGGCCTCGATCCCCTGGTGCAACGCGAGTTCCACGCCATGGTGCGCGAGGCGCAGGCGGCGGGGCAGAGCATCTTTCTCTCGTCGCACGTGCTGCCCGAGGTGCAGCGCATCTGCGACCGCGTCGCCTTCATCCGCGAGGCTCGCCTCGTGGCGGTGGAGAACGTCGGCGACCTCGTCGGCCGCGCCGTGCGCGAGGTCGAGGTCGTGTTCGCCGGCCCCGTTGCGCCGGAGGGCTTCTCGGCGCTCCCCGGCGTGACGCTCGCTGAGGAGAACGGGGCCGGCCTGCGCCTCAAGGTCGCCGGCCCCATGAACGCCCTCGTGAAGGCCCTCGCGGCGCACGAGGTCCTGAGCCTCACCAGCCGGGAGCCGGACCTCGAGGACGTCTTCATGACGTTCTACGGCGAAGGGAGCGGCGATGCTGCGTAGCGTCTTTCTCAAGGGTCTGCGCGACCTGCGCCGCTCGTTCATCTTCTGGGCCTTGGGCACCGCGATCCTGCCGATCTGGCTCGGCCTCATGTATCCGAGCATCGAGAAGAGCGCCGGGGTCATGCAGGACTACCTGGAGAACATGCCCGAGGCCTTCACCAACATGTTCGTCGGCGAGGGCGGCGACTTCACCTCGCCCATGGGGTTCATCGACGCTGAGCTCTTCTCGTTCATGGGTCCCATCGTCCTCATCGTCTTCGGTATCGCCCTGGCCGTGCGGCAGATCGCCGGCGAGGAGGAGGGCGGCACGCTCGGGCTGCTGCTTTCGTACCCGGTCTCGCGCGGGCTCCTGCTCCTTGAGAAGCTCGCGGTCACGGTCGTCGGCGTGGCCGGCATCAGCGTCGTGACGTTCGTTGCGCTGGTGCTGGGCGTGCGGATGGGCGGCGCCGACCTCGGGGTCGGCACCATGGCCGCGGCGACGACGTCGCTCTTCCTTCTCACGCTGGCGGTGGCGGCGATCGCCTTCGCCGTCGGCGCCGCCACCGGCAGTCGCGGCGCGGCGATGGGCGTTGCGACGATCGCCGCCGCCGGGTCGTATCTGCTCAACGCCCTCGCGCCGCTGGTCGAGTCGCTCGAGCCCCTGCAGAAGGTCTCCCTCTTCTACTACTACGGCGGTGTGCAGCCGCTGCGCGAGGGGTTGCGAGCCGGCAACGTGGCGGTGCTGCTGGGGGTGACGCTCGTCGCCGTCGCCGCGTCGTACGTGCTCTTCGCACGCCGCGACGTGCGCGGCTGACGCCGACGCACGGCGTCGAGTCGGCGTGTACGGGGCGCGTCAGCCGCGCCCGGTGCGCGCGAGGCCCCACACGGCCAGGCTGAGGGCGACGATGAAGAGGATCACCGACAGGGTCAGGACGATGTTCGCGATCTGGTCGGTGGCCCCGAGCCAGCCGAGGTCACCGAGGATGGCGTGCCAGTCGTGACCGGCGCCGGAACCGTCGTCGCCGAACAGGGGCAGCACCATGACTTCGGCGTCGCCGATGTAGACCGAGACGTTGTGCAGGGATTCCGCCGCCCACGCGACCATCAGGATCACGGCGAACTCGTCACGGCGCCACCAGAAGTAGCCGGCGAGGCCGAGCGGAGCAGCGACTTGCAGGAACGAGCCGGCGAGCGAGCACAGGAGCGGCGGCGCCCAGAAGGTCAGCAGGTGGCCGAACTCGTGCACGCCGAGGTCGAAGGCCGAGAGTATGGGGATCCAGCCGCCCAGGGAGTAGGTCAGCCAGGCGAGCAGGACGGTCACGACGGCGGCGACGACCCACTGGACGGTCGTGTGCCACGGCGTCGCCCCGGGCCTCGCCGGCGGGCGGCGTGCGAGCAGGCGGCGCGCGCGGGAGGCGCGGACGCGCGCGTCCGCGCCGGTCCGCGCGCCCGCGCCGCCGCAGTGTTCGAGGGGCGGCGGCGCTTCGGCCGCCGCGCCCGGTCGCTCGGTCATCTGGTCTCCTCTCACCACCGGGCATCGGCAGACCGCCGCCGAGTGTTGAGCGCCGGGCGGTGATCCGTCCGTCGTCCGCCGGCGGCTACCGGTCGGCAGCCGGCCATCGGACTGCCGTCGGCCATCGGGAGCCCCGTCCGCCGGCCGCCGTGGCCTGCCGCCGGCCGCCGCTGTCTGCTCCGGCTACGGCGATGTCTGCCGGGAGCCGCTCCGCCGCGTCCGGCTCAGGCTCGCCGGCGCACGATGGCCTGCGACGACGGGCCTTCGTGCCCATGCGGCACGGGAACCCCGGCTCCGACCTCTCTGAGTGAGAGAGTCCGGCGCCTCGCGGCCATGGGGCAGGGAATCTGGAGGATCTGATGGACGTGCTCATCGCGCATCATGGAGAAGCGCCCCGCAAGGGACTTGTGACGGCCCTGAGCGGGCAGGAATACGAACTCCTCGAGGTCACCGGCGGCGATGAAGCCCTCGGCCTGCTTCTCGCCGGTGATGCGCCGCGCGTCGCACTCGTCGATTGGGATCTCCCCGGCATCGACGGACCGGAGCTGTGCCGGCTGGTCCGCGACTTCCACCTCGACGCCCCGCCGTACGTCATCCTGCTTGCCGGCGGGCCTCACCACGACGAGGTCGCGCTCGGCCTCGAGTCCGGGGCGAACGACTGCGTGCGCACGCCGGTCACCGCGGGCGAATTGCGGGCGCGCATCGAGATGGGCCGGCGGCTCGTCGAGTTGCCGTGGGGCCGACGTGACAACGCCGGCGTGTCCGGGGACACGCGGCCGGGCGGTGCGCCGGAGCAGGACCTCGGCGTGGCGCTCACGGCCTTCATGGACGCCGACGGCGTGGGCGGCGAAGACCCCGGAGGCGAGCCCGCCCGTCTCGAGGCGCTGATCGGCGACCGCTGGCAGATGGCCTGACCCGCTGAGCGGGGCCGGGCGCGCGCGGGTGGCCGCCCAGCCGGATGAACCGGTGTCGGAGACGCTCGCGGTGGCTTGGCTTGAGTCACGGCCTGCGGCCGTCCGGTCACCCGGTCTCGCCTCCCGAATCACCCTGTTCGAGTGATGTGTCTCCCGCCTCAGGCTCCTAGGCTTCTCGAGGAGTCGTCAAAGGAGGAGGCGCCATGACCATCCCGATCCCACATCAACACGGTCCACACGTGCATGTCCCCTGGACGCCCGTCGCGTCGATCCTTGTCGTTGCCGCAGTGATCGCCGTGGTCCTGGTGGTGTTGGCCGAGCACCCTTGGGACTCCGCGTTGCCCGGCTCGCGCACTGCGACCACCGGCGAGGCCGCCACCTCGACGGCAGAGAGGACCGCCGGGCAGGCTGTGGCCGTCCCCCGACCCGAGTCGCAGGTGATGCTGCGGCATCTGGCTGAGCTGGGAGCGCTGGCGACGGCGACCAGCCGGGCCGTCGCCGTACCGAAGCCTGAGTCACCGTGGATGCTGCATCATCTGGTGGCGCCGCGCACGGCTCCAGTCCCCGCTTCTGCCGGCGCGTCTGCGAACTCGGCGTCCGGCGTAGTGATTCATCAACTCGTGCGCGGCACCGACCTTGGTCCGCCCGGCTACGGCGACGTTCAGCCGCCCGCACCCCGATACCTGCCGGGCACAGCCGCGAATCCGCATCCGCTCAACGTGGTCGCGGGTGCGCCTCGCTGAGGCTGGCTTGTGACGCCGGACGGGTTGTGCGGGCGAGTTGCAGCGGCGGAGGGACCGCCGCTGCAACGGTAGCAGGCGGCCCGCGATGGTCCTAAGGTGAGTACGGTGAGGCGTGGAGCAGGCGTCCAGTGGACAGGAGCGACGACCGTGGGGTCGGTCCGGCCACGACGAGACGGGCGGGGTAGTCCATCACACGGCGGAGGCGCCGCGGCGGAGGTACGCACCCTGCGGCCGAGCGGCGAGCCGTTCCGCACGCATCCCTCGAAGCTCCGCCCCCCGCGCGCGCACGTTTCCCTCGTGATGCGTGAGCGACTCGTCTCACGTCTGCTGGGCGCAGGAGAAGCCGTGGTGCTCCTCTGCGCTGCCGCCGGCTCGGGAAAGACGGTCGCGGCGATGCAGTGGGCGACGCGCGAGAAGCGACCGGTCGCCTGGCTGCATCTCGACCCTTACGACAACGATCCCGCCGTGTTCCTCTCTTCCATCGCCGCCGCGTTCGATGTCGCGGTGGCTGCGCACGTCGGCCTGGGTGGTCCGTTGCACTGTGCGCAGGCGTCGCGCCGGGAGCAGTTGCTCGCCGGCATCGTGACCGCGGCAGCCGCGGCGCAGCCGTTCGCCCTCTTCCTCGACGACTGCCATCAGGTGCGGAACCCCGCGTGCTGGGACGACATGGGGGTGCTCGTCGAGGAACTCCCGGAGGGCGCCTCGCTGGTGATGAGCGCCCGCTCGGAGCCTCCGCTGCCGCTGGGCCGTCTGCGGGCGCAGGGGAGCCTCTGCGAGCTCCGCCAGGTTCAGTTCGCCTTTGCCCTCGACGAGACCATGCGGTTGCTCCGGCTGCACGGGGTGGACGCGGATGAGGGGGCTGCGCAGGCCCTTGTCGAGCGGACGGAGGGCTGGGCGGCGGGCATGTACCTGGCCTTGCTCGCCGCCCGTGAACGGCCGGGGATGGATTGGCTGGCGGAGGCTCGCGGCGATCAGCACGGCATCTCGGCGTTCCTGCTGGATGAAGTGCTGGGGCGCCAGCCCCCTGACGTCCAGCTCTTTCTTGAGCAGACATCGATCCTCGAGGAACTGTCGGCGCGCCTGTGCGCGGCCGTGACGGGCCGCGCCGACGCCGGCTTGATCCTGGAGCGTCTCGCCCGTGACAACCTCTTCGTGAGCGCCCTCGACGGCCACGGCGAGCGCTATCGCTATCATCATCTCTTCGCGGACTTTCTCCGCAGCCGCTTGGAGCGGCGAGGTGACGCTGAGGCCGGACGTCTGCACCGGCGCGCCGCCGCGTGGTGCCGCGACAACCAGCGGCCCGAGTCCGCGGTGCGCCACTACCTCGCCGCCGGCGACGTGGAGGCGACGGTCGATCTTGCCGCGCGGACCGCCGACGCGCTGCTGCTTCAGGGTTACGTCGACAGCGCCAGGCGGCTGCTCCGCCTCTACACCACGGAGCAACTCCTCGCGCACCCGGCACTGGCGATCGCCGCCGGCTGGGTGTTCGCACTCGCCGCCGGGACACCGGAGGAGCAGCGCCGCTGGACGCGGCTGATGATGACGTTCGAGTTCGAGGACGGACCCTCGCCTCTGGACGCCGCGTCGCTGCGCTCGTCGTACATCTTCATCGTCGCCGAGTTGGCTCCCGAGGGGGTCACGCAAGCCCGGCGCTGTCATGAGGAGGCGCTGCGCCTCGAGGCGCGCCCGGGTGAGTGGCGGGACATGGCGTGGGACGGCCTCGCACGCAGTCACTATCTCGCCGGCGCCGCCGACCGGGCCCGGCGGATGCTCCGCGAGACCATGGAGGCCGAGGCCACCACGCCGGGCGCACCCGATCTCGATCGTATGGCAGGCACGCGCACATGGCTGGCTCTGATCGCTCAGGACGCGGGATGCTGGGATGAGGCAGCGGTGCTTGTGGGCGAGGCGAGGCGGCTGCGCCCGCAGACGGGTCTCGACGAGGCGGTCCATCTGAGCGGCAACCTGCCGACGCTGTATGCGCGCCTGCGCCTCATGTCGCATTCAGGCGATCCCGAGACGATGGCCTTTGCGCGCACGATCGACGAGTTCGCTGCGGACATGGTGCACAACGCGCCCTGGGTGCTGCTCATGCGCGACGTGATTCTCGGCGAGGTCGCGTTCGAGCAGGGCGACCTCGTCGCCGCAAGAGGATGGTGCGACCGCGCTCTCAGGACACTCGCCGGCTGGCCCGACGCCGGCATGTTCGGGCGGAGGGCGAAGCAGCTTGCGGATGCGCTGGAACAGCGCGTGTACGCGGAGCCTCTCTCGCGCGCCGAGAAGCGCGTGCTCGGCGAGATGCCGTCGTGCCTCACCGTGGACGAGATCGCGCGCGGAGCTCCACGTGTCGCGCAACACGGTGAAGACCCAGGTCGCGGCGATCTACCGCAAGCTCCAAGTGTCGTCGCGTAGCGCCGCCGTCGCGAAGGCCCGCACGCTCGGGCTCCTGTAGCTCCTCCTCTCTCGTTGTCCCGGCGGCGTCGCTCCCGTGTGCGCTCGCCGGTCGTCTGCTACACTCCACCGGTCAACAGCCCCCGCCAAGGTACGCGGGCGCGCAAGCACGAAAGGACCGGTCCGCTCATGACCCTGCACGTCACCCTTCCCGACGGTTCCCCCCTCGAGCTCGACGACGGCGCCACCGTGCGCGACGCCGCGGCGGCGATCGGGCCGCGACTGGCGAAGGCCGCCGTCGCCGGCCGCGTCACCGCCGCCTCCGACCCGGACGTCACCGTGCTGGTCGATACCGCGGCGCCGCTGCACGACGGCGATTCCGTCGCCATCGTCACCCTCAGGGGCGACGACCCCGACGCCGTCGACGTGCTGCGCCACTCCGCCTCGCACGTCATGGCCCAGGCTATCGTCCGCCTCTTTCCGGGCGCGAGCTACGCCATCGGCCCGACCATCGAGAAGGGCTTCTACTACGACTTCGAGCTGCCCGAAGCCATCACCGAGACCGACCTCGCGCGCATAGAGAAGGAGATGGCCAGGGTTGTGAGCCAGAACCTGCCGGTCGAGCGCTACGAGCTGCCAGTAGACGAGGCGCTTGCGGTGTTCGGGGCCGGCGAGCCCGGCACGGGCGCCTCAGGCCTGCCTCTGGGGCTCGACCAGCGGTTCAAGGTCGAGCTCATCGAGGACCTCGTCGCCGCCGCCGAGGCGGAGGGCTCCGAGGTCCCGACCATCAGCGTCTACCGTCAGGGCGACTTCGTCGACCTCTGCCGCGGCCCGCACCTGCCCAGCACCAACAAGCTCGGGAACGGGACCTTCACGCTCACCAGCGTCGCCGGCGCCTACTGGCGGGGTGACGAGAAGAACGAGATGCTCACCCGCGTCTACGGCACCGCCTTCCCCAGCAAGGAAGAGCTGTCGGCGCACCTGGAGGCGCTCGAGCTCGCCCGCCAGCGCGACCATCGCCGCATCGGCCGCGACCTCGACCTCTTCAGCTTCCACGAGGAGGGCCCCGGCTTCCCGTTCTTCCACCCCAAGGGCATGCGCCTCTGGAACGCGATGGTCGACTTCTGGCGCGCCGAGCACGTGCGCGCCGGCTACGAGGAGATCAGCACGCCGGTGATCCTGCGCCGCGAGCTCTGGGAGCGCAGCGGCCACTGGGACAACTACAAAGAGAACATGTACTTCACTCAGATCGACGACCAGCCGTACGCGGTGAAGCCCATGAACTGCCCCGGTGGCCTGCTCGTCTACAAGAGCCGCCGGCGCTCCTACCGTGACCTGCCGCTGCGCATGGCCGAGCTGGGCCGCGTGCACCGCCACGAGATGAGCGGCGTGCTGCACGGCCTGTTCCGGGTGCGCTACTTCACCCAGGACGACGCGCACATCTACTGCACCCCCGAGCAACTGCAGGAAGAGGTCCTCGGCGTGGTGCGCTTCATGAAGCGCATCTACGCCGCCTTCGGCTTCACCGACGTCAAGATCGAGCTGAGCACGCGGCCGGACAAGAGCATCGGCTCGGACGAGGTCTGGAAGCTCGCCGAGAGCACCCTGCAGCGGGTGCTGGAGGGCGAGGGCATCGACTACGTGCTCAACCCCGGCGACGGCGCCTTCTACGGCCCCAAGATCGACTTTCACATCCGCGACGTCATGGGTCGCACCTGGCAGTGCGGCACGATCCAGGTCGACTTCGCGATGCCCGAGCGGCTGGACATCAGCTACACGGGGGCGGACAACGAAGAGCATCGGCCCGTGATGATCCACCGCGCGCTGCTCGGGAGCATCGAGCGCTTCATGGGCATCCTGCTGGAGCACTACGGCGGCAACCTGCCGACCTGGCTGGCGCCGGAGCAGATCCTGGTGCTGCCGATCGCCGACCGCCACGGCGAGTACGCGCAGGGGGTGCTGCGCACCCTGCGCGCCGCCGGCGCCGCCGACCCGGCCAGGGCGCCGGTCACCGTGCACGCCGACGTCGACGACCGCGCCGAGAGCATCGGCAGGCGCATCCGCGACGCGCAGCTGCAGAAGGTGCCGTACATCCTCGTGGTCGGCGACCGCGAGGTGGAGCAGGGAGCCGTGGGCGTACGCGAGCGCGGCGAGGACAAGGGCGCGCGGCCGCTCGGCGAGTTCGTCGACCAAGTGGTCGACGAAGTTCGCGAGCGGCGTCTGCCGGCGCCCGGCGCCTGAACCCGTGAGCGCCGGGCCGCGCTACACGACCAAGGGGCGGACGGCTGCATACGAGGACTTCGTGCGGCGGTTCCCTTCGTTCGCGGGCACGACGGCCATCGACGAGCTGCGGGCGACCGACTACGCACGGCTCGACCGCCTCGGTCACACGTACCTCGACTACACCGGCGGTGGCCTCTATGCGGAGTCGCAGCTCCGCCGCCACCACGAACTGCTCGGCGGCCGCGTGCTCGGCAACCCGCACTCGCAGAGCCCGACCTCGCTCGCCTCGGCCGAGCTGGCCACCCGGGCGCGCGACGCCGTACGGCGCTTCTTCAATGCCCCCGAGGACGAGTTCGAGATCGTCTTCACGGGCAACGCAAGCGGGGCGCTCAAGCTGGTCGGCGAGGCCTATCCCTTCGGTCCCGGCGGCGTGTTCCTGCTCAGCTACGACAACCACAACTCGGTGAACGGCATCCGCGAGTTCGCAGCGCGCAAGGGCGCCGCCGTCTCGTACATCCCGGTGCGCGAAGACGACCTGCGGCTCGACGAGGAGCAGGTCCGCACCGCGCTGCGAGGCGCCGGCGACGGCGCCCCCAAGCTCTTCGCGTACCCAGCGCAGTCCAACTTCAGCGGCGCGCAGCACCCGCTTGAGTGGGTCGCCGAGGCGCGGGACCTCGGCTGGGACGTCGTCCTCGACTGCGCCGCCTACGCGCCGACGAACCCCGTCGACGCGCACGCCGTCGGCGCCGACTTCATCCCCATCTCCTTCTACAAGCTGTTCGGCTACCCGACCGGCTCCGGGTGCCTCATCGCCCGCCGTGAGGCGCTCGCGAGGCTCGATCGCCCGTGGTTCGCCGGTGGCACGATCACGCTCGCTTCGGTCCAGGAGGAGAAGTGGTATCACCTGGCTTCCGGCGCGACCGGCTTCGAGGACGGCACCATCGATTACCTCGGCCTGCCGGCCGTCACCATCGGGATCGAGCACGTGGAGGCGGTGGGCGTCGATCGCATCCACGCGCGGGTGTGCGCTCTCGGCTGCTGGCTCCTGGAGGAGTTCGAGGCGCTCCGCCACAGCGATGGCTCACCGCTGGTCAGGGTCTTCGGGCCCGCGGACGGCGAGTGCCGCGGCGCCACGATAGCGCTCTACCTGGTCGACCCCGAGGGGCGGCCCTACGACGTCGACGACGTCGAAGCCGCCGCCGCCCGCGAGCGCATCTCCGTGCGCAGCGGGTGCTTCTGCAACCCCGGCGACGGCGAGATCGCGCACCGCATCACGCGCGCCGATGTCGAGAGCTGCTTCAGCGACCCGAGTGTCGCGATCACTCTGCACGAGTGCCAGCAGAGGATCGAGGACGCGACCGGCAAGGTGCCCAACACGATCCGCGTCTCGCTGGGGATCGCTTCGGATTTCGCCGACGTGTACCGGTTCATGGTCTTCGCCGAGGGCTACCGGGACAAGCCCTCGGAGTGAACCTGCAGAGCGCGCGGGGCTGCGCCGGCGCGCCGTCCGGCAGCGTTCTGTCTGCCGCCCAGCGCGTCGGCCCGGCAACGTCACCGGTGCAGGTCCATTGTCATCTTGACCACTTCTGGTCATACTGTGACTATGGACACCGTGACCGTCGCCGAACTCAAGGCCAGGCTCAGCCACTACCTCCGCGAGGTGCGCGAGGGCCGGTCGTTCACCGTCCTCAGCCGCGACATCCCGGTGGCGACTCTTGGGCCGCACGAGGCGGAGGGTGTCGACGATCTGGAGATCATCGGGCCCACCGAAGACCCGGCCTTGTGGGGCCGGGTCGATCTGCCGCCGGCGGCTCTGTCGCGCGATATCGTCGACTACCTGATCGCGGTCCGTCAGGATCGCGATCTCGGAGTGGGCGGCCCGTCGACCGAGTCGTCGGATGCGTGCGAGGCGCGCGGTGGGCGAGACGATATCGTGCCGCTTGGCGGCTCGGCCGAGAACGACGAGTGATCGCCTACATCGACTCGTCCGTCCTCTCTCGCGTGGTGATGCGGCAGCCCGACCGTCTCGTGGAGCTTGAGACCTGCGAACACAGGTTCACTTCGCAACTCACGCAGGCGGAATGCCTGCGAGCCATCGAGAAGGCGCGACTCGACGAAGGGCTCAGGCCGGACGAGATCCTGTCACGTCGCCTCGTTCTCTTCGACCAGCTTCGTCGTATGAGCCGGGTGGCTGTCTCGCGCGCCGTCCTCGACGGCGCGGGGTCGTCGTTCCCGCTGCCGGTGAAGACCCTGGATGCCATCCACCTCACGACCGCCGTTCGCCTGCAGGAGCGCGGCAACCCTGGGTTGGTGTTCGCGACTCACGACCGTCAGCAGGGGCGGGCAGCCCTCGCTCTCGGCTTCGAGGTCCTCGGCTTGTAGGCGACCCGACGCGCGGCCGCGGCACCCTACGCGGATGCGGCCGCGAACCCGGCGATCACGCTGTCGATGTGCCGCTCCACGTCGTCGGCCATCGGCACCACCTCGTGAGTGGCCAGCAGGTGGTGCGCCCGTTCCAGCGCATCCTCGATCAGCGTGCTACCGCGATGCGCGTCGAAGGTGCCGCGCCGCAGGACCTTCGGCTGCCACACATCACGGGCGTGCTGCCGGGTGGAGCGGCAGGCCAGGAAGTGACCTCCGGGGCCCACGGCGCGGATGTCGTCGAGGAGTGACGAGGCGGCATCGAACGGCGTATCTTCGCGGAGCTTCTTGAGCATGCCGGCGGCCTCCGCGTGCAGCACGATCGTCGCCAGGCTGGTCATCTGGGCGCCGTCGACCGAGCCGAGCCCGACGAGCGTGTCGGCGCCGCCCATGCACATCAGCGAACCGCCTTCGAGGCCGTCCTGGAAATCAGGCGCCTTGCCGTCGCCGCCGAAGGCCTCGCCCTGCACCGGCAGACTCCACGACTTGAGCACGTCGATGCAGGCCATAGTGGCGAATGCGACTTCGGGCGTGGCGCACAGGTAGAGCCCGCTGCGCAGGTCGGCGAGCGCCGGCTCGGGGGAAGCGATCAGCGTGCAACCTGGGGCGGCGAGCTGGAAGAGCACCACCGCGGAGGCGATCTCGGCCAGTGAGATGACCGCCGCTCCGGCGGCGCTCAGCGGCGCCGTGGTGCCCATGAGCGGCATCGGCATGATCACGATCGGCACGCCGGCGCGCGCCAGCGCGATGCTCGCCGGGGTCATCTCGGCATCGTGCATCAGCGGCGCGATGGTGCAGTTGATGACCGAGAAGATGGGCCGCTTGCTCATGGGCGCGCCGGCGACGGCCTCGAGGATGTCGAGCAGCGGCTCGACGAACTGGAGCGAGCGCACCTCGTCCTGTACGTGCTTGGCGCACGAGCGCAGCGAGATGGCCTCGATCTCGAGGTTGGCGGTCACGGGGTCGAGATCGCGGGCGGAGATGGTCGGCCACACGTAGTCGACCTCCGGGAGCGAGTCGAAGAGCCGCATGATGGTGCGCAGGTCGTCGGCCGTGCCGCCGCGGCGCTCGCCGGTGGTGTCGTCAAGCATGTAGGTGGCGGTGCCGTCACTGGTCAGCGAGACCGGTGCCCCGCCGCCGACGAGCACGTCGTTGCGTGGGTCGCGCGCCGCGAGCAGCACCTGTCTGGGCGCCATCGCGAGACAGCGTTCGACGAGCTCGCGCGGCAACCGCGCCAGCGAGGTCTCACGGTCGACTCTGGCGCCGGCCTCGGCCAGTAAGTCCAGAGCCTCCGCGGTGTTGAAGAGCACCCCCACCTCTTCGAGCACGGTGAACGTCTGCTCGGCCAGTGCAGCGCACTCGGTCGCCGAGAGGTACGTCATCTTCACGGTGGCCACGGTGGTCTCCCTCCTCGCCGCGCGTTGCGGATCGCGGGCGTCGCATGGTTCCGGCACCATCGACAGAGTGATGATCGCTTCCCAGAAGGCTACACGCCCCCGCCATGGCCGTCGACGTGGGGAGCCCGCCATCTGGAGCCTTTCCGGCGTTGCCCCAGGCGAGTACGATGCGCCCACGGTCACGCGCAGCTCGCAGTCCACGAAAGAGAGACGAATGAGCGCCAGCGAGAAGCCCCCGATTCACGTCGTCAGTGCGGCCGACGCCGTGTGGGAAGAGGCTTCCCATGGTCCCGAAGTGGTAGAGGCGCCCGGTTGCGAGTTCACCGCTGCCGCCTCGCCCGACGAGAAGCTCTCGGCCGGCTGGCGGGAGCGCGACCAGCAGAGTCGCCCGTTCGTACGCGCCTTCCACGAAGCGGCGATCGTCCTCGAGGGCGAGGTGAGATCACGCTCGACGACGGCATCGTCCTGCACGCCGACCCCGCCGACCTCATCGAGCGCACCGTCGCCCGTCTCCCGCGCGGCGTGCTTCTCGCCGGCGCGACGCCCGACGACGACTGCCTGCTCGAGCCTGGGCGGATCCACTTCTGTCCCTCCGGCAGCCCCACCGTCACGCTCGACTTCGAGAGCGGCGAGTACCGCCCCGGCACGTGCGAAGACGTGCGCCGCGCGACCATGGTCGCGCGGCGCCATGGAGCCGGTCGACATCCTCTGGTCGATGGTCGACGCGATCGCCGCCGAGGCCGAGGCCGCCAGGGGAGAAGGTTGAGCCGGTGACATACACCCCCGACATCATCAGCTTCACGCCGCTGCTGCGCTCGACGGTCGACGACACTGCCGCCGTCGAGCGCCTTCAAGCGGCGACGCTCGAGGTCCTCGAGCGCGTCGGCGTCTGCTTTCCCTGTGAGCCGGCGCTCGAGATCTTTCGCCGCCACGGCGCCGCCGTCGACGGCGACGGCGTCGTCAAACTAGCCCCCGACTCGGTCGAGCGAGCTCTGGCCACGGCGCCGCGCTCCTTCCTGCTCGGCGGCCGCGAGCCCCGCTTCGACCTGACCCTCGACGGTACGAGAACGTACCTCTCGACCGAGGGCGTCGGTGTGCGCGTGCGCGATCCCGAGACCGGCGAAGCGCGTTCCTCGCGCAAGGCCGACGTCGAGCTGATGGCACGCGTCGTCGACGCCCTGCCGGCGGTCTCGTTCTTCTGGCCGCCGGTGAGCGCTCAGGACCACGCCCGTACGGCGCCCCTGCACGAGTGCCACGCCGGGCTCACCAACACGCTCAAGCACGTACGCGGCGCGACGACGTTGCACCCGCGCCTCGCGGAGCGGGTCGTGGAGATGGCGACCGTGGTCGCGGGCTCCGAGGAGGCGCGGCGCGCGCGGCCGCCGGTCTGCGGCAACATCTGCACCATCAGCCCCCTGGCGCAGGACGACACCGGCATCGAGGCGGCGCTGGTCTACGCCGGGGCAGGCATCCCCATCAGCTTCATGGCCATGCCGACCATGGGGTCGACGGCGCCGGCTTCGCCGGCCGGGGCCATCGTCCAGGGGGAGGCCGAGGTCGTGAGCGCCCTGGTGCTCATCCAGCTGGCTTTCCCGGGGGCGCCGGTCTTTCACAGCAACCTCATCTCGGCGATGGACCCGCGCAGCGGCGGCTACATCGGCGACATCGAAGCGCCGGCCGAGCGCCTCGTCACGCGCCTCGGCCACGCCTGGGGCGTGCCGCACCTCTGCGGGCCTTCCGTGAGCGGCGACGAGGCGAGCATCGGCTGGGAATTCGGCTCGCGGGCCGGTATCGGCGCCGCTCTGCTGTCGGGCACCGAGGCTGAGATCAGCGGCGACCTCGGCGGTCTGCTGGACAGCTACACAGTACTCGAGCCGCACTTCGTCATCCTGCAGCACGAGCTGGTACTGGCGGCCCGGCGCATGCTCGAGGAGTTTCCCGGTGACGCCGACCTCGCGCTCGATGTCATCGAGAGTGTGGGGCCACGCGCCCACTATCTTGCGCACTCGCACACGCGCGCTCACGTGCGCGACTTTCCGCTGCCCCTGCGGCACCGAGGGCGGGGGAGTGAGTCGGCCGAAGTCGCGGCGCGCGCGGAGTTCGCGCGACTGGCGCGCGAACACGAGCCCGCGCCGCTGCCCGCCGACATCCTTGCCGAACTCGATCGCATCCTCACCGAGGCGGAGCGTGAAGCTGAGAAAAGGGGGTCATGACGATGGTCTTCCGAAGCCGTGTCGTGGCTGGAGTTCCCGCCGTTTCCCAGCGCAGCTGGTGGCTGGAGGAGGCGCTGCGCGCCGACCCCGGCGAGCCCTGCCCGCCGTTGGCCGGCGACGTGACCGCCGACGTATGCGTCGTCGGCGGGGGCTTCGCCGGCCTCTGGACCGCGTACGAACTCACCGAGCGCGCGCCGCAGTACGGCGTCGTGCTGATTGAGGCCGACGTCTGCGGCGCCGGTGGTAGCGGTGCCAACGGCGGGTTCTTCTCGCCGTCGTGGACCGCGCTGTCCAGCCTGTGCGCGGCGCTCGGCGAAGAGGGCGGCGTGGCCTACGCCGCCGCCCTCGCCGAGATGGTCGACGATCTCGACGTGTGGATCGCGCGTCACGAGGCACACATCGACGCCTACCACGAGGGCATCCTGTACGCCCGGGCCGGCGAGTGGCAGCCCGGGCCCGACGACGAGACCTTCCGGCTGCTCGAGAAGCACGGCTATGCCGACCGGCTGCGGCGCGTGGACGCCGCCACGGCGCGAGGCGTCGTCGACTCGCCTCGTTTTGTCGGTGGCGTGATCACGCCCGACCTCACGGTGATCCAGCCGGCCAAGCTCGCGCGCGAGTTGCGGCGCGTGTTGCTCGAGCGCGGCGTGCGCATCTTCGAGGGCACGCCGATGGACCGGGTCGAGGCAGGACGCCTGACCCGCGTCGTCGACGCCGGGCGGTGTTGTCAGCGCAGACAACGTGGTGCTCACGCACGGCGCCTGGGCGGCGCGGGAGCGGCATTTCCGCCGCGCCTTCGCCGTCTGCACGGACTTCATGGTCGTGACCGAGCCGATCCCGGAGCTCATCGAGAGGATCGGCTGGACGTCGCACAGGGGCGTGGCCGACCTGCGGGAGATGCTCTACTACCTGCGCCGCACCGCCGACGACCGCATCGCCATCGGCGGCGGCGCGATGGGGGTCGTTCGCGGCGACCGCATCCGCGGCCGCGTCCTCACCTCCGCGCGCCTGGCGGCTCAGGCCGCGCACGGTCTGGTCTGGCTGTTCCCGCAGCTCGAGGGCGTGCGTTTCGATGCCGCCTGGAGCGGGCCCATGGACATCACCGGCAAGGCGCTGCCGTTCTTCGAGTCGGCGCTGCGCGGCAGTGTCCACGCCGGCCTCGGCTTCTCCGGGCACGGCCTCACCGGCACAAGGCTCGGTGGCAAGATCCTCGCCTCTCTCGTGCTCGGCGCCGACGACGAGTGGAGCCGCATGCCGGTCGTCGGACCACCGAGGGTGCACGTGCCTCCCGAGCCAGTCCGCTGGCCCCTCGTCCAGTCCGTGAGTCTGGCCTACGAGGCGAGTGATCGGGCGCACGAGCAGGGCCGCCGCCCCGGACTCGCGCCCCGCGCCGTCATGGCCGGGTACGGCGCGTACGCGGCGCTCGGCCGCGCGACCCACAGCGACCGGGATCGCTGACGCAGTTCTTCCGAACCGCGGCGTCCCGATTCGCACGGATGCTCGGCCTCGCGTCGCACTGAACGCCCGGATCATCCTTGCGAGTAGATTTCTCCGGATTTGGGTAACTCGAATTGCGAGATACTTAGAGCAAGCGAGGACCGATATGGACCACGTCTACTCCCCAGAAGACATCGTCGTAGCTGCCGGACGCCTCGATGTAGCCACCTCCGGACTCGTTGTCGCGCTTGCGCACGCAGTCGGTGTGAGCGTGCCGGAGTTCATCGCTCTGGAGCACCTGGGCAGCGACGGCTCTCTTGGTCCGAGCGGGCTGGCCCGGCGCCTGCAGATGACCACCGGCGCGATGACGGCGCTCCTCGACCGCCTTGAACGTGACGAGTACGTGCGGCGCGAGCCGCACCCCCACGACCGCCGCCGTGTGCTGCTCCGGCGTACGGCCAAGGCCGACGGAGACCTCAGCGAAGAGACGGCGAGGATCGCGGCAGAGGTCCTCGCGCTGGCCGGCGAGCTCTCGCCGGAGGAGCGCCGCGTCGTCGGCCGCTTCCTCGACGGCCTCACCGGGATCGCCGAACTCAACACTGCTGAGGCCTGCGAGCGATGACCGGCCGGGCCACGACATCATCCTGTTGCACCACGACCCCCCGACGAGAAGGAGCGCGACCATGAGTACCCCCTCTGAGAACGCAGCCGGCAGCTCGAACGCGGCTGAAGCACCCACCCCGGAGCGCGCGCAGCGCCTCGCGCGTCTTCGCATCTGGAACGTCGCCGTCGGCATCGTCCTCGCCCTCGAGGCGGTCGCCATCGCCTTGCTGACCAACAGTTTCTCACTGCCCGTCACGGCGACGTACATGACCGGTCCGCCCGGCAGCGAGTCCACCCTCACCGAGCTCTTCCAGTTGCCGCTGGGCTGGGGCATCTTCGCCTTCGTGGCGATCTCGGCTGCGGCGCTGTTCATCATCGCCTCGCCGGGAGTCTTCGAGTGGTACAAGCGCAACCTGCTCCAGGACCGCAACTACGGGCGCTGGATCGAGTACTTCTTCAGCTCGAGCATCATGATCGTGCTCATCAGCATGATCACCGGTGTGAGCGACCTGGGCGCCCTCGTCGCGATCTTCGGCGTCAACGCCAGCATGATCCTGTTCGGTCTGCTCATGGAGAAGTACGAGACGCCCGGCAAGGCCAGCTGGCTGTCGTTCTGGTTCGGCTCCTTCGCGGGCATCATCCCGTGGATCATCGTCGCTCTGTACGTGTGGAGCCCCGGCCTGACGGGCCCGGCTCCGCCCGGCTTCGTCTACGGCATCATCATCAGCCTCTTCCTCTTCTTCAACGTGTTCGCGATCAACATGTGGCTGCAGTACCACAAGGTCGGCAAATGGCGTGACTACCTGTTCGGCGAGAAGACGTACATCATCCTCAGCCTGACGGCGAAGTCGCTGCTGGCCTGGTGGGTGTTCTCGGCGGTGCTCGCAAGTTGAGTGGACGAAGCCGAGACGGAGGTCGAGGCTAAGGGCAAGACGCATGTCGAGGGGGCCGGCGGCGCGAGAGCGCCGCCGGCCCCCTCGTGCGCTCAGGGCTCCGATGGCCGTTGTATCCTGTGCGGAGCCTCGTGCGCGACTGCGCGAGAGGCTGCGAGCAGGGGGAGACGAAGGTGCCGGGCATCAGCGCGGGGGTACTTCTCTACCGATGGCACGCGGGCGCCGCCGGCCGCGCGCTCGAGGTCTTGCTCGTGCATCCCGGCGGCCCCTACTGGGCGAAGAAGGACGCCGGCGCCTGGAGCATCCCCAAGGGAGAGGCCGAGGCGGACGAACTCGGTGACCCGCTGCCCCAGCCTGCCGAGTCGTGGCGACGGCCTCCCAGGGTCAAGCCTCGTGTGGCCGCCGCGTCCGCCGGTCTGCTCGCCGTGGCACAACGCGAGTTCCGCGAGGAGACCGGCTTCGATCCGGATGCGTTGGCCGCGCCGGGCGCCGCGTATCTGCCGCTCGGCGGCGTCAAGCAGCGCGGCCACAAGCTGGTGTTCGTGTGGGCGCTCGAGGGCGACTGCGTCGCGATGGCCGTACGCGGCAACGAGTTCGAGATGGAGTGGCCGCCGCGCTCGGGACGCGTGGCGGCGTTCCCGGAGGTGGATCGCGCCGCCTGGTACGGTCTGGATGCGGCGCGCGACAAGCTCGTGACCGCCCAGCGCCGCTTTCTCGACGACCTCGCGGCGCGCGTCTCCGCGCCCTCGGCCTGAGATACCTCAGGCGTCTGGCGGGCTCCCGCTTCCGGCGTCGTGGTGCGCTTCATCGCCGGTCGCTCCGACGCCCCGCGCTTCGCCACCGTCGTCGGCCCCGCCTCCGGCCGTGACGTCGGCGCCGCCGCCGTTCGCCCCCTTGGGCGCCACCACGTCCGGTCCGGGCAGCGACGGCAGGTGCGGCTTGCCGGCGATGAGGTCGAAGAACACGTCCCGCCATGCGTCCACGTGAGCGTTGATCCGCCTCTGGCGCCGCTCCGCGCGCGCCAGCCGCTTTGGCCGGTCCGCGTATCTCCGGTGCGCCCACGGCGAGTTGGGTCTGGCCAGCCGGACCGCCCCGACGATCCCCACGATGGGGACGAACAGGCCCAGGAGGCCGGTCCAGAGCTTGCCCTTGAGCAGGCAAAGGAGTGCCGGCAGAAGGTTGAAGCTCACGATCACGGCGATCGCGATACGGGTCGCGTCGCCTGAGGTGCCCGACTTGCCGATGTCGCGGAACGGGTTGACGCCCATCACGATGAGGCCGGCCACGCAGACGACGACGATCACGGCGTCCACGGAGACGCGGCCCTCGGTGGTCCAGTACACGTCTTGGAGGTGCAGGATCAGGGCGAACTCGTCGAGCGTCAGAGCCACGCCTGCTCCGAAGATGAAGGCGAGTACCTGGGCGAGCAGGCCCGTCGGCTGGGCGGCGATGATCACGAAGCCGATGCCGGCCATGGTGATCACGCCGAACACCATGTGGTGGACGTGCGTGCCGCCCTCACTCTCGATGTCGTGGAACCACCAGCTCACCTTGGCGCGGATGAGTCGAGTGTTGATGCGCACAAAGAGGAAGGTGAGGAGCAGGCCCAGGAGGAAACCCGCCACGGCAGCGCGGGTGTCGCCCAGCCAGTGTTGGCCCACGGCCTGTGCCGCCACGTGCATGCGTCAGATCCAGCCGCGCCGTCGAAACAGGAGGAACATGATGCCCACCGCGGCGACCTGGCTGGTGACGCCGAAGAGGAGAAACGCCGGCCAGCCTGTGATGCTGAGCACCAGCCACCCGAAGTTCATGCCGAAGAAGCCGGTGATCCAGGTGAGCGGCATGAAGATCGTCGCCACGATGGTCAGCCGTTTCATGATCTCGTTGAGCCGGTTCGACACCGTGGAGAGATAGACGTCCATCGCGCCGCTGAGAAGGTCTCGGTAGCTGTCCACCAGGTCGCTGATGCGGATGAGGTGGTCGTACACGTCCCGGTAGTACCGCTCCATGTCCGCGGTCATGCCGGGTATCGTGACGATGCCGGCCGCGAGCCGTGCGAGCATGTCGCGCTCGGGCGTGATCACCTTGCGCCAGTCCACGAGCCGTCGTTTGAGTCTGAAAAGCTGCTGGAGTTGCGCGTCATCCGGCCGCCGCAGCACCCCGTCCTCGAGCTCGTCGATGCGGTCGTCCAGCGCGCTCAGACCGGGGAAGAAGCTGTCGGCGAGCGCGTCGAGCACGAGGTAGAGCAGCATGGCTCCCTGGGCCGGCGGCGCCATCTCCCGGCCGGCGCGGTCGCGCAGGTCGTCGAAGGGCGGGCAACTGTCGCGGTGTACCGTGACGAGGAACTTTTCGCTGTAGAAACAATGGACTTCCACGAGCCCGTCCTCATCCTGGTTGGCGCCGTAGGCGACGAGGAGTACGAAGTCGTCAAAGCCCTCGAGCTTGGGACGCTGGCCGAAGTGCGCGGCGTCTTCGACCGCGAGGGGGTGGAACTCGAACACATCGGCCAGCAGCGCCAGGTCGGCACTCTCGGGTCTGTGCAGGTCGAGCCAGAAGAACTCGCTCTCGTCGAGGTGCGCCCTCACCCGCTCGGAATCGACTCGCTCGTGTGCTCCGCGCTCGTCAACGAGAAACGATGCGGTCTCCGTGTGGTGGCTGGGTATCACGCAGTCTCCCGGGCTCGGGGTCGGCGGCACGGCGTCGCCGTCGCCGTCGCTGTTCCATTCGAGACCGGTGCGGTCCATTCCTAGGTGGACGGCGTCGAGAGCCGTCTTGCGTCAGGAAGGGAGGTGGTGAAGCCGCTCGCGCAGTCGACGCTTGCGCCGGAGTCATGTATACTTCCCGGCGCCATCAAGAGGGAGCTTGCGAGCACCCCACCCTGCGCCCATCGCTGGTCGACAGGGTCCATCACGAGAAAGGAGATCGTGAGGGCTCGCCGCTGGCGAGCCTTTTTGCATATGGGCAGACCATTTTCTCCAAGAGACAGATTCATGCGCGACCGGGCGAACGAGCCCCGTACGCGTATCAACGACGGCATCACGGTGTCGCAGGTTCGGCTGATCGACGAGAACGGCGAACAGATGGGCATCAAGCCGATCCGTTTCGCCCAGGACTACGCGGCGGACAAGGGTCTCGACCTCGTCGAGGTCGCCGCGCAGGCCGATCCGCCGGTGTGCCGCATCATGAACTACAGCAAGTATCGCTACGAGCTCGAGCTCAAGGCGAAGCAGGCGCGTAAGCACCAGAGCCAGATCGTGATCAAGGAGATCAAGTTCCGCCCGAAGGTGGGCGTCCATGATTACGAGACCAAGAAGGGACACGTCGTCCGCTTCCTGGAGCACAAAGACAAGGTCAAGGTCACGATCATGTTCCGCGGTCGTGAAATGGTCCATCCCGAACGCGGCGAGCAGTTGCTCCTGCGTCTCGCGGAGGATGTCAAGGAGCTCGGCGTCATCGAGTCCATGCCGCTGCAAGACGGGCGCAACATGGTCATGATGCTGGCGCCGGTGAAGTAGCGGGAGGAGGTGCGTATGCCGAAGATGAAGACCCACAGCGCATCCAAGAAGCGCTTTCGCGTCACGGGCTCGGGCAAGCTTGTCCGCCGCCACGGGATGAAGAGCCACCTTCTGGAGCACAAGAGCTCCAAGCGCAAACGGGGTTTCCGCAAGGTGTACGACGTCAGCCAGGCCGATTCCAAGGGGATCAAGCGCCTGTTGGGGCTCCGCTGAGCCTGCCAATCTGAGTTTGCCGCCGGCCGGGCCGCGTAGTGGCCGCCGGCCGGTGAGTTCCAAGGAGTACGGACAATGTCTCGAGTCAAACGTAGCGTCTCTGCGCGCAAGAAGCGGCGCAAGGTCCTTGAGCAGGCGAAGGGCTACCGCGCGACTAAGAACTCCAGCTACAAGCGCGCCAAGGAGCAGGTGCAGCGGAGCGGCCAGTACGCTTACCGTGACCGCCGGGTGCGCAAGCGCGAGTTCCGTCGTCTCTGGATCATCCGCATCAACGCGGGCGCCCGAGACAACGGCCTCTCGTACAACCAGTTCATGCATGGGCTGCAGCTTGCGCAGATCGAGCTCGACCGCAAGATCCTCGCCGAGCTCGCCGTGAGCGACCCGCAGTACTTCGCCTCGCTCGTCGACCAGGCGCGCGCAGCTCTCGAAGCGGCCTGAGGCTGGGCAGGGGAGGCGAGTCGCTTGGGGTTTTCGGCGCACCACTGACCAGCTCGCAGAACGCGCTCGTCCGGCGAGCCGCGTCGCTGCGACAGCGCAAGTTCCGCGACCGTGAAGGCGCCTTCCTGGCGGAAGGCGCCGACGTGGTCGCGGCCGGACTCGCGGCCGGCCACCGGCCGCAGGTCGTATTCCTGCGCGAGGACGTCGCCGACGAGCTCGGCGAGCGACTCGGCCTGGCCGGCGAAGGCTCCGGCGCGGGCGCCGCGCCCGCAGCCGGTCCATCGGTCGGCGCCGTGCCGCGCGCGCCCGAGCCGTCGCCGAGCGTCTTTGTCGTGAACGACCGCGTCGCGGCCCGCGTCTCCACGCTGGAGACGCCGGCGGACGCGGTGGCCGTGTTCCCGCTGCCCGAGCGGCGGCCCGTCGCGTCGCTGCTCGGCCCCGGCTCCGGACCCAAGGCGGCGGCGGCGCGGCGCGCCGCCGGCGAGCCGGCTCCGGAGACCGCCCGGGGCGCTTCGCCGGCCGCCGGCCTGCTTCTCGTGTACGTCGACGGCGTGCAGGACCCAGGTAATCTCGGCACACTCGTCAGGGCGGCGGTCGCCTTCGGCGCCGGCGCGCTGATCACGTCGCCCGGCTGCGCCGATCTCTACGGGCCCAAGACCGTGCGCGCCGGCATGGGCGCCCTCTTCGGGCTGCGCCTGTTCCCCGACGTCCGGCTTGCCGACGTGCTCGACCAGGTCCCCGTCGACGAGGTATACGGGTTGTCCGCGCATGAGGGAGCGCCGCTGGCCGATGGGGACCTGCGGCGCCCGGCGGTCCTCGTCGTGGGCGCCGAGCGCGCCGGTCTCTCGCGCGGCGTCCGGGCTCTGGTCACGCGCCTCGTCACGATCCCTCTGGCCCCGGTCGCGGCCGGGAGCGTCGAGAGCCTGAACGCCGGCGTCGCCGGCGCCATCGCCCTCTACGAGTTCTCGCGCCGGCCGGCCGGCGCGTCCGACGACCCTCCGCGCTGCGCCGCGGCGCCCCAGGAAGGATGACCATGGACGACGCACGGCTGCAGGAGTTGAAGGAGCGCGCCCCCGCGCTCGCGGCGCTCTATCACACGGGCCGCGAGGCGATCCTCCGGGCCGCGGACGTCGCCGCTCTCGAGCAGGCGCGGGTGGCCATCCTCGGCCGCAAGAGCCCGCTGACCGAGATGCTCCGCTCCATCCCCAGACTCGACCCCGAGATGCGGCCGCTCTTCGGCAAGGCCTCCAACGAGGTGCGCCGCGAGTTCGAGGCCCTCGTGGAGGAGCGGGAGGCGGAGCTCAAGAGGGCGGCCCTCACGGAGTCTCTCCAGCACGAGCGCCTCGACGTCACGCTGCCCGGCCAGCCCTTCCCGGCCGGCCACGAACACCTCATCAGCCAGACGATGCGTGAGGTCGAGGACATCTTCATCGGCCTCGGCTACCGGATCGCCGAGGGCCCCGAGGTCGAGCTCGACTACTACAACTTCACGGCGCTCAACACGCCGCCGAGCCACCCCGCGCGCTCCGCTCACGACACCTTCTGGGTCGTCGAGCAGCGCGAGACCATGCCTGAGGCCGTCGTGGACGCCGACCGCGGCGTCCTGCTGCGCACCCACACCTCTCCCGTCCAGGTGCGCGTGATGGAGCAGCAGCAGCCGCCCGTCTACGTGGTCTGCCTCGGCAAGGTGTACCGGCGCGACTCGGACGCGACGCACACGCCGATGTTCCACCAGGTCGAGGGCCTCGTCGTCGACGAGGGCATCACGCTGGCCGACCTCAAGGGTACGGTGCATCACTTCACGCAGGAGTTCTTCGGCGGCGAGCGCGAGATCCGCGTGCGGCCGCACTTCTTCCCGTTCACCGAGCCCAGCATCGAGGTCGACGTGAGCTGCGAGCTCTGTGGCGGCAAGGGCTGCCGTTCGTGCAAGCACTCCGGCTGGCTGGAGATCATGGGTGCGGGGATGGTCGACCCGGCTGTGTACAGCTTCGTCGACTACGACCCCGAGAAGGTCAGCGGCTTCGCCTTCGGCATGGGGGTGGAGCGCATGGCGATGCTCAAGCACGGCATCCCCGACCTGCGCCTGTTCTACGACAACGACGTCCGCTTCCTGCGGCAGTTCTGAGAGGGGCGGATCACGATGAGAGCACCGTTCAGCTGGATCAAGGAGTACGTCGACTGGCAGGGCACCGTGGAGGAGCTTGCCGAGCTCCTCACGATGTCGGGCACCGAGGCGGAGGGCATCGACTGGGTCGGCGCGCCGCGCGACCCGGAGAACCTCAGCCGGTTCGTGGTCGGCACGGTCCTCACGCGCGACAAGCATCCCAACGCCGACAAGCTCAGTCTCTGCACCGTCGAGGTCGGGGAGGCCAACGGCGGCGTCAGGCAGATCGTCTGTGGCGCCGACAACTTCCAGGCCGGCGACGTCGTCGCCGTCTCGCTCAGCGGCGCCGTGCTGGAGAACGGCCTCAAGCTCAAGAAGGCCAACCTCCGCGGCGTCGAGAGCGACGGCATGATGATGAGCGAGCAGGAGCTCGGCTACGAGGAGAACAGCCCCGGCATCGCCGTCCTGCCGCGTGACTGGGTGGTCGGCGCACCGCTGCAGGACTACCTGCCGGTCAGCGAGGCCGTGATCGAGCTGGAGCTGACGTCGAACCGCCCGGACTGCTTCAGCATCTACGGCATCGCCCGCGAGGTCGCAGCCGCGGCGCGGCTCGAGCTGGCGCCGCCGCCCACCGCCGGTCCGGCGGTGACGGGCGGCGCTCCCGCCGCCGAGGCGGTGGCGGTCGAGGTCGCCGACCCGGATCTCTGCCCGCGGTACGGGGCGAACGTCGTCCGCGGCGTCACCGTCGGCGAGTCCCCCGCCTGGCTCAAGGCCCGCCTGACGCACGCCGGCATGCGGCCCATCAGCAACGTCGTCGACGTGACCAACTACGTGATGCTCGCCTGGGGGCAGCCGCTGCACGCCTTCGACGCCGCCAAGATCCGCGGCGGCAGGCTCGTCGCCCGGCGCGCGCGGGCCGGGGAGACGATCGTCACGCTGGACGAGATCGAACGTACCCTGGACGACCAGATGCTGGTGATCGCCGACGCCGAGCGGCCGCTGGTCATCGCCGGCGTGTTCGGCAGCGTCGACGCCGAGGTTGACGGCGCGACGACGGACCTCGTGCTCGAGGCCGCCAACTTCGCGGGGCCGAGCATCCTGCGCACGGAACTGCACACAGGTATCCGCAGCGAGGCGAGCAACCGCTTCGAGAAGGGGATCGACGCGAACCTCGTGTCCGGAGGGCTGGCTTTCGCGTCGCGGCTCTTCGCCGAGCTCTGCGGCGGCACCGTTGCTCCCGGCGGCGTCGACGTCGGCGGTGCGCCGCCGGCCTCGGCGCCACTGCGCTACAGACCGGCGAGGAGCGACGCCCTGCTCGGGTACACCGTTCCGGCCGCCGAGCAGGCCGGCATCCTGCGCCGGCTGCGCTGTGAGGTGGACGAGACGACGAGCGATGTCTGGGCGGTCACTGCGCCGACCTTTCGTCCCGACCTGACTCGTGAGGTCGACCTCACCGAGGAGGTGGGGCGCATTGCCGGCTACGGGCAGGCGCCGGAGACGCTACCGGCGCACCGCACCGCCGGCGGCCTCACCAAGACGCAGAAAGTGCGTCGAGTCGTGCGCCGTGCCCTCGCCGGGTGCGGGCTCGACGAGGCGATCACCTACTCGTTTGTCGCGCCCGACGCCCTCGAGCCGCTGGGCCTGCCCGAGGGCGACGCTCGCCTGGATCCCGTCCGGCTCAGTAACCCCATGAGCGTCGAGCAGTCTGTGATGCGCACGATGCTGCTCCCCGGCCTCCTCGGCGCCGTGCGCGACAACGTGGACCGGCTCAACGGGCCGCCGTGTCTCTTCGAGATCGGCAAGACCTACCTCTGGGACGACGACGCGGCGCCGGCGCCGGCGCACGCCGCCGAACCCGGCGCCATGCTTCCGCACGAGCCCGAAGTGCTCGGCATCGTCCTCGCCGGACCTCTCGAGGACGAGACCTGGACGGGAACGCGCCGCCGGACGGACCTGTACACGCTCAAGGGCGTGGTCGAGGCGGCTCTCGGGGCGCTCGGCCTGCGCACCGGGTTCGGCTCTCTCAGCGAGGCCGCCTCCCGCCACCCGTACCTGCACCCCGGCAAGGCCGCGCTCGTCGATCTGCCGCGCGCCGGTACGGTCGGCGCGCTCGGCTTGCTGCGCCCCGACGTCACCGCAGCCTACGGCGTCGACGACGTGGACGTCTACTTCGCGACGCTCGACCTCGACCTGATCTGCCCGGCCGCGCTCGAGGTATCGCGGTTCCGCGACCTCGGCGCGTATCCGCCGGCGGAGCAGGATCTCGCCGTCGTCGTCGCTTGCGACGTGCCGGCGGCCGCGGTCGTCGAGCAGGCCCGTCGCGCCGGCGGCAAGGTCGTGCGCAGCGTCCACGTCTTCGACGTCTACGAGGGCGGCCAGGTGCCGGCCGACAAGAGGTCCCTGGCGCTGCGGGTCGTGATGCGCTCGCCGGAGCGCACGCTCGGGGAGAAGGACATCGCCGGCGTGCGCGCCAAGATCCTGAAGGCGCTCGAGAGGGAGTTCGCAGCGACGCTGCGCTGAGCGTCGCCGGCGCCGGCGGGCGGACGGTCGTGAGGCTGTCGGCGGCGTGCGCGGCCTCGAGCATGCACGCGGGGCGGGGCGGCCCTTGTGCGGCCGCCCCGCCCCGCGACCCGATGCATGGTTTGCACACCTCGTGCGCCCCAATTACAGCGTCTGCGAGACGCCGGTATGGTCCTCGTCGGCAAGGCAAGAAGGGTCATCGTCGGCCTCATCACCAGGCGTGGCGGCACCGCCGTCGGCGTCTCCGGGGAGGATGGCCGCCTCCTCACGGTGACACCGAAGCAGCGCCAGGTCGCCGACGGCAACGGCGTCGACCCGGGCTTCGTCGGCCAGGTGGACGAGGTCAACACCGAGGTGCTCGACCTGCTGGCCGAGGCCAGCATCCCGGCCATCGCCGGCGTCGGCTCCGACGCCGGCGGCGAGGCGTACAACGTCAACGCGGACACGGTCGCCGGTGAGATCGCCGCCGCCCTCGGCGCCGGGAAGATCGTTCTGCTCACGGACGTCGACGGCATCGACGAAGACCAGGCGCCGACGTGACGCCGGTCTCAGAGTGCGGCCTCGCCTACCTCGGCGTACTGCAGGGCGCCGGCCGCATCACCGGCGGCATGGCGCCCAAGACGGCGGCGGTGCGCAAAGCGCTGGAGGCCGGTGTAGGCAGCGCCCACATCATCCACGGCCGGGTAGTGCACGCGGCGCCGCTCGAGATCGTGACCGACGCCGGCTGCGGGACCAGGGTCACGGCTTGACGCCGGCAGCCCGCGTCCGGCGTTTGTAGAGGCGGATGACGCTTGCATATTCTCACCTGTGGGGGTGTATTCTATGCAGCAACTGTACGGAGGAACGGGAGCGTCGGCCCCAGTGCCGCCGGCGGCCCAGGTCACGGGAGACGCCGACCGCATGAACCAGCGCGCGCCGATGGGCAAGACCGAGCGACAGCGGCTCATCCAGACGGTCGTCCAGCAGCGCGAGATCGCTACGCAGCGCGAGCTCGTGAGAGCGCTGAGCGCGATGGGCTGCGAGGTCACGCAGGCGACCGTGTCGCGCGACATCCGCGAGCTCGACCTGCAGAAGGTGCGCACGCACCTCGGACGCGCCAAGTACATCCTGAGCTCGCGCGAGCGGCCCAAAGACCCCGAGCAGGCCGCGCGGCACGTGCTCTGCGACTTCGCGCGGTCCACGTCGGTGTCGCAGCAGATCCTCGTCGTGCGCTGCGAGATCGGTACGGCGTCGACCGTCGCCCGTCAGATCGACAACCTCAACCACTCCGACGTCGTCGGCACGCTCGCCGGCGACGACACCTTCATCGTGATCCTCGAGACGCCGGAGAAGGCGCTGGGCATGAAGCGCTACGTCGACCATCTCCGAGATGCCTAGCTAGCGCGCAGGCGCACTTCCGCGCGCACGCCAGTCCACCCTGAAGCCGGCGAGCGGCTACGCCGCGCCGGCCTTCGTTCACTCACGCTCCACTGGAGCAGTCAATCGTGAGCCCCGAGAGAGCCTCGAGCGCCCCCAACGGTGCCGTCGTCCTCGCCTGCTCGGGCCGGCTCGACGCCTCGGCCCTGATCCAATGGCTCAAGGAGAAGCACGGCCACCACGTCGTCGCCTGTCGCATCGACCTTGGCCGCGTCAAGGTCACCCCGATGAGGAAGGACCGCGCCCTGGCGTCCGGGGCCGTCGCCGAGGCCATCGACGCCAAGGAGCAGTTCGCCGAGCACCACTGCCGGCCGCCGTTCGGTACACTCGGCGAGTGATGACCTGGCAGCCGCTCCCGCAGGCGTTCTTCGCGCGCTCCGCCCTGGAGGTGGCTCGCGACCTCATCGGCTGCACGTTCCTGTTCCACGGCGTGGGCGGCCGCCTCGTCGAGACCGAGGCCTATCGCCAGGACGACCCGTGCTGCCACGGCTTCAACGGCAAGACGGCGCGCAACGCCGTCCTTTTCGGGCCTCCAGGCCACCTCTACGTGTACTTCACGTATGGGATGCACTTCTGCGCCAACGTCGCCTGCGAGGAAGAGGGGGTGGGCGCGGGGGTGCTTCTCCGCGCGCTCGAGCCCGACGCCGGCGCCGAGGTCATGGCCGGGCGCCGCGGGGTGGGCGAGCCGCGCCTCCTGGCCTCCGGCCCGGCGCGGCTCGCCCAGGCGCTCGGCATCGGCCGCGAGCACGGGGGGCTGCCCGTGTGGGAGGCGCCGCTCGCGATCCTGCCGCGCGAGGCGACTCGCGCGGACGGCCCGCCGTCGCCAACGCCGCGCGTCGTCACCACCGCGCGGATCGGTGTGCGCGGCGGCGACCAGAAGCCCTGGCGCTTCGTCGACGCCGACAGCCGCTTCCTCTCGCGGTCGTTCGGACGGACTCCGATCCTCCCCACTGGGTAAGATAGGGTCGATCCAGCCATCACCACGCAGTGCGGCGCCGGCCCGCGCACCACGCGCTCGCCGTCCCGGTACGGGCGCGCCGCCTGAGACGAAAGGACCACCTGTGAAGCTCCGCGAGATCTACGAGACCGCCGTGCGCATGGGCATCGAGGCCGACCCGCGCGGCGAGGCCGGCGTCGACGACTTCCTGGCGCGCCAGAAGAAGCGCTACGACGCCCTGCCCGACCACCTCAAGGCGCTGGCCGACAAGGAAGGCCTCACCAACCCTTTCAACGACACACGCATCTACGTCGGCGACCCCAGCGCCGAGGTCACGACGCTCCTCGGCGGCATCGACATGAACACCGGCGAGGTGCTGCTCGCCGACCGCCTGCGGGAGAAGGGCCTGCCGATCGACGCGATCTACACGCATCACCCCGAGGGCTGGGGTCTCACGAAGCTCGACAGCGTGATGGAAGTCCAGGCCGACATCTGGGCGAGCCTCGGCGTGCCCATCCAGGCAGGCGAGAAGCTGATCATGGAGCGTATGGACGAGGTCAAGCGGCGGCTCATGCCGGTCAACTACGACCAGGCGATCGACGCGGCGCGTCTGCTCGAGGTGCCGTTCTTCTCCGCACACACGCCCACCGACAACCTCGTGGTCGACTTCCTCAACAAGTGGTTCGCCAAGAAGAAGCCCAGCACCATCGAGGACGTGCAGAAGGCGCTCCTCGAGATCCCCGAGTACCGCATCGCCGCGCAGAAGGGCGCCGGCCCGTACACGGGCAAGAGCAGCCCCGGGGCGCGGGCAGGCAAGGTCTGGGTCGACATGACGGGCGGGACCGAGGGTCCCAAGACGGTCGTCGAGAAACTGGCCGACGCCGGCGTGGGTACGATCGTCGGCATGCACATGGGCCAGGAGCTGCGCGACGAGGCCGACAAGCACAGCATCCACGTCATCATCGCCGGCCACATGAGCAGCGACTCGCTGGGCATCAACATCTTCCTCGACGAACTCGAGCGCAACGGCGTCAAGACGATCGCCACCAGCGGGCTCATCCGTGTGCATCGCGACAAGCGCGGCAAGGTCACGGGCGAAGAGCCCGGCGCGCTGCCGCTCGCGTAGGCGCCGCGACGGAGACGAGTCGATGCGGCGAGGCGGCCGGCCGGCCGGCAGAGTCGCCGGCCTCGCCGCCGTTCGACCTGTAGCATGAGCTCATGAACGGATCCGCAGCACACGCTTCTCCGGCACGTCCGGAGCTCCTGGCGCCGGCCGGAGAGCCGCGCGCTCTGCGCGCGGCTCTGACCGCCGGCGCCGACGCCGTCTACTTCGGTCTGGAGCGCTGGAGCGCCCGCGCCTTCGCCGGCAACTTCTCCGGGGAGTCGGTCGTCGCGGCCGTCGAGACCGCCCATCTTTATGATGCGCGCGCGTACCTGGCGCTCAACACGCTGCTGAGGGACGACGAGGTGGAACCGGCGCTCGCGGCGCTGGAGGCGCCGTACCTCGCCGGCCTCGACGCGCTCATCGTCGCCGACCTCGGCTTGGCCGCGCGCGTGCGCGAGGAGTATCCGGAGCTGCCGCTGCATGCCAGTACCCAGCTGAACACGCACAGCTCGGCGCAGCTGGCGGCGCTGCAACGGCTCGACTTCTCGCGCGCCATCCTGGCGCGCGAGCTGAGCCTCGCCGAGATCGCCGCCCTCGAGCGGCACGGCCTCGAGCTCGAGGCCTTCGTCCACGGCGCCCTCTGCTACGGCTACTCCGGCGACTGTCTGCTCAGCAGCATGGTCGGCGGGCGCAGCGGCAACCGCGGCCGCTGCAGCCAGTCCTGCCGGCTCCGCTACGCGCTCAGCCGAACGGGTGGCCGCGCGGAAGAGGCGTCCCGGATCATGTCGACCAGCGACCTCGCCGCTGTGGGCGCGCTGCCCGGCCTCCTCACCGCAGGCGTCACGTCGTTCAAGATCGAGGGGCGGATGAAGGACGCCGCGTACGTCGGCGTCACGACCGCCGTCTACCGCGAGGCGCTCGACGCGGCGCTGGCCGATCCGGAGGCATACTCCGTGAGGCCGCAGTGGTCGTCCCGCCTCGAGCAGAGCTTCTCACGGTCGTTCACGACGGCTCACCTCGACGGCCGCCACGACGCGGTGCGCAGCGGCGGCCGGGGCGGCCACCGCGGCGTCCTCGTCGGCCGTGTGGCGTCCATCGACGAAGGTGGGGGAGAGGTCGAGGTCCGCCTCGGCAGACCGGTCTCCGCCGGCGACCTCGTCTACCTGTATACGACGTGGGGCCAGTCGGAGCCGCAGCGCCTCGACGAGGGCGGTGACGACGTCATCACGGCTGCGCCTGCGAGAGCGCGTCGCGCTCAAGGACCGCCTGTTCCGACTGGCCGAGGCCGAGGCCGGCGAGCTTGCGCGCAGCCTTGTCGCCGGCCGCATCGCCATGCGCCCGGTCGAGCTCGCGATGCGGCTCGCCGGGGAGCTGGGCAAAGCGGCGCGTTCTTACGGTGACCGTGCTCGCGAGCGGCGACTCGGTGTGTGTCGAGACCCCCGGCCCACTCGCGGCGGCGCGTACCGCGGCGCTGACCGAGGAGAAGGCGCTGGGACGCGCTGGGCGCGCTCGGCGGCACGCCGTACCGTCTTGCCGACCTGGAGTTCGCGGTCGCCGCCGGCGTCTTCCTGGCCGTCGGCGAGCTCAAGGACCTGCGCCGGCGGGCTGTGGCGGAGCTCGGCGAGCGTCGCCGAGGCCGCCGGCCGGCGGCACTCGGGGCGCGTCGCGCGCGGCCCGGCGCCGGCCGTCGGTGGCCGGATCCCGGTCCACGACGCCGGCGCTCTTCGCCCGCCCGGGCGTCGTCCTGCGCCTGCGTCCGGGCGAGGCGCCCCTGCCGCTGCCCGCCGGCGGCGCGTACTGCCTCGACGTTCTGCCCGGAGACGAGGTCACCGCGGTCGCCGAGGCCCTCGAGGCGCTGCGCCGCGAGGGCCGGCCGGTCCGCGTCCGCCTGCCCGAGGTCCTGTTCGACGCCGATCGCACGTGGGTCGCCGCCGTGCTCGAGCCTCGCCCTGGGTCGCCGCCGTACGCGCGCCATCTGGCGGCTCCTCGATCGCCCTCGCACCGGCGCCCCGTGCGGCTCTCGTCCTCGAGTACCCGCTGCAGGGGCTGAACGGACTCGCCGCCGGCGTCGCCGAGACCCTGACCGGCCGCGGCCTCGTAGCGGTCGTCGCGTCGCCGGAGGCCTCACTCGAGGACATCTCATGGTTGTCCGCGACCGTGCCGCCCGGCCCTGCGCCATCCGCCCGCCCTGCGCCCCCCGCCCGCCCTGCGCCCCCCGCCGGCGCGTCCGCCACCCGCGCCGCGGACCTCGTGCTCCGGCCGTCGAGGTCGCTCGCCTTCGGCCGCCAGCAGGTGCTGCACACGCGTGACCTGCTGGGCCGGGCGGAGGGGCTCTACGACGCGCCCGGCCCGGACGAGCACGTCTCGCTCCTGCTCGAGGACGCCAAGGGGTACGAGTTCCCGGCGTCGCGGACGCCGGGGGGACGCGTGTCTTCAACGCGCGCGTCACCAACCTCGCTCCGAATCTCGACGAGCTGCGCGACGCCGGCGTCGCGACGTTCATCGTTGATCAGGCGCGACTCGATGACGACGAGCGCCGCGCCTTCGCCTCCGGCGGCCTGCCCGCCCTCGCGCC